>JAFSIS010000076.1 GCA_017439665.1 Lachnospiraceae bacterium
GTTCATCCTGAGCCAGGATCAAACTCTCATGTTTAATCTCTCAAGCTAAACGTTAGCTTTTCCGTTGGTCTCCTTTTCTTTCAAAAAAGAAACCTTACTGTTTTTAGGTTTTGTTCTTACAAAAACTCTTCGCTTTTTCAAAGCTGCTTTTCTTCCCTCTAAATGACCAGAGGAAAAAAGCTTCTCTTTAAGAATTTTCGAGATTGCATTACTGTTTATTTGTCAAGGTTCCGGTCCTTAAAGAAGCTCTTTTTCTTCCTTAAAGCCTGCTGTTTTTAAGGAGTGTTCCCCGCGACAGCTTAATCATACTACCACAGCCTTTTTCCTCTGTCAACAGCTTTTTCTCTTTTTTTCTAGAAAATTTTCAGGCTGAGATTTTGAGATGAGGTTTAGCCATGTTGGCTACCCCTCATCATCATTTTCTATTCCAATAACTGTATCTATAGGAAGAGAAACTACGATTCCTTTTGCTTCACTGTGAACACCGCATTTCTCTCCAATTGCCTGCATAATCTTCAGCTTCTGTTCTTTTCCGGCCACGATAAAAACAAGCTCTTTTTCTTCCTGAATACTTAACCCCCAGAAACCCATTGCTTCCGTGTCTCCCAATCGTCGGCTGTGTACTACCGTTCCACCACCTGCTCCGGCCTGTCTGGCTGCATCCATAACAGCCTCGCTATATCCCTGATTTACCACTGCTGCAATTAATGAATGCTTAATCTCTCCCATCACTATTTCTTCCTCCTTCTTTTTCATCTCCGGCTTATCTTCATCCTGCGTGAATTTTTCCAGCATACGAAACAGCAGATTGTTTACTCCTGACAGTGGCATGGTAAAAGCGATTCCGCTGTTGGTAGTTCCCAGCTTTAATTCTTTCTTTACCTTTTTTAATAGCTTATCTGCAAAAATCTTGGGAAGAATCGTAACAAGCAAGGTCTTATCCGGACTTCCCAGCCCCAGAATATCCATCATATCACTGGAAGCTGTTCCCACACCCCTAAGCTGATACTGTACCGGAATAGAGCCTGTGTGAAACAGTTTTATTGCCTTATCCGCCAGCTTGGGACTGGTAATCAAAATCAATGTCCGAAAATGTATTTGTTTTTCTTTAGGATTCATCTCTACTCCTCCTCGATTTCGATAATCATATCGCTGTCTTCCGGAATCAGATTTTCCGGCTTGGTAATCTTTGCCTGTTTTCTCAATTTCAGCTGATACTGAATTCCCATGATCTGGATCGCGATCAGAGGTGTCAAGGCAACCAGAGCTACCACTCCAAAAGCATCCGTCATAATATTACCACCTACAGCCTCACATGCTCCAATACACAGAGGGATTAAAAAGGTGGAGGTCATAGGTCCACTGGCTACTCCACCGGAGTCAAAGGCAATACCGACAAATATCTTAGGTACAAAGCGAGACATCACAAGAGCCGTAATATAACCCGGGATAGCGATAAACTGAATAGGTATACCCGTTAAAATACGGGTAACTGCAAGACCAATACTTACTGCAACACCGATAGATAAAGCCCGGTTCATAGATTTTGCAGAAATCATACCATTACTGACCGACTGTACCTGCCGGTTCAAAATCTGTATCGCCGGTTCTGCCTTTACAATAAAATAGCCGATCAGCATGCCAATAGGAACCAGAAACCAGCTCTGGTCAGTAGCCGCAAGCTCTCTTCCCAGAATGGTTCCCACCGGTGCGAACCCTACGTTTACCCCGCACAGGAACAATACCAGTCCCAGGTAGGTATAGCCAAAACCTACCATAATCCTTACTCTCTGTCTTCCCTGATATCGCCGGGTTAATAGCTGAAAAATCAGATACACCATGACAATAGGAAAAATAGAAATAGCCACTTCTTTTATATAATGAGGCAGCTCATGACCAAAAGCCAGAGCAAGGTCCCTCATGGTTTCTACATTTACAATTTCCACTCCGGAATAGCTGCCTTCTGTACTTCGATAAAAAAATCCCAGTATCATTACCGCCAGAATCGGTCCTATACTGGATAATGCCACCAGACCGAAACTGTCACTGGATGCATTTTTATCACTTCGTACCGAGGAAAGGCCTACACCTAATGCCATAATAAAAGGAACCGTCATGGGGCCGGTGGTTACACCGCCGGAGTCATAGGCCACCGCCAGGACTTCCTTGGGAACAAAAAAAGAAAAGGATAGCAGCCCTATGTAAAGTACGATCAGCATAGCAGACAGCTCAATGTGCAGAACAATACGAAGCACTGCCAATGCCAGAAAAATGCCCACGCCTACAGCCACTGTTAAAATCAGTGTATGATTGGGGATAGAGGGGACCTGATTAGACAACACCTGCAGATCCGGCTCCGCAATAGTGATCAATATTCCCATCAGAAGGCTGACCCCTGCCATGATCCAGACTTTTTTTGCCTTTGTAATCTGGACACCGATACCCTCTCCCAGGGGACTCATGGCCATCTCAGCTCCTAGCTGAAACATACCCATCCCTACAATCAGCATTACCGCCCCTACAAAAAACATGGCCACCATATCAATCTCCAAGGGGACAAGAATGATGCTCAATGCCAGAACAATGCCGGTAATCGGTAAAACTGCTGAAAGAGATTCCTGGATTTTAAGTTTTAACTGTTGATTCATTTGGAACCTCCTACTTTCTTTAGTAAAAAAGCAGACAAACCGTAAACTGCGGCCTGCCTGCCTGATTTCTTGTTTCTACATATATTATTTTATTGTAATGCTTCCGTCCTGTCCATCCATAGAGATAATCAACTCAAGGCTTTCTGCCGCAGCCTGTTCCTGTGATACTTCAAAGATCAGAACCGTATCAAGGGAAGCTCCCGCTTCGATATCTCCCTTATACATAGATAAGTCATTCAATAACAGTGTATACTCTGACTGAACTGCCTTACTATCTGCTTTAAGACGGAATTTTCCATTCTGAGAAAGGACATCCAGATGTCTGGTTTCACCACTGTTATTACTTACGGTAAAATGAGCCACAAGCAATGACTTTCCATTACCTGCATCTATAGCCATCATCCCCATCCCGTCAGGTTCCTGATAGGAATCGGTTATCTCATAATTCTGATAGGTAATGGCAATCTGGTCGAGAGCCATGAAATTTCCCAAATCTTCTATGGTGGCAATGGTTTCTGCCTCGCTGGTTGAGCCTGCAGATGTACTGGAACCACTTACGGTTTCCTGAGTCTGCTGGGAATCCTGATAATCTGCTGCCAACTGCTGTCTCTTGGCCTCTCTCTCCAGCCTGGCCTGCTCTTCTGCCTCTGCCTGAAGCAATTCCTGACCACTCAGCACACGCATATTACTTCCGGCATTATACTTCATCAAAACGTTTACTGCATATTCAGTCACCAGCTGCTGATCCTGTTCTGATAAAGTCAACTCCTGACTCTGGCTACAGCCTGTTAATGCTAATCCCAGAGAACAGGCCAGCATTACTGCAAATAGACTTTTTTTCTTCATGGTACACCACCCGATTTAAATTTATTTCCTATATTCTATCATACCATTTTTTTCATTTCCTGCAACAAAAAAATTATCCCTGTTCAAGCTCAAACCAAAATAAAACTCCTTCTTCCTGATTTTCCACTCCATATTTTCGATTCATGGATTCCATAATGGCTCTTACAATGGATAATCCCACACCGCTTCCTCCGTAAGCTCTTGTTCTGGCCTTATCCACCTTATAAAATTTATCCCAGAGTCGTGGGATGCTGTCTTCCGGAATCCGGTTTCCTGTATTATATACTCCCACTCTCACCATGCCCTGTCTGGGCTCAAGGGTAATCTGTATTCTCTTCTTTCCCTCTTTTCCTGTTTCCACATGATTCAGCGCATTGGTATAATAATTGGCAAATACCTCTTCAATCTTAAATTCATCTGCCCAAACGTAAACTGGTCCACTTGCTGTAAATTCCACCTGGGCATCATTCTGTCTGGCAAGAATTTCTGCTGACTGAAGATAGTTTCGGATCAACGCATAAAGGTCAAATCGTTCCATGGTGACAGGATCGTTTCCAAACTCCAGCTGATTCAGATTCAAAAGCTTTTTTACCATTTCATTCATTTTTTGTGCTTCGTCAACGATAACATTGCAATAAAACTCTCTTTCTTCCTCATCCTCCAAAATTCCATCCTTAAGCCCCTCCGCGTAACCCTGGATCAGGGCAATGGGTGTTTTCAATTCATGGGAAACATTGGACAAAAACTCCGTTCGCATAGTCTCCATCTGCGTTTTTTTCTCGATATCCCTGATCAATTCATTATTTGCTGTTTTCAGCTCGGAAATCGTCTTTTCCAGCTCTGATGACATATGATTGATATTCTCTCCCAGTACTCCGATCTCATTGTCTGTTTTCCCCTGATATTTTACATCAAAATCCAGATTAGCCACCTTCTCGGATATCTTTACCAGCTCCATAATTGGTTTTGTGTATTTTTTCGTTAAAAACCAGATGACTACACCACTGCTGAGGGTGGCAAAGGTACCAATATAAGCAAGAAACTGATTGGAGATCTTTACACTGTCACGGATACCTTCCAAAGGAGTCCTGAGTAGAAAAACATCCCCGCTGTCCAGATTTCCCCATAGCTCCAAATACTCTGTTCCGGTCCTTTTGTCCATTACAATAGTCATCTTATACTGCTTCGTTTCCTGCATGTATTTTCCCTGCTGCCTGTCCAGAAAAAAAAGATTGTCCCAAAGTTGAAATTTGGACTGCTCCTGATTCCTGCCAAAGGCCTTGATTTCCTGACTTTTTGTATCCACCACCAATCCATCAATATTATATCTCCCGCATAGATTGGACAGGGTGACTCCAAAAAAATCATCTGTTTCAAAGGTTCCCTCTATTGCTGCCTGATTAATTATTCCATAGACCTCTAAAAGAGCCTTTTCTTTTTTTTCCGTATAATAGGATTCCAGAAAAAGAATATTAAGAAGCCAGCAAAGCCCTACCGTTGCTGCCATCATTCCAATAAAAATAACCGCAAATTGGTTGCGAATAGAATGTTTCATCATTTTCCTCGCTCTGCCGCCTTTTTCTTTAGAAAGCTTCTTCTCTGGCAGCTTCTTTCAGTATAGGAAATACTCTCCCTGCTGTCAAAGGCCCCTGTGCTTTCTTCACCATTTTTTCACATTTTTCCAATTTCTGTGCTATAATATTCCTATCCGGCTAATAATTTGTTATCAGAAAAGAATGAGAGGAATAATAAACAATGAGTGCAAAAGTGTTTTTTTCAAAAACTATTAATCCTGAAAAGGTTCTGGAGCTTTATCAGCTTCTTGATTCACCCCTTACCGGCAAGGTGGGGATTAAAGTCCACTCAGGTGAGACCGGTAACCAGAATTTTCTTCGCCCCGACTTTTGGAAGCCCCTTGTGGATCATGTAGGCGGAACCGTTATTGAATGCAATACCGCTTATGAAGGAACCCGAAATACTACCGAAAAGCATTTGCAGACGCTGAAGGAGCATGGATGGAGTACCAGCTTTCCCGTAGAGCTTCTGGATGCTGAGGGGCCGGATCTGGAGCTGCCTATTCCTCAAGGAAAGAAAATTCGGAAAAATTTTGTAGGAAAGGGGCTGGCAGGCTATGATTCTCTTTTGATCCTCTCCCATTTTAAAGGGCATCCTATGGGTGGATACGGCGGAGCCATTAAACAGCTTTCCATCGGTATCGCCTCCTCTTATGGCAAGGCTTATATTCACGGAGTGGGAAATATCAAAGAAATCTGGACCTCCGATCATGATTCTTTCCTGGAAAGTATGGCTGATTCCGCAGCTTCCATCATCGATTATTTCCAGAAAAAAATCGTCTATGTAAATGTGATGAAAAATATGTCCGTAGACTGTGACTGCTGTGCAGTTGCTGAAGATCCCTGCATGACCGATATCGGTATTCTGGTTTCTCTGGATCCAGTGGCCATTGATCAGGCATGTCTGGATCTGGTCTATGCTGCCACCTCAGATCCCGGACAGGCTCACCTGATTGAAAGGATCGAAAGCCAAAACGGTGTCCATACCATTGAGGCTGCCGCTGCTCTTGGCATTGGTACAAGAGAATATGAGCTGATTGAGATCGAATAAACTGTTAAAAATAACAGAAACTGCCTTATCATTCTTTCTTCATCCTGTTGATTTTAGAATGATAAGGCAGTTTCCATTGCTTTTCTAACTAATTCTTATTCTCTATTCTCCAAGAAACCTCTTTGATCAATTCTTTCCTGAATTAAACTCCAGTGTTTCCAGTTTCCTTCCACTCTCCCGATCGTAGCTTGTAATACTTCCGTCACTGCTAAGCAGATAGAACACGTCTCCAATAAA
Organism: Lachnospiraceae bacterium; assembly: GCA_017439665.1. Classification (GTDB taxonomy): domain Bacteria; phylum Bacillota; class Clostridia; order Lachnospirales; family Lachnospiraceae; genus SFDP01. The sequence continues at coordinate 6,357 of JAFSIS010000076.1, forward strand.
GGTGCCGCGGGTCTGACAGAAATTGCCATTGATATCCTTTGCATCCAGCTCCATTTCCCGAATAAAACTGTCTTTTTCAAAATCATAAGAAAAAAGAAGATATTTTCTCATATATCGGTCATTGTAGCCTTCTGCCTCAAAACCAATAATATTAGCCCCGGCATGTACCAAAACTGCCTTGTGGTTATATAGGGCTTCACTGTAATCATAGTGTTCCAGGTTCAGTTTGGCAGCTTCCTGTACATCTCCGGGATCAGAAATATCAAACATGGATAGCTTCATCCCCTCCTGTATTCCCGTCTCTTCATCTGCTTCCATGCCGATTCCCAAAAGGCGGTCTGTTCCGTAAAGATGGAGATATTCTGAGAAACCGCTGATCTTCAGCTCACTTAAAATCCCAGGCCTGGCGGGATCGGACAGATCTACTGCATACAGAGGATCCGTCTGTCTAAAGGTAACAAAATACCCTGTTTCTCCCAGAAAACGAGCCGAATAAATCCGTTCATCCTCAGCCAGATCTTCTATCTTTCCTACCACCTCAAGCTCTTCATCCAATACATACAGGGAGTTGGTTTCTTTTTCCCGCAGTACTTCATATCCGATATGCTTTCCCGTCCTGTCATCGGTAAGTGCCCGGTAATTGTATTCCTGTACTGTTGTAACCGCTCGAAGATAACCCTCGTATTCATCCAGCGAAAAACTGCTTTCCAGCTGTCCTTTTATTGTTCCTTCGGCCTCCAGGGAAAACTCGCCCTCATCATAAGCAAACTTTAATATGTTTGTAGAGGTGCTGCTCCAACCCTTCTGCTCAGGAGCAGAGTGAAAAGAAGTGACATAAATATTTTCACCACTGACATAATACAGATCTCCGGTAGACACGATAGCTTTTGTTTCTACAAATTCTTTAGGATTGTCCATATTTACCGACACCAGAACAAGATAGGAAGTTCCTCTATTTTCCTCAGGTAAAAGAATCTGGCTGCTGGTCAGATAGTTTCCATCTACTTTGGGAATATAGGCTGCATAATCTGCCTCCCCCTCTCCCGGGCTGGCATAAAAACGACTGAAACCATAGAAATATCCATCACTGATTCTTGAGGAAGTATACTCACCATTTAACGTAAAACGTTTAATAAAATGTGGTTCTTCCCGGTTACGGATATCATAAAACGAAATCTCATGATAGGCATTGCTTCGGTACATCCTGTCATAATAATCATTCACAGTCCCCTCTGCATACACAGGATAATCCAGATATTTGGTCTCAATAATAACCAGACAGTCATCACTGACATAAAATTCCTGAATGTTATCAAAATTACCAATGCAGCCCACCCGGTTCAGTCCCTCTTTGGTGTCTACAATCTGTATGGTCTGCTGAAGGCCGTTATCTGCGGCTCTTCCTACGATCTGATAAAGATAACGCCCATCATTTTTGATAATATCTCCTTCGTCCACTCCCACCATCTGAATATTGGTCATTCCGAAGTTTTCTTCTGTAGCTGCCCCATCCTCTGCAGCCATTTCTTTTTCGTTTTCCGCATAGGAAACACCCACCTCAGCTTCATAGACATTTCCCTCAAGAATCCCACTGTTTACACTTTTGCCTGTCTCTGAAGCTGACTCCTGTGCAGCCATCTCCACTGTTGTATCTGCGATCATTCCTTCCATGGGTTCCGCCGTTCCCCCAGTCACTTCATCGTTGCGAAAAGAAATGCTCTCTGCTTTTTCCTCTTCCCACAGCAAGAGCATGGAAGCATAAATTTCTTCATAGGTAGCTTCTCCAAAATCAGGGCCTTTGGGCAGTTCCTCTGCCAGCTCTACCGTTATAGCTGTTGAAAGCTCCCCTCCTTTCTCTGTCTCCTCTGCTGCCAGATCTGTTCCCATGTTTTCTGCCTTATCTGTGGAAAAACCGGCTCTAAGATTGGTCAAAAAAAACGCTCCCAGTATCAATACCAGACAGGCTGCCACTGGCAATAGCTTATTTAGCGAAATATTCAGCACAGTTTTCTTTTTTTCCTCTTTACGGACCTTCTGTTGCTGCTGCGCTCCTCCAATTTCCTCTCCCTGTCCGGTAGACAGCAAAATATGCTCCTCCAGCTTCTTACGCATAGTATCCGGCTGAATACTATCCGGAATATCTATCTTCTGTGCTTCCTGCATTATCTGCGCAGAAAGATCTTTTTTACTTTTCATGCCGCACCTCCTGTTCCAGAATCTGCTTTTCCAGCTTTTTTAACGCTCGTCTGTACCTGGAGCGGATGGTACTATGCTTACAGTTCATGATCCGGGCAATCTCCGCGCCTTTATATCCGCCAAAGACAACCAGACTGATGATCTGTCTTTCTTCTTCGGATAATGAAGCCATTAATTCACCCGTTATAACGGAATCACACATCTTAGGAGTATAAGAGGGTTCCTCCAATAATTCCATTGTCCCTCTTGCGCTCCTTTTTACCAGTACTTTTTTACACTGATTGACCAGAATCGTAAAGATCCAGGAACGGAAGGCTTCTGGCTTCCGAAGCTGATGAAAACTCTCATAAGCCTTGAGAACTGCTTCTGATACGGCATCCTCTGCATCCTGTGTATTTCCCAGATAATAGCAGGCAAACCGATATAAATCCCTGTACACCGATTCATACAGTTTTATGAACTGCTCCATATTCCCACCTCGCTTGAAATGCATTTCTTATTCATAAGAGTCGGGGCATGTATAATTTGTTGCATCATTCTTTCTTAAACTTCTACTGTATTTTTTAACACCTCCAAAGCCTCAAAGGCTTCATTAAAGACCTCACAAAAAATATGCAGGCTATCAAATGCATCGTTGATCGTATCCTTACTGGTCTGGGTTCCTGCCGACACTTCTTCTGAAGCTGCCGATACCTGTGAAATGCTCTCTACGATACTACTGTTTGCCAAAAGAACCTCATCCACTTCATATCCCATGCTTTCCACACCCTGATTCAGTTCACCCATGCCTTTTTCTACCTGGGAAAAGCTGGTATTGACTTCCTCCACCTTCTGTCGCTGCATATTAATGCTGGATACCGATTTATCTATACCGGTCTGCGTATTATCGGTAATGGATGTCAATTCATTGATAATACCGGTTATCTGTTCCGTAGAAACCTTGGTTTCCTCAGCCAGATTACGGATCTGGTCTGCCACCACTGCAAATCCCCTTCCTGCTTCACCGGCCCGTGCAGCTTCAATGCTGGCGTTGAGCGCCAAAAGATTGGTCTGAGAGGAAATGGCCATTATGGAATCTGTAATCCCGGAAACCTTCTGCACATTTTCTACCAGCAGCCTTACTGTATTTGAGATCATTGTCGTATTTTCATCTACCAGTACGGACTGCTGCTGCAGATCATCAGCCAGCTTCTTTCCCTGAATGATAACCGCATTTACCTGCTGTGTAATGTCTCTTGCCCGTGAAGCCGTCTTCTGGGCACTTTCCAAACGTCCCTGAATCTGACCCGTCATATCTGCCTGACTGTTTACAGCAGCTGCTGTACTTTCAGAACTTTCCGCAATATCCTCCATTGCTCCATGGGCATTATCCATAAAAATATTGATCTTATCCAGCTCATCCATGACCTTCACAAAAGCCCTGTCCAGTTTCTCTACGATAATAGCCACCTGTTCGGCCACTTCCTTTCGATGATCGGCCTCCTTTTCGATAGAAGCCTGATCTTCCTTACTGAAATCGATTAGCAGACCTATAGCCCGATAAGAGCCGAAGACACTGATGACCAGCCCCATGGTTACCACATTGGAAAATCCAAAGGACAGGGTGTCTCCTGCCTGCTTAACCAGATAGGTCTTTATGACACATATGATAAAGGTACTGATGCATCCCAGCATCACTACCCTGCTGTTTAAATAAATCATGAATCCGATCAATGCCGGAAAAACAAGGGATAAGGTTCCCACTCCGTTTCCAAATACCAAAATGGCATATGAGGACAGAAAAGTAAGGGCCATAAAAATCATGGTTACCTTTTTTTCTGCCATCAGCCTGACCACCAAAGCAGTGACCAGCATCATTACAATATAATAGACACACCGTACGATTCCTGCTGTATGTACGGTGGACTTCATCATATTACTGATGTCTACCCCTGTATAAAGAATGTAACAGAGAGCAAGAATAATGAACATTACCGTGTTGCTCCGCCGGTATTGCTGTGGGGTTAACTCTTTACTTTTCATCATTGGTACACTTCCTTCCTGATTATTTTGAGTAAACTTTTATAGCCTGGTTTATAAATATTTCTGCCGTTTTAAATACTTTCTTTAAAATTATACCACAGTTCACCCCTGACTTGACAAAAATTTTACTTTTTACTCCCTTCTTTCATACTGCTTTGCAAGCCTCTTTATCTCTTCTCTGATCCCTTCCACTACACTGTCAGGAGAAAGGATGCGTATTCCTTCTCCCAGAGCCATTACCCAGGAAAGAAACTGCCTGCTGACTGCCACTTTTACCTTTATTGTAAAATGTGTGCTTCCTTTTTTGTGAAGAGTAATTTCTTTTCCAAAGCGGTCGATAATAACTCCTGCCAGCTCATTCACACACTCCAGCGTTACCATCTCTTCCTCTCCCCCAAACATTCCAAACATTTTCCGGTTATATTGTGCAATATCAAAACCTCCAAAACTCTCCCGGCCTTCTCTCTGCTCCGCAGAAAGCTCGATATTGAGCATCTTATCCACCCGAAAATGTTTGATCTTATCTTCCCTGTGGTCAAAGGCAATAAGATAATAATTATCATCATCCCAGGACAATGCCCAGGGACTGACTGCATATCGTTCTCCACAGCGTTTTAATACCATCTCTTTTTGGACATTCCACTGAAAATACTGGAAGGTGATCTTAACATTGGTAGCAATGGCTGTATGTAAGACATCTACATTATAATAAATATTTTCATTGATGGTTTTTATCCGTTCAGCCACATAAACCTGACGGTGGAGTTTCCCGGCTTCATGCTTACTCGTCAGATTTTCAATTTTTTTGATCAGTTCCCCCGATTTTTTTGCTGTAATAAATTTGGCCGCCTGCACCGAGTCTACCAAAAGCTTCAATTCCGCCAGCTCAAACTCTCTTTTTCCCACATAATAGCGATAGCTTTTATCCTGTTTTTCCCCAATAATATCCATTCCGTACTGACGAAGGCTTTCTATATCACTATAAATGCTCTTTCTTTCTGAGGAAATACCATAAGCTTCCAAAGACAAAAGCAGCTCAGACATGGTGAGGCCATGATTTTCATCTGTTTTCTCCAATAAAATTTTCATCAGATACAGCAGTTTAAGCTTCTGGTTGGGTTCTTTGGGCATGTCAGCTTCTCTCTTTCTCCGGTTGGGATAGTATTGCTGTGTTACTTTTTTATTTTACAAGCAGTTTAGCATATTTTTATCGCTGCCTCCACTACTACCTCACCTACCGTTAAAAATCCGGTTCCTACACAGTATTTCCTGAATCTTTATCCCCGCCTGGACTCCATCCGTTCAAAAGCCATTGCAGTGGCTGCAGAAATTACCACCCAGAATACGATCATAAATACCAGGGAAACCTCCTTAAGATCCACACCCATAGCCAGATATAGCAAGATCTGAAGAATTAGCCCTGCCAGGGGAGGAACAAATGCTTCCATTAGAGAAATTCGTTTCCTTGTATTGTTTACTTTCATCATATCGTCCTTTCTGCCTGCTTAAGAGGTCTTAACCTTCAAGTTGTAACTCAACGTTAAGACCAGTATAAAAAAACAGCTGTCCGATAAAAAGGACAGCTGTAAAAAACTTGCATCAGGCCGAGATCCGGTATGTATTACGACCGGCAGCCTTGGCTTCATAAAGCGCAGTATCTGCCTGAGAATACAATGTTTGATAACTTCTTTTTTCCTCCTCATTACAAATGGCTATACCGATACTTAAGGATACCTGAACATTTATTTTATCATCCTCAGAACTGTAGGTTCTGCGGCAACACTCATTCAGCTGGTGTGCCCTTCGGGCAACCAGCTCTTTATCCGTCATATTATGCGCAAACACACAGAACTCGTCACCACCCAGCCGGCTGATCACATCACGCTCTCTGAATACAGTGTTCAGTGTATCTGCCATTTCCTGTAAAACCTTATCTCCTGTGGGATGTCCCAGAAGGTCATTTACACTTTTAAAATAATCCATATCAATAATAAATAGTGCGCCTGACGCTCCTTTTTCGTTCAGATAATCCTGAAGGAGTTCCTCCAGTCCGCTTCGGTTTAACAGACCGGTAAGCGGATCCGTATTTGCCGCATGGATCAGCATTTCCCGTTCAGACATCTCTTTATCTACACTGCAGAGAGAGACATAGATCAAAATATCACCTCTCACCGACTCACGCACTGTAGTGATGCGAAATTCCACCCAGATCCATTCTCTGTTTGAAGAGAGCAGCAACAATGCCTCTTTGGGAGGTCTGAAATCCGGAATGGACAAAAGTGCCCTTGGTGCCATCCTGATACGAAGGGTAAAATTGGGTTCTTCTTCCAGATGTTTCTCATAGCTCTCAGGAGTAGCAAGCTCCGTCAGAATATCCATATCCTCCGGATGCACGCTATCCATAATAAAATTCATGATACTATTATTGTACCCTTCCTCCGGATCAAAGGTGAAGGTACCAAAGCCCTCTACAAAGCGATCCCGGGTAACATTCGCACAATAGCTGAACAGAGCATTGCTTTGGAGATTCCCACGAAAATCACGCTCAGTTTGAAGATTCTGTTCCAGGGTCATGCTGCGTTGATTGCTCTGCTCCTGCTTAATCAAAAAGAATACGATGAGAAAGCTTCCTCCTAAAATCAGTACATTTTTAAGAAGGATATCCAGGTACAGGGCCTCCTTAACATAATCCGGCAACTCTGCATAGAGCAATTTGGAAATGAGACGGCCGGAAAGTGCCTGTACTACAGTGGAAATAGCTGAATAACATACCAACAGCAGGCTCCGTGACCGATCATGGATCAGATCAGAAAGCACGATCAGAAAAGAAGCCCGGGTTTTTGCCGTACAGATAAAAACCAGGGAGGAGATTAGCATGCTCATTGAGAAAATAGCATAGCGATGGCTGGAACTGCCTATCTCCCAGGAGGCGTATAATTTCAGGTTAACAATTGCACAACTGACCAAATAAGAACACTGCAAAAGCATGGCCGACATCCAGTAGATATTCAGATAGGGCCACCAATTTGCACGATAAAGCAAAGCCATTTCAAGAATAAAAAAAGCTGATAAAAATGAAATGATCAATAGATTCGCATGTCCGCCACTGCTGCTCTGCATGGCCAGAGACACTGCAGAATTTAAAAAAGCGAATAAAAATAACAGCCAACGCCTGGAGACTTTGGCACCAATGGCAATCATCCGCTTCACAAAATAAAAAGCGGCTAAGTTAAGCTGCATAGTAAGCAAAAAGAGTGTGATCTTACTACCTAAAATATCTCCCAATATCATAAATACCACATCCATGGCAGAATCCTCCCCATAATATGTGTTATAATTTTATCACAATATTTCGACAAATACAACGCAGTTCAGCCTTAAAATCCCTAACCCCGGGAAATCTTCTGCTTATCCCAGCACCTTCTCTATCTCTTCCCTGGAAGCCTCTACTGAGCCCTGTATCATAGCCTCACTTCCACCACCTTTAGCAGCCAGCTTTTCTCTGAGCAAAGCTGCTATTTCTTTACAGTTGACGTTTTTACTGCCCAGAATATACTGATAACCACCATCTTCTTTTTTCACGAATATCCCACAGATGCCGTCATGCTTCTTTACAAGAGCATTTACAGTATTTCTAACCACTACCGTTTCCAGATCACTTTCAAACAACAGTACATTTGCCTGATCCGGTGAAAGTTTTTCAATTCTATATTCCATTAACTTCTGTTTTGCCAATCCCAGTTCTCCCTTCAGGGCATAAATCCGATTTTTCTGCTTCTCGATCTGGATCGGCAGATTTTCCTGACTGGTACTCAGCATATTGGTCAGTGTGGAAATGATCTTTGTTTTTTCCCGAAAAGCCCTAAGTGCTCTGAAGCCACATAAGATGCTTACCCGGATACCTCCTTTATGGTTCTGGACGGTCATGATCTTTAACATACCAATTTCACCGGTACGCTTCACATGAGGCGCACAGCAGGCACAGACGTCATGGCCCGGGATTGTAATGATACGGACCTGGCCTTCAATTTCAATCTTACTACGGTATTCCAGGGTTTCCAGTTCCTTATGTGATGGATAACTGACCCGAATCTCCACATTTTCTGCAATGGCACGGTTCACCTCCCATTCAACAGTTTCCAACTCTTCCATGGTCAATACACCGTCAAAATCCATAGTTACAATCTGATCGCTCAGATGAAATCCTACATTGTTCAACCCAAACAGACGGTTTACGGTTCCTGAAAAAATATGTTCACCGGTATGCTGCTGCATATGGGAAAACCGATGCTCCCAGTCAATCTCTCCCTGTACCGTTTCACCTTCTTCCAAGGCTCTGTCCGTATAGTGATAGATCACACCGGCGTCACTTTGTACATCCTTTACCCTGACCTCATTCAATTTCCCCCTGTCAGAGCTCTGTCCTCCCTCTTCAGGAAAAAAGAGGGTTTCTTCCAGTACGATCCGAAAGCTTCCCTCTTCTAGAGCCTCACAGGAAATCACTTTACTTGTAAATGACCTGGCATAACCATCCCGGTCAAATAAACGTATGGTTTCCTTCATAGATTATTGACCCTCCCGATCATCCCATAATACAAAATGGAGGATTTGTATTTTAAGAATAACTCCTTGAATTCTTCAGAGGTGACAATCTCCTTAAAGCGCTGAATATCCGGCTGCAGCATTTTGTAACTGTCACTGTAGGTGTCTTTAAGCATCTCCAACGTTTTGGCAAAGGTCATACCCGTGGGAAAATATACTCCATTGGTACTCACCCCTTTAAAACAGGAATCATGGTCAAATAACGGAAAAAGGCTGATAAGACTTCCATTACTGCTCAACAACCCAAAATTATCCCTGTTGCGATCCGTATTCAGGGTGACATAATCCAATATCTGCATTTTCATAAAATTTACCCAGTCCACTGTCATGAACGCCTGATAGCATTTACTTTTATGGTTCATGGTAATGATGTTATAGTGGGATAATATATCCCGACAGGGAATCAGCTCCCTGTCCTCCGAAGTGAAGATCTCACAGGCCGAGCATTCCTTCTCATATAAATTCACATTTCGATAAGTGGAACAGGGTACATTCAAGGCATCTGCTATATGCGAGGTGACCATTTCCGACATGATCTCTTCTCTGGTCTCATGCTTAAACAGATACAGTCTGTTGTTGTGCCTGAAATAACATTTTGCCCGGGTTCCCTTATTGGTCAATTCCCCCGTGAATATCTTATCTCCCAGTCTGCCATCGATGGTGGCATCCTTCATATTACCGGTCAAGGCCACCTTAGAGATATTGACGGAAAATTCATTCTGATAGAGGTTCACATCAGCCCATTTCTCCGTACTGTTGGTCCGGCTGATCCAGTAATTATCCCGAAAGCTCAAGCCTTTGCAGACGATGCAGATATTCATGTCATTCTGATCCTCAATACCACAGGCCGTAAGAATCTCCTTGCAGAATTCCCTGTTCAGCATCAGAATCCTGTCTGCAATAAATTTCTGCACCAGCGAATAATCCTGAGGTCTGTTGTTCAGTGACAGAGGAAGAAGCTTTTCATTCACCATAGTCAGACTCTTATTTTTGATATTGAATTTGAATACCATTTCATCCTTATATTTCAGGCAGTATTCGATCTTATAAAACATATCATTCATAGGACGTCTGCTCCTTTATCACAATGTTATGCTTCGCCTTATAGTCCTCCCACAGAAGTAAAAGATCTCCCGGATCATCAATCTTATACTCTTCCTTCATGCACTGAAGCATATAAACCAAGATTTCCTGCTTCGCCCGGTCTCTCTTTGCACAGTCCATAAGAGCAGTTTCATTGACGGAATCATAGTCCACATTTCCATCCAGCTTCTTACCCGTCATATTTCTCAACATCTTCATCTTCTCTTCTTCCGAGAGGTTGGCCGTAATCGATAAAATACTTTTCATATTAATCCCCATGCATATTGGCAAGCTGTATGTACCCTACTGCTTAAATTGAAGTCCTTCTGTTCTATTTTAACATAAAACCTGTCTTCATGGTAGTAAAAGCCGAAAGAAAATATGGATATTTTGTGGTTTATCCTTCCGCTGATGCTATATCATGGGGTAACCCCTACTTATGATGCCCTTTCGACGCTTCCTTTCTTATCTTTTCCCTGGTCTGGTTGTTGATGTATTCTTTCAGCCCCATCAGGTAGGGCGAAAATTTCACCTCTTTTGTGCCATAAGTCAGCTGCAGATCATATTCCAACGGCAGCCAGGAAGCGATATCCCCTTCGTTGTGCTGAATCACTGCCTCCAGCTTATCCAAAGCCTTATACAGCCTGGCTTCTTTGGTCTCCAGCTCTTCCATTTCCTCCAAAAGACTTGAAAATTGCTCTTTTTGCGGCTTAGGAAAACCCGCCACCCACTTTTGGAAGAGTTTTTCCTCCTTTCGCGAATCCTCATCCGTCTTGTCAAAGGTAGGGATATCTCCCGTAAAAGCCTCTCCGAGATCGTGGATCAGACACATTTTGATCACTTTGTTGATATCCGTGTCCGGAAATTCATCCTCCAGAAGCATGGCCATCAGCGCCAGTCTCCAGCTGTGCTCTGCCACACTTTCCCTCCTTCCGCTGGAGGTATCCGCGTGTCTGGTGTTACATTTTAATTTTTCCGCAACGGATAAAATTGAAATCAGTTCTTCATATCGCATTGATTGTCACTCCTGTTCCACTCTTTCTTTCCTGTTTTCTTCAGAATTTTCTTCCTCTGACGGGATTTCCTTCTGTTCCGGATATTCCCAGCCACTGGTGGTGACACCATCCTCACCGATACTTACCTCCATGACAGCCCTACTGCCGGAATCATATATGTAGATGAGCTGGAACAGAGTGTCCTCTGTCCAAATTACAGTCATCCGTTCGTCATCACCCCAGTTTCCCCTTGCAATCGTTTCTCCCTTTCCTCTGGGTTTTTCTCCCACTTCCGATAACCTTTTTAAATTTGTGACTTCTACCAGTCTTACTTCAACAGAGCCCCCCAGAGCACCCTCATTATAGCTGATCATCTCTACCCGGTAACTTCCATCAGGGGAGGGGATGATCTGGGTCACCTTTTCCTCTCCCATGGCTCCCACAAAAATAAGAAAAACCATTACAAGTAACACTACTCCGGCCAGACATATACCAAAAAGGATCAGAATAAGTTTAGCAGCTGTAGAAAAGAGTTCCATTGTATTTTTCATCTGTTTCCTCCCGTGTTCTTAACGTAAAAAGAAAATCTTTTTTGAAGTTTTCATTATCACCCCTCCTCAATTTTCATATTTATATGTTCATTATAACATTCTAAAAGATCTTTGAATACTTCCCAATACAAAAACGGCAGGAACCGAAGCTCTGCCGTTTTTGTATTGGGGGCTTACATGATCATCTTTAACATTGTTTTTGAAATAAACAGGCAGAGAGCAAAAATACCAAGGGTGACGAGCAGCGTATTCATCACAACAACATTTATGGCACCTGCAAATAGCATGGCGATGTAGAGCAGGATAAACATGGCATAGCCTGCATAGGACCAGCTTTTCAGTCCCAGCAAACGATTCCGCTCATCAGACTCATAAATATCCCGCTCCTGTAATGCTTCCTGATTTTTCAAAAGACGGAGGTTTTTTATGATGGTAAGCATCGCTGCAATCGTCACTCCACAGCCCAGGCCCACATAGAAACCGGAAGAATATTCAGCATTTCCGGAATCCAGGGGTACATAAATTCCCACACATATAGATACCACACCCAGAATCATCATAAAAGCACAATATAAATTACGCAATTTAATTCTTTCTTCAATTTTACTTTTTCCCGATACAATTTCCCTGATCAACATGATCCTTCCTCCTCAAATAAAAAAATTTCTTCAATGGTCTTCCCAAAATACACGGCTATTGCATGGGCCAGAATAAGGGATGCGTTATACTTCCCATTTTCCAGAGAAATAATGGTCTGCCTCGTCACCTTTACTGCACTGGCCAGCTCTTCCTGGGATATGCGCTTCTCCTTTCTCAGCTCCTTAATTCGATTACGCATTTTTCACCTCCTTCAGTTATGTATAATACACTTTACATTTTTAGTATAGTTAGTTTTACATTATATGTCAAGTAAATTTTACATTTTTAAAAAAAATCATCTTAAAAAACCCCACTGACCTTTATGGCCAGCAGAGTCTTAAAAACGTTTGAAATATTGTTTACCCTCCACTAAGTTTTTCGATTAGCACTTCTGCTTCTATCATCAAGGCCTTAAGCTTTACCTGCTCTTCCCTCAATTGTTCAACCCTCCTTTCCAGAGCCTCCTTTACGATCTGATCCGGAGCATCAATAAGCACTTTGATTTCCTTAAGCTTAAAACCAAACTGCTGATACTTCTTGATTGTGTCTATCCGCTTTACCTCATCTTCACCATAAAGCAAATATCCATATTTGTTTTTGCCGGAAGCAGCTACCAACCCCAGTTTTTCATAGCCCTGTACTGCACGCCTGCTCACCCCCAGCAGATGATGTATTTCCTGCAAGGTTCTATATTCACCCATCCATTACCCCCTCCAGCCTAAGCTTGCATGTCAGGGGCAGTCGAAGGCTTTTTAGGCAGCACTTACGTTTGCATCCTGATGGGTGGAGTGTAGCACCCACTTGTTTTCTTCTGGTTTTGACGGTGCAATTTTTTACCCGGGTAAAACATGCACTACATTTGCTATTCCTTCTTCACAAATGCCAAAAACCCGGAACGAAATAAATCGCCCGGGTTTTCTCATCCCTCCTGCTATATGGATTATTCTTTATCGAAAAAGCCAGAACACAAATCATCCAGAATCATGAAAAAAGTCTCTTTCTCCTGTAGCTCTTCCTGATTGATATGCCCGATCAGCCTCCGATACCGCTCCGGTTCGTCTGCCCTGTCAGCCACCTCACGTAAATAACCATATAACTCCTTTCTTTTCCGATCATAGATTTCCAACTCCTTATGCCTTAAACAAAGCTTAATCCCCTCACACAGTTGTTCCATAGCCCTTTCATGGCATTGAAGCTCCAGATAGATATTTGCACAGGGTACGATGGTACAGTCAATTTTATCCATATCCGTTGCGAAAATCTCATCCGACAGCACATTTGCCTGATGGATCATCTCTTCTACAGTTTGAATATCTTCTCCGATCAGGGCAAAATACCAGCCACAGACCATATAATATTGGTGTCGTACATCCGCATAGGGCAGGGTATTGTCTTCAATCACTCTTTTCGCCAAGGTAATCAGCTTTTTGATCTCCTTCTTTTTTCCACGATTGCTTCTCATCAATATGGTTGCCTTCGCCAAGAGATTTTTGGCATATAAGTGTTCCGTATCTTTTGTGATCAACTTTTTTGCATAGCGAATTGTCTTGTCGATGTTAACCAATAACTTCTGCAGAAGCTTTTCTTCTTCAGCCGTTATTGCATCATAAGCCCCATTAAGTAATACATCATAATATTCTGAAGCCAGGTCGTAATACAGGGCATATGCCTGATGATGACGAACCCGTTTTGCCATGTCTCCTGCCAGGGAAATCGTCCTCTTCATCGCCTTAATCTCTCCCTTATCCGCATAGACCAGGGCGGCTTTTCGATAAATCTTAAGCAGGGTGAGTAAATTTTCACCCTCCTTTTGTTCCCACAATCCGGGAGTTTTTTCCCATACAAAATTATCCTTATATTCAGAAAAAATCCTCCCGGTTTCAGACAGAATATAGTCTTCCCGGTAACAGGGCATGTAAAGAATTGTAATAAACAAAAGGTTTTGGTATTCTTCAAGCTGCTTTATTTCTTTTTCCCGTTTACCCTGTTCTAAAATCTGTTCTGCCTGCCATAAATAAGCCTCCAGTTTTCTTCTGTCGGCCGGCGAGGGATCCTTTATTCCGCCATACAGCTTTTTGGGACAGTTATTCTTCCTCCCTTCCATACGGATTTTTACGTGAAAATAGGATAAAAACTGTTTGGCAGCTTTCTGATATATCAGTGTCCACTCCCATTGATGAACGGCTTCCTGAATGACAGGATGCATGGAAATCATATCTCCTTTCAGCATCAGCCAGCCATCTTTTATTACATCGTTAATATCGTCTTTGGATTCCAGCTGAAAAATTCTCTGGTACAGGTTGATCTCTATTCCCCCAATCCCGGTCAGCGATAAGGTTTTCAGCAATATTCTCTTTTCTTTAGACAGGTGATTCTTCTGAAAAAGGACATCGATGATGTTTCCAATCGTCTCCCTATCCGTCTGTCCGTCCTTTTCATAATCCACCTTCTCCGGTGCCATCTGAGGAAAGCCCTGTTCATCAACCAGTTCCCTGGCTTTCGCCAAGGTCATATGGCTGCTGCCAATCTGCTTTGCAATCAGTTCCAGTACCAGGGTATGGCCTTTCACTTTATCTGCAATATGGTTAAAATCCTCCTGTTCCATGGGACATATGGAAGTTTCCAGATAATATTCAAACAGGTCCTGAAGAAGCTTCCTGTCCGAAATTGCAGTAACCTGCAGCTCTTTGGCGTTGCGACAGCAAGGCACCTGTCTCGATACAATGATCACCTTCCAGTCCGTCTTTAACACCTCTAAAGTATCTCTGTCGATTTCACCGGAAAAATTGTCGATAACGATCAGCGTCTTTGTCCCTCTGACCAGCTCACGAATTTTTTGTATTTTCTGATCAAAATACCTTCTCCCGGATCGCTCCGACTGGGAATAGTCCAGGGTATTTATTTCGATATTCCCATCGTTTACGATCGTGGTCTCCATCGTCCCCAGAAACTGCAGATAAAGAACCGTATCAAGCTCATGCCGCCGGCTCTGTATATACCCTCTTACCAACGTACTTTTTCCAATGCCACCCATACCGGTAACAAACATACAACGGCTTTCCGGATCTCGTAAAAATTCATCGATTTGCCTGAATTCTTTTTCTCTGCCAAGAATATATTGTGTTCCGGGCAGAATCGTTGAAAAAATACGGGGGATCATGGTATCCGCAAGGTTCTCTATTTCCTCAAGCTTTTCCACAGTCTCCTGCATACCGGGATAGCGGTCTAAATAATAATTGGCAAGGGCCTTATGGAAAAACCGGGTTAAAGCAGCAAACAATTTATCGTCACAACGCTTACTGTCGTAGTTCATCCGGTCAAAGGGATAGAAGGCATCCGCTTCAGAGTCCATTGCTGTTGGTGTATCCCCGAACAGTAAATAAAACAACAAGGCTCCCACGCCAAACACATCCGTATGTGCTCCGATATGCGCTATCCTACCCGTCTGCAGTTCAATCGGCGCGAATCCTTTGGAATAGGACAGACGCAGATCGCTGTAGCTCAGGCCTCTCCTGTTTTTTATTTCCCCCACAGAAAGCAGGGAATCAAAATCAAATAGCTGAATTCGCTTCGGCAGCCCCTCAACTACCAGTACATTACCAGGCTTTGTATCTAAATAGAGAAATCCCTGCTGATGGATCTTTTCCAACACATATGCCACCTGCTTAACCAGTATCACACATTCCTTTATGGACACCGGCTGATAGGTAGCTAAAGTTTTTTCAGCAGAAAAAGCAGATATGATATATGTAGTATCGTTGCAGGTATGGACATCCAACTGGTCGGTCAGCATCCCGGTTATTCCCTCTGAATAAAACAGACTGTTGGCCATCTTAAAATAGCTGCGCATTTTCCTCTGAAACTTTTCAAATTCTTTTTTGTCTTCTGCCGCTGGAAGGAGCCTTCCGCTTTCTTCCCGACAGATCTGCAGTCTGTGGGGATAGCACTCCTTAATCCGGTACAGCTTTTCGTCACCTGTGGTCGTCTTATGTGAGGCTTCATACACGATGCAGGAAGATCCCCTGCCAATTTCTCTAACGATGGTGTACCTGATCGGTGAACCTTCTTTATTATATAACTGAAGCTCCTTACCCGGGCTTAATGCAATTCTGGAATCCATCCCGTCACCACCTCTCCTATGACCTTATGATAAAGCCCTGCAAGCTCTATCTGGTTTTCTGGATACAACATCTTTTCAGACTTCCGCTATATCCGACGTTTTAGCAATATAGACCTCCCTCATATAAGCCCGAAAAGTGTTCAGGGGCTGATCATCATTCATGGACCATAAAAAAATCCAATCATAGGGGTTGCCGGGATATAACTCCGGATAACCTGCATCTGCCAGATATTTATTAATCCTTTCCTTACATCTGTCCCCCTCCTCATAGCCTGAACAATAGAAGATATCCTTTTTGTCAGTAAGGATCTTTGCCCAGTAAGTATAAAAAGCCAAAAAAATGAGCATTTTTCTGAACTTTTCATATTTGCCATCAAATTCGCCTCTGAGGATACCATCAATGATCTGCTGGGAAGGGAAGCAATCACTTGCTTTTAAAGGAAGCAGCACATTGTCCGTGAAGACAGGAGAAAGAGATCGATTCGATGAATACAGCATCTCCTGCCTTTTATCCAGTCCCATGATCTGACAATATATGGTCCAAGTAGATGCCTTTTCACTGCTGATCACAAAATCGTCTTCCTTTTCAGGATGAAGAGAATTGAGCATCTCACTGATCAATTCACCCTCCTTAACAGCCAGCCCCTCCGGGCCAATAATTTTTGACCAGAAAAACTGAATAAACTTTATGGCCCCAGCATTATTGTAGGCAAAGCTTTCCAGATTCTCTGTAAGGTAACGGATCAAATTTTCTTTTTCGGAAATTCCTTCTATATCTTCCACAATCTTAACGGTATAAAGAACATCCCTGGTGGGAACCATAGTGCCTGTCCTTCCTTTCGGTATCTGTTGGATCATGGCCACTGTTTCCCGGTAAGGCAGACGATGTTTAAGACCAAAATAACAGGCAGCCTCATGGAGCAAATGGCAGTCTATTCCCCGTTCAAACATAACCCGCTTAAAAAAGTCATTGGTTTCCTGTACAGTAAGCTGAAAGGCGAAGCAGATCTTAAATGCCGTTTCCAGGCTGCTTCCTTTGCCAGGATTAAATAAATCCCTGAAGTTATGTAAAGGTGGAACATCCGCCTCTGCAAACCTGGTTCTGACAAATTTAGCCATGGCCTTGATATCCGATGGATCCCCTGCATAGCCATGGTCGGAAAGAAAAACGATCATCGCCTGATCAAAACCACGAAACGCTCTTGCATTGTCGTATAGTATCTTTGCATATATGCCTCTTTCCTCATCATCTGCTTCATCTAAAACTACTGTTTTTGCTTTAAGGTCAAGGCTTTTTGTATATTCCCCCATGTGGTGTCCTTTCTTTGGCAATTATCATCGATTTTTATGCTTTTCAGCTGGTAATCACAAAGTCAGCTACATTTCTTCTAACAAAAATGCCATGTAAAGCGGCAAGGTAAGAATCTGATTCTCATTGCCTACATTATAATCTCCTAATTTAATTGCACTTGTAACATGATACTTTTCCGGATGATTTAAAATTGTCCTTATACTCTTGGCATTACCGGTTGTAGCTTTTACTTCTACCAATGTACATTGCCCCTTATATCTCATCACAAAATCTATTTCCAAACCAGAATCTTTATGATAGTAATATAACTTACGACCCATTTTAGAAAAGATATCTGCAATTAAATTTTCAAAAATAGCCCCCTTATATCCATACAGTTTCCCCTGTAAAACATCATACTGTGTTCCGTCTTCCAGCATACTGATAAACAACCCGCAGTCTTTCATGTATACCTTAAAAACATCTTCTATTGCATTGCCATCTAAAGGCAGCTCTGTAATGGACAGGTTATAACACCGGGATATCATGCCGGCATCTTCTATCCATTGCAGACTTCCCATATATTTTGCAGCTGTGGAACCTTTTTTAATGACTGCATATTGAAACTTTTTATTTTCCTTGCTTAACTGCTTAGGTATAGACTGAAAACATTCTTTAATACGGGATTTATCTGCTTTCCCGGCATATTTTACCATATCATCCTCGTAAGAACGTACAATATCGCGTTGAATACGAAGCACCTCATTCATCTGCTTTGAATTTACAAATGTTTGAACAACATCGGGCATACCACCAACAACCGTGTATTGTAATAAAAGATATTTCAATTTGTTATGAATAGCATCAGGAACCGGTCTTGCTTCTTCCAGACATTTTCTTAGCATATTTACAATCGGTTCTTCAATCTCATTTGCCCAAAGAAATTCTTCGAAATCCAATGGATACATATCTATGACAGTTTCGTACCCAACCGGAACAGATCTGGGTTCTTTTCCGTATCCTTTTACACCTAACAAAGACCCCGTACCAATTACATCAAAGCGACCGTCCATTTGAAAAAATTTAAGCGCTGTCCTTGCCTCAGGACACTCTTGAATCTCATCAAAGATCAGCACCGTTTCTCCCGCTTCAAATACTGCACCTTTGCCTAATAGAGCGGAAAGCATCATAATAATATTATCTATCTCTAAAGAACCGGAAAACACAGAGGTGTAATCCGGATTTTCAAAGAAATTCAAGTACACAACATGCTTATAATTATTCTTAGCAAATTCCAATACAGAGAACGTCTTCCCACATTGTCTGCAGCCTTTAATAATCAGGGGCTTATGCTCCTTAGTATTTTTCCAATTGATAAGTTTCTGTTCGATTTTTCTTTTCAGCATGTTAATCAACTCCTTTTATATAGCATACTCAATATTATCAACTTTTTCAATGGAGTTTTTTTTGTTTTATCATTTTTATATAGTGAGTTTTTGCTAGAGCAGGAAACTTTTTATTATTTTCTCGTTTTTTGACAGAAAATCTGAGAGAAAACTGGATCCAACAGAAATCACAGTCATGTTTGATTAATGTAATATTCCCATCTTACGCTCTTTATTTTTTGCACCCCCAAAACCAGGACCAAATATCCCTCACTTATTATTAGCTTATCAAGCGACCAGAAATGGTTTGACTCTGCGTAACGTGCAATTTTACGCTATAAGCTACCAAATAATCTTTTACTCAGGAGGAAAATCATGAAAAAGAAACTTATTGCCTTATTACTAACTTTAACACTTACCTTGTCGGCTACTGCTTGTGGTGCACAGTCAACAGCTGACACAAGTACAGTAACCAACACGTCTACCGAACAAGCCGATGCGGCAACCGAAACAAAAAACACGCAAAACGAAGATACACCTGAAACGGAGCCATCTGCCGAAAACTCTGAAGATACGCCTGAAACAGAGCCATCTGTAGAAAACTCTGAAGATACGCCTGAAACAGAGCCATCTGTAGAAAACTCTGAAGATTCTGCAAAACCAGGCACTTTAGAAGCTCTTGAAGCAGATGTCATAAAAGATGTTGGTGATTTTGTTTCCGGTCTGATAAGCGAAATGGACACTCTTGTTGCAGAAATCGACTCATTTGATAAATATGTAGAAAATACGGACAGGATGGAAACTTTCTATACCAAAGTTTATACCGACAGTTCACTTCTTGGGATTTGTCTGATGGAACATGCCGTTACCTACGCAGACTTCATCTTAAATTCAGACGAAGGCTTCGATGAGAAATATGAAAATTTAGATGAGCTTTATGACGTCGTTTACGAAGATGGGGGAGATGAGTTCTATGACCGTATCTATGACGGCATTTTAGAAGATATGTATGATATCTTTTATGATGAGCTTCTGGATAATGCCTATGACACCGTACCATATGATGAATGGCTGGATGCTCGCTCGAACGAATATGAATGGTGGTTAGACACTCGTTCTGAGACCTATGAAATCTGGCTCGATACACGTTCCGACATCTATGAATTCTGGCTTGACCTGCGTAGTGCAACCTTCGAAAAAGATGCTGATGAAGCAGCTGAAATCATTGCCGATTTCAAAGAAGATATCGAAGATCTGAAAGCCAGTGTACAGACGCGTTGATCATTAGAATAGCAAAATACTACAACAACAGCGAGCATTTGCCAAACATTCACATCGCATTTAAAAAGACTTGCCTGAACCTTTCAAAGTTCCTGCAAGTCTTTTTCATTTCCATTATCTGAGCTCGCTATCGTAGGATAACTCAATAGTAATTGCTGTACTTATATCATCCAAATCGGCACAATGTAATTGTCCCTGTCAATTGCACCAAGTCCGGGCTTCATACAGACAACCGCCCCTTTAGAACGAAGTGTTGATGACTTATCCAGCAATCCAAATACCTTTATTAACTCCGTTCCCGGATTAGATGTTTTCTTGATTTCAATCGGATTTATCACTCCATCATGTTCCAAAACAATATCAATCTCCTTGGCATCTTTATCCCGATAGTAATACATATATGGCTCTTTACCACAGTTAAGATATGTTTTTCTGATTTCTGCAACCACATAATTCTCCAGGATTGCCCCATTCATCGCACCGCTTTCCAATGTTTCTGCACTGCTCCATTTGGTTAGATAGCATACCAATCCCGTATCATAAAAATATAGCTTTGGAGTTTTTACCAGTCGCTTTAACAGGTTATTGGAATACGGATTGAGGTAAAAAATAATCCCCAATGTTTCCAAAATTCCCAACCAGTCCTTTGCCTGTGTCTGGTTAATATCCGCATCTCTTGCGATTTCTGCCACATTAACCATTTGACCGCATCTTGCCGCCACCGCCGTAATAAACCGAAGGAATTTGAGCGAGTCGATGGCATCCGACAATCCTTTTACATCACGTTCAATATAAGTAGACAAATAACTGCTATAAAAAATCTGACTGTTGCTGTTCGTCCCACTTACAATTGCAGGCATAGAACCTTTATAAATACGCTCAAAAATGCCTCTTGTATCCATTTCAGTTCGGCCTTCTTTTCTTGCCGTCAAAGACTCCATATCTATAATAAATGGCTCCATCTCCCCACCTGCTATTTCTGCCTGTGATAAGGAGGTAAGAGAAAGCACTGCCACTCTGCCAGCCAGGGACTCCTGCACTCCCTGCATCAGCTTGAACACCTGCGATCCAGTCAGCCAAAACGCTCCCGGCTCATGATTTTTGTCTACATTCATTTTAATATACGCAAACAGTTCCGGTGCGTACTGAACCTCATCAATCAGCACAGGTGGCTTATGCAATTGAAGAAATAATTCCGGGTCTGTCTTTGCAATGGTTCTTTCGTTCAAGTCATCCAGCGTAACATATCCCCTATCTGTTCCCTCCATCAATTTCTGGAGCATAGTAGTCTTGCCCACCTGCCTTGGCCCGGTTACCAAAACCACGGGGTATTCCTTTGTAACCTGGTTTACCACATTCTCCAAATTTCTTTTTATATAATTCATATTTTTGACCTCTTTCGGATAATTTATAACATAATTGTATTTTGGCCGAAATGATGTTGTAAATCAAGTGCATTTCGGCTAATTTATAATTTAAATATATTTTAGCCGATATGCACTGGTTTAATTACTATATTTTTGTTTTTTCTGATTCTGGCATTGTTTTGGCAAATCGGGATACCATTTCCCATTTTCGTTTGTTTTTTATTTTTGGGAAATAATTATTTTTCTACAATCCAGTCCGCTATATCAATAATACGAATCCCCTCATACTGATATTCTTCATTTCTGGTTCGTGCAATTACCATCTTCGGATATGCATCCCTAATCTGAAGCAGAGGTTCTACTTCACGTTTAAAAGTTTTTTCATCACTGATGTTATCGGATACCTGAATATATATCTTTTCACTCCGTTTCAGAGCAATAAAATCAATTTCCTTCTTATAAAGGACTCCAACATATACTTCATAACCTCGCCTGAGAAGCTCAATAGCAACAATATTTTCAAGAACACGACCAACATCCAAATTCTTTGTTCCCAATTTTGCATAGCGGAAAGTGTGGTCACTCAAATACAACTTATCATTTGAGGCAAGATATTTCTTTCCCTGTATATCATATCTTCGGAACTTGTAGAATGCAAAAGCATTACACAGATATTCCAAATAACTACCTACAGTCTTATGATTAATCTTATCTTTATTGTTAGTAAGTGCATCTGCGATATTTCTTGCAGATGTCAGATTTGAAATGTTATCCATCAAAAAATCAACAATGCGATCCATCAGAATTCGATTACGAATTTTATATTTCTGTCGGATATCACGCACGATCAATGTTTCAAACACATCCGCAATATAATCGTATTTTGCTTCCTGCTCCTTATAAAGATAAGAGCCTGCCATACCGCCTTCTTTCAAATATCTTTCAAAAGCAGCATAATTGTCATTCAAGCTATAGTATTGCAGAAATTCCTTAAAGGAAAACGGATATACTTTCACTTCAAAGGTTCTTCCTGTAAATAAGGTTGCCAGGTCAGAACTTAAAAGAAATGCATTAGACCCGGTTATATAAATATCGAATTTCTCCACGGCATGCAGACTATTTAGCGTCAATTCAAAATTTGTACACATCTGTACTTCATCAATTAGGACAAAATTTTCTTTTCCCTTAATATAAGACTGTTCAATATAATCATTTAGCACATGATAATCCTTGTATTCCTCATATTTTGTTAAGTTAAAATTGATGTGAATGATATTGGCATCTACATATCTTTCTTCCACATATTCCTTAAAGGCTTCCAATAATTTAGATTTTCCACTACGCCTGACACCAGTTATAACTTTTATATCCGGCGTTCCTATAACATTTATTAACTTTTGTAAATATCCTGCTCTGTCTATCAGTTTCATAACTTTATCACCTTTATATAGTATAATTTATCTATTTTCCAAAATCAATAAAATGCCAAAATTGGGAAATATTTTTGAGGGTCTGATTCTCATTTATTCTAAGGCTATATACGCTCCAGCCTCCCACTGCCCTACCGTTTCCATCCCTTCCTCTACTTCTTTTAATGCTTTTTCCAAGTCCCTCAGTTCTTCTCTCGTCAGTCTGCAAGCTCTGTTCAAATGAAGCTCCTCAGTTCCAACAATTTCACTGATTTCCTCCTCTGCTTTTTGAACTACTTCGTCATCTTGCAGGTACGTAAGCGTCAAAACGCTCGCTCTCAGATAAATTTAAGCGCCGCTTAGTCGCGACGCTTGCTGTAGCAATCGACAGGCAGGTCTTTTGACCATGGCATAAATGGCTCCAGCTGCGATTGTTCTATATTTCCATTTTCATCAAGCAGCTTTGGCAATTCTGTAAGCAAATGCCTGA
>JAFSIS010000077.1 GCA_017439665.1 Lachnospiraceae bacterium
ATATCAGATTTGCCTGAAAATGTACAGTGTCAAATCACCAGAATTCCCTATAAAACAAGGCTTTACAGGCAGTTAGGCAGCCTATAAAAAACGAGATCAGTTACTGTGTAGTTACCAAATCATGTTTGGAATTCAAGATAACTAACACACTGACAATTTTATTACCGCTATGTTTTTATAAAATCTTTACACTTATGTGAATAATGTTTTTTATCGGTAAACCGCACATACTCAATACCTACACATGGACTAAGATCACCATCAACAACATTCATTTGCAAAAACACTAAGAATTTTAAAAGTGGTAAACTTTTAATAAATTTTAAACTCTGTATATCTCCACATTTTGATAGCCTAAGCGTTTCCAAATTGGATAGCTTCCCTATATAATCATAATTTTTCAAGTTTCGACAGACATCACACTCTAATACCTCCAGCGAATTTTGAAAATGCTCTATCGTATCCAAATACTCTAATTTAGGTGAATAGGCTAAAGTAAGTTCCCTCAAATTTTTAAACCCTTCAAGCCCCTTAAGCGAAGTAATACTAGATTGTATGATTCCCAGCTTTTCAATCGAAGTCAGCATATTTATGTAGGTTAAATCTCTGCTTTTAGGTTTATATTTCCACATTGAAAGCATCTTTAAGTTTACCAGTTTCTCTATCCCCGATACATTCGGCATATCTGCATACAACTCTTCCAAATAATCCCGAATAATAATTATCACTTATCATTTAAATTTTGTCAATTATTATTAATCTTTATTGATAATTACATTTAACATTGTGCAAAGTATAATAAAGAAAGGTTTGTGAACGATTAGAATATACTGCTAAACGTACATCCAATTCCTGAGTTATTATGGAGAATTGTTAATGATCATAAAAACTGCCGAACGAATTAAAGAATTGCGTGAGAAAAACAATTTAACCCAATCTGAGTTAGCCAGGAGGCTGAATATTACCCGTTCCAGTGTGAATGCCTGGGAAATGGGCATATCTATTCCCTCTACCGAAAAAATCGTTGATCTTTGCCTCCTTCTTCATACCAGCTCTGACTATCTTTTGGGACTGGATTACCATGAACAGGTTCCCGTTGATAAATACAATTCTGATGAAAAAGAGCTTATCTATCATTTGATCCAATATTTTGATAAAAATGATTCTAACAACTGATTTTCTCATTCAGGATAAAGTTTAGGGGACGGTATGGCTCACATAACCACACCGTCCCCACTATTATTGACTGTCTATTTTCCACATCTCAACCACAGGAAATCAACAGGGCAACGTTTTACTATCTATAGTCCCTTTCTCCTTTTTCCTTCGTCAACCTGTTTAATCCCCAAGTTCCAGGTACTTTAAATACAGCTCCTCAAAGCCTTCAGTCAGAGCCAAATTCAGATTTTCTACTCTTAACAAAATTTTTTCTGCCTGGATCTCTTTTTCCGGATTTTGGGTTGAAGCCGCCTCTTCTTTTTCTTTTTTTCCGTAGGCAATGGCTCCCAGCAATGCTCCATTACCTATGCTTTCAATCTTCCCTCTGAATTCTTTAGGAAAAAGACCTATTTCTATGGAAGCCTCAATAGGAAGCTTCGTTCCAAATCCTCCTGCCAGATAAACCTGGTCTACCTCTTCCGGCCTGCAGCCGAAGGTTTCCATCAGCTGTTCCATTCCTGCACGGACAGCCCCCTTGGCAAGCTGCAATTGGCGGATATCCTGCTGATATATAGCAATCTTCTCTCCTGTGGGCACTGCCCATAGGGGAAATCCTGTTTTGTTATAGGGGGCCATTAAGGCTCCGTCGGGAGCCATCAGTCTGTTCCTTTTCAGTTCTGCAATGGCCTCAATGATTCCCGTCCCACAGATTCCCACCGGCGGCTGCTTTCCTCCAATAGTACCTGTTACTGCACGGCGATTCATGATCTTTACCTGATTGATGGCTCCCGGAATACTTCCTGTACCACAGGTAATGTTTCCTCCCTCAAAGGTAGGCCCGGCCGCCGTAGAAGCAGCCACCAGCCTGTCCCTGTTTCCGATGACCATTTCCCCATTGGTTCCCATATCCAGAAGCAGGGATATTCCTTCCTCAAAAAAACCAGGACAGATCAGGATATCGGAAGTAATATCACTGCCCACAAAGGCAGATATGCCGGGTAAGGTGATCACCGGAAGATCCTTCATCCAGGCATCTTTGTCTTTCGAAGATTTCCAAATCTCTGACCCTATCTCCCTTAAGGTAGTCTCCATCCTGCCCAGATGGTCGCTGGAAAAAGGATGGCGTCCCAGAGATTCACAGGAATAACCCAGTAAAAGGTGGATCATGGTGGTATTGGCCGCAATCACTACCCTGGTCACTTTCACTTCACCCTGATGGGTCAGTGCCAGGATTCCCTGCTCCAAATCTTCCACGATCAATTTATGTAAGTCTTCCAGATGCCCATCATTTGCTGCCGCAATCCTGCTGATCACATCTGCCCCATGCATTCTCTGGCGGTTCAGTGTGGCAAAGGTATCCTTTACTTCTCCGGAAATTTCTCCAACAAGGGCCATGGCAATGGTGGTGGTTCCTATATCTACGGCAATAAAGAGATTTTCTCCTGTCTCCTTACCTTCCTCTAAAGCTTCCACTTCCTGTAACTGTTTCTGATCATTCCCTTTTGTATCAGACCTTTTCACTCCCTCTATAAGTATTTCATCTTCATTTTCCTGTGGCAGCTCCAAAACAACATCCGACAGGGCACAGGCCTTACAGGCCAGGTACTCTCCGGTTACCTCTCCTTCCAGTACCCTTATCCTGCACTTTCCACAGGTTCCCCTTCCGGCACAAAGAGCAGGGATGTAAACACCAGCTTCCTGCAGTGCTTCAAGAATGGTCTGGTTTGGTCTGCATTCTATCTGTTTATTTTCTCTGTTTTTTATAGTAAGCTTCATGCTATTTATCTCTATCTCCTATTTTCTATTTTTCAACATATTTTATCACGAATTTCAAAAATGTTTAATCATGGTTTTTCACGAATTTTGAAAATGTTTATGACAAGTTGTTGTAGCTCCTATCTCCAAAGTTTACTTCCTTTAAATAGTCCTTTAACAGAAACGTACAGAAATAGGGAAAAGTATAAATATGATTACTATATCCAATATTTCCTGATGTGAATTTTATCCCATACTTAATATCCGGGTAACTGTTGCTTTTAATCAGGGTTCTAAGTGACTTCGCCGTACCATTTGTTGCTTTCACTTCCACCGGTATGAGATAATCCTTTGTTCTGACAAAAAAATCTTCTTCCAGATAAGAGTCGTCTTTCTTATAATAGTATAAGTCATATCCGCATTTACTCAATGCTTCTCCTACAATATTCTCGTACAAAGCACCTTTATACACACCCAGATTCTTATTTGCTCTCAAATCCTCCTGCGCTTCTTCGTCCAACATAGCCACAAAAATTCCTGTATCGAAAAAATACAGTTTATATTTTGATTCATCATAATTTCCCTTCAAGGGCAGCTCCGGAAAATTCATACAATAACATATATGGACGATTCCGGCATCTCTCAGCCATTCTATACAACCCCGATAATCTCTGAAACGAGCCCCTCTTGCCACTTTACTGATCTGAAATTTTTTGTTGTCTTTTGCAAGCTGCACAGGTATCTGTTCAAACACATTCAAAATTCTTGTTTGATCCATACCTTCTGCATACTTACGAATATCTTCACGATAATCATTTAACAGCTGTCTTTGTATGTCCAATGTGCCCTCAAAGGTTCCCTTTGAAATATATTCTCTTACAACTGCCGGCATACCGCCTAAAATACAATAGTCCAGGAATAAACTGCTGTATACTCTCATCTCAATTTCATTGAAAGGCTTCTCTGCCTTCATATGCCATAGCATATCCTCTACGACTGCCCTGTCATATCCTTTTGCCCACAAAAATTCTTCAAAATCCATGGACATCATATGATAATCTGTTTTATAACCTACGCTGTTACTCTCAATTCTCTTATACTGAATACCAAGCAAAGAGCCGCTGCATATCACATCAAAACGGCCATCCAATTTAAAAAACTTTAACGAAGTGGCAATTTCCGGAAACTCCTGAAGCTCATCAAATATCAGTATCGTTTCACCTGCTTCAAACCTCTTCGACGGATCCATTCTGGATATATTCCGGATAATATCATCTATCTTGTAGCCATCTTCTGCAATCACTTTGTACTTCGGTTCTTCAACAAAATTGATATAAATGATATTTTTGTAATTCTCTTCTGCAAAACGCCGAATGGACTCGGTCTTTCCAACCTGTCTGGCACCCTTGACGATCAACGGTTTATGTTCTGCGTCCTTCTTCCATTGGGCCAAATAGATATCGATCTTTCGTTTTAAATATATTCCTTCCATTGTTGTGCCCCTCCTGTTACTATAGTATATAAAAAAATGAGCGAAACATTCAATACTAATCACAAAAAATGAGCGAAATGTTTAATATTAATCACAAAAAATGAGTGAGATTTTCAATTCCAATCACAAAACCTGATTAAATCCTCTCACTGAAAATACTTTTATATCCTTCCCCATAAATCTCTGCTGCACTGGAAACGATCATAAAAGCCTCCGGATCCTCTTCCTTTACAATATCTTCAATCTGAGGGGCGATCTGTTTACGGGCCACACACATGATCACCCGCTTGGTCTTTCGGCTATAGGCTCCCTCTCCCTCCAGATAAGTGACGCCAATATAAAGTTCTTCCAGAATACGGTCTCCGATTTTTCCGGAGCAGTCACTGATAATATAAACCAGCTTGGCACCATCTGCACCATAGAGTACCAGATCAAAAACTACCCCCATCAGCATCACCCCGATGGCTGCATAAAAAGCTGAATCTATATTCTGAAAGACCACTGATGATATGGCTACCACAATGAGATCACAAATCATAAATATCCGCCCTGTTTTTAAATAGGGGAAGCGCAGTCTCAAGACCTTAACGATAATATCCATCCCTCCTGTGGTAGCACCATTTTTAAATACCAGGCCCAAAGCACAGGCTGCCAGAGAGCTTCCGATAACGGCTGCCAGGAGCGGATCTTCGGTTACAGCACCGTAAGGAGCAAAATAATTGGTAAAGATAGAGCAGAAAAAAGTGGTAAAAATCGTAGAGATAATAAAGCGGAATCCAAACTTCCAGAAGCCCAGAAGGAACACCGGCAGATTAAGAATCAGGATCAAGGTTCCTGTCTCCACTCCACACATTCTGTTAATGATCATCGCCAGACCTGTCACTCCTCCCGGAGCTATATTATTGGGATCTAAAAACAGACTGACAGCTGCACCGTAAATAAAGCTGGCAGCTGCCAGAACCATGTAATTTTTTAAACCAATCTTCTTTTTTCTTTTCTCTTCCATTTTCCTCCCATTTCTATGCAAGGCATCTCCTTATGCACTTTTTGCTCCTGCTCTATTTTAACCTTTATTGCCTAAAAAGAATCTGCCTATAGTTTAGGCAGATTCCTGAAAATTATAAATCTATTCAGGACAGGCTCAAAAATCCTCCGGATTTCCTTGCTATGGAGATCCATCCAATAGAAAGCTTGAAAAACAGTCCTCCAAAAGCAAGCTTTTTCGTCCTGTTTTTACTCTTTCTGCTGTCCTGAATAGTTGTATTATATGTTTGTTCTTACTACTTTGGGCTGATAGCCTTCTTTTTCCAGCGAGGCTATGATCTGGTGCTTATGCTCTGTTCCGAAGGCTTCCAGAGTTATTCTCAGCTCAACGGCAGCACTGCGGTTAATGCTGACAAACTGATTGTGTTCCAGTTTAATGACGTTACCGCTCTCTCTTGCCACCACACCGGATACACGACTCAGCTCACCCGGCTTATCCGGC
>JAFSIS010000078.1 GCA_017439665.1 Lachnospiraceae bacterium
GGTAAAGATCCTATCCCTTAAGATCAGTCCCTGCTGAACCACAGAGGACATGGTGATCACATCCATATTTCCTCCGCTTAAAATGGAGACCACCTTTTTTCCTTTTACTTCCAGCTTTTTCAAAGCAGCCACCGTTAACAGTCCGGAATTTTCTACCACCATCTTGTGGTTTTCCACCATATCCAAAAAAGCGACTACCAGTTCACTGTCCTCAATCGTAATGATTCCATCCAGATTTTTCTGCAGATAGGGAAAAATCGTACTTCCCGGCGTTTTGACTGCAGTGCCGTCAGCGATGGTATTAACTGTATCCAGAGTGGTTACCTTTCCATTTTTTAAGGAAACCTCCATGCAGTTGGCTCCTGCCGGCTCCACACCGATGATCTTGATCTTGGGATTTAACAACTTGGCAAGAGTAGAAACTCCGGTAGCGAGCCCGCCTCCTCCAATGGGACAGAGAATGTAATCCACAAGAGGAAGCTCCTTGACGATTTCCATGGCAATGGTTCCCTGACCGGTAGCCACGGCTTCATCATCAAAGGGATGAATAAAGGTATATCCATGCTTATCTGCCAATTCATAGGCATGGGCACAGGCTTCATCATAAACATCTCCATACAGCACTACTTCAGCTCCGTAGCTCTTGGTCCGGTTAACCTTGATCAGGGGAGTGGTTGTGGGCATAACGATTACCGACTTTACTCCATAGCATTTTGCTGCATAGGCAACACCCTGAGCATGGTTGCCCGCAGAAGCAGTAATGATTCCTTTCTGCCGCTCTTCTTCAGACAGAGTGCTCATTTTATAATATGCTCCCCGCACCTTATAGGCACCGGTAAACTGCATATTTTCAGGTTTTAAAAAAACTTTATTTCCTGTGGTATTACTGAAATGATCACTGTATACCAGTTTGGTCTCCAGAGTTACTTGTTTAACAATTTCACTAGCCTCTTCAAATCTTTCCAGGGTCAGCATATTTTCATCCTCTTTCTTTACTCTTCTTCCAAAGGTGTTGCATCAAATAAGGCATCCACAAATTCATCGGAATTAAATTTCTGCAAGTCCTCAATTGTCTCACCCACACCAATATATTTCACGGGAATACCCAACTCAGACTGGATGGCAATGGCGATACCACCTTTGGCTGTACCATCCATCTTGGTCAAAACAATACCGGTAAGATCTGCCACCGAACCAAACTCTCTGGCCTGATTCAGAGCATTCTGCCCGGTGGTGGCATCCAGGACTACCAGGTTTTCTCTGTGGGCATCTGGAAATTCCCTATCGATGATCCGATTCATTTTCTTCAGTTCTTCCATCAGATTCTTTTTATTGTGGAGTCTTCCTGCAGTATCACACAGCAGAACATCTATATTCCTTGCTCTGGCTGCATTGACAGCATCATAAACCACACTGGCCGGATCTCCGCCTTCGGTTCCGCCGATCATATCCACACCGGCTCTGTGGCTCCACTCCTCCAACTGCTCGCCGGCCGCTGCACGGAAGGTATCTGCCGCTGCAATCAGAACCTTTTTTCCCTGTCCTTTAAGCTTTGCCGCCAGCTTTCCTACGGTAGTGGTTTTTCCTACACCATTTACCCCGATGATCATCACAATGGACTGCTTTTCTTCAAAGGCATAGGCGGTTTCTTCTACCCTCATCTGCTCCTTAATGGTATTGATCAAAAGCTCTTTACACTGAGAAGGCTGGGTCAGCAGATTCTCCCTGATCTGTACACGCAGCTTATCCAGAATAGCCTGAGTAGCGTTGATACCTATATCTCCCATCACCAGGATTTCCTCCAGTTCCTCATAAAACTCCTCATCAATACAGGAGGAGTCATAAAAAACCGTATCAATCTTTCTGACAATATTATCTCTGGTTTTTCCCAGACCTTTTTTCAGCCTGCTAAAAAACCCTTCTTTTTCCTTTTCCATTTTACACCCCATGCATATCGCAAGTTTCACTTGCGATACTGCTTAAATAAACAAGTGAAAAATCTCTGGATTTTTCACACCAACCTACACATCTGCTTCAAATTATCTACTTATCCAGTTCACCCTCGATCAGATTGACGCTCACCAGAGTAGAGACACCCTTCTCCTGCATGGTAATTCCATACAACCGGTCTGCTCTTTCCATAGTTCCCCGTCGATGGGTGATCACGATAAACTGGGTATGCTTCGTCAGCTTATGTAAATATTTTGCATATCTTGCCACGTTATTTTCATCCAGAGCCGCTTCAATTTCATCCAAAAGACAAAAAGGCGAAGGCTTCAGATTCTGGATGGCAAACAACAGAGCGATTGCCGTCAATGCCTTTTCTCCACCGGATAACTGCATCATATTCTGCAGCTTCTTTCCCGGTGGCTGTGCAATAATCCGAATTCCCGCTTCCAGAATATCCTCATCCTCGATCAGTTCCAAGGTGCCCTTTCCTCCACCAAACAGCTCCTTGAATACTTTATCAAATTCCCGGGAAATTTGGGCAAACTTATCCTTAAACTGCTTCCGCATGGCGGTATCCAGCTCTTCAATGATTCCCTGTAGGGTCTTTTCGGCTTCCACAAGATCATCATGCTGGGTTTTCAAAAAATCATAACGTTCCATCAAATTTTTATAATCTTCAATGGCATTTACATTCACATCTCCCAGACGGCGGATGGCATCCTTAAGAGCTCCGATATCCCGTTTCATTACGGTAAGGTCCGTCAATTCCTCATTTCGCATTGAGGCTGCATCACGGAGAGTGATTTCATATTCATTCCACATATAATCAATCTGGGTTTGAATAGCCTCCTGATGGCGTTCCTTCTGACTGGAAAGACGATAGGCCTCCTTGTCCAGTCTGGTGATCTTTTCGGCCATCTCTTCCCTGGTGGTAAAGAAATTCTTTTGCTTCTGACTCAGCTCTTCCTTCTCTGATACAATGTCTTTCAATCGAATCTCGGCATCTGACTGGGAAGTATGTGAGGCTTCAATGGTTTCACTGATCTCGGCAATGGACTTCTCCTTATGCCGGATTTCCTCATTACCTGTCCGGATACCCTCCAGTATCTCTTCCAACTCTCCTTTAAGGCGGTCTGCCTCTGCATTAACACGGTCCAGATTCTGCTGTTCAAATCCGATTCTCTGCAGGATTTTTTCTACCTCAACCTCCTGTTCGGAAACACGGGCAGTATGCTCTGATTCCTGAACCCGTAATCCTTCCAGCTGGCTCTGGAATTCTATGATCTGCTTCTCTACGTTCTTTTCCAGCTCCTGGGAGGACTCCAGTTCCTTTGAAATCTGTGCCTTTCCCTCGTTAATCTCCCCGATCTGCCTCTCAATATCACCGGCCTCTGTCATCAGGGAATCCACTCCGCTGTGAGTCTCCTCCTGTTTCTCTCTGGCTGCGATCACATTCAGGCGGGCAGTATTCTGATGAATGAACTCCTCCTGCAAGTCAGCCTTGATCTGTTCCAGTTCAAGACGCATACGGTTACGCTTTTCCTTGGTAGCCTCGATTCCATTTAACAGTCCATCCACTTCCTTCAGGTACTGTTTCACCCGTGCTCCAAGCTCTTCCATTTCCCGCCGTCTTCCCAGCAGATTACTGTTATTTTTAAAGGCACCTCCGCTGATGGCACCACCGGGTACCAGAAGCTCTCCTTCAATGGTCACCATACGGATTCCATAATCGTATTTCCTGGCAATCTTTACTGCATGATCTACATGATCCACCACCACGATCCTGCCCAGCATGGCCTTGGCCACATTCCGATATTTGGGATCAATGCGGACCAGCTCATTGGCCATTCCCAATACACCCTCTTCTTTCAATACCTGGGGTGTTTTAAATTCCTGGGGCTTCTGAATACTGGTAAGGGGCAGAAATGTGGCTCGCCCGGCCTTATGTTTTTTCAAAAAGCCGATCATCTTTTTCGCCGTTTCTTCATCCTCGGTGACGATATTCTGAATATTGCCACCAAGGGCTGTTTCAATGGCTGTTTCGTACTTTTTGTCTACTTTAATGATGTCCGCAACAACACCGATAATCCCTTTTTCTTCTTCCTTTAATTCCATAACCCGTTTAACGGAGCCGCCGTAACCTTCATAGCGTTCCGTCAGATTGGAAAGGGCATCCAGCTTTGATTTTTCCTGGTGATATTTTACCTGCGTATCTCTAAGTGCCTGATCCTGGGAAGAAAGCTCCTCCTTCACCTCTTCCAGTTCTTCTTCTTTTTTGGCCTGGGAAAGGTTCAGGTCACTGATCTTCTTCTGTATATTTTCAAATTCCTTTTCCAGTTCCTGGATCAGATTTCCCTGCTTTTCTTCATCTGATTTGACCAGAACCAGACGTGAAGTCAGTTCTGCCCTGCGGATCTGGAGCTGTTCCAGCATCGTATCGTATCGTTCTATCTGGGATTTAATGGTACCGCGTTCATTCAAGGCATTGATGATCGTATTTTTACCGGCCTCAATATGATTATTGATCTCTTCAATCTGCCTCTGAACCTGTGCAAGCTGTCCGGCAGCCTCTTCCCTGCTTTCTCCTGCTCTTTTCGCATCCTCATCAATAGACTGTTTAAGCCCTGAGATCTTCTGCCTCTCTTCTTCCTTTTCAAAAAGAGAATTCTCTACCTGACTTTTGCGGGAAAGCAGATGTTCACCATTATTTCTGGCAAAATTGATCTGCTCCGTCAGTACCTTGATCTCTCCCTCCAGCTTCCCTCTGAGAACACTGGTGTCCGTCAGATTCGTCCTGGTACGCTCAATCTCCTCTTCCAGGGTTTCGATCCGTTCCTGAACCCGGTCATATTCTTCTTTAATGCCCTCATAAGCTGCATTGGAAGCTTCCAGCTCCTCCTGAGCCAGGCCAAGAGATTCCTCTGTTTTTTCCAACTGTTCTTTGATCCGGTTGTTTTCCAGAAGAAACATGTTCACATCCAGGGTTTTCAGTTCTTCCTTCTTTTTCAGATAAATCTTTGCCTTTTCGGACTGCCTTTCCAGGGGCCCGATCTGCTTTTCCAGTTCAGAAAGAATATCATTTACACGGATAAGATTCTGCTTCTCATCCTCCAGCTTCTTCTGGGCAGCCGACTTTCTCCGTTTAAACTTTACGATACCGGCAGCTTCGTCAAAAAGCTCCCTCTTTTCCTCCGGCTTACCACTTAAAATCTTATCAATCTGACCCTGGCCGATGATAGAGTAGCCTTCCTTACCGATTCCCGTATCATAAAAGAGTTCATTTACATCCTTCAGACGGCAGGCAGCCCCATTGATCAAATACTCACTTTCTCCGGAACGGTAAAGGCGGCGCGCCACCGTTACCTCATCATAGTCAATGGCCAGCTGGTGGTCGCTGTTATCCAGCGTAATGGCCACGTAGGCATAGCTTAAAGGTTTTCTCGTCTCTGTTCCGGAAAAGATCACATCCTGCATGGATGCCCCACGCAACTGCTTGATCCTCTGCTCACCCAGTACCCAGCGAACGGCATCCGCAACATTACTTTTACCACTTCCATTAGGGCCTACAATGCCCGTAATTCCATTATGAAACTGAAAGGTGATCTTATTGGCAAAGGATTTAAATCCCTGTACTTCAATCCGTTTTAAATACATCTATCCACTACTCCGTTTCTTCTATTTTTTCTCCTGCTCCTTTAACAGCAGGATAGCCTCGTATGCAGCCTGTTGTTCCGCTGCCTTTTTGGTGCGTCCCCGTCCAAAGCCTACCCGCTTATCATTCAAAAGAGCCTGAACAGTAAATTCTTTATTGTGGTCCGGACCGCTTTCCTCCAGCAGCTCATATACCAGCTGCTGATTGGGCCTGGTCTGGATCATTTCCTGCAGAATGGTCTTACTGTCATGGAAAAAGACCTTATTTTCAGAATCAGCAAGAATAAATCCCCGCACAAATTCTCTAACCACAGAAAAACCACCATCCAGATACATGGCACCGATCAGGGCTTCCAATACATCGGCTATAATGGACTCTCTTTCTCTTCCTCCGGTGGCTTCTTCACCCTTTCCCAGAAGAATAAACTTTCCCAATTCCACTTTTTTTGCACAGCCGGCCAGAGCCGGTTCACAAACGATGGACGAACGAAGCCTTGTCAGCTTTCCTTCCGGCATATCCGGATGCTCATAAAATAGAAACTCACTGGTAAGAAGTTCCAAAACAGCATCACCCAAAAATTCCAGACGTTCATAATCTCCGCTTTTTCTGATCTTCTGCTCATTAGCATGTGAACTGTGGGTTAAGGCCTGTTTTAACAGCTCATGCCTTTGAAAACGATATCCTATTCTTTTTTCCAGTTCTTCCAATGAATATACGCCCTTCATTCCTTTTGCCCCTCATCCTGACTACTCTCTACAACTCGAAAAAGCCCTTGACGGGCTTTCGATTGTTTCTTATTGTCCATTAGCTGATAGCAGCTTTGATCAGTTCTACTGCCTCTTCTACGGTAGTAATATTTTCCGCACTTTCCGGCGAAATTTCAATGTCGAATTCCTCTTCTAATCCCATGATAATCTGAAAAACATCCAGAGAATCTGCTCCTAAATCATCTGCAAATGTAGACTCCATAGTGATTTCTTCAGGATCCACACTTAACACCTCAGCAATTACTTTTTTTAATTTTTCAAATTCCATTGTAATGTTCCTTTCCTTCCATTTTCCTTTTAATGGATTTTGTTTACCATACTGATATTTTCTATCATAAACGGAATACTTTTCTCTATGCAGTTATCCTGACTGCATTAAGTGCTTTCCGTACTTTCTTCCTTTACAATGACCTTCTTTATCTTTTCATTGATCTTCTGCTCCTTGAAGGTCTGACACTGTAAAATGGTATTCTTAATCTCCACCGCCTTGGAACTTCCATGGGTTTTTACTACCAGCCCCTTAAGTCCCAGCAAAGGTGCTCCTCCATGCTCTTCCAGCTGAAAGCCTTTTAAACTTTCCTTCAGGGCCGGCTTCACCAGCAGGGCACCGATCTTACTGCGAAGGGTGGTCATCATTCCCTCCTTCACCGTCTTGATCAGTGCTCCTCCTACACCTTCATACAATTTCAGGATCACATTGCCAACGAAGGCTTCACACACGATGACATCCGCATACCCTTTGGGGATATCCCTGGCCTCTATACTTCCGATAAAGTTAATGCCTTCTGCTTCCTTTAATAAAGGAAAGGTTTCCTTCACCAGCGCATTACCCTTTTCCTCTTCTGCACCGATATTCACGATGGCCACCTTTGGATTAGTAATCCCCATAACGTTTTCCATATATACAGAGCCCATTTTTGCAAACTGTACCAGATGGGATGGTCTGGCGTCCACATTGGCTCCACAGTCCACCAGAAGGGAGGCTCCTTTCAGGGTAGGAATAAGGGGTGCAAGAGGTGGTCTTTCTACACCTTTAATCCGTCCCACTACCAACTGACCGCCTACCAGTACGGCGCCGGTACTGCCGGCAGAAACGAAGGCATCACAGGTTCCTTCCTTTACCAGCTGCATAGCCCGTACAATAGAGGAATCCTTCTTCTTGCGGATAGCCATGACCGGCGGCTCAGCCATCTTAATCACCTCTCTGGCATCCACCACCTCTACACGGCTCTGGTCATAGGTATATCCTGACAGCTCCTGACGGATAACCTCTTCTTTTCCCACAAGAAAAACTTTGATCTCACTGCTTGCCGCAAGTGCATCTACGGCTCCCTGTACAATGGCACCGGGGGCATTGTCCCCTCCCATTGCATCCAGTGCTACATTTACCATTTGTGACACTTCTCTCTTCCTTTTTTACTCTAAGTTCTAATATA
Organism: Lachnospiraceae bacterium; assembly: GCA_017439665.1. GTDB lineage: Bacteria > Bacillota > Clostridia > Lachnospirales > Lachnospiraceae > SFDP01. The sequence goes on from JAFSIS010000078.1 coordinate 7,806, forward strand.
CTAAACCGATATGTAAAAAGCAAGGAGTTTTTCTGTAGGCAAATACGTTACTGTTCACATGTGAACAGCAACGTAAATATTATTTGACATTGTTCAGATCAGATTGCTTGGAATAAAGCAATTATCCGCATCAATCGGTATCGGCTCTTCGCACATACAGATGATTCCGCCATTACCACGCTTCAGGGAAGCCTTGTCGATCACGCTGTATTTTTTGACTTCACGCCGGTCGGGTGCAGCACTCTTTTTAATCTCCAACGGATGAATGACATTGTTTTCCTCAACAAATACATCGATCTCTTTTGCGTTGGAATCCCGGAAGTAAGTGAGGTTCACCTTTGACTTTGCATAGGCGTAATTCTTAACCAGTTCCATCACCACATAGTTCTCGTAGTAGTGACCACTTGCAGCTCCATTGCGCAGAGTATCCGGTGTCAGCCACATAGACAGATACGCACATAATCCCGTATCGCAGAAGTACAGCTTGGGTGTTTTGCTGAGTCGTTTCAGTTCGTTGTTGGAATAGGGTGCAAGCAGATAGACAAGGTGAAGTCCTACGAGCACTTTCAGCCATTCCTTTGCTGTACTCGGTGCAATGTCAGCGGCTTCAGCCAGCGTCGCGTAATTGACCTGCCCGGACACAAGAGACGCACATCCCACAAGGAATTTGCGAAAACGCACGGTATCGGTAATTCCTCCAGCTTCGGCGACATCACGCATCAGATAGGTGTCGATGTAGGAATTAAAATACTCTTGTCTGAGTTCATCGTCCACGCCCTGCACCTGCGGCATACCGCCCTCCCAAATATGATTGAACACTTGAAGCACATCGTTTTTGGGAAGTTTTCTCTGCCTTGCCTGCAAAGTTGCGAGGGAAAAGTCCAGGTCGGTGTCGAACAGGATCCCTGCCTTTTCTCTTGCGGATAAACCGTAAAGCTCCAGGATACCAATTCTCCCTGCAAGGGTCTCACGAACTTTTTTCATCATCTCGTACTGTTGTGAGCCGGTAAGCCAGATAAGGCCCTTTTCCTCAGTCTCATCACAAATGACCTTGATCTGCTCGAACAATTCCGGGGCTTTTTGTACCTCGTCAATAAGAACCGGCGGCTTATAGGTCTGGAAGAATAACACAGGGTCAGATTGTGCAAGTTCTCTCGCCATTGCATTGTCCATAGTGACGTAGGTTCTGTCACTATCTGCCAAATGCTTTAACATTGTTGTTTTGCCGACCAGCCTTGCCCCCGTAACAAGGACAACCTTAAAAAAATCATTGAGCTTTAAGAATTTCCGTTCAAGCTCTCTTGTAATATATTCCATAATACACCTCTGATTTTAGGATAATCTATGATCAATCATATTTTATTATAACTTATCCATTTCTTCAAGAAGATATACGCATGGGTGGTATCTGCTACCAGTTCATACCCTTTCTCCCAAACCGCCACCGTTTAATAAATACTCTCCGTAAGTTCCATTTCCATCTTTTGTAACAAATTCATAAGTAACCTCACTGTATTCGTTCTCGAAGACGTGAAATGCCTTTTGCCGTCCAGCAGCGTCAAGTTCCTTTTTCCTGGCGGCATTCGTGTATATTCACTTGTGATTGACAAAAATCGACATATCGTATAAACTAAAACTTACCCCGCAAGGGGTAAGGGCGTTGCCATAATACGGTAGGCGGTTAGTCACACCACCCGAAAGAGGGTGAGGCCATGCCAATTACATTGACGTTTCATGTTCTATACTGGACAGTTACGATCAGAGTAAAGAGAAACCGCCACTTGCCCCACAAGTGACGGTTTTAATGCTTTTGTGTTGAACACTTAAACTTATTGGGCTAACCGCTTATCGGCAACACCCTTTTCTATCTTCATTATAGCGCATATCCCTGTTTTGTCAAGTAGGGATATGCCTTTTTCCTTTCTGTCCCTGCTGTATGGAATAGCGGCAGGGCGTCCGGGGCTTTCTGTACCTCGTCAATAAGAACCGGCGGCTTATAGGTCTGGAAGAATAACACAGGGTCAGATTGTGCAAGTTCTCTCGCCATTGCATTGTTCATAGTGACGTAGGTTCTGTCACTATCTGCCAAATGCTTCAACATCGTTGTTTTGCCGACCTGTCTTGCCCCGGTAACAAGGACAACCTAAAAAAATCATTGAGCTTTAAGAATTTCCGTTCAAGCTCTCGCGTAATATATTTCATAATGCCCCTCTGATTTTAGGATAATCTATGATTAATCATATTTTATTATAACTTATCCTTTTCATCAAGAAGGTATACGCATGGGTGCACTGCTGCCAGTTCATACCTCTTCTCCCAAACCACCACCGGCTGGATGAGCCACTTAATAATCCTCTTGTTCTTTATCGGTATACGGTAACATTAAACCCATCACAATAATTTTCATGCAAATCAAGATCCAATGCAAATAGTTCATTGTTTGTTTCAGCATCATATATTGTCAATGAGATTCCCAAACCGTCACCCTTTAAATATTCACTGTAGGTTCCATTTCCATCTTTCGTAACAAATTCATAAGTAAAACTACCACTGTCTTTGTTCCCGTAGACGTGAAATCCCTTTTGCAATATTTCATCCACGCCCAGGAGGTTATGTACTTCTTCCAGCGACACACCCGGCAAAATAGGACAATTAATATCATAAAGCTCCCATGGATATGCAGAAAAGTCTGCTATAATTTCGTTGTCAGTGCTACGGTAACCATTAACTCTTAACGATATCTTATTTCCATATATGCTATAAGATATCGCATGAGGGTAGTATGTAACAACATCCTCCCGCAATTTCATGCCATGAGAAAATCCAATTATCTTACTTACATAACCACTATCCCCATTTATGGTTATGGGACCCCACGAGGAGCCTACATACCCATATTCATTTTTTAACATTACGCCCCCAGAATTAGTTGTACTGGAAGGATCTGTATCGGCTTTAATATGAAAGGCATCACACAATTCCAAGTAATAATCATCGAACAGGTTATATCCCTTAATCGTTATATCTTCCCATTCAAATGGAAGTTCTAGTGTAAGCATCAACCGTTCTATTTCAGCTATCTTCTCCCTCAACTGTGCATCCCCCGTCAGCTCGTCCCCCTTCTCCAAAGCCGCCACGGCTGCCTCCAGGTCACCTGTTCCTACATAGGCTTCAGCCAGACCCAGATAAGCTTCCACACTCATAGGTTCTATCTCAATAGCTTTATTAAAGGCTACAACAGCCTCTTCGTAATTACCCTCCTCCAGGTACTTTTGTCCCAGATCCAGCTGTTCGTTCAGCCGTTGTTGGGGACTGCTGTACCTTTTCATTCCGAAAGCAATGACCAGAACTATCACCACCAGCAGTATGAGCCACTTAATAATCCCCTTATTCTTCCCTGTGGGTTCAATGCTATTTTTCTCCTTTGCAAACATCTTTTGGTTCCTCTCCCCTTATCCCATTTAGCCGGTTTTACCGTATATACTTGATCAGAATAAAGGACGCATTATCTCCTGCTCCATTCTCATACACCTTTGCCATAAGCTTTTTTGCCGCTTCTTCCATATTCTTTTCCGATAAACCTTTTACTGTTTTTTTATAATATTTTTCCGGACAATACTTGTACAGGCCATCGGAGCACAATAAAAATACCTCTTCCTGATGCAAAGAATCTGTTTTCACCGAAAGCGCTATTTTTTCTTTTGTTCCCATGGCCTGAACCAACTTGCCGCGATTAGGGTGGACCGCAATTTCTCTTTCCGAAAAATGCTCCCGTATACTTCTCTGATTTTCCCACACATCATCCACCGTTAATACGCGAACCTTTCGCCCCTGTTTGTGATAAGCCCTGCTGTCACCAACATTGATCACCCCATAGCTGTCACGATAAATAAACAGGAGTACGCAGGTTGTTCCACAGACCTGATTCTGATTGTATTGAAAAAAAATTTCTTTATTGAGCTCTTCAAGCTTATCCTGAAGAGCTCTCATCATTTTTGCAAAGCTGCATTCATAACGTTCAGGTGAGAATACATCCATCCATTTCTTTAGGCCGGAAGAAATCCAATGACTGGCCTGCTCACCATGAGAATGGCCTCCCATTCCATCGGCAACAGCAAACAAAGCCACCTGATTCTTCGGCTCAAAAAACATAACGATCGAATCCTGATTCACTTCTCGTTTTAAACCGGGATCACAGCTGCCTGAATAAACTATTTTCATCCTTTAATCCATTTCTATACGAAGCTTAACACGCCCTAATTTAATGATGCTTCCTGAATATACCTCTACCTCTGACAGTACCTGACTGTCATTGACAAAGGTTTTATTGCTGGACTGAAGATCAATGACAAAAAAACGGTTTCCCCGCCGTTCAACAGTACAATGTCTGCCGGAAACTGACTGATCATAATCGATGCAGATATCCACCTTAGACGCTGATCTGCCGATCACCAGCCTGTCCTGAATCCTGTTGCGAAAGCTTCTTGAGGGATTGGCAATATCGGTTAACGTGATATAACAGCTGCTGTCCTCAAACAATTGGATCGTTTCTCCACCGGAGCCGCTGTTACTCTCTCCGACTACAAGTACCGTTCTGCCTTCCTCAGGCATCATTTCCGCAAAAGGATCATCCACTTCTTTAATTTCAGATCTCTTTTTCTTTTTTCCTGATACAACTATAATCCCCAAAATCACCAAAATGAGGCCAATAAAAACTCCGCCTCCAATCAACCCTATGTTTAACATCTTTCCATCGGATTTTTCAACTTTCTCTTCTTCTGAGAGCACAGGGCTGACCACCGGCTCTGTTTCGGTGATTTCTTCCCGGCTTACCGCTTCCTGTGACATTCTTACATTGTCTGCCTGAACAACCACCTCTCCACCTTCTGTCTGAATATGGAGGCTGACCGTTTTTTTACTTCCATCCCTGGATGTATCATTCGGAATGACTAAGAAAGCAACTATATCCCTATCTTCTGCCAAAGCCAAAGCAACATCCATCTCATGATCCAGCTCATCCAACAGGAAGGATTCCGCATTCGTCTGTCTGGACAGAGCAAACATATTTTTTAACTCTTCTTCATTAGACTGGGAACGATTGTATACTCCCATAGAATAAATGGGGATAGTTTTTTCTCCCAGAAGAGCCTTCAATTCCTCCGTCGTATATCCCAGAGATTTATTGTCTACACCATCTGAAACCACAAAAATTCTGGCATAGATCAGATCCTCATTCTCTCCAAAGCTGTTGCCGGAAATCAGTTCATATAAAACATCCGTTAAATAGGTTTCCCTGTCCTGAAATTCTATTTCCTCCAAAACTTGCTTCAAACTTACATAATCATTTGTAAAATCGGACAGGATTTCAATACTTTCTCCAAAGGTGGCAAGAGCAATCTGCTCACTCTCTTCCCTGCCTGCCAAAATCTCCCCAATCACTTCCTTAATAGATTCCCGTTTGCCTTCCGGTATAGACAGGGAATTATCCATAAGAATCAGTGTCTTCATCGGAATTCTTCCTGAGGAAATATCCAGAATCTGTACATCAGCCGCTTCTGTATTTCCCACGATTGCAGTTGCCGACTGTACCTCTTCTTCTATTCCTTTGACAAAAATAACAGATCCTGTTCCTGATTCCTGTATTTCTATCACCTTCGTAGCTTCTGCTGCATCCGCTGTTTTCATCATCATGAAAAAAAGAAGGGTACAGCATAAAATTTGTCTGGCCAGTTTTTTCATCTTTTCTCTATTTTGCTCCTTTAAGCCTTTATCGCACAGGGACTGACGCAAATACATGCAGGCAGCCGTTTAAGCAGCACCAATGTTTTTGCGCCAGTCCCTTTAGGTAACTTATCCTTAAGAAATCACGTCAGCATTCAAGGCGGAACTACTCTCTATATTAGTCGCTTCTGCCTGCTGATAATTTCTTGCCATCTCCTGAAGATCGTTGCTATGCTCCCTGATCATACTATAAATCCTTGCCATATCATCATTTAATGCATTGATTTTTGAAAAATATGCAGTATATGCCTCTCCGGCCCATGTATAGCCAAGCTCCTGGATGATCTCTATCATCCGCATAGTGATATTATTCACCTCGCTGCCATTATCGGCAAACTGACTTGCTGTACTGATAAGCTTTTCGGGGGTAACTAATAAATTTCCTGTCATGTTTTTTCTCCTTCAACTATATTGATAATGTTAAACGCTTCATTTCCTGAGCACCAGACTGATGATCAATAGCTTCTGCTAGACGCAATATTTGCGTTCATGGCTTCCTTGTTATCGTACTCAGCTGCAATGTTATCCAGGGCCGTTGCATATTGCTCAATCACTACAGCAAAATTATCCCACTGTCCCTTGTCCTGATTAAATGCATTGTGGAAAGCCGTTTTTGCATCACCCTCCCAGGAACTGGCAAGATTCTGCTCACATTCTACTAACGCTGCTACCTTAGCTTTGAACTGGCCATTGAGACTTCTCAACTCCTCTGCCCTCTTTCTTACTTCTGCTGATGTCACTCTGATTTCTGCCATCACTTTTTCCTCCTGTATTTTCTTTATCACTTTTATTTCTCATCCGGCTTTTATGCCAGGTATGATTCCCATAAGTCAGGAATAGTTTCTTTCCTGTGCGATTGCCAGAGCCCTCATTTCTGCCTCATAAATTCTCTGGGCTATCTCTCTGATCTCTGCGGCAATTTTATGTAAAAATCCGGCTGTAGACTTCATATCTTCCTGGAGAATACTTCCTTTTGCCAGGTAGGCATTGGCCTTCTCTCCCTTCCAGTTACGGGCAATATTCTGCATCGTTTCTCCAAATTCAGAAGATGCCATTTTAGAGATATTACTGGCAATTTGATCCAATTCGTCAGCCTGCCTTTTTGCTTTTTGAAAATTAAAAATTATCGTTGATTCTGATAAGGCCATAACTTCCTCCTTTACGAAATAATATCTGCTTCCAGAAAGACTGCTGTTTCCACATTTTTTCTTTCTCCAGCCCGATAATTCTCTGAAATTGCCAAAAGATCATCCGGATGCTCCTTAATCCGTCTTAACCTCACATCGATTTCATCCATTTGCTCATTATATATTTTTCGGTGCAGATCCCCTGCTTCTCCAATCCAATAACCCCTGGTTCCATCCATGATTTCCTTCAAATTCTGAAAACGGATGGTCATATCCTCTGCCAGCCGTCTCACTTCCTCAGCCTGGGCAACCAGAGCCTCCGGAGTAACTTTGACCGAGATACTTCCTATCATAACTTTCTTCTCCTCTCTGTGAGCTAAATGGAAATCGCAGCAACGATTTCACCTACTTCTGTTTCACATAAATCATATTCTTTTCTGGCATATCTCATACAGTCGATCATTTTTTCAATCGTCTGGCACAAACCTTCCATACCTTCCCTGTCCTGGTTAAACTGCTGAACAAAGGCAGCATTGGCCGGTCCATCCCACATACTGTCCAGAAGCCCAACTGCATCATACATACGACTCAAATCTTTCCGGATGATATCCAGCTGGTTCTGCAGCGTATCAATATCTGTTGACAAAAAACCTGTATTAACCTCTATCTCTGTTGCCATTAATCCATCTCCTTCTTTTCTTTTACTGAATATCACCGGGAACCACATCATGATAATCTGCAAAGGTTCCGTACTCTTCGACTCCAAATGGGGGCTTTTCCACTCTTACCGCTCCATCTGCATTATCCACAATCCTCTCTTCTGCCTTATGGTAGCAATACTGAATCCTTTCCAGGCCCTGCATCATATCCAGAAGTGACTGCTGTTGGCGGTACAGTTCCTCTTCCTTTCCCTTAAGCTGGCTGACAATATCTCCCATTCCGGACAGAGAACCAAGCTCACGGATGACACCATTCAACTCTTCCCTTTCCTGCCTTTGCCGGTAAGCCATCTGCTGCATACTTTCACAGCTGCAGATCAGCTGTTGTAAAAAAATGCTAAACATTTCTTATCCCCTTGCGTTTGTACTTAGTATAAATACTTTGGCCTGCTTTGTTATCATTAACTGACGAAACGCAGCTTTGTTATGACGAACAGCAAATTCAGATAAAAATCATGCTGTCGCCGGTCTTCATTCCATAATCTGTCAAGGTCATTCCTTTATCAAGAATCTCACCTGTGCTCCTGTTGCATAGCAGAAGCTTTTTGACATCACCTGCGATTACTGTCCTTTCCTTCTGTCCGATCATCTCTGCAATTTCCTCAATCACCGTGTGAATGGGAGCCGTTTCATTCAGCTGAAAGTCATAGGTCTTATCCACGCTGGGTACAAAAATATCCACCAATATCATCTTTAATCCTCCAACATTTTTTGTATTGATTCCATGATCCGGGATAGTGAATAAGGAAAAATTTCCTCTTTATTTCCATTAATCAGAATTACTTTATCCTGAATCGGCTGATGCAAAAGAGCAAGGCAGCCTTGTTCCAGAGAGCTTTTTCCATCCCTTATGGTAAAAATCACTTCCGTCTGAGGAATCTCTTTTAGCTTCCTGATATCCTTCTTTTCCTCTTTGAGAAAAAGGATTGCCTCCTCTCCCACCAGCTCATGCTCCCTTCTGTTTTCTCTAAACACTTCTGTACTATCCGGTTCAGGCAGCATCCCGCTTTCTTCCAGAATTCGCTGCAGCCCTTTTCTTTCACACTTTTCCATCTTTACATATTCATCTTCACGGGTTCCTGCACGAAGAAGAACAAATTCCTCTCCCGCTGAAAAATACAAACACAGATCAGGGATGCTCCTGTCTTTACATTCAACCACCAGTATCCTTTTGCAATTTCGAAGCAGGCTGAACATTTCTCCAATTTCTCCAGTGGGAACAAGAGAATCTTTTCCCCAGGTAAGCAATCCGGCCTTGTACAAATAAAAAAGAGAAATAATATACTCCTCCCTTTGCTCTTTAACAGAACCAGCCTGTGCCCTTCGATCAGAGAAACAGAACAGGTGATCTATCCCGTAGGCTGATGCCAGAATAGAAAATTGTGCCTTCGATACACCTATACACTTATTGATCTCTTTCATCTTATTTCCAAAACTCTTTTAACATCGGTTTATAGCTTCTTGAAAGCGGAATCTCAAATCCATCCGTCAGGATAATCCTGTTCTGTGCAAACAACAGCTGCTTAATTTTATCTGTATTTACCAGGTAGCTTCTGTGGCAGCGCGCAAAATTTGCAGGAATATCCTGACACAGGCGGTCAAGCGTAGTATAGAAGCCATATTCTTCATTGAAGGTTCTTAAAAAAATCTTTTTTTCCCGGGCCTCAAAATAATAAATGTCTTTATAGGGTACACTGAGTCTTCCATCTTTACTTTCCACGATAAAAAATTTATTTTCCCCGTTAAGCTTTCTGGACTCAAAATGAGCCACAAAAAACTCTTTCAGGGTATCCACCATCGTCTGTCTGGCCAAAGGACGCATCAACAGTGCATCTGCCTTTATTCCGGGCTTCAGATAGGCCAGAGGGGAAATGTGGGTATCCGCAATTAATAAAAGTCCCATTTCCCCATAGTCTTTCCTAAGCTCCACCAGTTTTTCTATAGCCCCATCCAGGGTAATATCATAGCAGCTGAAATCCATGAGAGGATGATCCTTAAAAATTTCAACAAATTCCGGCACGGACAGCGCCGTCCTGATCTCCCAATAATCCTCCGTCAATCTTGCTGCCTGCTCTTTTACCCCGGCCACCAGATATTTCATTTCCTCTGCTTTTTGATCAAGTATAGCCATAGCAATCATAAGCAGCTACTCCGCCCGATACTGAGGCAATACTACTGCCCTGGCCTGTTCTTCATCGTTGGCAGGAAGCAAGGCAATACCTGCCTTCAGCGTCTTTCCCTGTTCCGTGTACGGAATATGGTCAAAATTCATCAGCCTTTGAGCGGCCACGTTTCCACCCAGGTGCATGCCGTTCTTATCCCTGATGAACAGATTGTAGGTATTCAGGCCTGCTACCTTTACCGCCTCATCCGGATTGATTCCGGCAAACCAGAATACATTGTGCATGGCACCTTTATCCAGAATTGTACCCAAAAAAGGTGCCATTTCTCCTACACCTTCTCCCGGCCGATGAACTTTATCCACAAATTCCGTCAGGTCTCCAATGACGATGACCAATTTGTTAAACTGCTGCATCCTGTCATACATCTCTTCATTGGAAAGTCCCTTTTCCACATATCCCTTCTTTGCCGCATTTCTGGCTTTAAAATCGGGAGTAATCCTGATAAAAAAGTCATACATTTCTTTAGGTGACTGGACATAGCCGGCTTTCGCCTCATTTGCTACAGCCCTCAATTCTCCGGCAAAATCAATTACCGTCACCTGTGCACCCGCTATGGCGGCAGATAAGGTCAACAGCCGCAGGAAATTCGTTTTTCCTGTTCTGGATTTTCCTGAAACCATATAGCAGTAGGTTCTTCTCAGATCAATTCCGTAAACGGTAGCATATTTTCTGTCGTAGCCAACAGGGAGTCTTACTCCTTCTTCTGCCATTTTCACTGCTTCCTCAAGGCCACTGAATTCCTTCCAGTTAGGATCCTTAGGGATTTCAGGAATGGGTTTGGCCACTTTTCCTGTCCATGCCCGGTTAAGCATTTCAACTCTTTGCTGCACCTGCTCTCCACGCTTAAAGTCGTCTTCTGCCTGAAGAGACAGAGCCGTCTGAAATTCCAGAATCGTTTCGCCGATCTTGGCCAGGCCTCTTCCCTTTACATTTTCTTCCGGCAGGACATCCAGATGCATGGTTCTTAAAGCCTCTGTATATGCATACTTGTCCTTCATCTCCAGGCATATGGTCGTCCGGAAATGATCTCCCATTCGATTGGGAATTTCACTGATTCCAAATCCCGCTGCTGTAACCACCAGATAAATTCCGTAGTTTACGCCCTCTTTCAGCAAAGTGATCAGGGTATCATCATAACCGCTGCTTGTCTTGCTGCGGAAGGAGGCCATACCGTCAATAAGGATCAATACTGCGGGAACCGTTATTCCATTGGCCCGAACGTATTGGCTGTAGCTTCCTCCTTTGAACATCCTCTTTCTTTCTTCCAGGATTCCCTCCAGCATGGTGAAGAACTTGGCTGCCTTTTCTCCTTCCTCTTCATAAATGACTCCTCCCACATGGGCAAGTCCAGCAAAGGCTCCCAGCATCTTACTACTATAATCCAGGATATAGATATTCAACTGGTCAGGAGTATATCGGTTGACCAGGGAATATACATAGGTCATCAGGAACGTACTTTTACCGCTTACCACGGTTCCCACGATCGCATGGTTTCCATCCGTTGCCAGGTTAATACTGAAAGAACCCTGTGACTGATTTACCGGATCATCATACATACCCACGATAGCCTCCAGAGTAAATCCTTTTCCTGTTTCCTTCCAGCTGCCATTGGAAAAGCTGCGTTTCTCATATCCCGCAAGCTGGTTTAAATAGAGAATTTCCGGCAACACGGGCAACCACAGCTGCAGATTATGTACATAGCCATTACTCTGCGCCATCTTACCCAAATATTCCACCACTGCATCCAGCTGTGTTTTCTCCTTCATCTCCGGCAGCTTCTTTCCACTGACCGCTGCCTCTACCATAATACGTGCTTCCTCACTCTGCAGTCCTTCATCGGCATTGGCCTTATCTTTTCCCCCGATGGAAATATACAGATCGATCAAGTCCTGTATTCTGTGGAAATTGTAGTCCGTATTGGGATAGTCCAATTCTCTCTTCTCTGCTATGGCAAAAAAATGATCTGTTACAGCATTTTTCAAGACCACATCTTGCTGGCATTCCTCCAGTCGACAGGGTACTTCTCCTGCCGCCTCCTGAAGCATGTCCAGAAGCAGAGAAACCCAAAGTGTTTTTGCCTTTTCCTTTTTCTTGATTTTTGCATGGCTTCCTACCAACGATGCCTTACCCGTTTCAGAAAGCATTTTGGCAATATCTGTGGAAACGGTTCCTGTAGCCTCATCATATACGGCTCCGCTCCAGGCCGACTGGAACAGCTCAAATATTTCATCATTACCCACCTGCAAATAACATCTTCCTGCCTGGGTAATATAGGCTGCATCCGGACGATGAAGCATGTCCGTACTGTCCTGTCTGTCCTGTACTCTCAGACAAAGCCTGAATTTGGAATTGCTCCAGATGTTGTCGTCTACGGTTCCGCTGGGCTTCTGGGTAGCCAGAATAAGGTGCACACCAAGGCTTCGTCCTACCTGGGCTACGCTGATCAATTCCCGCATAAAATCCGGCTCTTCCCTTTTCAGCTCGGCAAACTCATCAATGATAATAAACATATGGGGAACCGGAAGCGTTGCCTCATTATTTTTGTATAACCTTGTATACAAATTGATATTGTTTACACCATGCTCATTAAAAATCCTCTGCCTTCTGAGATTTTCACTCTTGATGGATACCATTGCACGGCGAACCTGGTTTCCTGACAGATTGGATATCTGGCCAATCATATGGGGTAAGCCCTCGAAAAGATTGGCCATACCTCCACCCTTATAATCAATGACGAAGAAACCGATATCATCCGGGCTGTAATTGATTGCCAGGGAAAGCATATAGGTCTGCAGGGTTTCACTTTTTCCTGAACCTGTAGTTCCTGCAACCAGACCATGGGGACCATGATATTTCTCATGGACATCCAGATAGCAGTCGGCACCTCCCGCCTTCTGTCCCACCAATGCCTTGATGCTTTCATAGGTTCTGTTCTTTTTCCATCGTTCAAGGACATCCAGCTCCTCCGGTGACTGTATCCCATACATGTCAAAGAAGGTCAACACATTGGGAATTTCTCCACCGGTTTCCATCTCGCTGACTTCGATGGAGGCCAGCCTTCTGGCAAAGGCTGCCAGTGTCTCTGCTGAAATCTGATCATATCGAATTTTGATCCTCTCATCAGGGCCATCTGTAATCCTGTACATTCCCTGGAAATTTTCTGTATTTTCCACGATATATTCACAAGTATTAGGCAGATTTTCATACCGGTCAGCCATAAAAATGGTGGTGATTCCATAATCATTTTCTTCGTACAGATACTTGGAAATCAATTCCCCTTCCAATAACTCCGGTTTTTCCAAAAAGAGAATATAATGGGGCTTGTACACCTCTTTTTTCAGACTACTGGATGTACTTCTTTCTTCTGCCCTCATTCGCAGAACTTTCGTGATTTCATAAAAGATTTCACTGGCATCATTTTTATTCCCGGCGATCAGACGGGTCTTTTTGTCTTCTGTCCATACATGGGGCAGCCATCTGGCAAACTCCCAGTTATCTCCGCTGTCATCCTCATCAAAAACGAAGGCCAGCTTTACATCCGTATAACAATTGTTTGCTGCTATCTGTGCTGCCAATACCTGCATGATCTGACAGCACCCCCTTTTCTCTTCTCCTCCGATTATTCCTACCAGCTTATGCTCCATCAAATCAATGCAAATCGGAACATCATAAAGCAGACGATAGCTTTCCTTGATCATCCTGGGCTTTTCAGACAAAGAATCATTGGTCAGGGAAAACCTTGCTTTAGGTACATCGATTTCTACCTGGAAGGGAAGTGCCCCTATTCCCAGTCTCTGGAATAAATAATCCTCATGCCGGATATTTCTATTCCACAGCTGGGCTGAATCACTGTTATACTGACAGCAGGCTTCCGTATCGGGATACAATTGCTGCATTCCCTTTTGGTTATTCTCATATTTGGCTTTTATGTCATTGGTACAGCGGATCAGATATTCGCTGTAGGACTCGAACCGCTTCAATTCATCTTCCCGGTTCTTTTTCCTGACCTGTCTCATATTGACCATTGACCAGACGGAGCCGATCAGAGCTGAGCCGACGGCCGTAACCAGGCCTGTATACATGAACACTCCTGAGTTGCTTCCGGAGGCTCTGGTACTGTATGCAGACAGCAGACAGCCTACGAGCATGGGCAATGCCATCGTCATGGAAGGGCCTATCGACATAATGGCAGACTGCAGGTTCATCTCCCTGGCAGATGGCGGTGCTTCAATCTCAATCTTTTCCTTTTCTATTTTGGGAATATTTCGTGGGGAACGGTGAAATACACTTTTCTTTCCATGAAAACGTTCTCTGTCTTTCCTTTCTGTTTTGTTTTCATATAGGGAAAGCTTCCCTTCCCTGATCTTCAATTGCTGAATCAATGTATTAATGGCAATAAAGTGATGGAAATAGACGATCCTTAAGCCAAAAATATCGATGCAGTCTCCAAATTCCAGCTGTTTTGATCCCACAATACGTTTTGCATTGACGAAAATACCATTTGAACTGGAATCCTCCAGGATAAAATACTCTCCTCGCCTGATCATCTTTCCATGTTTGTTGGATACCAGTCCCAAAAAATCGTAGCAAAGTGCACTGTCTGCCTCTTTACCAAAGGTTATCTCATCCACGTTTTCCAGACTGAATTTTTCGTATACAGCAAAAGAAGTATCCGTCTCCTTTACAATGATAGAAATCTTCTCTCCTTCTCTGGTAATCAGAGAGAAAACATCTCCATCTTTTATCGTCTCTTCTTCATACTCCTTTTTCGTAGCCGTATAATGAAGATCTAAGCCTTCCACCTTCTGAAAGCTCCATTTTCCATCCATGATCTCCATCAAAAGTTCAAAATCCTCTGACAAGCCAAAGATATCCCGTTTCATGTTCAGGCAATAATCCGCATTATTAACTGCGGGCAGAAGGTATTCTTTAAAGGCCTTTCTGCTGTAAACAGATAATATATAACTCATTTACCGATCCCCCTATACTACCAAGTCAATTTTAAAAATACTATTTCCAAGAGAGAGGATATCTCCTTGCTTCAGCTCAATAAATTTTTGTTCCACAAACACTTTTTTTCCGCCCCTGGAAAGAGTAATCTTTCCACTCTTCCCGACGTTATGTACATATACCTTCCCACCACTTTCCAGAATCTCACATTGGCGTTCATCCACGTCAGTACAGTTGACAATGATATGATTTTCCCCAATCTTACTTCCTATATAGATCTTTCGGGAGGGATCAAGCATATATTTTCTTGCTGACAATTCACTGGTTTCTGTAAGCTGGAGCATGGTCTTCGCTGCTTTTTTCTGTTTTCCCAGACTCCTTTTTCCTTTTTTCTCCAGCCTTCCTGAATCATAGCTGATTTCAAAGGGGAGTGCGGAGGCTGCGGCCTCCTCTTCCTTTTTTACATCCTGGTTCAGAATCCTCTTATCAAGTGCTTCTTCACGCAGCTTGTCTCCGGCAACGATGGCCATATTCTTTTTGTCACTGTACCGGCGCCCTGCTTTCGTTAAAATAAAAAGCAGAAGCAGTATTCCAATGATGATCAGTGCTATTTTCAATTTTTCATCTCCTAATTGTATATTGAGCAGGCATTTATTAACTGCTGTAAGTAAACCACATTTCTCAGGCACTCTTTCAACCGGATATCATCATGATTCCTGCAGCCACACTCAATACTCCCATGAAAAAAAACAGAATGCTCAATCCCCGGTAAATCTCTCCGGAGGATAATGATGCTTTCAAAGGATTCTCCGGATCGTAATATACGGTTACTTCTTTTCCTATTTTCTTTTCTGCAAGGCCCTTGTTGTATCCCGGTCCATCTGCTCTGGAATACTCTACACCATCCACTGCATAAGCATAAACCATGTGGTACATCACCGGTGTATGATCGCCCATGCCTCTTGTACTTCCTACTCCTGCCCGGATATACACGCCTTTGGTTTTATTCCGATTTTTTGCAGATGCCGCAATCCGTTCATTATATTTCAGTGCATCACGTGTTATTTCTCTGATCACTCCCTTTGTTTCAGCAGACAACTTTCCAACTATGACCGCCGGAAACAGAAATCCTATACAAAGAACCAGAAAAACTCCTCCTGAACACAATAAGGCAATCCATAAAGCACTCATCGTTAGTCTCCTATTCCTTATTTTCCTTATTTTCCTCACTTTCCTTCTTTTCCTGAAGCTCAATTAAAGCTTTTCGGAAAGCAAATTCTTCTTCATTCTGCATGCCTATATAATACACTTCATTGATATCAGCATTGTTGAATACATATATTTTATCCTTTCCCAAATAACCTTCGGGAAATAAGCAGGCCGAATAATCATAGGATTTTCCATCAGAAATCTGATATCTTCCAATAATCATCATCTTTTTTTCCGTTCCTTTTAACGTTATCACTGTTCCTAATGGTAAATATTTTTTCATTCTTAATTTCCTCCATTTATTTTTTTATTATCATAAGTTTTAGTCCCTAAAGGTCAAATCAAAATCGGACCAATCTATTGCGATATCAACACCAATCGGGCCAAGACCTACCCCCGCCTTTATCTCCGTTAGCCCTATTGCCGCCTCTGCTTCTGCCTGAACACCAACCATTCCTTCTAATTCGAGGTCAATATCTATTCCCAGGAAAGTAATTCCTCCTGATACCTCTCCCTTGGCCAGATAGGCCTCTGCCTCTGCATTCACCCCAAGGCTAACTTTTCCGTCTCCTGCTGTAAGCCCTGCTTTTGCTTCCGCCCCTGCTCCTACTAAAGAGCCTTCTGCTTTACCGTGCACATTCATATCTTCCAGGCCCAGATATCCTTCTGCACCTGCACCTGCTGCCATTGCTGAAGCCGCCAATGCAAGTCCGGCGGTTTTAGCCTTATCACTACCTATGGAAAAACCCTCCGGAATGCCAATCCTTGCTTCTCCTTTTACCACACCAAGGCCTGCTTCTGCGGATACTTTTCCATATTTTCCTTCCACTCCGGCTTCTCCTTTTACGAGGGCTGCACTACCTTCCGCTGATAATCCTAAACCATCAACACCTGCTTTTCCCTCTGCGGTGAAAACTGAACCTTTTGCATAAGCTCCATCTTTGGAAACTTCACCTTTCTTATAGGAAATATCGCCTTCTACAGACTGGTCTGATCCTTCTTTATCACCAGAAGCCCCCGATCTGCCTCCTCTATCATCGGATGGCCTTGATCCACCATTTCCACCATCTGGATCTGATCCACCATTTTTGCCATCTGAATTGGATCCATTATTTCTGCCACCTGAATTTCGTCCGCCATTTCCACCATCTGAATCTGGCCCGTCATTACTGCCATCTGAATTTGGCCCACCATTTCCTCCATTTGGAGCTGCTCCGCCATCTGATCCATTCATTGAACCCGCATAATCCAGAATTTTGTTTTCTCTTTCTTCATATTGCTGGGCAATCAGGGTCAATGCATCTCCTAATTGTTTTAATCGGTCCGTGTTTTTGCTATTTCTTTGTATAACATTTGACAAAGCATTTCTTACATTGCCATATCGGTAGATGTACATCTCATTCATCACATTTTGTATGGATTGATTATAGCTTTCCAGGCTATTACAAATATCCTGATGGTCATCTGCCAGATTTTTTAAATTTCCGGTATTTACATAAAACTTTTTGCTCATTTATGCCCTTCTCCTTGTTCTTACGGACTGCAAATTTCTCATTTGTCAATAGTCTGTCGAATGATTTTACGTCCCTTTTACTCACCTGTGTTCCACAAGTGCAGGTTAGCATATTCTGTCTGATCATCAGCTTTTTTTTGACGAAAAGCAGGTTTAAGGCGACAAGTGACATTTTGTATATTAATGGTTTCAAAAATCAAGTCTTTTCGATTCATCATAGCAGGTATGCTTTACTGTATTTCCATAATCTGTCCCTGCCTGATATAAGCCTCTTTTCCAATCACTTCCTCTGATGTTGGATTTGCTTCCCAATACATTGCACCAGATTCATCCGTCATGGAAGACCCGTATCCTCCACCAGTAGACAGCTGCTGAATCCGACCATCCCTTACTTCTACCGTAGTAGTTTCACGCACCACAGTTTCGATTCCCACAGAACCATCAAGTCTTGGAAATTGTAACTGAGTTTCCACTTTTACCAACATATCTGCTGTAACGATAACTCCACTGTCCATCGTTCCGAAATAGCTTTCTTCCACCTCAGAGCTTATTTTACTCATTCCTGCAAATTCTCCATGGTAACTGCCGTTTTTACAGGGAATCTTAAAAATTCTGTTATTCCATGATCCCACTATAAAACTGTAACCGAATTCACCATCTGTCAGTGCATAGATATCCCCACTAAAGGATCTGTTATCCGAATCATTTGTATCCCAGTATACTTCTACTGCATAGTCCCCGAATACACCATGAATATATTCCCCTGTGTTTTCAAAGTTTCGTGGCAGTTCGTAAACCCCACAGTTTAACACTCCTTCCACGTCTTCATTTTGAAGTGCCTGAATCAGTTTACCCAATGCAATTTCTTCCTCCACCGTATAGATTCGTTCATAAAAAGGCTGCTCCCGTCTTCCACTCATGACCACAACTGCCGGCTCTACAACTACCGATTCAGTTTCTGCAGCAGGCTGCACTACTCCATCTCTTTCTATCTGCACTGTCAGTTCATTTATTTTTGCTGATAAACGCTGGTCCTTCGTCAACTCATAGCCTTTTTCTAAAGTTGCCAGTGCACTTTCCGGATCACCCATACCTACATAAGCATCTGCCAGTCCCAGGTAGGCCTCCGCACTCATGGGCTCTATCTCGATGGCTGTATGAAAGGCTACTACAGCTTCCTCATAATTCATTTCTGCCAGGTATTTGTTACCAAGATCCAACTGCTCCTGCAGTCGCCTCGCCTCCTCTGCTTTGGAATTGTGGGAGAGAAGAACTCCCAATATTCCCACAAGAATGACGGCCATCAGAATCATTAAGGGCCTTTTTTTCTCTTTTGTCATTTTTCCCCTCCCATATTTCCTCCCATTGCATCAATTTGCATGGCTTCTGAAAGCTACTGCACTAGGACGAATACTCTCTGTCCAATTCCTCTCTGATCCGTTTTCCGGCAGTATTCCGATAGAAAATACTTCCAATCAGTAAAAGCAAGGCCAGGGCGATTCCGGCTATACCTGCTATGATTATCATTTCTGCACTCATTCCAATCCTCCCTGATATGTATCGCTGTTTTTATCTAAAACCAGCCTCCGGCCTTTATCTCTTCCATCATCGTTTTAAGCATCTCCATCTCGCTGTCCTGCTGCTTTTCATCGTACAGGCTCAGGGCTCCTTCATAATACTCCTTCATTTTTATATAGCTGCGGTCCTGATTTGCCAGCATCTGCTGTCTGTCTGCCTCCAGATAGGCCAGACGCTTATAGACCTCATACTTATCCGGATATTGCTCTGCCATCTCCAAAAGAAGCTCTTCTGCCTCATCGAATTGATCCATATTCTGATACAAAATAGCGATATTTTCCTGCAGCTGATAGGTTTTATAGCCTCTGTCTGCTATTTTTTCAAACAGCTCCAGTGCCCTGTGATAGTATTCATTAGCATGTTCTTCATCGGTTCCGGCCTTTCTTACGTAAGCATCGGCCAAATATTCTCCCATGACCAGATTTCCCTTTTCCTGAAATTCTGCACTGTATTTTTCCAATAAAGAGATTTCTTCATCTATGGCAGAATCTCCAATGGATCTATACACGTCCACAGCCAGAAGAACAGCCCTCTTTTTCATCTGCATATCTTCTGTCAGCATGATGGCCTGGTTTAACAGCTCCAATGCCCGTTGTTCCTCTCCCTTCACATGGGCAAGCTCTCCCTGTACCATAGCCACAGAATCCTGTGCAATTCCTGCTTCAATTCCATTTTGCATCTGGTTTTCGGCCTCCTCAAGCTGTCCCATTTTTGCCAGGGTTATGGCATAATCCCGATAATAGATTCCGTTTTTGGTATTATACTGCAGAGCATATTCAAAGAGATTTTTGGCATTGAGATAATCCTCCTGCTCAAAATAGGCATTTCCCACCAGAAAATAGATGTCACCCAGCAGCTCCTCATCCTCTTCGGCCTCCAGGGTAAAGGGTATGGTATTGATATAGCCTTCTCCCAGCTTTATACAGTCTTCATAGCTGCCGCTGGCATAGTGAAGCCAGACCTCTTCTTTATAGGCTCCTATTCTGGTGTCGGACAACTGCTTTGCTTCTTCCAAAAGTCGTAAAGCCTCTTCAAACTCATACTCTTCAATCCGTTCTCCTGCTTCCTCCACCAGGGAATAGTAGGTTGCATTTTTTTCCACACGCAACCGCCAGGCACCGGTAAAAATCAGCAGTATTCCCATCATAAGAAAGCCCAGGGCTCCAAGCTGCAAAGCGTTTTGCTTACGATACATGGCGATATATCGTTTATCCAGCTTATGGCAGTTCTGAATGGCCTTTAAATATTGTCTGCCATCCTGATAACGGTCGGCAGGATCCAGCTTCAGCATTTTTTCCAAAATAAGGGCAAAGCCCTCACTGATGGCCACTCCTGTCTCCTGTATGGGTATTCTCTGTTCAAAGTCTACAGGCGGCTCGATCGCGGTAAGCAGATAATAAAGCGTGATTCCGAGACTATAGATATCAGATCTGGTATCTATTCCTCTTCCCATGAACAGGGTATAGTGGGATCGGGTCCTATTTTTATCCGGCTTTTCCGTCGCTTCTGCCTTCTTCTGTGTTTCCCACAAAAGCTGAGTATTCTCTTCCTCCTGCAGAAGCTCTGTCAGGTCTGCATCTGCTTCCTCTCGCAGCAGCTCAGTTCGGTCTGTGTCTGCTTCCTCCCGCAACAGCTCCGTCCTGTCCTCTGCCATGCCCGCTGGTGCTTTGGACAATCTTTGCTGCGTATAATTATAGGTGATCCGTTTAAAAAGTGCCGGATCACGGTACTGTTCCGGTGGGGAGAAGCCTACACTTATGCCCACTGCCGTCTCCCGGTCCACTCCGGCAGCCAGGGAGATATTGAAATCGATCAGGCAGATATCCCCCTTGTCCGTAAGCATGATGTTGGCCGGTTTGATATCACTGTGAATAATGGGTGGATTCTGACCGTGCAAATAGTCCAGAACCTCTCCCAGCTGTCCGGCCCATTTTTTCACTTCCTTCTGACTGTATTTTCCATGGCGTTTTACCGCTGTATCCAGATCCTCTCCCCGGATAAAGTCCATGACGGTATAGACCCCATCCTCCGTTTCGATAAAGTCATAGACCCTGGGAAGACAGGGGTGCTTCAGGTTTTTCAGCAGGTCAGCCTCCTGGCGGAGGTTGACCTTGCTTCGTATCTCATCCTTTATCTTTTTGATGACCACATCCGTCTGTAATCTTAAATGTTTTGCCTTAAAGACGATACCTCCACCACCGGCACCGATCTCTTCGATAATCTGGTAGGTATCCTCAAGGATTTGTCCTCTGGTCAGTGTTGACATATTTTTCCTCTGTAAAACACTCGTTTTCAGTTCATTTACAAAAATTCATCAAGGAGACTGTCCTTAATCTCCCTTATCGTCTCCATAGCCTATTGTGCCGATTCTTTCACCTTTTTTACATATGTACCAGATGCTATATTCATACCCATTACGTTCCACAATAGCATAGGTGTATACCATATCTCCCAGTTCTTTATACTCATCATTTTTACCGAAGATGGTTTCTTCTGTTACCCCATAAGACTCCTCTAAAAACTCTTCTGTCTTATCTTCCGTGGGTATTCCTTTCTCTGCAATCCAGGAACAATTATATGTAAGCTGATTTGATGAATAGGTTGTTTCATAATCAACCTGACCGTCCCACAGACCATCAATCAGATTTCCTCTCTTCGTAGAATAATACTCAGCACTAGTATTATATGACTTAGAGTAGTTACTTTCTTCCCCATATCCATTGGGTGCATCATTCTTCCATTCTCCATGAAAAATCTTATAAAAGGTATTTTCCCAATGTGAACGGCTGGCAAAGGAGCTTCCCCGGCCTGTACGCTGTCCGTTCTCATAGCTGCCATAATAGAAGTAATATCCCGGGCCATAGCTTGCCTCATCATCCTGTTCCTCATAGGTGTAGATTCCGACACCGGTTCCTGAAGCTTCGCTGTCGGGAAGGTAGATATAGCTCTCTGTTTCCAGCCTTGCCACCATGGCGGCTACCTCCTCTGAATGACTGATTTCCACCATGGTCTCATAGTCCTCTGCCGCCAGGCAATCATATACTTTCTTCATAAAGGCATCATTTTCTGCCTTCAGGCGTTCCACTTCCTCAATCCGGGCAAGGATACCATCCCAATCAACCTCCAGGGGATATTTGCGGTACTTTTCGATAAGTTCTTTGACTTCCTCATACCGTTCTTCTTCCATCAGCTTTTCCAGATGGTCTGTCAAATGGCCGCTCATGCCGGCGATAAGCTCATCATTTTCTCCGATCCTGTACAGACCCTCTGTAGACAGCTCCAGTATCTTCAGGACATCCTCTTCATAGACCTTATCTGCCGCCAGATAGATGGAGGTCACATATCCCACATTTGCGGTAAGCTCATCCTCTGTCAGGCTGCGGGATACTTCCAATGCATCTTCATAGAAGGTTCTTAACCCTTCCGCATCATCCATGTGCAGCCGGGCTTCAAGTCCTCCCTCATAGGCTTCCAGACAGCGGTCATCAATCTCAATGGCCTGATTGAAGGCTACCACAGCCTGCTCATAATTGCCTTCCTCCAGGTACTTCTGCCCCAGCTCCAACTGGCGGTTCAGTCGGTTCTCGGGGCTGTTATAGATGCCCAGTCCGACGGCAACAGCAAGGACACAGCCTGCGATCAGTATCAGGATTTTGTTTCTTACAGGCAAGGTTTTATCCCCCCCCGGTTTTGGCATTTTGTTTTTGTTTTCCACAATGTTTCCTCCTTGGTATTTTTTATTTGCTTGTAACTATTCAGAACCCCATTCGTAAAATCGCTTCTTCGAAGCTTTCCTTTTACTCATGTGGTTACTTCGCCATATGAATTGATAAAACAGTCCTCTGTAAGCAAGCTTACTCGGCCTGCTTTCATCAATTCGCATGGCTCTGAATAGTTACATTTGCTTTTTTATTTTGGCACGGATCATTTGGAGATTTTTATTTTTCCGACAGAATACCCACATAATGGGATGAACTGCATAAGCTTGTCCTGAATCCTGAATAGCTACAACATTATGAACATTATAAATTTTTTGTAAAATAAAGTCAATTCAATAGCATTTATTAATATATTCTATCGAATATATATTTTGTTCCTTTATTACTGATATACTGTTCATGGCAATGTTTTCCATATATATTCTTTTTTGGAGAAAATTATAATGATAGATAAAGACTATAATTTGATTGTCGGCCTGCGAATACGGGAAATCCGTGAATCTCAGCATTTATCCAGGGAAAAATTCAGTGAAAAATGTGATATATCTGCCAGCTTTTTAGCAGACATTGAGAGAGGTAAGAAGAGTCTTTCCGCTAAAACCATCTATAAGATTTGCCATTCATGTAATATTTCAGCAGACTACATTATTTTAGGACACAGAGAAGGCTTTGAAAAAGATATTGGTATAGAAATCCTTCGCTCCTTTTCTGAAAGAGAGACGGAACATATCATTAATATTCTATGCGAAATAAAGAAATTAAAGCAATAAAAAATCCGGCCGGATTCTACCAAATCCCTATGCCGGATTTTTCAAAATATCTTTGTATTTCTTGCTTGTTTAATTTTCTTCACACCATTGTTGATACTCTTCTAATCTCTGAATATAACCTGTAAACTCCGGAACTGTAAAATCTAATTCTTTATATCTGACAGGATATATAATTCCTTTACTGATTAATTGTGCCCTGGTTGTAGAAATTGCACTTACACTTTTATGAAGATTCTTAGCCACATTGGATATCGTGCAAGGCAATTCCCCACATTTTACCATTGCAAACACAAATTTTTTATCACTTTCTGCACATCTTTCATATCTTGATTTGAAAAATCCAGCATCTAACAATTCAAAAAATTCATTAATGTTATTTTTAATATGAATCCCTTGAATAATTTTTTCATCTGTCCGCTTGTATACAACTTGACACATTTGTTGAATAAAAAACGGATAACCTCTTGTAATTTTTATTATTTCCCGAATGGCTTCATCTGTATAAGATATTCCTAATCTCTTCACCGGTTCTTCTATCGCTGTTTTGGACTGTTCATCTGTCAATGAAGCTATTTCTTTATACAAAAACAATCTTTCGGAATATGATTTTTCTTCAGAGAGCATTTTGTATACCTTAGGAAGTCCTGCGCCAACGACCATTACCGGATAGCCCAGCTGATTAGCACGGTGTAATGCTGCAATCAAAGAACCTAGTTCATTTTGCTTCATGTATTGAATTTCATCAATGAAGAAGCATATTGGAGTTCCGGTCTTATATGCTGTTTCCCCAATGGTCACAAATACCTCTGTTAAACTTTGGGTTAAATTGATCGATATATACAATTCTCTTTCTTGTAAAGAAAATGAAAACGTATTTTCATTGGGATTAAATGAAACCATCAACGATTTAATCGCATCTAATGGTTTTTGTATTAAATGTTTGAATTTTTCTTTTGTACTGACTTTTCGTAAAAAGGCTTGAGAGCAGGCTGCAATTTGAAAAATGAAATCATTCCGTTCCTCTACTTCAATATGCCTGCAAAAAATCTCTTTTTCTTCTGCGATATTTTGTAATTTATTTATCAGTACAGTTTTTCCTACACCACGAAGACCACTAAATATAATGGATTGTGTCGGAATGTTCATTATAAGAGCATCAAACATCTGCCCAACGTTTGCTATATCTTCATCTCGACCTGCAATATACGTTGGCATCAAACCAGCTCCCGGCCTATATGGATTTATTTTAAACATAAAGCCACCTCCAATCATATTGTAACGAACAGATAATTTGCCGTCAATAATTTTACGCTTTTCACCGCTAAGAAAATCTTATAAACCTATATAAGTTCAAAAAATGAAATGGGCTAAAATCATAAACCAATAAAAAAATCAAGGGAAGGAAAAATCCAAAACCCTTGATTTTACTGGCTTCTTTAGCTTTTTAAAATTACTAATCCACTGCAATGATTTCTTTTTTGTTGTAAGAACCACATTTTTTGCAAACTCTGTGAGGCATCATTAAAGCACCACATTTGCTACATTTAACCAATGTAGGAGCACTCATTTTCCAGTTTGCTCTTCTCTTATCTCTTCTGGATTTAGAAGATTTATTCTTAGGACAAATAGACATCGTTACACCTCCTTACAACAATTCTATTTGAAGAAAATACATCTGTATCTTCTTAAACTCATCGTTCTGTGGTAAAAGCATGACCACACTTAAATTATTATATCTGTCAACACATTCCTTGTCAACATATTTTTCCACATTTTAATGTTTTTTTGTACCAGTTCAGCCTTGTACTAAACTGTTACTCTTGAATTCATTCTCCTCCTTGTATTTATCCGCTTTGAATTCCATTCCCCTGAATTGGGCAAAGAGCAAAAAATTAAGTTTCTCTGCCCTAAATAATGGTATTCTCCGGGTGTAATACTTATATTTTTTTGTATATACCCCCAGCCTAAAATAAAAGAGTTGTATTCATCATTTTTTCTCAGTATATGGGGTATAAGAACAATTTATTTTCCTCTTTGCCCTCAAAAATTTCTGCATCCCAAATTCCCTCTTCCTCAACTATTTGGTATTGGTTCAGCAGAAGGCTGAACTGTTACGTTTTTTTGAAACCAAACTACAACATCCTGTAGCTTCTACTCATTTCCTTTAAAAATATCCATCAGATTAGCAAAACGGATATCCGGGACAAAGGTATCACAGCCACAGCTTCCCTCATTCAGATTCTGACCACAGGAGGGGCAGATCCCTTTGCAATCCTCATGGCATAAAATCTTCGTAGGCCAGCAAACCTGTAATTCCTCTTCCAGCAAAAGCTCCAGATTCAGGTCATATTCGTCCATAAATCCCTGATCATCCTCTTCCTCAGGAATCTCCATCCCCGGAGCATAGACGATCCGCTCAAACCGAAGGGGAAGTCTGGTAGGCACAGGAGAAAGGCAGCGGTCACAGGCAAGCGTAAATTCCAGTTCACACTCTCCCTTTATCTCTACCTTTCCTTTTCCTATATTTTCCAGAGATAAAAATAAGGGCGTGGCCTTTTTTATCCTGTCCTTTCCAAATCCTTTAAGCGGAAACTCCAATTGCAGTTCTTCTTTCTTCTGCTCCTGGCTGAACATCTGTGATAAATTCATAGCCTCACCCTTTTCTTTCTTTATTATTTTTACAACTATTCAGGACAGGAAAAATCGAAAGGAATTTCGAGCCTGACCTGAATAGTTCCTTCTATATTACTTTACAAGTGCGTAGGTATCTCTTGCGATCATCAGCTCTTCGTTGGTAGGGATAACCATAACCTTGGGACCCTCTGCATTGGAAGAAATAATGATATCCTCTCCACGCTTACCGTTTGCTTCCTTATCCAGAGTAATTCCGGTAAAGGCCAGCTTCTCACAGATCATGGAACGAACCAGTCCGCTGTTCTCACCTACACCGGCAGTAAAGCAGATACCGTCAACACCATTCAGAGCTACCATATAAGAACCAATGTATTTTGCCACTCTGTAGCAGAAAGCTTCCAGGGTTCTGGTTCCTGCATCATCCCCCTTTGCATGAGCCTCTTCCAGATCTCTGAAGTCAGAAGATAAGCCGCCGGAAATGCCTAAAACACCGGATTCCTTATTCAGCATGTTCATGATCTGCTCAATGGTTTTATTCTCTTTTTTCGCAATAAATTCAATGATGGCAGGATCAAGGTCACCACTTCTGGTTCCCATGATCAGACCCTCAAGAGGAGTAAGACCCATGGAAGTATCTACACATTTTCCATTCTTCACTGCAGAAACGGAAGCACCGTTACCCAGGTGGCAAACGATGATCTTGCTGTCTTCATAGCTCTTGCCCAGTAACCTGGCAGCCTGCTGGGAAACGTAGGAATGGCTGGTTCCGTGGAAACCGTAGCGACGTACCTTATATTTGCTGTAATACTCATAAGGAATACCGTAAAGGTAAGCTTCCTTGGGCATGGTCTGATGGAAAGCCGTATCAAATACACCTACCATGGGCACACCGGGCATCAGTTCCTTACAGGCATTGATACCAATCAGGTTAGCAGGATTGTGAAGAGGTGCAAGGTCGTTGCATTCTTCAATTCCCTTGATCACTTCATCGGTAAGGATGGTGGAAGCAGCAAACTTCTCTCCGCCGTGTACGATACGATGTCCAACAGCATTGATTTCTTCCAGACTCTTTACTACGCCTACTTCTTTGTCGCAAAGAGAATCCAACACCAGCTTTACGGCTGCAGTGTGATCAGGCATGGGAACAACGGTAGTCACCTTTTCTCCGCCTGTAGGGGAGTATACCAGCTGGCTTCCCTCAATACCGATTCTCTCACACAGACCTTTTGCAATCAGTTCTTCATTTTCTGCATTAATCAACTGAAATTTTAAAGATGAGCTTCCACAGTTAAGTACCAATACATTCATTCTTTTTTCCTCCAAAACTATTATCTTCTTTTTTATCCATTCCATACAAAACTATTCAGGACAAGCCCAAAATCCTGTGGATTTCTGCTGTCCTGAATAATTGATTATCTTATACCAGCTGTGACTGTACTGCTGTTAAAGCAACTACACCCACGATATCTTCCCAGCTGCATCCGCGGGACAGATCATTAACCGGCTTTGCAATACCCTGAAGCATGGGACCGTAAGCTTCTGCCTTAGCCAGTCTCTGTACCAGCTTATAGCTGATGTTACCACAGTCCAGGTTAGGGAAGATCAGTACATTGGCATGTCCTGCCACTTCACTTCCAGGAGCCTTGGATTTACCAATAGAAGGTACTAAAGCTGAGTCAGCCTGTAATTCTCCGTCAACGGTCAGGCCGGGATACTCTGCCTTGGCAATTCTGGTAGCCTCAGCCACTTTATCCACCAGAGTATGTTTCGCACTTCCCTTGGTAGAATGGCTCAGCATGGCTACGATAGGTTTAGCACCAACCAGCTGCTTAAAGCTCTTTGCAGAGGTATCTGCAATTGCTGCCAGCTCTTCCGCAGTAGGATCCTGATTCAGACCACAGTCTGCAAAAAGGAAGGTTCCGTTCTCGCCCATATCACAATCCGGTACGGCCATAAGGAAGAAACCGGAAACCAGCTTTACACCGGGAGCAGTTTTTAAGATCTGCAGAGAAGGTCTTAATACATCTGCTGTTGCGTGGCAGGCACCGGCAACCATACCGTCTGCATCATTAGCCTTAACCATAACCACACCGAAGGTAAGGTAATCCTTAAGCAGGATCTCTCTTGCCTTTTCTTCCGTCATCCCCTTAGATTTTCTTGTTTCATATAAAAGATTTACATACTCATCCAATTTATCACATCTTGAAGGATCAACAATAGTTACTCCGGTCAGATCCACTTCCAACCAGCCTGCACCATCCATGATCTTCTCCTCATTACCTACCATAACTACGTTGGCAAGTCCTTCTTCAATGATATGAGAAGCCGCAATCAGGGTTCTCCTGTCATTGGTCTCCGGCAAAACGATGGTTCTTTTGTCCTGTCTTGCCTTTTCCTTGATAATATCTATGTATGACATAGCTATTTCCTCCCTTTTTGTCCTAGAATATCTATATTATAGCGAAATTTTTTTTTGTATACAACAGCCATTCCCAAAAATGATTGCACAAAAAGAAAGACAAATTTTGTTAAATCTATTGACAAAATTAAGTTTTTAACAATATTCTTTTTACAAGACTACCAAAAAAGAAGCTTGTATTTTGGATACTTTTCATCCACATAATAAAGGATCTTTACCCATGAAAACAGCCGGAATCATTGCAGAATATAACCCTTTCCATCAGGGACACCGCTACCATATTGAGGAGACCAGAAGACTTACCGGTGCCGATTATATCATTGTCGTGATGAGTGGTAATTTCACCCAGAGGGGGCAGGCTGCCATCATGGATAAGTATGGCCGTGCTAAGCTGGCTCTGGAAAATGGTGCTGATCTGGTTTTGGAACTTCCTGTCTGCTTTGCCGTCTCCTCCGCAAGCTATTTTGCCTCCGGAGGCGTTTCCTTACTGGACAAACTGGGCGTTGTAGATTTCCTTTCCTTTGGAAGTGAGGGGGGAAGTACCGAAGAACTTCTCTCCCTCTCCTCGTTTCTTCTGGAGGAGCCGGAAAACTTCAAGGCGCATCTGCAAACTGCACTGAAGCAGGGATATACTTATCCCAAAGCCCGTGCTCTGGCTCTGGAAAAGAGTTTTCCTGAAGGAAAGTCTGAGCTTGTCAGCTCTCCCAATAATATCCTGGCTCTTGAATATTGTACAGCCCTGTTGGCTTTTCACAGCAGCATCATCCCACTTCCTGTAAAACGCCTTCATTCAGGCTATCATGATACCGGTCTGTCTCCCACAGGATATTCTTCTGCCACCGCCATCCGAAGAGTCCTTATCAGGGAGATTCCTGCTCTTTTGGAAGAACAGCTTCCTTCCAGTGTTTACAAATATCTGAAAAAGGAATATGACAAAACCCTTCCTCTGGACATCAATGATTTTTCCCCCCTTCTGCAGTATCGGTTACTCATGGAGCAGCCGGAGAATCTTACCCTATATGCGGATGTTCACAGGGAGCTGGCTGACCGGATCAGTGGCAGGATCTACTCCTTTACCACCTATGAGGATTTCTGTGACCAATTAAAAACAAAAGAGCTGACCCATTCCCGGATCAGCCGTAGTTTGTTGCATATTCTGCTGGGATTAAAGGAGGATGCACTTCAAGCCACTAAGGAGGAGGGCTATTCCCGGTACGCAAAGATTCTGGGCTTCAGAAAAAGTGCCGCTCCTTTACTTCATGCCATCAAAGCAAATACTTCCATCCCTCTGATCCCCAAGCTGGCAGATTCTGCCAAAAGCCTGGATCCGGTTTCCCGGACTATGCTGGAAGCAGATATCCGCGCAGCTCACATTTACGAAGGTGTACTGTGCAGTAAATTTAACCGTCCTTTTCGTAATGAATACAGCAGACAGTTTCCAATCCTCTAAGGAAACGCCTCTTTAATCAGTGTTTCCTTAATCATATGAAAACGGGCTGTCCCAAATGCATTCTCCGGCTTACTGCAGGATCGCCTTATTGTGCTTTGTCCGGATTTTTCTTCTGCAGGATCAGTAAGCCCCCTGAAACGATTGCCGTTAATGTGCATAGCCCAATCAGACCAGTGATTATATCCCGTTTTTCTTCTCCCGGAGCACTCTCAGGTATGGGGACACCACAGGCAAAATAAACCGAAGCCGGCCCCAGACCCCCTGCATGAACCGGCAAAGCCTCTTTTACAGAAGCCATTATACTAACTCCCAGCAAAAAAGCTGCTGCTGTTTTCGCGAATTTTTTCATATGTCTTTTACCTCATTTTATTTTGCTCTCTTTTGCCGTTTATCTTCGGCCCTACTCTTCCACTTTACTGAATCGATCATTGAATTTATCCTCTCCGCAGACATGTTTTGTTCCGTCTGCCTCTATAATGATGTAGTCACCCTCACCGATAAAGGTGCGGCCTCTTCTATGGCAAATATAGGGACAAACGATGCTTCCGTCTTCCTGGGTGATCTTCACCAGAAAATCCGTGACAATCCAGCCGGAGATCACCACATCTGACCATAACTCAAAGCCGTCTTCCATTCCCTGCCCCACTGTGTATTGGTTTGCTTCTGCCTCAATAGGTGTTCTTTTGTATTTCACTTTTTACCCTCCTGATATTGTTCTGAATAGTTACGCTAATTCTTAAAGCTATGTATGGGTGCAGGAATTCTGCCCCCACGTTCGATAAAGGCTTCACAGGAAAAAGAATTTACCGGCATGATCGGGGCATAGCCCAAAAGACCGCCGAACTCCACCATCTCTCCTACCGTTTTCCCAATTACCGGAATAATCCGTACTGCCGTTGTTTTCTGATTGATCATGCCGATTGCCAGTTCATCTGCAATAATACCGGAAATGGTACTTGCCTTCGTATCTCCGGGAATGGCGATCATATCCAGTCCTACAGAGCACACACAGGTCATGGCCTCCAGTTTCTCCAGGGTAAGTGCTCCTGCCGTTACCGCATTGATCATTCCCTGATCTTCGCTGACCGGAATAAAGGCTCCACTCAAGCCGCCTACATAGGAGGAGGCCATAACACCTCCCTTTTTCACCTGGTCATTCAACAGCGCAAGGGCTGCCGTCGTTCCCGGTGCACCTGCATATTCCAACCCCATTTCACAAAGAATGTCAGCCACGGAATCTCCGATAGCAGGGGTTGGTGCCAAAGACAGATCCACGATACCGAAAGGCACCTGCAGCCTTATGGAAGCTTCCTTTGCCACCAGCTGTCCCACCCGTGTTACCTTGAAAGCCGTCTTTTTAATGGTCTCACAAAGGACTTCAAAGTTTTCCCCTCTGACCTTTTCCAGTGCACGTTTCACTACTCCCGGTCCGCTGACTCCTACATTAATGACCTTATCCGCCTCTGTCACTCCATGAAAAGCACCTGCCATAAAGGGATTATCATCAGGTGCATTGCAGAATACCACCAGCTTGGCACAGCCAAGGGAATCTTTCTCCTTCGTCAGCCGGGCAGTCTGAAGAATCGTCTCGCCCATCAGCTTCACCGCATCCATATTGATGCCTGTTCTGGTAGACCCAAGGTTAACAGAACTGCAGACCCTCTCCGTCACAGCCATGGCCTGGGGAATGGAACGGATTAAAAGCTCATCTGCTGCTGTCATTCCCTTGCTGACCAATGCAGAATACCCACCGATAAAATTCACCCCTACTTTGATCGCCACTTCATCCAGAGTCCTGGCGATCTGTACAAAATCTTCCCCGGTTTTACAGGCAGCACCTCCCACCAGAGCAATGGGTGTTACGGCAATTCTCTTATTGACGATCGGGATACCGAATTCCCGGGCAATTTCTTCTCCTGTTTCCACCAGATCCTTTGCTGCCTCATAAATTTTCTTATCAATCTTTTTACATAAAACTTCCAGATCGGAATCGATACAATCCAACAGGCTGATTCCCAGAGTAATGGTTCTGACATCCAGATTTTCCTCTTCAATCATCTTGTTGGTTTCTGCCACCTCAAATATATTTAACATATTTCCCTCCACTAAAGCTCTTAAATACGATGCATACTGTTAAAAATATCTTCCCGCTGGCATTTGATGATCACGCCAATCTTCTCTCCCAGCTTTTCCAGGTCTTCTGCCGTCTCCCTGAACTGCTTGTTGCTGTCTGTACGGTCTACGATCATCATCATATTGAAGTATCCCTGAACAATGGTCTGGGAGATATCCAGAATATTGATATTGTTTTCCGCCAGATAAGTGCAGACTCCTGCAATAATTCCAACAGTATCCTTTCCTACTACAGTAATAATCGTTTTTTTCATGGTACATGCCTCCTTTAAGCTCTATGCGATACAGATTCGGGGTGATACTTCATCCCGTTTTGCCACGGTAATAGGGAATTCATTGCCCGGACAGCCCTTTGCTCCCATGACCAGCTCTATCCGGACGGTTTCATAAGCCAGCTCCGGCAGATTGTTTTCTTTACTCAAATGTCCCAGGATCACAGCCTGCAGCCCATCGTGCAAAATCCGCTTCAAAAGCTGACCGCTGCGTTCATTGGACAAATGTCCTCTATCTCCTAAAATACGCTGTTTTAATGCATATGGATAAGGTCCCACCTGCAACATATTTACGTCATGATTAGCCTCCAGAAACAATACATCCATTCCCTTCAGGCACTCCACCGTATAATCATTATAGGTCCCCAGATCCGTAGCTATGGCCATTTTCTGCTTCCCATGGCGAAATCGATAGGCTACCGGTTCCCCCGCATCATGGGACGTCCTCATGGGATTTACCACAATGTCCTTCACCGTAAAGCTGTTATCGGCCTGAATGGGAATGAACAGCTCTTCTTCTATCTTTCCCAGGGAAGAGCTGTTGCGGATTGCCCGGATAGTACCTTCTGTTGCATAGATGGGAATATGATATTTTCTGCTCAATACTCCCAGGCCGCTGACATGGTCTGAATGTTCATGGGTAATCAGAATTCCATCCAGATCCCTGCCCGTCAGCCCCAGACTGTTTAATCCATTTTCCGTACGTTTTCCGCTGATACCCACATCCACCAGAAGATGGGTGGACTGGGTACCCACATAAATACAGTTGCCGCTGCTTCCGCTGGCTATACTGCATAGTTCCATTTCTCTTATTCCTTTCCTTTGGTTAAAAAACCGCCTTAAATAGTTCTCCAATAAATTTCCAGTACGTCACCGTCATGAAGTTCTTCCATAAACTGTGCCGGTTTACCGTTCAGGGTAGTCACGATAGCCCCCTGAGGCTTGGACAGATCAAAGGAGATAAAATCAAACACATCCACAAATATGTATTTTGCCTTACCCTTCAGTACCACAGGAGACTGATTCACCACAACGATCATCTGACGGGAAGCCTGTGGCTGCACCTGCTGTACAGGATTAACAGTGGCGGTTGCCGAAATCGATACACCTTCTTCCTGCTGCTTCTCTCCTTCATCCGATGGTATCCTTCGGCTCCTTTCTAAGAAGCTGCTTTCAGATCGCCCACTCTCATTTGTAATGGCGTCGGTTTCTTCTTCCATCTCATCATTTAAATCATCATAACTGTCCAAGATAGCGATACCTTCTGTATCTTCCATGGTCACGGTGAAGTTTTCATAGACTCTGGTTCCCAGGTCGGCCACAGCATTATTCACATAATACCTTCTGTGATCCTTTACCGACAAATCCATAAACTTTAAAATCTGCTCCACCGTATAATAATTCAGAAATTCAATGCTATCTCCACTCTGGATCTCATAGTATTCCGACTGTAAAACACCGTTGACACTGGCAAATTTGGGCAGAATCACTCTCTTGCCATTGATCTCCAGCACCAGTGTTCCCTTAAACTCTGTCAGCTGGCCAATCTCCATACGGGCAGGTGTTCCCGCTGTAGATTCCTGAACTTCAATAATGTCATCCTTTTTGATGGCACTGTGGATGTTGGCTGGCTTACCATTCAAAGTAATCACCGCACCGTCTCCCACTTCACCCCGAACGATCTTCTTTTTACCATCCACCGTAAATTCCAGCTCTTTTCCTCTTTTCGGGAAAAAACCGTCATTGGGGAATTTGGCCTGGATAGCCGCATCCGTTACGGTCAGATGCTTATTGTCATACAGCTTAACCTTCTGCCCATTGAAGGAGACAAATACAAAATTATTGTTCTGTTCATAAAAATTAAGGCAGATACCTACCGGGGTCACCAGAAGGGAGTCTTTCTCTATAGCAGTATCCATGAACTCAATTTTCTGCATTACCTCGGCTCCCCGGATGGCTACACGCTCCGGCTGAATCCCCAGCTTGTCAGCCAGCATACGGGTATAGCCATTGACCTTGCCTCCGCCGCCTACCACAAAAACAGCACTTACCGACTTCCCGCCGTTTAATTCCTTGATCTTATCGGAAACCAGACCGGTCATTTCCTCTAAAACCGGCCTCAGAAGCTCATCGATCTCACGGGTTTCTATGGTCTGTTTCAGTCCCATGATATCCTCGTAGCCCACAACATCTCCCCGTGTAGAATCCCTCTTGATGTTTTCTGCCATCTGAAAATCCGTAAGACAATGCAGAGCAATCTGCTCTGTAAGGCAGTCCCCTGCCTTGGGAATCATTCCATAGGCAATAATACTTCCGTCTCTGGTAATGGAAATATCACTGGTTCCGGCGCCTACATCTACCAGGGCAATATTCAACAGGCGGTACCGTTCCGGAATAGCTACCTGAATGGCCGCAATCGGCTCCAGGGTCATATTGGCAACCTGAAGTCCTGCCAGTTCTACCGCCTTATTCAATCCATCCACCACCTCATCCGGGAGGAAGGTGGCAATTAAGTCCACACTGATCTTTCGTGCTTTGTGATTTTCAAGATTACCAATGTGAAAATCGTTAAGATAGTAACAAATTACCGAGTTTCCCACACAGTAGAATTTTTGTCTGCTTTTATTCTCTTTGATAAAGGATTCATAAGCTTTTTCCACCGCAACGGAATTCAGGGTATAGACGTCCTCTTTGGTCACAAGATGCTCGTCTTCAAACTCCATTTCGGCATGACTGGTCACCGTCTCCAGAACACGTCCTGCAGCAGCGATACAGACCTCTGCCAGGCGGCGTCCGATTTCCTCTTCAAGCGCCTCCTTAACATAGGAAATGGTTGCTCCCACCTTTTCAATATCATGGATCTGGCCATCCAGCATAGCTCTGGTATCATGCTCCTTTACCTTCTGGGCCACTACCACAAAGCCATCCCCATCCTTGTATCCTACGGTTCCCACGATACTTCTGGTACCGATATCCAGACCGAACACCAGTTGTCCTGCGTAGTTTTTTATCTTCTCCAAAGGTTCTTCCTCCCCTTTTATTCATGCAAGATCTGCAGGCGTTCTGCCTGCAGCTTAATCTGTCCGGCAGTATCCGCAAAATCACCGCTGTTGTCAATGACAACCGATGCGTACTTACGAAACTCCTCTTCCGTCCGCTGACTGGCCATGATCTGCGTAATTTTTTCTTCGGTATAATTCCGATTCTCTTTCAGCCGCTGCCGCCGAACGGCCTCCCTGCTGTAAATATACCACAATTCATCCACCCAGGGCAGATACCCTGCTTCGATAAAGAGGGCTGCTTCCAGAAAAAATACCTCTGTTTTTCCGGATTTCTCCTCTTCCCCCATGATTTTTTGAATATATTCCTCTACTGCCGGATGAATGATCCCATTCACCTCTTTAAGCAATTTATCATCGGCAAAGATCAGTTCTGCCATCTTTCCCCGGTGGATCCTGCCATCCTCCTCAAGAATTTCCGTTCCCAATACCTGGATCAGCCGGTGATAGCACCGGGTTCCCTTTTCCTTCACCAGATGCCCTACCTCATCTGCCAGAATGATCCGGCATCCGGTATGCTCTGCCAGATAGGAAAGAACCTTTGATTTTCCGCAGCCTACGCCGCCGGTAACACCAATCTTGATCACTATTTTGCTTCATACCAATCTGTACCCTGGTGGACATCCACCTCCAGAGTAACTGCCAGATCGGCAGCTCCTTTCATCTCTTCTTCCAGAATCCGTTTTACCTGCTCTGTTTCCTCTATTGCCGTTTCAATCAATAATTCATCGTGTACCTGCAGAATCATTCTGGAGGTCAGTTTTTCTTCTTCCAGCCGGTTAAACACCCGGATCATGGCAATCTTCATAATATCCGCTGCCGTTCCCTGCAGGGGAGAATTCATGGCTGCACGCTCTCCGAAGGAACGCTGCATAAAGTTTGCAGAGGAAAGCTCCGGTATGGGGCGTCTGCGACCGAAAATAGTGGTCACATAGCCTTTTTCCTTCGCCTCTGCCACCAGATTGTCCAAAAACTCCTTCACTCCCGGATAAGTTTTAAAATACTGCTCAATATAATCTCCTGCCTCTTTCCGGGTTATACTCAGATCCTGACTGAGTCCGAAGGAGCTGATCCCGTAAACGATGCCGAAATTCACTGCCTTGGCATTTCTTCGCTGCAGATCCGTTACCTCCTCCATCGGAGTATGAAATACCTGAGAGGCCGTGATCCGATGAATATCCGCATCCGTCTGATAGGCCTCGATCAGCTGTTTATCCCCGGACATATGCGCAAGAAGCCTTAACTCAATCTGAGAATAATCCGCATCTACAAAAACATAGCCCTCCCGGGGGACGAATACCTTACGGATCATCCTGCCCAGCTCCATCCGCATGGGGATATTCTGCAGATTGGGTTCCGTGGAGCTGATCCGTCCCGTTGCTGTAATGGTCTGATTGAAGGTGGTATGGATCTTTCCATCCTCACGAATACAGGTAGCCAGGCCATCTGCATAGGTAGATTTCAATTTGGCCAGTGTACGGTATTCCAGGATATCGGATACAATGGGCGCCTCCCCTGCCAGCTTCTCCAAAACATCGGCTGCCGTAGAATAGCCGGTTTTGGTTTTTTTGCCACCGGGAAGTCCCAGCTTTTCAAAAAGAATCTCACCCAGCTGTTTGGGAGAATTCAGATTAAATTCCTCTCCTGCCTGGGCATACACGTTTTTTTCCAGTTTTTCTATCTTCACCTGAAGAGCATCTCCATACTCCTTCAGTGCTTCACGCTCTACCCTTACCCCTTCTTTTTCCATAGCGTACAGAACGTAGGAAAGGGGCATTTCTATCTCCTGGAAAAGACGGTCCATTCCGCTTCCCTTCAACTTTTCTTCCAGAACGGGGGCAGCCAGTAAGGCCACCAGAGAAAGATAACCTGCATACTCTTTAAACTGATCCGGCTGGTCATGGGCCGCTTTCACCAGGGTGCTTTTTCCTAAAAGCTCACTTCGTTCCGGAAGCATCATTCCCAGATGTTCACCAGCAATATCCACCACTGAATAATCGCTCTTTAAGGGATTTAACAGATAAGCTGCTATCCGGATATCCATATATCTGCCCGGTTCAGGCTTAACCAGATAAGCATACTGTCCCTTGATTCCAAGAGTGGACAGACTGACTTTTTCAGACAGTTCCTTCAGTTTTCCCAAAAGGTACTCTCTGGTCAAAAACCCTTCCGGTAAAAAGACACAGGTTTCCTCGGCAGACAAACACAGGGAAAGACCTGCAAAGCTCTCCTCTCTTGAATCATCCTCCAGAACCTGAAACCCGACTCTGTCCAGCTTACCGGCACGGTTAAACAGCTCTTCCGCCTCCGGTAAACCGGTAATGACCGTAAAAGAAGTTCCTTTACTCCCCTCTCCTGCTGCATTTTCTTCAAAACGGCTGAGCAGCTGCTTAAATTCCAGCTTTTTACACAGCACATAGGCCTCCTTCGTATAAGGATGCTGAAACAATGCATCTGTAAGCTTATAAGGTAGTTCTGCATTAACCTCTATGGTAGCAAGAACCTTGCTCAGATCCGCCAGATCACGGTTTTCGGCAAGGGTCTCGCGGACACTTTTTTTACTGATCTCTTCCAAATGGGCGTAGATATTTTCCAATGAACCATAGTCTACCATCAGCTGGGTGGCAGTTTTGGGTCCCACCTTGGGTACCCCGGGAATGTTGTCGGAGGCATCTCCCATCAATGCCTTTAACTCAATAAACTGGGTAGGAGTCACCTGATATTCCCTTGCCACATCCTCAGCATAATAATCCTCAATCTGGGTCTTTCCCCCCTTGGTTTTGGGAATACGGATCTTAATATGCTCATCTGCGATCTGTAAAAGATCCCTGTCACCGGAAACCAGCGCTACCTCCAGCCCTTCTGCCTGCGCTCTTTTGGCAAAGGTTCCCAGAATATCATCCGCCTCCAGACCGGGCTTTTCCATAATCAGAATACCCATAGCCTGAAGCATTTCCTTCATCACCGGAACCTGTTCCCTCAACTCCTCCGGCATGGACTTTCTGGTTCCCTTATACTCTTTATACAATTCATGCCGGAAAGTGGGTGCCTTAACATCGAAGGCTACTGCAACATAATCCGGCTGCTCTTCCTCAATGATCTTAAACATAATATTCAAAAAACCGTAGACAGCATTGGTATGCAGCCCCTGTATGTTCGTCAGATCGGGAACACCATAAAATGCCCGGTTCAGAATACTATGTCCGTCCAGTAAAACTAATTTTTTTCTCATCCAAAAACCACCATAATCAAAATTAAAATCACCGCTAAAATAGCAAAAATCTCACATAAATAAGAAAAAATGGTCAAAATTCTGCGTTTTCTGACCCTCTTTCTGGCTTCTTCAAGCAAACCTTCCAGCTCCTTATGCAGATCAAAGCTGTTTCCTTCCTCCAGAATAGCCGCTCCTGTCATCACCAGATATTGTATGGTCAGCTCCTCCATGCATTCTTCGCAGTTCTCCACATGGATCAGAAACTGTTTTAATTCTCTCGTTTCAAGCTTTCCGGCCAAAAATGCCGGGAGCATCTTCTGATTTGCTTTACAATCCATTTTGCACCCTTTTTCGCTGTTCATACTCCTACCATCATACACTAAAAATGGACTGTTGTAAAACACAACAGTCCATGAATTAACGCAAACGATTATTCTACCTTGGACAGAGCCGCTTCATCTGCCACTACTGTCACATCCGGGTGCATCTGCAAAATAGATGCAGGAACCTGAGGAGTTACTGGTCCGAAGAACGCATCCTTTACGATCTGTGCCTTGTCTGCACCACTTACTACTACCAGGATCTTTTTTGCCTTCATAATGGTGCCGATTCCCATAGTATATGCCTGCTTCGGTACATCATCAGCAGAGGCAAAGAAGCGCTTGTTGGCCTCGATGGTACTCTGGGTAAGGTTTACACAGTGTGTCAGCTTTTCAAACTCCTCACAGGGCTCATTGAAACCGATATGTCCGTTGTGGCCCAGACCAAGGAGCTGCAGATCCTGTCCACCCACCGCTTCGATAATTGCCTCATATTCCATACAGGCTTTCTCGCTGTCAGCCTCAGTACCATCCGGTAAATGGGTATTTTCCAGATTGATATTCACATGCCTGAACAGATGATCATGCATGAAATAATAATAGGACTGATCATTTTCCCGGGGAAGTCCTCTGTATTCATCCAGATTTACACTCTTCACCTGTGAAAAATCCAGATCACCATTCCGATAGCCTTCCACAAGATTTTTATAAGTACCGATGGGTGTGGAACCTGTTGCCAGGCCCAAAACACTATCGGGTTTCAATACAATCTGCGCAGCGATGATATTGGCCGCTTTTTTACTCATATCCTCATAATCTTTCGTCCTGATTATTCTCATCATACTCACCCCTAAAAGTTTTCTTTAAAAAACTGCTCAAGATCAGCCTTTACAGCAGCCTCATCCTCTCCATCAATAGAGACTTCTACGGTATCTCCCTTTTTTGCCCCTAAAGACATAACGCCCATAATTCTTTTGGCATCTGCAGTCTTTCCTTTGCAGCCAATGGTGATTGCCGACTTATACTCGGAACATTTTTTCACCAATACTCCTGCCGGTCTTCCGTGGATTCCCACCTCGTCTGTTACTACATAAGAAAATTTAGTCATGTTGCCTCCATTCCGGTGTTCTACACCTGTCTTGATTTATATGGTTTTATTTTGTCTCTTTAGATTTCTCTCACCCGCTTACGAAGAGGTAAAACGTAAGTGGGAGAAACGGATAATTCATCAATCCCCATATCGATAAAACGTTCCGTCAGGGTAAGATCGCTTGCCAGTTCACCGCAGATACCTACCCAGATTCCGTTTTTGTGCCCGTTATCAATGGTCATCTTGATCATTTTGAGCACCGCCGGATGATGGGAATCATAGAAGGTTTCCAGACATTCATTCTGACGGTCAATAGCCAGGGTATATTGGGTCAGGTCGTTGGTACCGATACTGAAGAAATCCACCTCTTTTGCCAGCTCATCAGACATCATTACCGCTGCAGGAGTCTCGATCATAATTCCCAGTTCCACCTCACCGAAAGGAATTCCCTCTGCCTTAAGCTCAGCCTTAACCTCTTCCACGATCTCCTTGATCCGCTGGATCTCCCATACGGAAATGATCATGGGGAACATAATGGAGCAGGTGCCATAGGCAGAAGCCCGGTAAATTGCACGAAGCTGAGTTTTGAATACATCGATCCTTTCCAGACAGATTCGGATGGCACGAAGCCCCATTGCCGGATTCTCCTCGTGATCCAGATGGAAATAATAGGTCTGCTTGTCCGCACCGATATCCAGGGTACGGATGATTACCTTCTTTCCTCCCATTCCTTCCACTACTGTCTTATATGCCTCGTACTGCTCTTCTTCTGTAGGATAATCCTGACTGCCCAGATAGACGAATTCACTTCTGAACAGGCCGATCCCACCCGCATCTGAGGCCAGTACCTTCGGTAGATCCTCTGCATTTCCAATATTGGCATAAATATTGATCTTACGGCCGTCAGTAGTCTCGTTCTCTTTCCCCTTCAGCTCATCCAGCTGAGCCAGCTCAGCTCTCCACTTATCCAAAGCTTTCTGTTTTTCTGCCAGAGTCTCCTCATCAGGCTCCACAATCAAGGTATGATTAAAGCTGTCAACCACAGCCAGCTTTCCGTCGTATTCATCCAAAAGCTCGATATCTGTATTGATCAGGGAAGGAAGATTCATACTCCTTGCTAAAATTGCGGTATGGGAATTCTGGGAACCGAAACGGGTAACAAAGGCCAGGATCTTGGATTTATCCATCTGCACCGTTTCACTGGGCGTAAGGTCATCGGCCACCACAATTACCGGTTCTTCGGAATCGATTCCTCCCTCTTTTACACCGGCAAGCACTCTTATCACCCTTTTGGAAATGTCCATAACGTCAGCACTTCTCGCCTTAAAGTAATCATCATCCATATTGGCAAAGACCTCAGCAAAGCTCTCTCCCGTGGCATTGGTGGCATATTCCGCATTCACCTTCTGCTCCGTAATCATCCCTTCTACGGCTTCCAGATAGTCCATATCCTCCAGCATCATCTTGTGCACATCGAAGATCATTGCCTGCTCCTCGCCCACATCGGCTAAAGCTTTGTCATACAGCCTGGAAAGCTGGTCTTTAGCCTTCTCACAGGCCTCACGGAATCGTTCCTTTTCACCTTCTATAT
Source organism: Lachnospiraceae bacterium (assembly GCA_017439665.1). Lineage (GTDB taxonomy): Bacteria > Bacillota > Clostridia > Lachnospirales > Lachnospiraceae > SFDP01. Next base: position 49,537 of record JAFSIS010000078.1, read on the forward strand.
CACTGATTGTTTTCTTAACCAGAGTGTATTCCTGCTTTTTAAAAATAAAAAGCTTACCGATGGCTACTCCGGATAACACGCTCTTTCCCTGAAAATTTTTCATCTCTCCATCCCCTTTTTTCCAGTAGTATTCGAATTATTTGGCATTTTATACAAGATTTGTCTACAAAAACTGGTAATCATCTTCAATTAGCATATCAATTATATCTCTGATTGTCAAGCTCTTGACAATCAATATTCTTTGGGAACAAAAGGAAAACAGAGAAAGTCGGATCCCCTGAAATCATCCTTCTTTCTCTGTCTTGCAGGTTTTATTCTATTCCTCTGTTTTATCGGTTTTACACACCTGAATTGCCAGCTCATCGAGCTGTTTTTCATCTACCACATCAGGAGCATTGGTCATCAGACAGGAAGCATCCTTCACCTTGGGGAAGGCAATAACTTCACGAATACTGTCTGCCTTAACCAGGAGCATAACCAAACGATCCAGTCCGTAAGCCAGTCCTGCATGTGGAGGCACTCCATATTTAAAGGCATTCAGCAAGAAGCCAAAACGATTATAGGCTTCTTCCCTGGTAAAGCCCAATACCTCAAACATCTTCTCCTGCACATCACTCTGGAAAATACGCACACTGCCGCCACCCAGCTCCGTTCCATTCAATACGATATCGTAAGCTTTGGCCCGCACTTTTCCGGGATCACTGTCCAGGAGGGCAAGATCCTCATCCACAGGCATGGTGAAGGGATGATGCATGGCCGTATAGCGGTTTTCTTCCTCGTCCCACTCCAGAAGAGGGAAGTCAGTGATCCAGAGGAAGTTGAACTGATCTTCATCGATGATTCCCATCTGTCCGGCAATTTCCAGACGAAGGGCTCCCAGCACATTGTAAACAATCTTATTTTTATCTGCCGCAAAAAGAAGCAGATCTCCCGGTTCTCCTGCCATCTTCCCAACCAGCGCCTTTAACTCTTCTTCACTCATAAACTTGGCAAAGGAAGATTTGTAGCTGCCATCGGGTAAAACGGCCAGATAAGCCAGCCCCTTTGCTCCATAGCCTTTGGCAAACTCCACCAGAGCGTCGATCTTCTTTCTGGGCATTTCTGCCTGTCCTTTGGCATTGATTCCCCTTACGGAACCGCCTGCTTCAAGTGCAGAGGTAAAGACTCCAAAACCACATCCCTTAACGGTTTCGGAAACCTCTGTAAGTTCCATACCAAAACGGGTATCCGGCTTGTCGGAACCAAAACGATTCATAGCCTCCTGCCAGCTCATCCGTGGAATGGGAAGGCTCACCTCCAGGCCGATGGCTTCTTTGCAGACATACTGAATCAGTCTCTCATTGACTTCGATCACATCATCCACATCCACGAAGGACAGCTCCATATCCACCTGGGTAAACTCCGGCTGTCTGTCAGCTCTTAAGTCCTCATCTCGGAAACATTTGGCAATCTGAAAATACCGGTCATAGCCGGAGCACATCAACAGCTGTTTAAACAACTGGGGCGACTGGGGCAGAGCATAAAAGCTGCCTGGATGTACACGGCTGGGAACCAGATAGTCTCTGGCCCCTTCAGGAGTGGATTTCTGTAAGATCGGTGTCTCAATCTCCAGAAACCCTTCTTCTGTCAGGAAAGAACGGATCTTTGCCGCAATCTTGCTTCTTAACATCAGCTTGCCCTGCAGATCCGGACGGCGAAGATCCAGATAACGATATTTCAGCCTCAACTCTTCCTTGGTCTTGGAATCTGCTTCAATAGGGAAGGGAGGCGTTTCTGCCTCAGAAAGAATACGAAGTTCGGTAGCACGGATTTCAATATCTCCTGTAGCCAGATTTTCATTCACTGCGCCGGAACGTTTTTCCACCCGGCCTGCTACAGCGATCACGAACTCACTTCTTAATTTCTCAGCCTTTGCCATTCCTTCTGCCTGAATATCCGTTTCCTCAAAAATGATCTGTAATAAGCCCGAACGATCCCGTAAATCTACAAAAATGATTCCACCCTTGTTTCTCTGCTTCTGTACCCATCCCATCACGGTAACTGTTTCTCCGATGTTAGCTGCCGAAACTTCCGTACAGCGGTGGGTCCGCTTTAAGCCTTTCATTGATTCAGCCATAATATCCTCCATTCAGCGGTTCTCTTTAGAACCGAATTTTGCTGTAAGATTTTCCCCTGTCTGCCTTATGGCACAAACTCCGCTGAGCTGTTACTGCAGGGGACTGCAATAAATCTGCTTATTGCTTCTACTGCAGGGGATTGCAGTAGAACTCCTTAAACTGCTCATAACCTTCCTGACTAAGCTGTTCCTTCTGGAATTTTTTATTTTTATTCATTCGGGCCACCAGAATCTGTTCCCCCCGCTGCCTGGCCTCCTGGGCTTCCTTCATCACCTCGCAGAGTCTCTCGGCAGGCATTCCTTTTTCGATCAGATAGGCAGTTTTCTTCTCTGCTCCGGGAACCTTGAATCCATTTTCCAGTAAAAGCAGAACGATACGTTCAAAGCCGATGGAAAATCCACAGGCAGGGGTATCTTTTCCCGTAAAATTACCCACCATCTTATCATAACGTCCGCCGCCTCCGCAGCTTCCTCCAAACTCAGGAATGGCAATCTCAAAAATAGTACCTGTATAATAGGACATTCCTCTCACCAGAGTGGGATCGAATACCATCTTAAACTCTGCTGTTTTTACTGCTTCCACGCTGGTAATGATCTCCTCCAGACTTTCCCGGATACCTTCCTCCAGATACTCTTTTATTTCCTCGGTCAACCAGGCAAAGCCGTTTTCGGCTTCTTCCATTCCTTTAAACAGGCCAAGATAGCGTTCCACCGTTTCTGCTGGGAAACCGGCCTCCTTCAGCTCCTTTTCCACTCCGTCAAGTCCGATTTTATCCATCTTATCCAGGGTGATAAAAACGGAATTATAATCCTTTTCTTCAAAACCGCTGTAGGCTGCCATGGCTTTCAGGATACGTCTTTCATTGATCCGGATCTCAAAGCCTTTAAAGCCCAGCCTTCCCAGAGTTGTGGTAGTAGCCAGGATGAGCTCGATCTCTGCCAGGTTGGTAGGCTCACCCAGAATATCAATGTCACACTGATAAAACTGGCGGTAACGTCCTCTCTGAGGTTTGTCTGCCCTCCATACGGGTCCGATCTGCAAAGCCTTAAAGGGAGACGGAAGATTTGCCGCATTATTAGAGTAAAATCGTACCAGGGGAACGGTCAGGTCATAGCGGAGTCCGCCATCCACCAGGTCACTTTCTGACGCTGCTGTTTCCAGGTTCAGCTTTTCACCCCGTTTTAAGATCTTGAAGATCAGTTTTTCGTTTTCCCCTCCCTGCTTATTGCTTAAGTTGGCGATATTTTCCACACAGGGAGTCTCTATTCCCGTAAACCCGAAACGGGCATAGGTTTCTTTTATCACGCTGATCACATAGTCTCTGATCTCATTTTCTGCCGGCAGAATATCCTTCATGCCGGTAACCGGCTTCTTACTCAATGCCATGTTCATTCCTCCTCATGGTCTTATCCTTATTTCATATGCGCTCTATCATATCACCAAAATTTTCACTTTACAAGATTTGTACCCTATATTTTCAAGCTATTTTCAAGGAAATACTACTTGATTTTAATATTCATCGTCTTTTTTAGGATAAAAAATATGCTTGCTGCTTTTTTATCCCAGAAATTTACCTGATTTATAATTTTCCATTTGACTTTTATTTGTTTTTTAGGATAGAAATAACGATTTTCTATCTTTTTATCCTAATTTTACCCTTTAAAAATGATGATTTAAGCCATGAATGATAATTTTATGGGATAAGAAATCGAGAAAAATACATCCTTATCCTATCCAAAGGATAAAAAGACAACAATTACGACCAAAAATAGCGTTTGTTGTAGGATAAGAACTTAAGAAAAAAATGATTTTTATCCTATCCACACAAAAAGCAGGTGCCTGCAACTCCCGAAAGAAGATACCGGCACCTGTTTAAAACTGAGGAAACACTGATCAAATCAGCATTTCCCTAAATATCCATAAAAAGTACTTTTTTTCGTTCAATCATCTCCTCTATCCGCTGCATATACAGTTCCACATCCTTTACTGCATCACAGCGCTCTATCCGGCCATCCGGATAGACTCGTTTGGAAATGGTGCCTGCGCCCAGAGCTGCTATGGTCTGTTTCTCTTCCATGATCAGGATATTGTAGATCCCATAATTTCCTTTGGTGGCATAACCCACATTTTCCAGATTTCCGGCAATGTTTTTCTGTCGATAAAGGTAATAGGGCTTCATCCCCATTGCTTCGGCGCCTCTTGCCGCAGTTTCCATAGTCTCTTCTGTATTCTGCAGGGAATCGGTGCCATTCTCTCTGGTCCACTGGCTCATTTTGGAAGCCCGCTTGATGGCCAGGGAATGAACCGTCAGGCTATCCGGTGCCAGCTTCTTTACTTCCTCCATGGTGTTTGCCACATCCTCTATACTCTCTTCAGGAAGTCCCAGAATCAGATCCATATTGATATTGGGGATTCCCACCTCGCGGACAAGCTGAAAGGCTTCCTTTACCTGCTCTACCGTATGCTGTCGGCCGATCAGCTTCAGGGTTTCCTCCTTCATGGTCTGGGGATTTACAGAAACTCTGGTCACCCCAAAGTCCTTCATGACCTGCAGCTTTTCCCTGGTAATACTGTCTGCCCTTCCGGCCTCCACGGTAAATTCCTGTACCCGGGAAAAATCGAATTTCTTCTGCAGGGCGGTAAACAGCCTGACAAACTCCTCCGGCTCCAGAGTGGTAGGGGTTCCCCCTCCAATATAAACCGTATCCAGAACCTTTCCGGTAAATACCTCTGCCATAGCGTCCATCTCTTTTTCCAGAGCAGTGAGATAATCGGATACCCGTTTCTTCCACTGTCTGATGGGATAGGAAGTAAAGGAGCAATACAGACAGGTAGTAGGACAAAAGGGAATTCCCACATAGAGACTGAACCCTCTTTCTCCACTTAAGCCGGACAGGATTCCCTGTTCTCTTTCGGCAATGTCCACACTTAGGATTGCCTTCTCCCGGCTGGTATCATAAGCTTTTTGCATATGGTCAATGATTTCTTCCCGGCTCTTTCCCTCCTCCAAAAGCCCATAGGCAATCTTGGTGGGACGGATTCCGGTAAGATTTCCCCAGGGAAGCTTTTGTCCTGTATAGGAAGAAAGGATTCCATACAGTAACTTCTTCAGCTTGCTTTTTTTACTGCTTCGCTCTTCCTCTGGTGAGGAAGTCTCCCCCTGCTCTAAAATGATCTGGTCACCGGATATCCTGTCTCTTCCCTCTAAACGACAGAAAATTCTATCTTCCTCCAAAAAAACTCTTATGTCCGGTATATCCGAAGATATTTCTGTGTCTGACTCTGACTGTAACAAGGCTGATTCTGCTTCTGACAATCCCAAAGCAGCTTCTTCCCCCACTTTTGCCTTAGACAAAGCCAGGAGGGAGGTAGTATCCGGATTACCTTCTACTACCACCTTAACCTCTTTCGCAGGATAAAAAGCTTTGACTAAGGAATGAATATCATATTCAAACTGGGGCTGATTTAACTTAACAACGATCACGCAAACCTCTTTCTATGCACAAAAAGGATTATACTTTTTCTCATCTCCGATAGTAGTGAAACCACCGTGGCCGGGAAATACCTGAACTTCCTCTGGTAATACCATCAGCTTTTCCTTCAGAGAACGGCTGAGTGTTGCCCCGCTTCCCGTAGGAAAATCGGTTCTTCCCACAGAACCTTCAAAAAGGGTATCTCCGCTGATCAACAGACCATCTTTTTCAAAGTAATAACAGCAGCTGCCGCAGGTATGTCCGGGCGTACCGATCAGCTGCAGTTCCATCCCTTCAATGGTCAGCCTGGCACCATCTTTTAAAAACTCATCCACTTTGACGGTGGCCGGTTTCCCAAACATCTGAGAAACGTTCATTGCCGGGTCTTTACAGATAGGCTCTTCTTTTTCCCAGGCATATACTTTAGCCCCGGTCAGCCTTCTTAATTCATCGCATCCAAGAATATGGTCAAAATGGGCATGGGTCAACAGGATAGCTGCTACCTCGAATCCCTTTTCCTGAAAAGACCGGTAGAGATATTCCCCACCGTCTGCCGGATCAAAAACCAGAATTTTATTTTTTCCTTCTTCATAGACAAAATAGCAGTTGGTTTCCACACTGCCCATAACGATTCTGCCGATTTTTAACATACTTCCTCACTCTCTGCTGCCAAATGCAGCTTTCCATGCATACCAACAGGCTGATCGTTTCATCAGCCTGTAGTTCGTTCGATATCAATCACGCTTTCTACAATTCGGATCCGTTCTATGATCCGATTCAGTTCATCTCTTCCTGAAATCTCAAAAGAAGTAGCAAGCGTTACAATATCCTGCTTATTAATTCTGGTGTTCATGGAAAGAATATTGATATCTTTTTCCGTCAGTGCCCTGGAGATATCTGCCAGAAGTCCGTGGCGGTTGTTTGCATAAATATTAATGTCTGCCACGTATTTTTCATCTTTGTTCTCCGTCAGCTGCTGCCATTCCGCATCGATCAGCCGTTCCCTGTCCATGGCCGGAAGATTGATGATATTCACACAGTCTGTTCTATGGATGGAAACCCCTCTTCCCCGGGTAACAAAGCCCACAATCTCATCTCCCGGTACAGGAGAGCAGCATTTGGAAAAACGAACGGCTACATCATCAATTCCCTTCACTACGATTCCACTTTTGGATTTCTGGTTATCCTCCCTGCTTCGGGTATTTTCCAGAATAGCTGCCAGAACCTCAGAATTGCTCATATTCTGAACGTGGTCACGCTCATAGAGCTCAACCATCTTATTGATGATCTGCCCTTCCTTCAGACCGCCGTGACCTACCGCTGCCAGAACTGCATCCCAGTTACGGAAGCCGTATTTCTTCATGATCCCTTCCATATACTCAGGGCGCATAAGATTCGAAATGGTAATGGACTTTGCTTTGCAGTATGCACCTAGCAGTTCCTTACCTTTGACGATATTCTCTTCCTTAAACTCTTCCTTGAACCATTGGTTGATCTTATTTTTGGCCTGTGTACTTTTTACAATATTCAGCCAGTCCCTGCTGGGACCTTTGGAGTTCTGTGAGGTGATGATCTCCACCCGGTCACCGTTGTTGATCTGGTACTCAATGGTAACCAGCTTTCCATTAACTCTGGCACCGATCATCTTATTTCCCACAGCCGAATGAATGGAGTAGGCAAAATCCACCGGAGTACTTCCTGCAGGAAGATTTTTCACCTCACCGGTAGGGGTAAAGCAGTATACACTGTCGGAAAAAAGATCCAGATCACTTTTCAGAAGGTTCATGAACTCCTTGTTATCCGACATGTCTCTCTGCCATTCCAGGATCTGTCTCAGCCATACCAGCTTCTCTTCTTCCTGCCCTTTTACCTTCTTGCCGTCAGAAGCCTCTTTGTATTTCCAATGGGCAGCAATACCATATTCTGCCGCCTTATGCATCTCCTGGGTACGAATCTGTATTTCAAAGGGCTGGCCGCTGCTGCCAATCAGAGTCGTATGCAAAGACTGATACATATTCTCCTTGGGCATGGCAATATAGTCCTTGAACCGGCCGGGAATGGGTTTATACATCTCATGGATCACTCCCAGACAGGCATAGCAGTCACGGACCGTATCTACGATGATCCTTACCGCAAACAGGTCATATATCTGGTCAATGCTCTTCCCCTGGTTCTTCATCTTTTTATATATGCTGAAAAAATGCTTGATCCGCCCGTCAATCTGAGCCTTGATCCCGGCATTCTGGATATGCTCACTCACTTCATCCACGATACTCTGGATATAAGCCTCACGGACATCCTTACGGACAGCGATCTTATCTACCAGATCATAATAGATTTCCGGCTCCAGATATTTTAAGGACAGATCATCCAATTCAACCTTAATTTTGGATATGCCCAGTCTCTGGGCAATAGGGCTGTAGATATCCAGTGTTTCTCTGGCGATCCTCTGCTGCTTCCCCGGTGGCATATGCTTCAGGGTGCGCATATTATGAAGCCGGTCTGCCAGCTTGATCAGGATAACACGGATATCCTTTGCCATGGCCAGAAACATTTTTCTCAAATTTTCTGCCTGCAGCTCCAGCTTATCCTGGGATTTATCCGCAGTATCCCCCATCTTCAGGCCCTGCAGCTTGGTCACTCCGTCTACCAGATGGGCTACATCCTCTCCAAACTCTTCCTTAATCTCCTCATAGGTCATAATGGTGTCTTCCACGACATCATGAAGAAGCCCTGCCACGATGGTCTCCTTATCCAATTCCAGGTCAGCCAAGATAATTCCCACGTACAGGGGATGGATGATGTAAGGCTCACCGGATTTACGAAGCTGGTGTTCATGAGCCTTTTCGGCCACTTCAAAAGCTTTTTTGATCAGGGAAAAATCATCTGAAGGATGGTAGCGTCTCACCCGTTCTATTAAATCCTGATAAAGCTCTTCGGGAGACAAAAACTCCGCCAGCGTCTCTATACGGCCATTATCAAATACAATTGGTTTTTTTTCTGTAATATTCTCCAGGTTATTCGTCACGTTTCTCACCACCACTCAACTCTTCTTTGGGCGATGTAACTATTCAGTAGTTTATAGTTACTATTTGCCCTCATAGGTTATGGCGGCATCCAATCGGTAGCCGTCAATCTTCTTTCTTCCTTCCAGCCCTGCCAGCTCCATAAGAACCAGCACACCTACTACTTCCCCTCCCAGAGACTCCACTAACTCGATCATAGCCTTAGTGGTTCCACCGGTAGCGATCAGATCGTCCACCAAAAGTACCTTCTGCCCCGGCTTGATGGCATCTTTATGCATCTCAATAGTAGCTTTACCGTATTCCAGTTCGTATTCCTTTTCGATGGTTTCACAGGGAAGCTTTCCTTTTTTACGGATCAGCACAAAGGGCTTTTTCAGGTTGTATGCAATCGGTGTTCCAAAAATGAACCCTCTGGATTCTGCACCTGCAACCACATCAAAGGTTAAATCTTTGATCAGATCCTGCATGGTATCTATGGCCAGATTCAGACCCTCTGCATCCTGCAGAACGCTGGTTACATCTCTGAAAATAATCCCTTCTTCCGGAAAATCCGGTATACTTCTTACATAATCTTCCAGTTTTTTCACATTTATCCCCCCAGCTGCTTCAATGAATTTGATGTCAATTATATAATTTATTCTGATTGAAGTCAATGAATTATCTTTACGATATAGGAAAAGAAGCAGGAGCTGCCACAGCATTCTGCGACAGTTCCCACTTCTTTACTGAGAAATTTTATCAGGAAAGCTGCCATTTCTTAAGAAAAACGACAGCTTTCCAATATTACATTACGGAGAATTTACATCATTCCGCCCATTCCGCCTGCAGGCATTGCAGGTGCATCTTCTTTGATATTTGCTACTACGGATTCTGTGGTCAGCAGAGTTGCTGCTACACTGGTAGCATTCTGTAATGCGCTTCTGGTTACCTTTGCCGGATCCAGAATACCCGCTTCTACCATGTCTACATACTCTTCCTTCAAGGCATCGAAACCGGTTCCCACCTGGGATTCTCTTACCTTGTTGATGATCACGCTGCCTTCCAGGCCTGCATTGGCTGCGATGTGGAACAGAGGAGACTCCAATGCTTTTAAGACGATCTGTGCACCGGTCTTCTCATCACCTTCCAGAGTATCTGCCAGCTTAGCCACTTCCTTGGAAGCGTGGATATAGGCAGAACCACCACCGGAGATGATTCCTTCCTCTACTGCTGCTCTGGTTGCTGCCAGGGCATCCTCAAGACGGAGCTTAGCTTCCTTCATTTCCGTTTCAGTTGCTGCACCTACGCGGATAACGGCAACACCGCCTGCCAGCTTAGCCAGTCTTTCCTGTAATTTTTCTTTGTCAAATTCGGAAGTTGTTTCTTCAATCTGCTTCTTGATCTGTGCGATTCTGGCCTGAATAGCATCACCAAGACCTGCACCCTCTACGATTACGGTAGCTTCCTTCTGTACCTTGATGGATTTTGCACGACCCAGCTGTGCCATAGTTACTTCCTTCAGATCCAGACCCAGTTCTTCAGAGATCACCTGTCCGCCGGTGAGGATAGCGATATCCTCCAGCATAGCCTTTCTTCTGTCACCATAGCCGGGAGCCTTAACGGCTACTACATTGAAGGTACCTCTTAATTTATTCACGATCAGGGTGGTTAATGCCTCACCCTCTACATCCTCTGCAATGATCAGAAGCTTTGCACCACTCTGTACGATCTGCTCCAGAACAGGAAGAATCTCCTGGATGTTGGAAATCTTCTTGTCGGTGATCAGGATATAGGGATTATCCAGAACAGCTTCCATTTTTTCCATATCGGTAGCCATGTAAGCAGAGATATATCCTCTGTCAAACTGCATACCTTCTACCAGATCCAGCTCGGTCAGCATGGTCTTGCTTTCCTCAATAGTAATCACGCCATCGTTGGAAACCTTCTCCATAGCATCTGCCACCAGCTGTCCTACGTTGTCATCACCTGCAGAAATAGCAGCTACTCTGGCAATATGATCTTTTCCCTTGATGGGGGAGCTCATCTTTGCAATAGCCTCTACTGCACAGTCGGTAGCCTTCTTCATTCCCTTTCTTAAGATGATGGGATTTGCACCTGCTGCAAGGTTCTTGATTCCTTCATGTACCATTGCCTGGGCCAGAACGGTTGCGGTAGTGGTGCCATCACCGGCTACATCGTTGGTTTTGGTCGCTACTTCCTTAACCAGCTGGGCACCCATGTTTTCAAATGCATCCTCCAGCTCAATTTCCTTTGCGATGGTCACACCGTCATTGGTGATCAGGGGGGCACCGAAGGATTTATCCAATACTACGTTTCTTCCTTTAGGACCCAGGGTCACTCTTACGGTATTTGCCAGCTGATTTACACCGGACTCTAATGCTGCACGGGCCTCTGCTCCGTATTTAATTTCTTTTGCCATGATGAATTCCTCCTCTTAACAAACTCTATTCGTTTTACTTCTTTATGCTTCTACAATTGCTACGATATCGGACTGTCTTACGACGATAAACTCTTCCTCATCCAGCTTTACTTCGGTTCCGGCATATTTGGAGTAGATCACCTGATCTCCCACCTTTACTTCCATTTTGATCTCCTTGCCGTCTACCACTCCACCGGGACCTACTGCAATTACCTCAGCCTGCTGGGGCTTTTCCTTGCTCTGTCCGGGTAAAACAATACCGGATTTGGTGGTCTCTTCAGCCACTAACTGCTTTAATACAACTCTGTCACCTAAGGGTACTAATTTCATGATATTGCCTCCTGTCTTTTTCTTATCGAAATAGCTTACATTTTGTGATTTGTTAGCACTCCCTTGTATCGAGTGCTAACCTCAATGGTTATATTAGATTTTTCTTTATTTCCACGCAAGCGAACTGACGCTTCTTTTTTATGTCTTTTCTTTTATTTTCTCGATTTATCTTTTAATTTCTTTCATTTTCTTTATAGTCACTATTTAATAATTTTTTTAGATTCAATCTATTTTGTTCATTTCTTACCCAATATAACTACCGGTATGGTGCTCAATGCCGAAGTCGAGCCTGTATTCGATATTTTGACTGAGTTTTCTAAAAAAGCCCGTTTTAAAGCCCTTACCAGTTATGATAAGGGCTTTTTGACACTTGATCTAATTTACCATCTGTAAACTGCCAGGATGATCTATTTCACTTTTTCCAGTCTTTCCTGATAACCCGGAGCCTGCTTGACTGCCATCTTGTTTTCCAGCATCTCATATTCTGCATCGGAAAATACCTGTTCCAGTTCTTCCTCTACACTATACTTCATGGCAATTCCCACGGCTACCGAAGGAGCCAGATGCTCATCCTCACAGGTATCACAGGCCTGGCGGATCTGCTGCATATATTCCTCTGCCTCATTTGGCTCCGGTACCGGAATGAGCACATTAAATACGTCTCCGTCCACCCGGCCGATAAGGTAATCCGGTTTGGCAAACTTCTTCAGGATATCCGCAACAATACGAATCAGACGATCGCTTTCTTCTACGCCAAAGTGATCGTTGGCATAACGCCAGTCATTAATATTGACGCAAAGAGCGGCAACCGGTGCCACCTGGGAACGGTCCATCACCTTCATCCGACTATGGAAATAGGTGTGATTAAGGGTTCCGGTAAGGGCATCCAGCTTGGTTCCATGAGCCTTTTGGTTCAGTTCCTCTTCTACCTGCAGGGAAAGCTCATCTACATACTGATCCGTTTCCTTATACAGATAGGTATTTTCTGCCCAGCTCTGCCATCCGGCGATCATGGACTCAATCATAGAGTCAACCTGTTCTTTTTTGCTGCCCGGCCGATAATAAAAATGGGCAACTGTCCGGTCATTGACCCGAATCCGGATTCCCTGGTCAGCCATCACATCTACCTTTTCATCAGGCCAATTACCTACGATGCAGACCGGCTCACCATGACGGCGTGTCAGAAGGAATTCCCCTTCTGTAAGCTGAGCCAGAATCTCCAACTGCTTTTGCACCACAGCCATATCCAACAACTGTCCTAATGAGTAGTCTTTGATGTTTTCCTTAATTCGCTTTTCCAATGAAACAGATCCGTAACCCATAAGAATCATCTCCTTATCCTATTTTGTAAAGATTCTGGACAGACTCTTCTCATTGGATGGATCTTTAAAGCTCGAAAATCCTGCGGTTTTCCTCATATCGGAGATCCATCCAATAGAAGTATTTGTAAACAGTCCTTTGAAAGCAAGCTTTCGCGGGCTGTTTACAAATACTTCTGCTGTCCTGAATTGTTACAAATATTTTACAATTTACCCTATTCTTTTGCAAGTCATTTTCTTTCTCTGTTACTGTTCACCCGTGACCAGTAACAACGCTTCGCGATGCACACAAAATGTACTTTCAGTACATTTTGACGCTGCAATACTCGGGTTTTTCTTTGAAAAACACCTCGCGTTAGTTGAAGTCTGAACAGTAACCTTTCTCCTCCCTATCCCGGTTAAAATCCCTTCTTCCCCTTGAAAAAGGAAAGCTTTTATGTATAATGGAATAGGGTTACTCCCGGATTGTTCACCATATAAATAAGAAGATTGACACATATTCTGAAAGGAAGGATTACATGATCAGTGCAAATAACGTCACCTATCGGGTGGGAAAAAAAGCTCTTTTTGAAGAGGTTAACATTAAATTTACAGAAGGCAACTGCTATGGACTCATCGGTGCCAACGGTGCCGGAAAATCCACCTTCTTAAAGCTCCTTTCCGGTCAGCTGGAAACTACCAACGGAGATATTTCCATCACTCCCGGTCAGCGCCTTTCCGTTCTGGAACAGGATCACTTCAAATATGATGATTATACCGTACTGGATGTGGTTATCATGGGTAATCAGCGTCTTTACGAGATCATGAAGGAAAAGGATGCCATCTATGCCAAGGAAGATTTTACCGATGAGGACGGTATCCGTGCCAGCGAACTGGAAGCAGAATTTGCAGAAATGGATGGCTGGGAAGCAGAATCCAATGCTGCTACTCTGTTAAACGGCCTGGGTATTGAAACCCAGCTTCACTACAATCAGCTTCGTGATCTGGATGGTAATGCCAAGGTGAAGGTTCTTCTGGCAAAAGCACTCTTCGGTAATCCGGATATTCTTCTTCTGGATGAGCCTACCAACCATTTGGATCTGGATGCCATCGCCTGGCTGGAAGAATTTTTGATCAATTTCGACAATACAGTTATCGTAGTCAGCCATGACCGTTATTTCCTGAATAAGGTATGTACTCATACGGCAGACATCGATTACGGCAAGATCCAGCTTTATGCCGGCAACTACGATTTCTGGTACGAATCCAGTCAGCTTCTCATCAAGCAGATGAAGGAAGCTAATAAGAAAAAGGAAGAAAAGATCAAGGAATTGCAGGAATTTATTTCCCGCTTCTCTGCCAATGCTTCCAAATCCAAGCAGGCTACCTCCAGAAAACGTGCTCTGGAAAAAATTCAGCTGGATGAAATCCGCCCTTCCAGCAGAAAATATCCCTATATTGATTTCCGTCCCGACAGGGAGATCGGAAATGAGGTTCTCACCGTAGAAGGTCTCAGCAAGACCATTAATGGAGAAAAGGTTCTGGACAATATTTCTTTTATTGTAGGACATGATGACAAGATTGCCTTTGTGGGCAGCAATGAGCTGGCAAAAACCACTCTGTTCAAGATCCTGATGGGTGAAATGGAACCCGATGAAGGCACTTATAAATGGGGCGTTACCACTTCCCAGGCTTATTTTCCCAAGGACAGTACCGAGGAATTCGACAATGACTATACTATCGTAGACTGGCTCACCGGATATTCTCCCGTTAAGGACGTGACCTATGTCCGCGGCTTCCTTGGACGTATGCTGTTTGCCGGTGAAGACGGTGTGAAAAAAGTAAGGGTGCTTTCTGGTGGTGAGAAGGTCCGCTGTCTTTTATCCAAAATGATGATCAGCGGTGCCAACTGCCTGATCCTGGATGAACCCACCAACCATCTGGATATGGAATCCATTACTGCTTTAAACAACGGACTCATCAAGTTCCCCGGTGTGGAGCTGTTCTCCTGCCATGACCATCAGTTTGTCCAGACCACGGCAAACCGAATCATGGAAATTCTGCCAAACGGCAGTCTGATCGACAAGATCACTACCTATGATGAGTACCTGGCAAGTGATGAAATGGCCAGAAAACGTACCGTATACACCAATACGGAGGAAGATAATTAAAGCTATTGATTTATGGCCCTCTTTTTTGAGGGCCTGCACTGTTTAGAAAGGATCTCTATGATTGATCTGCATGTTCATTCCAACAAATCTGACGGCAGTCTCTCCCCTACCCAACTGGTAGAGCTGGCTGCTGAAAAAAAACTGTCTGCCTTTGCCCTCACCGACCACGATACTACCGATGGTCTGGATGAAGCTATGGAGGCAGCCGCCCGGTATAATGCTTCTCTTGCCCATGATGCCGGGAATAAAAGCCCCCTGGAGGTCATCCCCGGAATTGAATTTTCTACGGAATATCAGGGAAAGGATGTCCATATTCTGGGATTGTTTATCGACTACCAGTCTCCTGTATTTAAAGAAAAAATTCAGGCTTTTGTGGACTCCAGAATTCTTCGAAATGAGAAGATGTGCAAAAGTCTGTCCACAGAAGGAATCGATATTACCTATGAAAAGCTTCTGGCTGAATATCCCTGTGCAGTCATTACCAGAAGCCACTATGCCCGCTATCTTCATGAACACGGCTATGTAAGCTCGGTACGGGAAGCCTTTGACCGCTATATTGGGGATCATGCCAAACATTATATCCCCCGGGAAAAAATCACCCCTGTACAGGCCATAGAGCTGATCAAGGAGGTGCATGGACTGGCTGTCCTGGCCCATCCCGTTCTCTATCGGATGTCGGATGCCAATCTGGAGACTCTGGTGGCTCTGCTTAAGGAGAATGGCCTGGATGGAATTGAGGCCATATACTCCACCTATACTGCCGGGGAAGAACGCCAGATTCGTGCTCTGGCAAAAAAATACGATCTGCTGATCACCGGTGGCTCCGATTTCCATGGAGCCGTTAAGCCCGGGCTGGAAATGGCTACAGGATACGGTAAACTGGCAGTGCCGGAGGATATTCTGGTGAAACTGAAGGAAGCGTTGAAAGCAGGCTGAATAAGCAACACTTGGCAGTATGAAAGGAAATAGCTTCATGAAAACGAAAATCTTTTTTACCGATTTGGATTCCACCCTACTGACCAGGGAAAAACAGGTTTCTCCTTTAACCTATGAAACCCTGAAAAACTGGACTGAAAGTGGCCATAAGCTGGTGCTCTGCTCCGGACGTGCCCTGGACAGCGTTGCCCATGTACGGGAAAGTCTGGGGCTTACCTTTCCCAATATGTATCTTATCGGTTGTAATGGTGGGGAAATCTATGACTGTGAGAAGAAAGAACAGCTTCTCCGCCTTTCCCTCTCCCGTGAAACGGCTGTGGAGCTTTTTTCCCTGGCTAAAGAATGGGATATTTACATCCATACCTATACGGATACCCATATCCTGACTGCAAGGGAATGTGATGAACTGACCTTTTACCGCAGGGCGATCCACACTCCCTATCTTCTTACGGACAATATTCTGGAACATCTGGAAAAAGAGCCCTGTAAATGTCTTTCTATCAGCCTGGATGATCTTCAAAAGCTGGAAAACTTCCGTAAAGTAGTTCTGGAAAAAACGGGTGACAAGCTCACTGTACTCTATTCCAATCCCCACTATCTGGAGCTTTTTCCTGCCTCTTCCGGAAAAGGAACCGGACTGAAGTGGCTCTGTGAATATCTTAATATTCCTGTGGCTAACTCTCTTGCTGCCGGTGATGAGCTCAACGATATTTCCATGATTGAAGCCGCCGGACTGGGAATTGCCATGAAAAACGCCAGAGAAGAAGTAAAAGAAATTGCTGATATCATTACAGGTGAAGACAATAATCATGACGGACTTGTGCCCATATTAAAAACAGCCATGGAGAGCTAAACTTCCATGGCTATTTTTATTTCAATCATTAAACATCCCAAAACTCATTCTGGGAATCGCTTATTATTGTATGGCATCAAGGTATTTATCCAGTGAGTATAGCGGAACATTTACCATCCAATCCTGCTTTCGGTAATTGGACATAGAGGATCTGATGGCAATTTCCGGCCTGTACTTTTCACAAAAGGCACGCAGACTTTTTGCCCGTAAATTTTCTTCTGCTTTTACTTCTATAGGGATACAGTACATTTCCTGCTGAATGACAAAATCGATTTCTCCGGAAGAATTGGGAGCAGAGTAATAATATAATTCTCTGCCCGTCGATTTTAGCTGCTGTGCTACAAACTGTTCTGTCAATGCTCCTTTAAATTCTTCAAAAATCCTGCTTCCATCCAATAATACTCTGGCAGAAATATCGGCTTTTGCCCCCAATAAACCTACATCCAGCATAAACATTTTAAAGCTGTTCATTTCCATATAGGCGATTAGGGGGATTGCCGGTTTTGTGATTCGATAACTACGCAGGATCAACCCTGCATCCTCCAACCATTGGATTGCCAATTCAAAATCTTTAGCTCTTGCTCCTTCCCTTAAAGAACCATAAATAAATTTCCTATTTTCTTTTGCCAGCTGTGCAGGAATAGAGTTCCATACCATCATGATTCGTGGCACAACCTCTTTCGGTGCGTGTTTACTGAAATCTTCCTCATAATATTTAAGCAGATTTTTCTGTATTTCCCTGGCTTCATAGAAATTATCCGTATCAATATAAGTCTGTACCACTTCAGGCATTCCACCAAGATAATAATATTTTTTCAATAATTCTGTATATCTGGAAGAATAGGTATTAATCATCTCACCATCACCAAAGAGCAATAACTGCGCCAGTTGGTTTTCTCCTAATGCACAGATGAACTCATAAAAATCCAGAGGGTACAAATGCATAAAATCAACTTTACCAACAGGGAAGGAGGTTCCTTCATGAAGAGCTACTCCCAGCAGGGAACCGGCCGCTACGATTGCATACTGGGGTGCATTTTCATTGAAGTATTTTAAGGCGGCCAGTGCCTTGGGGACCTCCTGGATCTCATCAAAAATAATCAGTGTATCCTCAGCATCAAAACCTCTTCCATATTCTATCTTTATGGCTGTTAAAATGCGTGCAATATCAAAATCAATCTCAAACACCTTTTTCATGATCTCATTGTTATCCAGATTGATATACACCGTATTCTTAAAATATCTGGCTCCAAATTCTTTCATCAGCCAGGTCTTTCCTACCTGCCTTGCCCCTTGAATGATCAAAGGTTTCCTGTTCTTTTTCTCTTTCCACTTCTCTAATTTTGTAAACAGGTTTCTTTCCATAAATGTCACCACCTTTATGATTAGTATATACTCTAATTTTATCCTATACAACATTTTTCAGGCGGTAATATTAAAACTTTTTACACTTTTCTGGTGATAATTTCAAATATATTTACACTTTTCATGCGGTAATCTTATATATTTCAGTGTTTAAATTTCAATCAACTCCTCCAAAGACACTTCCAATATTCTTGAAAATGCAACTAATTCAATGTCTGTCACAAAGCGTTTTCCGCTTTCTATTCTCTGAATTGCATTTTTATCCAGATCTATTCCGGCCAGCTGCAGCTTCTCCGCCAGTCCACGTTGAGAGAGACCCGGAAATTTCGCTTGCCGGATCCGTTTAATATTTTCTCCACACAGATTATTTGATAGATCATTTTTATTCTTAAACACCCAGATTAACTCCAATCATTTTGACATTTAGTGCTTGTCATTAATCTAAGTGTATGCTAAAGTATGTAATAAATTGACATTCACTAGATGTCAATTTATTACATTTACTGGTGGTATAGAATGTATTCTATGAACCACAGCCTTACAAACGAAAGGAGCTTTAACATGCGAAAAATAATGAAAAAGAAACTGGCCTTATTCTCCCTGTCCTTCCTCCTGCTCTGTGCCGCAGGATGTAACAAAAAAGAGGATTCTGTTTCCCTGAACTCTGAAACGACAGCTACTGTATCTGAAAGTGTGGAGGCTGTTGAAACGGCTGCTTCTGCAGAAGCTACACAGGAGACTTCTTCCATTGAAGAGACTGTTGAAGACAGCCTGCCCATACTTCAGGAAGGGGACTGGCAGTTCATTCTCTGCGATCAATATGGTAATATCCCTGTTTGTGGTTTTAACTTTACAGAAATTCCAGGCGAACTTGAATTTCTAAGAATAGCCACTAATGGAAAAGATGGGTCTGTAAATTATCCTTTCTTTGAAAAAGAAATTACTCTTCCTGATACCCTTGAGATTTCCTATTTCGAGACTTTTTTCAAAGATTATAATGATCCTCTCTATACAGCTGATCCTGCTAATACCTACACCCTCCGAATTCATGTACTTCGTAATGTACGTTTTGAGGCCCAAGCTGACGAAATTTCAACCTATGAGAAAAAAGCTATTCTGGAAACCTACTGGGGACCCGTAGAAATCTATTATGATACTAAGGGTTGTGAATATGCATTTTTAACCATTGATACTTCCAGTGAAACTTATGTCATTAGAATTATCTGCAATCCAACACGCATTCCCCCTGAAACAAGATACTGGGGCTATCTGGAAAAACAGCTTCCTGTCATGTTTGCACCAGCCTCTGAGAGTGATGCACCAGCCCCCGAGAGTGGTATACCGGCTTCTGAAAGTGATGGAGAAACCAGCTAAGGCTGATTTCTCCACAATAGATTATGAGGTAGGGAGTAGTTTATGGTTTTTTCAAGTGAAAATTTTCTATTTGTCTTTTTACCAATGATGTTGGTTTTGTATTACTTATTTTTTTCTTTTCCCATTCTGACAAGAAATGTTCTTCTTCTGCTGGGAAGTCTGCTATTCTACGCATGGGATACTTCCGGCTACGTATTTTTAATGGTCCTTGTCATCATTTTTACATGGATATATGGACTCATCATTTCTTCCCTGAGAGAAAGCCGCTATGCAGGCTCTATATTGACTGTGATGATACTCAGCTATGCTGCCTTGTTTATTTACTTTAAATATAGTGGTTTTCTGCTGAAAAACGTAAACACTATATTGGGGACTTCCATTTCCGTTCCAGATATACTTCTTCCCCTTGGAATCTCATTTTATATGTTTCAGGCAATCTCCTATGTCATAGACGTATCCCGGGGAACTGTAGCTGCACAGAAGAATTTACTGTATGTAGGATTATATATAGCATTTTTTCCTCAATTAATCGCCGGACCAATCGTCAGATATGAAGCGATCAGCGAGCAAATATTTCATCGAAAAGAAAATTTCAGCCTTTTTGCCACTGGAGTGAATAAATTCATCTTTGGATTAGCCAAAAAAGTAATTATCGCCAATAATCTTGCCATCGTTTCTGACTATGCTTTTTCTATGGTAGTTGATCGTGTCTACCATGGTTCGACGCTTATGGCCTGGCTGGGTGCAATCTCCTATATGCTGCAGATATTCTTTGACTTTTCAGGCTATTCCGACATGGCAGTAGGGCTGGCTGCAATGTTTGGTTTCCATATAGATGATAATTTTAACTATCCCTATATTTCCAAAAGTCTTTCTGAATTTTGGCGAAGGTGGCATATTTCTTTGCAAACCTGGCTGAATGATTATCTCTATATTCCGTTGGGCAAAAAACATACTTCCACTCCTTTGCGAAATTACCTCAATATATTTATTGTATGGCTATTCTCCGGATTATGGCATGGAGCAGACTGGTCTTTTGTTCTGTGGGATTTATATAACTGTCTGTTTATTATCTATGAAAAAAAGAGGGGAAAGTGGGATATCGGGCATATTTATACTCTCCTGGTCATCCTCTTTAGCTGGGTCATTTTTCGTTCCAACACAACTTACGATGCTTTTGTGTACCTGGCAGCAATGTTTGGAAAAAGTCAGTATGGAATGATTGACCCTACTGCCGTTGCCTATTTACAGCAGCATGGGATTTATTATCTGTCTGCCATTCTGTTTTCTGCACCCTTTATTCCAAAATTAGCTCTTCTGCTTCAACAAAACAGAATCTGGAACTTAGCCTATACTTTTGCTCAACTCTTTCTTTTGTGTGTCTGCATTATCTTTGTATTAAATCAGGCATACGATCCTTTTATTTACTATAATTTTTAAGGAGAAGATACGTATGCGGGAAAAAATTATTGCCATATGCTTCCTGATTATTATATTCGTAATTCCATTGTCAACTATCGGAAAAAAACTAATATCCACTTCTGATCATACATTTTCAGATAGCACCTCAGTAAGTGAAAGTGTATTTCATGATGAACAGGAGGTGAACACTACTGACGCTTCTACCTTCACCGATTATGTTGAACGCTTTACTGATGACCTAATTCTGATTGAGGATGCGGCAAAGGTAACACATACTCTTGCTGCTGCATTAAGTGATGATGCATATATTGACTCTGACCAGGTCCTGGCCGGCAAAGGTGGCTGGCTATTTTACAAAAGAGCTGATGATGGGACATCCTTACAGGACTATCAGGGAATATCCATTTTTTCAGAAGATACACTGGAAAAAATAAGTAAAAGTCTGATTCAGCAACGGGATGCTTTTCAAGACAGAGGAATCCGTTTTGCAGTAATGATTATCCCCAACAAAGAAATCGTCTACGAAGATTATATGCCCTCAACGATTACTCGCATATCAGAAGAAACCCGCTGTGATATACTGGTCAAATATTTAACTGATAACACTGACCTTGAAATCATTTATCCCAAGGAGGATTTGATCAATGCAAAATACCATAATCAAATCTATTATAAATATGACACTCACTGGAATAGGATTGGTGCACATATCGGAGTGCAAAGTATACTAAAAAAATTATATGGAACTTATCAGGATATTTCAGATACCAAAATCATTATAGAAAATCAAAATAAAAGTGGTGATTTAGCCAGCTTGATTAATATGCAGGAAAAATATTGTGACGATACAGAATACTCCCTGGATATATCCAGTTATGACCCAAAGCAGATTGTAAATGATAAATTACTGATCATAGGTGATTCCTTTTGCGATATGATGTTAGACGATTTAGATTACTATTTCGAAGAAGTATATCCTGTGGGGGTATGGTCATTTAAAATGAGTATGCTGGATACCTACCAGCCGGATATTGTCATATGGGAATGTGTAGAAAGATATGCAGACCGTCTAAACTGGATCAACCTGGTTAAATAATCTCTCAGGAGCTGCTGTTGCAGCTCCTGACTGTGATACTATTAACACAAAAAATGAAAAGTTTTACGCTGCTCACTCTCCTTTAAACAGCTCTGTTAACTTTTCCCAGAAACTTACAGACTCTTGAACTTCTTCCACAACTGTCTCTGCTTCTGTTACCTGAATGGCATCGGTTTTGATGACAAACTGCACCGATCTGATCTGGGTATTCTTTTCAGAGACGAAGGATACGATTTCCTCTTCTTCTCCCAGTACAGAGGACAGCAGGGAATCGATTTCTTCTTCCACCTTACTGTCCAGTCCGGAAACCTCATCTGTAAATTTTCCTGTACCATCTGCCAATTCTCTTGCTCCGTCATCCAGCTTTTTTGCTCCGTCACTTAACTCTTTTACTCCCTCATTCACTTCCTTTGCTCCGTCATCCAGTTGGGTGGTTCCCTCCCGTAATTCTCCCACTGCTGCGTGCAGCTCATACACAGAGGTATGCAATAAATCTATTCCTGAATACAGAGTATTGGCTCCGTTTTGCAAAGATACAGCACCGGAAGCCACATAACCTACGCCCGAGGTATAGGCCAGTAAACCCTGATAGAAGGTGTTATAGCTGTCCAGCTGACTTTTTAAGGAAGATATTCCTGCTGTTATGGCGGAACCTGCACTGCTTACCGCATTTTCAATCTGTGTCTGTACCTCACTGCTGTTCATCATCTCCTGAATAGCCTGGTTTCGTATTCCCTCTTTCTCTTCCTCTGTCAGGTCATCTACTGATACGTTCTGCCCCGCTGCCTGCAAAGACTGAACATATGCCTCGTATAACTGCTCTGCCTGTGCATTTATCTGGGCAGTAACCTGTTTAAGGGCTGCCTGATAGGCCTGTTCCCTTACGGCTGTCGTATCAATTGATCCGGATATCCCATTTAACACATCTGCATAATTTGCAGGCGTAAGATCCACCGTAATACCATTTGCACTAAGCTGTGTTTCGGCAGCCACACACAGGGACTCAAAAACTGAAAAAGCTGCCCCTGTCAGTTCTGCATTTTTCCCCGCCAGATCACCCAGGCCATCGGACAGTTCATTAATTCCGCCGGAAAGGCTTCCCACACCACTATGTAATTCTCCTACTTTCGTCACCAGGGTTCCTGTAGCACTGTACAGGGTATTCACCCCATCTCCCAGAGTGCTGATTCCCTGATACAGCTTATCCGTACCATCATACAGTTCATCGGCTCCTGTCTGCAGCTTGCCTGTTCCTTCCTTGAGACTTCCGACCCCATCATCCAGCTCAGTGACTGCATCGGTTATCTCATCCAGCTTATCCTGATAATCGGCCTCATCAATATCCATATCCATGCTCAGCCGGACACCATTTATAGCTATCCCTTCCATTTCAAAGGCTTCTACTGTGGACGTAATTTCAATTTGGGTCTCCCGCCCCGGTAAAATCGTATAAGTGATCTGCTTGTTCTTTCCCACATTGGCTATGGTCGCTCCCTCTGCCACAATATTTTTACACTTCTTTGTATCCAGAAGGAAGGTAGCCTGGAGGGCATAGCCGTTAAAAAAAGAAGCCTCTGCCCTGGGATTTCTTTGGATGGACATGGTAAGTTTAAGCTTTCCGCTTTTTCCTGCAATATCCTCTGCCAAATATTCCTTCCCATCCAAATTATAATGAATTACGATCAGCCAGGGCATCTCTTTATCCGTAAGTTTTCCTTCATAATAAAGCTTTCCTGCTCCGGTATTAATGGTGATCTTCCCATTTTCATAGTTGATTTTATCAACGGTGGTCATATTTCTGAGTTCTTCATACTCTCCGTAATCCAGAATCTGCCCATCATCTTCCGGCTCAAAGCTATTAACCACATGGATCTCCTTTAGCGAGCCATCCGGATGAATACTGATATAGACCACCTCCTCCTTGGGAGTATTTACTTTCCTGGCAAAAGCAGTTAACGGCATGGCTGTTACGGTCAAAAGCAGAGTACAAAAACACACCACTATTTTTTCTATTCTTTTTTTCATGGTTCGTTTTTCTTTCATCTTTTTTGCTTCCTTTCTATAATGATGTAAGAAACTCAGTAAACACTCTCTTTTCTATCATCCTTCACAACGTCACAGGATAACTTCCTTCTTACCAATCACCAGCCTGTCAAAAATAAGTAAAAGTCCCGGCAGAACAAAGAGTACGATCATCAGAGAAAAAATTGCTCCTCTTCCAATAAAGATTCCCAGCTGTGCCAGCAGCTGATTGGTTGATAAATATCCCAGCAGCAAACCTACCACAGTCAGCACACTTCCGGAGGTCAGAATAGAAACGGTCACATCGGCTACCGTCTGCACTAGGGCTTCCCGTTTTCCTGATCCTTCTCTGTTTTCCTTATAACGCTCTGTCATCAGGATAGCATAGTCAACCGTTGCTCCCAGCTGTACTGAGCTGATGATCAGATAGGCAATATAAAAAATCCTGTGATCCATGAAATAAGGAATGGCCAGATTAATCCAGATGGCCGTTTCGATACTCAGTACCAGAATGATCGGTACAGACAGAGATTTCATGGTAAACAAAAGCACTACAAATACGGCTCCGATAGCCAGCAGATTTACCTTCACCATATCTGCTGTAATCGTCTCCATCAGATCATAAGTGTTGATTCCTTCTCCGGCCAGATGATATGTACCGGGATAACAGGTCTCTGCCAAAGCCTTTATCTCTTCTACCAGAGTAACCGTTTCCGTCCCCTCATAATCTGCCTCCACAGAAATCACAAAGCGGCTGTAATTCTCCGATTTGAGCAGAGACAGAGTTTCACCGTCAAGGTAGCTTTCCGGAATTTCTGCGCCCACCGTATCCACGTAGGAAATGATATCCTTTACCTCAGGAATATCTTTAAGCTGATCCGAAAGCTTACGTTCCGACTCATTATCTGACTTTGGTACCAGTAAGACATAGGTGTCGCTTTTTCCGAATATCGCTTCTATGGCTGTATTATCCCGGCCATAGACGGTTCCCTCCCCATAAATCTGCGAGGAACCGTAATAATAAGCATTGGCATTGGATGCAAGGTAAGCGGGAATCATCAGGATGCAAAATACTCCCACCATGGGCAGGGATATTTTTCTTACCAATTTTCCAAAGCCGGTAAATCCGGGCAAAAATCTCTCCAAAAATCAGATTAGTCCCATTATTGATCATAATGGCAACTCCCAGCCCCAGTAAGATGATCACCGGCTGAATCCAGGATTTTGTGGTCAAAACCAGGACCAGAAGAACAAAAATAATGGCGATGATCGTAATTGTCTGTATTTCAGATATGGTATTGGTAGTGGCCAGTGCTGTAGAAACTGCACTTCCGGTCATGGCATTTTCCTCTCCGATTACCTCCCGGATCGCTTCCACCGCCTCTATCCGCTTTTCCTCTTCTACAGTAACGCTGAACAGAGCACAATTCTTTTGATAATAGTTTTCTACAACCTCGCTGTCCAATAGGGAAAAGGGTATGGTTATATCCACCGAGTCATCCAGCCAGATGACTGAGCTCACCCCTTCTACAGCTTCCAGCTTCTCCTTATACTCCAGAGCCTCCGGAATCGTAACCTCCTTCACCATTACTCTTGCATTGGGAATCCCACCTTCAAATTCCTCCTGCATAACCTCCAGGGCAACCGTTGACTGAGCATCAGAAGGCAGATAATCATTCATGTCGTAATTGACAGCTACCATTGATTGTAAAAACATACAGACTATGCTGAAAAGAATAAAAAGAATCAAGATACTCTTTCGCCGCTTCACGACCTGTTCATAAAACCTTTCCATATTTTTTCCTCTTACATGTATTTAAAATTCCGTAACATTCCAGCCTCATATAATTTACAATATAAAGCTGACATTTTACTGACTATCCCATTTTAAAAAAATCCCCTGTGCTTTCCCACGGATAGTTATGGGCTTTTGTGTGAAATCCGGTCAAATCATTTGATCTGACCATCAAATTTGATGGTCAGCTGTCCGTTTTTTTCTTGAATAACCATTTTCGTAGACTATAATGATAATATACTGCTTTGGAGGATTTTAAGATGAAATACGAAATTACGTCCTTAAACACAAAAAAGACTCTTGCCGAGTCTTTAAAAAAGATTATGCAAAAGAAAAGCTTTTCCAAGATTACCGTAAGTGAGATCATTGCTGATTGCGGGCTGAATCGGAAAACCTTCTATTATCATTTTGAGGATATTTATGCTTTGTTGAAATGGATTTTTGATCATGAAGCTGTAGAAGTGGTAAAACATTTTGACCT
Organism: Lachnospiraceae bacterium; assembly: GCA_017439665.1. Classification (GTDB taxonomy): domain Bacteria; phylum Bacillota; class Clostridia; order Lachnospirales; family Lachnospiraceae; genus SFDP01. Next base: position 75,715 of record JAFSIS010000078.1, read on the forward strand.
GACGATAGACTATGAGGAAGCCATTCTTTTCGTCATGGACTATGTGGAAAAAAATGACTACCTCATCAACTGTGCCTTCGACTCTATCGGCCGTGAAAAAATGAAGCACTTTTTCTATGCCGATTTTATCCAGCTCACTTCCTCCATTATTGACAGTGCCCAAAAAGAAGCTGGTAGCCATCTGGATCCGGAATACAAAAACTTTCTCTGCCAGTTTTACACAGAGGCATTGGCCAGTATATTAATTGACTGGATAAGGAATCGGGAAACACGAAACCGTACCCGTACCATTCAATTTGTCTCCAATACATTGAAAATATCCCTGCAGGGAATTATGGGTGCAGATCTTTTTTTGCATCTTTAAAAAAGCTGGCCACAACGATAACAATGATGATTCCAATAGGAAAGGCTGCAATAATCGATACGGACTGCAGGCTGTACATGGAGTTTTCAGAAAAAATCAGAGCAATCGGCAGCAAAATGAATACCACAGACCAATAGGTGCGCACTCCCTTTCCCGGCTCACTTCCCCGAGGCATAAATTTATAGGAATAGTAGGCCACTACAATGGTAATGGAATCAAATGTAGTAGCATAAAACATGATCATGGAGATCACCAGTAAGACCAGTCCCAGCGTACTCGCAGGCAGAGTATCAAAGATGCGGATAATCGCCTGTGCGTAATCTCCTCCCTGGGCAATATAACCGGAAATATCCACTCCATGCTTAAGCTGTTGCGCCATTCCGTAATTTCCCATAACAATGAAAGCCGTATAGGTACCTGCAAGTCCCAAGCCAAAGCATCCAAAAACCGTATTTTTAACGGTTCTTCCTTTACTGATGCTGCCAATAAAAAAGGGGGTTGCCACACACCAGACCATCCAATAAGACCAGTAATAAACGGTCCAGTTCTGTGCGAAGCTATATTCTCTTAAGGGATCCATCCATGTAGCCATTCCGATAAAATGCTGAAGCATATTTCCCAATGCAGAAAATCCACTTTCCAGAATGTATCCAGCTTCTCCTCCCAAAAGAAAAAAATACAAAAGAAGGCCAATAAAGACATACACACACCAGGAAGCCAGTCTGGCTATCCCCTTCATTCCCGTGAGTACCGTCAGGGTATAAATGCAGGCAATAAGCAGCAGAATGACTATGGTCAGCACTACCGTATCCGGCAGTCCGAAAATTTTTGAAACAGCTGCCGACAATAAAGGTGTAGCCAGGGAAAAGGTGGTGGCTGTTCCTGCTAACAAGGCAAAAACAGCAAACAGATCAATCACCTTTCCCCAGAATCCATCCACCTTATCTCCCAATAGCGGTCTGCAGGCTTCAGAAAACTTCTGCTTATTCCGGTTACGAATGTGGAGCATAAATCCGAATGCTACCGCTAAAATAATATAGAAGCTCCACACGATCGGCCCCCAATGGAACAAAGGATAGGTGGAGGCCCATTTTTGTATTCCACCAAGCTCCTGTATGTATGGCTCATTAGCATATAGCGCCCACTCGCAAAGAGAGTAAAAAACGATATCAGCCGCCATAGTAGAGGTAAAGATCATAGCTCCCCACTGCAGTGAGGAATACTGCTTTTCTTCTTCTCTTCCGAAACGGATATTTCCATAAGGGGAAAGCGCCATATATAGTGCAGTAATCAGGGCCCCCGCACCAAACAAGCCATAATAGATTCCCCATTTATCTCCCAAAAAAGAACGCAGCAGATTCAGCATATTCCGGGACTGTCCCGGCAATACCACAAAAACCAGGCAAAGTACCAGAATAATCGCCAAAGGAACGACGATGGCTACCCAGTCAATATTTTCTTTTTCCAGTTTCAGTTGTTTAATTACTACTCATCTAGTGTAACGGTTTCTAAATAACTGCACCATTCACATATACATTTTGTCCTGTACTATTGGGAAGATAGACATGTGATATGGTGTAGTTAATTTAAAACTGTTACACTAGCCTCCTGTGTAAATCTCAATAAATATCCATCCGGATCCTGTACGAGAAACTCCTTTTGTTCCAAAAGTTTTCCCTCAGCCTCATATTGGCTCACCATTAATGACCTGTAAAGCGGATACCCATTATTGATCAATCTTTTCTGCAAGGCTTCAACATCGTCCACCTCAATGGAAAAATTAACTCCCCGACCAAAAGGGTAAACCAACTCTGCCACATTCCAGCCTTTCTCATGCTTTTCCTCCAGCATGATCTGCGCATCCTTATAGGAAAGAAAGACAAATCTGTCTTCTTTTCGTTCATATTTCAGTTTGAACCCTAAGAGATTAAGATAAAAGTGTTTGGATTTTTCTATATCTTGTACCGTCATTTCCGGAATCAATCTATTAAACTTCATTACGTTTACCTTTCTAATGCTGCAGCAACCCGCTTCAATTCCTCCCGGATAGAAATGTGCTGTGGACAAACCTCCTCACATTTACCGCACTGAATACATTCTTCAGCTTTTTCAAGCCGTGTCCGCCTACCAGCCATTCCTCCTGATGCTTTGCTGCTCCCATGTTGTCGTATAGGGTCAAATAATTCATAGCAGTAAAGGAGCCGGATATCCCAATGTCCGTCGGGCAGACCTTGGCACAGTAATTACAGGTGGTACAGGGAATCAGGGGAATCGTTTTCATGATTTCCTGAGCTTTTTCAGGATATCTGCCTGCCCCTGTGTCAGACCGGTAAAATTCCTCATGTAAGAAAGATTATCCTGTATCTGCTCAATATTGCTCATTCCGGAAAGAACGGTGATCACTCCCTCCAGATTGGCAGCAAAACGAATGGCCCAGGATGCCTCCGACATTTCCGGTTCAGTGGCTCTCAAAACCTCTTTTACCGGACCGGGTGGATTGGCAAGCATACCTCCTTTTACCGGCTTCATAATAATGACAGGCTTTCCGTGCTTACGTGCCACCTCATAGCATTCTCTTGACTGAATCGCAGGAAAATCCCAATCTGCATAGTTAATCTGAAGCTGGACAAACTCCATCTCAGGATGAGCAGTCAACAAGGCGTCCAACTCCTGTGGTGTGGAGTGAAAGGAAAAGCCAACATGCCTGATGATGCCTTCAGCTTTTTTCTCCAATGCCCAATTCCAAAGATCAAAGTCATCAAAGAATTTTGTACGGCCTTCTCCCAGATTATGTAAAAGATAAAAGTCAAAATAGCCGGCACCTGTATTTTCCAGAGACTGCTCCAGCTGAGCTATGGCCTCCTCTCTGGTCTTACAGCCTATCCAGGCTGCATTTTTCGTTGCCAGCTGATAGCTTTCCCTGGGGTAACGTTCTACCAGGGCTTTTCTGGTTGCTGCTTCGCTTCCTCCATAGGCCCAGGCCGTATCAAAATAGGTAAAGTCTGCCTCCATAAACATATCTACCATGGTCTTTGTCTGCTCCAGATCGATCTCACCATCTTTCTGCGGAAGACGCATCATCCCAAAGCCCAGTTTTTTGATCTCTTCTCCTAAATAACCCATTTGACTTCCTCCTCTTGTATAAATCTGGTTTGTCCTCGAAACCATAGACACCATCGATTCCCTCATGCTAAAATACGAATACAACCGATAAGGTAATCGTTCCCTATACGGAGGTATATTTTCCATGAATAATACTTATGAAAACAACATCGACCAGACTACGGCGACAGACCAAACTCCTGACGCAAAAACCAAACATCACCTTATCTATATTCCTGCCATCATTCTCCAGCTGATCATCCTCCTTCTTATTTTTCCCCTCTTTCCCCATTTTTATAACAAAGATTCAATTCTCAATATATGTTGGACAAGTGCTGGTGTCCTGTTTCTTGCATGTATCCTTCCCTGCATTTCGGCATCTGTATCAGGTATTTATCACACAGTCAAAAGTGAGGAAAAATCCGTCAGCCTGATCCTTCTGGGAATCATGAATCTTCTTGTTTATTCCCTTGTACTTATTCTCCTGTTCGTCATTTCTTCCTGATGACAGGATGTAGTATTGGTGAAAACTCTTATTCTAAGGAAATGCTGATTAAATCAGCACTTCCTTAACTCCATTTTATTGGTAAAGTATTCAAGCAAGCCGGAAGATGCAGCATATGATGCCAGGTCAGAGGTGTCAGGATCATGCCGCCTCCCGTCAATCTGCCCCAGAATACCAGCAGCCATACTGAACGAAAATCGGTAGTGACTCCGCCCTCCTCCAGGATTCGCATTACCCATTCTTCAGGAACCATGGAGTTTATCTGTTCCAAGTTCAGACTTTCCAGAATTTTACGTGTATTTTTCCCCACCGCAAGCATATAATCCCGAAGCACATCTGCGTTAAGCCCTTTTCCAAAGGAGACTGCTTCATCATAGTCCAGAGCATTACCGGTATCAGTGATAGAAGCCCCCATTCTTCTCTGCCAGTTTTCATCAAAAATCTGGTTTTGATTCTTCAGTAAAATATTACCGACTAAATCCTCGATTCTGCTGGTATGCCAAAACTGCCAACACAAAGGAACTTTATCCGTTCCCGCATAATGCAGATCTGTCTCATAATTTTCTCTGGGAACCAGATCATTTTGATGTCCCAAAAGCATATAGTCTAACACATAATCCGCAATAGTTTTCTCCTGCCTGCCGGAAACTTCTGCCGGATGTACCATGGCATGCAGCTCCAGAGACAATTCCCTGATCTTATCCAAATTTGTTCCCGCCATGGCTGCTTTCAGCTCTTTATGCTTTTCACTAATGGATATATACAACTGCTCTTTTGTCATAAAATATTTCTCCCAATCTGCTTATCCAATTAAAGCTCTATCTCATATCCGTACTCATACAGGATCAAGTCCTCATCAATTTTCTCTTCGTATACACCCTCTGCCTTTTTAAATCCATTTTTGGTGTATAGATTTATGGCCGGCTGATTGATCTCCACCACAAAAAGCCGCAGCCAATCCACCCCCTTAGATCTGGCAATTTTTTTCGCCCCGGTAAGCATAAAACTACCCATTCCTTTTTTCAGGTGGTCTACCGCAACTCCGAACCGGTCTAAGTATAATGCTTTTGCCTTCTGGTTTCTCCATTCCACTGCTTTTTCTCCTGAATGGGAGTCGCTTAGAGCAAATGCTCCGACGATCTGTTCACACTCCTCTAAAATATAAAGACACCTGTTCTTTATATCCTTTTCAAAAAAATCACAGGGATAAATGTCATCCCATATCCCAATCTGGTTACGGTTCATGTTTTCAATGATCCCTTTATACACCATTTTCAGTTTCTGTAAATCCTGCTGCTCAGCCAATCTGATCTTCATTTTTTCCACATCGGTATAACACTCCTGCTACCATTTTTCTCTACAACTGCTCACTGTCCAGCACAATGGTGAAAGGTCCATCATTTACCAGCTCAATTTTCATATCTGCTCCAAATTCTCCCTGCTCCACCTGGCTGACCTTTTTTTTGCATTCCTCTATGATATATTCATAAAGAGCCTTTGCCATATCCGGAGCCCCTGCCTGAATAAAGCTTGGCCGATTTCCTTTTTTACAGTCTGCATACAGGGTAAACTGGCTGATCAGCAAAAGACCTCCTTCCACACTGGCCAGATCCAGGTTGGTCTTTCCCTGCTCATCCTCAAAAATCCGCAGTCCGATCAGTTTTTTGATCATCCTGTCTGCTGTTTCTTTCGTATCCTCGTTACAAACACCAATCAAAACCATAAACCCTTTATCAATGGCACCTATCTGCTTATTTTCCACCGTAACCGAAGCCCGGCTTACCCGTTGAATCACAAAACGCATACTTTCTCCCCCTCCCTAAAAGTAGGTGATATTCTTTTCTGCCATACAGTGTACTACTGTTTTACAATTGGTTCTGCAATTTTTTCGCTTCATCATTATTCATAAAAATCTTCAAACCTATCATTAAAAATATCGTCTCCATACTTATCATATAACTTTGCTGCTAATTCATAACAAAAATTATCGTCCCTTTGAGAAATAACAACAATATTCATTACCATCTTATCGACTACCAAAGTATATACAACTCTTATTCCAATCCCTCGATATTTAATTTTGAAAAATCCGGTAAGATTATTTCTATTTTTATTTCCCAGAGGCTTACCGTAGCCGTTTGGACTGGGTAGTGGCGCCTTTGATACCTTAAGAATACCTGCTAAAACCTGTTTGCGTATACTCCCTTCAATCTTACCATAATCTCTTCTGGCCTCATCTGTAATCCGTATTGCCCAAGCCATTATTCAAACTCCACACTTTCTGACAGTTCTTCTAATTCTTCCATGACAAAACCTTGTTCATTCACAAATTCTTCAAAAGAAGCAGTATGGTCGTTGGCTCTACTCTTGGCAAGTTTTAACAGTCGGATATTTTCAATCCTCTCTAACAAAGACTCTAATTTTGCTACCTTTTCCTGCTGCTCTCTGTATTCTTTTATCGATAATAATACTGCTGTAGGCTGATTATTTTTTAAAATAATATATTCATTATCATTTTCAGCCACATCACTAAAAATCTTTCCTGCTTTGCCCTGACTAAAATCCGATATAGAAACAAGCTTTTCAGTAAAATCTAATAATGCCATACTCATCACATCGACCTCCTTTTTTTTGATTATAAATCAAAGTATTATTATGCACAATATTTTCAGTTAAATTTACATTTAAATTATCGGTTTAATTTGAATGTTTTAATCTATTTCCTATCTTTCACCTTCTGTCTGGGAAAAGCTTATCATATAGAAAGCATTTCAGTAGAATTTTTCCCTTTGGTATTTCCAGTATGATCTCCTGCTCCTTTACCCGCCTAAATCCACGATGCTCATAAAACTGATATGTTGCAGGCATCGTCCGTATGAAGATAGACGTTTTTTCCGTCTCCCTTTCTTCCAGAGCCTTAAGCAGTGCAGAGCCGATCCCTGTAAACTTGCTGTCAGGATCTGCTGCCAGAAAAATGTCCATCTACATATGCCGCCAGTATCTGTATAGCCCGGTTCATCTCCAAATACCAGAAATATCTTCCATATGCATTAAGTAGAAACCTGCTGTTCAGATACCAATCAAAATGTATCCCTGTTATGGCAAATTGAATAGCTTTTTTCTCATCCCCTTTTTCGAGATTTCTGATCTCGATTTTTGCCATGTTGCTGCAAACCTCTTTTCTTCAGATTTTCTAAAACATAAGTAAAAGTTGCATGTAGATAAAAGTATCAATTTATGTATGTGGAAAATTGACCACTTACAGATAAAATTTCTGGAATTTGGGTTCATATACGCTAAATTTCTACCAATCAGCCTTCTTCCAGCAGACAATTTCCTAAAAATCTACCTTCTTATATGCCAAATTCTCACTGATTAGTCTTTTTTCAACAGATAATTTTCTGCTAATCCGCATTCGTATATGCTCAACTTCCACTAATTAGCCATTTTTGGGCAGATAGTTCCCTGGAATTCCACCTTCTTATATGTATTACACTTGCTTTTATCTCTATGGAGACAAACCATGCCAGTTGAAATCCGAAAAAATAAGCACCAGGAACTTACACATACCTCACCGACTCTTTCGAACAATAACAAGCATCGATTTTCCCTTACCACATATTTTTCATAATTCACTGGCTGATTTTTTGCCCATATCATATTGGGAATCATCAGCATGATAAGAAAAATAAGTCCTGTACAAGAAAAACCCAAATGCATCCTACGTCTCCTCTGTAAATTACTTTCTTTTCTCCTGCAAAAACTCCAACACCACTCGATTAAACTCATCAGGATTCTTGCTGGCAATAAAATGATCCCCTTTAACCAATGCAAGTCTGCTTTTCGGTATATGTTCAGCAATCAATCGGGTATGCTCATCTTTGATCATATCCTTTGTTCCGGCAATTACCAGCGTCCTTGCTGTTATCCTGGAAAGCTCTTCTACTTCCACATTTGGATCATTCACCATCAGCCCCAGCATCTCCGTATTTTGCTTTGCGGCTTCACTTTTCCCCGAAAATATTTTAGCAATCCTGTAGCCCAGTTCAATGGGAAGCTGCACCGTCCATTTCACTCCTTTGGCATTCAGATTTGCACCATTTAAGATCAGGCTGTCTACCCGCTCAGGATAATGTATGGCAAAAACCATGGCAATATTTCCGCCATCAGAAAAACCCAGCAGATTCGCTTTATCAATCTGATGCTTATCCATAAATCCCAATAAGTCCTCTGCAAACTGCCTTATGGTAAAAAGCTCATACCCCCTTGGCGTCCTTCCATGTCCCCTGGTATCTATGGCATAGACATGAAAAAAACGTGAGAACTCTTCTATCTGTCCTTTGAAATATTCACAGTTTTCCCCATTACCATGAAGCAGAATAAGCGGCTCCCCCTGGCCGCTTTCTCTGTAAAAATGTTCTATATCCAATTCGGCACACCTGTTCTTTCTTTTCATTCCATCATTAATTCGGACATTAATCTCAAACTTGATAAAAAGGCTGAAGACTATCTTATCTTCAGCCAATATTTCTATTACATATTTTCTACTACAACTGTAAACTCTTCCTCCGAATTCACAAAATGATAAGGTTCATACTCTCCATATGCAGATGGTCTGCTGATGGTAACAAGCTGAATTTTCTCATACCCAACTTTTTTTTCAATTCTTCTTTTTAACTCTGAAAGATGTTTCCCATGTGTTGTTCTCAATGCAACACAACCAACATCATTTATATTTTTAGCAATCAGATAACACATGTTGCAACTCCTCCTTAAAGTTTTCTTCTGTCTGAATTTTAGCATTTTCATATAGTTTACGCAACCGCAGTCCAACCATACTATTATAATTCTTTTTATAAATATATTTATGAAGCCAATTATTAAATTGACGATCATAATAAGTATTGTACTGTATTTCAATCGGATAATGAAAGCCATCCAACTGAAAGTATACATGTATCCCTCTATACCCATCATCATTTGCTTTCCCATGTGATAAATCGGCAATACGCAATTCTCGAATTTCGTTTAATTCCAATACATCATTATAATTATCACATAAAGAACGAAATCCCAATAAATCGTTAAATGTTTTTCTAACCTGATTATCCGGGAAATAACGATTATATTTTAAAATAGCAGATTGAACACTTTTAATACGATAATCCAATGCTAATTCATACAATTCTTCAAACTCATCATACCATGCATTTACTTTTATTAATTCTTCAAAAAGTGATTCTCGATTAAAATAATGCAGATTTCTTTTTAAATTAATCCCCAACTCCGATTTAAATGATAATTGGGTAAGTAATTCTACTGTTAATCCATCTCTTTGCAGTATATTAGACACCAATTCGATTTCCTTTTCTTCACAAATCAATTTCTACTGGTTTTATTAACCTCTACCTCTGGATCAACCCATATATCTCCTGCAAGCTTGCAATCTCAGCATCAATCCGGTATTCTCCTGACATCGGCTCATGAAAGGGATTGTACCAGCAGGTGCGAATTCCCGCGTTGTTTCCCCCACGGATATCACTGGTCAGAGAGTCCCCGACGATCATTACCTCATTTTTTTCCACTTTACCGATACATTCAAAAACCTGATCGAAAAATTTCACATTGGGCTTTTCCACTCCCAGCTGTTCTGATAGGAAAATACCGTCCATCAGCTCTCCCAGACCGGAAAGCTTCAGCTTTTTAGTCTGGGCGATAATGGTTCCGTTGGAAACCACATACTGCTTTACTTTCCCCTGCAAAGATTTTACAATATTCAGGCTATCATCCCGAAAAACGATGGTATCTCCCAGGCTCAGCTGATAGGCTTCATTAAATTCTTCGGCAAGGGAAGTATCCACTCCTTCTTCGGCAAAGAAATCCCGGAATCTCCCCACCAGTACCTGCTGCTTGGAGATTTCTTCCCGTTCCAGCTGTTCCCAGTAGCCTTTATTGATCTTCGAATATCGCCCAAGCATGGCATCCGTACACTCACCTAATCCGAATTCGAGGAATAGACTTCGGATAGCCTCCCGTTCAGCTACATGAAAATCCAGTAAAGTGCCATCTACATCCCACAGAATAACTTTGATCATAGTTCCTCTTCTCCATTCCAACAAGAGACTATAGCTCAGGTAATCATCCCTTTTAAGCACAGTCTCTTTTCTCACTTTCCAGTCCCTATGTATATCACAGACTTTACCTTCGACCCTGCTTATCCTTCCACGATCAGGTAACGTCCGTCTTTCAAATCGAAAATCTCATCTGCTGAGAGAATCTCGTCTTCATCCGCTCCTTCAATATCGACTCCCTGTTCGTCAAAATATTCCCAAACCTCTTTGGGTGAGTTTACCACTATGGCCATTACCTCTTCCAAAAAAGCCTCTGCCTCCTCCAGTGTTTCTGCCACCGGTTCGGGAAAAAGCTGTCCCTGATTCTCTAAAAAGCAACGTAAAACAACCTCATCATATTCCTGCATACCTATACCTCGTTTCTGTTTTCCCATTCACTTCGTTCCTCGTAATCTGTCTCATAAGACTGTTCCTATGAACAATATCTTTATCACTCCACCGATCTTTTTGCCTGCTCACTATAACGGGCAAAACCCTTCAATTCCTGATATACTCGTCCTATGGGCAGACCCACCACATTGTAGTAATCTCCCTGGATTCCCTTAATGTAAGCACCAAAAGGACCCTGGATCCCATAACTTCCTGCCTTGTCTTTACCGTCTCCGGTTTTCAGATAGGCCCGAATCTCTTCCTCCGTCATGGGATAAACTTCCACCTTCGTTTCCTCATAAAAGATATGAGTGACCAGCTTCCCGGCCTTTCCTTCTGCCAAACTCACTGCCGGCGTATCTTCTTCCTTGCCTGATACCCATACTTCTGCTGCCGTATCTTCTGCCTTGCCTGACACCCATGCTCCTGCTGCCATATCTTCTGCCTTACCTGACAACTCTGCCCCTGCTGTCACTTCCTGCCAGACACAGAAAGCTACTCCAGTATAGACCTGATGGGTATTTCCCTGAAGGCTGCTTAACATTCGAAAAGCTTCTTCATCATCCAATGGCTTACCCAGGATCTGATCTTCAAATACTACCACAGTGTCGGCTCCCAATACCAGCCTGCCAGGAATCTGCAGATTGGAAGCCACATCCTCTGCCTTCTGCCTGGCCAGATTCTGCACGATCTCTATGGGACAGCTTCCCTGAATAACCTCTTCCTTCAGACTGGGAACCACCCGATGGACAATCCCGATCTGGGTAAGCAGCTCTCTCCTTCTGGGAGAGGCTGATGCCAAAACTATCTCTTCCATATACTCCTTCTTTCCCCGTACACCGGTGGACTATCCCAGCCCACCAGAATACTGTTCTGTTTTCCTTTGCTCTCCTTTATTCTTTGGCTGCATGTAGGTAACAACAGCCTTGTTTTTCTCTCCCTTACACATGGGTAGCCGGAATGAATACCCTGGAATTATGCCCTTCTTTTTTCCGCAAGGCTTCTTCTCTGGCCTCCTTCACAAAGGCATCCTGGGAGGAGTAGGCTTCCTTACCTCTCCTGTCCACCTTTTCATAGGTTCCGTCAGGAAGCATGATGCTGGCCTTGATGGTATCCTTAAGTTCGCCTTCCAGAATATGATAGGCCTTCTTTTTCAATTCCGGCTCTTCGATTGGAAATAACAGCTCTACTCTTCGTTCCAGATTACGGGGCATCCAGTCTGCACTGGAACAGTATATCTGTTCTTTTCCTCCATTTGCAAAATAGAAAATACGGCTGTGCTCCAAAAACTGACCTACGATGGAACGGACATGTATATTTTCGCTGATTCCCGGTATTCCCACCTTAAGACAGCAGATTCCCCGGACGATCAGATCGATCTGCACACCGCTGCTGGAGGCCTCATAGAGAGCCGCGATCACATCCTTATCACAAAGAGAATTCATTTTAGCAATAATCCTTGCCGATTCTCCCTTCAAGGCATACTCCTTTTCCCTCTCGATCAGATAGAGGAATTTATCCTTCAGCCAGAGAGGCGCCACTGACAGCTTATTCCAGCTTAAAGGCTCGGAATAGCCGGAAAGCATATTGAAAACGGCAGTGGCATCTTCCCCAAAAGCCTCCTTACAGGTAAAAAGTCCCACATCCGTATAAAGCTTGGCCGTAGCATCATTATAGTTACCTGTTCCCAGATGGACATAGCGGCGTATGCCATCCTCCTCTTTTCTTACCACCAGAGTGATCTTGCTGTGAGTCTTTAAGCCCACCAGACCATAGATAACATGACAGCCTGCCTGCTCCAGCTTTCTGGCCCATACGATGTTATTTTCTTCATCAAACCGGGCCTTCAACTCTACCAGAACGGTTACCTGCTTTCCATTTTCCGCTGCCTGTGCCAGAGCTGCAATAATGGGTGAATTACCACTTACCCGGTACAGGGTCTGCTTGATAGCCAATACGTCTTGATCTGCAGATGCCTGACGGATAAAATCCACCACCGGAGAAAAAGTCTGATAGGGATGGTGCATAAAAATATCCTGTCTGCGAATGCAGGAAAAAATATCCTCTCCCTCCGGGATTTCCGGTATCAGCTGTGGTTCATGTCGGGCCGCCTTGTACGCTTCAAAGCCCTCCAGGCCATATAGCTTCATGCATACCGTAAGATCCAGAGGACCATCAATATAATAGATATCCTCATCTTCGACCTGCAGCTCTTCCTTCAGGATCTTCAGCAGCTTCTTATCGACCCGCTCCGCCACCTCCAGACGGATAACCTGTCCCCACTGGCGTTTCTTAATCTGCTTTTCGATCTCCTTTAACAGATCCTCTGCCTCATCCTCTTCTATGGTCAGATCCGCATTTCGCATGATCCGAAAAGGATAGGTGCAGATGATATCATAATTTAAGAACAGCTTATTGATATTTCTCTCGATCACCTCTTCCAGAAAAATGACTGCTTTCTGTTCTCCCTGACAGGGTACTTCAATCACCCTTGGCAAAACGCCGGGAACCTGGACCGTAGCAAATTCTACTTCCTTCTTTTCCTTTTTCTGTTTGCTGATCAGTGCTCCAATATTTAGGGTTTTATTGCGGATCAGCGGAAATGGGCGGGAAGAATCCACTGCCATGGGTGTCAGCACGGGATACACATTTTCTGTAAAATAGCGGTCCACATACTCCTCCTGCTCCTTACTCAGATCCTCATGCCGGCTGATGATCTGCAGCCCATTCTGCAAAAGCAGTGGACAAAGGGAACGATTATAGGTGGAATACTGCATATTCACCAGCTCATGAGTAGCCTTATTCAAATGCTCCAGCTGTTCTGTGGGCGTCATTCCCGCAATATCCTTCTTGGTATAGCGGGCATTTACCATATCCTTCA
>JAFSIS010000079.1 GCA_017439665.1 Lachnospiraceae bacterium
GAGGCGGTAAAGGAAGCCATAGAGGAGAACCTGCTGGATGGATTTTTCAAAAAGCATGAGAAGGGGGTGCTGGATATGACGTTAACGGAATATAATGAAGAGGAATTTATCCGGAATCGTAAGGAAGAAGGAAGAGAAGAAGGTAAGTATGAGGCAACGATCAATATGGCAAGGGATTTATTCCGGGATGGTTATCCAGAGGAAAAAATTATTGCTTCTCTTCAAAAGTATCTTGAGATTAGTTATGGCGAAGCCCAGGAACTCTTTGAAAAGGAAGTGGCCTGTCTGACATAAATAAAAATCCACTGCATGCTGCTAGTGGTTGCCTCAGTGGATTTTGCTTTGTATATGCCTTGTTTTTTCCTTGACACTGTGTGCTTTTTTGTATAGAATAAAAGTGTTGTAGACTGCTAAGGTGAAATGGGCTGTAAATTGAGCTTATTACAGCATATTTTAGTTAAGTTATCGTACAATGAAAATTTAATAAGGAGGTGCTCCTGTACATGGAAATCGTGATCGGTGTCGTCCTTGTTGTGATTGCTGTCGTAGCAACCGCTATTGTGACCACTTCTTATCAGAAGAAGGTTACGGCAGCTACTATCGGCAACGCAGAGGATAAGGCAAGAGAGATTATCGATGAAGCACTGAAAACTGCTGAGAACAAGAAGCGTGAAGGTCTCCTTGAGGTTAAGGAAGAGTCTATTCGTACCAAGAACGAGCTGGACAAGGAAATCAAGGAACGAAGAGCCGAGGTACAGCGTTTTGAACGCCGTATTCAGCAGAAGGAAGAGAACATCGATAAGAAGGCGGATGCCATCGAAAAGAAGGAAGCAAGTCTGATTGCCAGGGAAGAAGAGATTTCCCGGCAGAAGGAAAAGATTGCTAAGCTCAATGAGGAAAGAGTACAGGAACTGGAACGAATCTCTGGTTTAACCTCCGACCAGGCAAAAGAATACTTATTGAAAATTGTTGAAGACGAAGTGAAACATGAAACCGCTGTTCTCGTTAAGGAATTAGAAACGAGAGCAAAGGAAGAGGCAGACAAGAAGGCTAAGGAATATGTGGTAAATGCCATCCAAAGATGTGCAGCAGACCACGTATCTGAGACCACGATTTCTGTTGTGCAGCTTCCTAACGATGAGATGAAGGGAAGGATTATTGGTAGAGAGGGACGGAATATCCGGACTCTTGAAACTCTGACCGGTGTGGATCTGATTATTGATGATACACCTGAGGCAGTCGTTCTTTCCGGATTTGATCCTATTCGTAGGGAAGTGGCAAGGATTGCCCTTGAAAAGCTGATCGTTGACGGCCGTATCCATCCAGCCCGTATCGAGGAGATGGTAGAGAAGGCTCAGCGTGAAGTTGAGATGATGATTAAGGAAGAGGGAGAGGCAGCTGTCCTGGAGGTAGGTGTTCATGGAATTCATCCTGAGCTGGTAAGGCTGTTAGGTAAGATGAAGTTCAGAACAAGCTATGGACAGAATGTATTGAAGCATTCAATAGAGGTGGCTCAGTTATGCGGTCTTCTGGCTGCAGAATTGGGACTGGATATCCGCCTTGCCAAGAGAGCAGGTTTACTGCATGATATCGGTAAAGCTGTGGACCATGATATGGAAGGAAGCCATATCCAGCTGGGTTCAGAGCTCTGCCGCAAGTATAAGGAGTCTGCAGTGGTGATCAATGCTGTAGAATCCCACCATGGTGATGTAGAGCCCACATCTTTAATTTCCTGTCTTGTACATGCTGCCGATACCATTTCTGCAGCACGTCCGGGGGCGAGAAGAGAGACGCTGGAGACATATACCACACGTTTAAAACAATTAGAAGATATTACAAACAATTTCAAAGGTGTAGAAAAATCTTTTGCTATTCAGGCCGGTAGAGAGGTTCGTGTAATGGTAGTTCCCGATCAGATCAATGATGCTGACATGGTATTACTGGCACGTGATATTTCCAAACAGATTGAAGCAGAAATGGAATATCCGGGACAGATTAAGGTCAATGTGATCCGTGAGAGCCGCGTTGTTGATTACGCTAAGTAAGAATACTCGTAGTGGTGAAGGTAATAAACAGTTACGAATAGTGAATTAGCACAGATAACAAGAGTCTTGAAGATATTGATTTTCAAGGCTCTTTTTTTCTTAAGAAAGCTGCTGCCGGAAAGAAGGCAGAGGCAAAACGAAGAGAGAGGGAGATAGTGGATGGGGGTTAACAAAGGAAGAGGGCAGAAAAAAGGAACAACAGCTTTAATAATCCTTTTTTTAATAGCCTGTATATTGAGTGGCTGTATTGCTTTGCCGGGGCAGGAGCCTTTCGGAGAAAGAACCTATTCAGATGAGGAGGCCCGGCTGGTGTATGAGAAGATCACTGAAAGTATGGTTCGGCTGGATTTCACGCAGTGGGAGGGATATTCTATTAGATGTAATGGTACAATAGGTGCTGGGTACAGTGACTGTATTGTAGTAGAGACAGAGGAGTACAGAGTTGCCTATCTGGATGCTGACAAAGGAGAATATCTCTGGTATGAGGGGTGGCTATACTATACACTGGATGATCAGATTACCTATTGTGACATGGCATGGGAAGAATTACAGGCCAGAGAATTTGTGACAGAAGGATGGGAAATTGGGCAACATCTTTTAAACAGCGAACCTAAGAAGCTGCGTTATAAATATGTTCCCATGGCTTCTGGCAATATTTTTTCAGCAGAGTATGAAAATGCTGACTGGAAAGGGAGGGAACTGCAATTTCCCCAATTATCCTTATCCCCGGACAGTAATGCGGATTATGATGGACTTTCCATAGGCTGGCAGGAGGGAGATTTAGTACCGCCTCCTTATACAGGGATTAGTTTTTTTCCCTATGAAGGCACCACAAGTCTGCAGGCAGAGCGAAGGATCTGGTTTTTGGGAGAGGATTTTGGACTGACAGATGAGGTCGTTCCGGCCCTTTCCACACAGGAAGAAAATCGCCAGTGGTGCCGGCAGATTATTGAAAGCATGGATTTTTCCCGCCTGAGAGAAATGGGAACCTATGATAGTGAGTTGGAGATTCCACTGCCCTGGTAGGATGCTTTAGAAAAAATATTGCCGATGGATGGTGAATTAGCACAGATAGAGGGAGAAAAATACTTCATTTTTCTCTCTTTTTTTGCTTGTATATGGAAAAAAAATGTTGTACACTGGGTAAGGTCGTATAATTGTATACAAAGGTACAAAACAAGGAGGCATACCCTCTGCTCACCAAGAGGATAAACTTTGTAAACAAAGTTTGCATTTTTCTTCGAAAAACAAGGAGGCACGTCCTCTGCTCGCCAGAGGGCTCGCATTTTTCTTCGAAAAACAAGGAGGACTTATGGAATTTCAAGCGTTATCTAAGGAAGAATTATTACAGCTGAAGGGAGAATTAGAGCAGCAGTTTAAAGAAGCCAGGGAAAAAAATCTTAAACTGGATATGTCCCGTGGTAAGCCTTCACCGGCACAGCTGGATATGTGTATGGGCCTTATGGATGCATTGAATTCCAAAACTCCTTTATATGCATCGGATGGAACAGACTGTCGTAACTATGGTATTCTGGATGGACTTCCGGAATCCAAGCAGATGATGGCAGAGATCATGGAGGTTTCCCCCAATAAGGTTGTGGTATTGGGAAATGCCAGCCTTCCGATTATGTATGATACTATTTCCCGCGCAATGACTCATGGAGTGTGTGGAAGCACCCCCTGGTGCAAGCTTCAGAAGGTTAAATTTTTATGCCCTGTGCCGGGCTACGACAGACATTTTGCCATTACGGAGCATTTTGGAATTGAGATGATCAACGTTCCCATGACCTTAGAGGGACCAGATATGGATATGGTTGAGAAGCTGGTCAACAGTGATCCCTCTGTAAAGGGTATCTGGTGTGTTCCCAAGTATTCCAATCCCCAGGGAATTTCCTATAGTGATGAAGTGGTGAGACGGTTTGCCAATTTAAAGCCGGCGGCTAAGGGCTTCAGGATCTACTGGGATAATGCTTACGCGGTTCATCACCTTTATGAGGATAAGCAGGACCATATTTTAAATATTATTGATGAGTGTGAAAAAGCCGGAAATCCGGATATGGTATTCATGTTTGCGTCCACCAGCAAAATCAGCTTTTCCGGAAGCGGTATTGCAGCTGTGGCAGCTTCAGAAAAGAATCTGGACTGGATGAGAAGCTCCCTTACTTTACAGACCATCGGCTATGATAAGATTAATCAGCTAAGACATGTAAAATACTTTAAAAATTTGGAGGGAATCAAGGCCCACATGAAAAAGCATGCGGACATTATGAGACCCAAATTTGAAGCAGTACTGGATATCCTGGAAAAAAATCTGGGTGGGCTGGGAATCGGAAGCTGGATCAGACCCCATGGCGGCTACTTTATTTCCTTTGAGGCCATGGAGGGCTGTGCAAAAGCTACCGTAGAAAAATGTAAGGAGGCCGGAATCACCCTTACCGGGGCCGGTGCGACCTATCCCTATAAAAAAGATCCGGCAGACAGCAATATCCGTATTGCTCCTTCCTTCCCTTCGCCTGAGGAGATGGCAGCGGCAGCTGAGATTTTTACTCTTTGCGTGAAGCTGGTCAGTGTAGAGAAGCTGTTAGCAGCAAAATAAGAGCCAAAGCAGGCACAATAAGCTGTTAGCAGCCAAATAAAAGCCAAAGCGGGCACAGTAAGCTGTTAGCAGCAAAGTAAAAGCCAGGGAAAAAGCAGAAAACTGCTGATAAAGCAGGAAAAAATTGTTGCAGATGCAGCAAAAGGAGAGATGAAAATGGCAGAGTTTAAACGGCTCGAACGAAAACTGGTGGCCCATGGCTCCATTATCGATTATTACCACGATATTGTGCAGGTGCCAAACGGAAATATCGTTACCTGGGATTTTATCGGTCATAGGGGAGCTGCAGCAGTGGTTCCTGTTCGTGAAGATGGAAAGATTCTTATGGTAAGGCAGTATCGCAATGCCCTGGACAGGGAGACACTGGAAATTCCGGCAGGTGGATTAAAGGGAGCCGATGAGCCGACCAGGGCAGCAGCGGCCAGAGAGCTGGAGGAAGAAACAGGGTACGCTTCTGATGACCTTGAACTGCTCATTACCATCCGTACTACGGTGGCTTTTTGTGATGAAAAAATTGATATTTATGTGGCTAAAAATCTGAAAAAGAGCCATCAGAATCTGGATGAGGATGAATTCATCCATGTGGAGGCCTACACGGTGGAAGAACTCTGTGAGATGATCTACCAGGGAAAGATTGAGGATGGAAAAACGATTTCTGCCATTATGAGTTACTGCAATAAATATCTGCAAGGATAATAAACTTTTGCAATAAAACTTGCATACATAATCAGGAAGCTTGCACATAGAATAGAAACAACGAAAAGAAGGATAAGGCAGCGGATTGAAAAAATCAATTTTTTCGGCATATGGTGAACTTATCATTATCGGCCTGTTTCTGGGTGGATTTCTATTGGGGCTTATGATTATTTCCCTGACCAGGGAAAGCTGGCTTACAGTCCTGCCCTGGCTGGAGCCGGATTTTATCTGGAAAATAGAACAGATCAGTGTAGACAAAAGAGCACTGTTTTTTCTCGTTATGGGGAAAAGACTACGTGCTTTTTTTCTGTTGTGGCTCTTATCCCGGTCCAGACTGAATAAGGCAGCAAATCTTCTTTTTTTCAGTGCATGGGGATTTGGGACAGGAATGGTCATGGAGCTTTTTATCATCAGGTATGGGCTGAAGGGGCTGGTTTTTTATCTGGGTATGGTTCTGCCACAGGCTCTTTTTTATCTTCCCGGTTTCTATTTTCTGGGAGTATCCTGCCTGAAACGATCCGGGGAAAAGAAGTATTTGGAATTTACAGAAGAAATGATAAGGGGAAGGAAGCGAAGCCGGTCAAAACGGATGACGGGATTGGAAATGATTCTGATTGGAATAACGATAGAAAGTCTTGTCAATCCGGAAATCATAAAAAAACTTTCAGAGCTCCTGCTGGGATAGGATTACTATATATGGTATTGCGTAAAGAGATTTTTGTCGATATCTTGTAGATTCTTCAAAATCACCGAAAATAAAGGATTTTTTAGGCAAAATTACTCGTTGCTTTTAAAGATTTTTCTGCGTATAATGGGAACTGCATTCGCTCCTTGAAAAGAGGTAATGGCAGGACTGATGGCGGAAAGGTACAATGATGATCGAAAAAGCGGTAGAGGGATTTGTTTCCTATTTGCACAATGTGAAGAAGACATCCTATAATACAGAGATGTCTTATTTACGTGATCTGAATAAGATGCGAATCTATCTGGAAGGCCGGGGAATTGAGCGGGTAAGTCAGATTGATGAAAACAGTCTCCGCGACTACATTCGGTATCTGGAGCAGAATCGATTTGCTGCGGCCACTATTTCCAGAAATATTGCCGCCATTAAATCCTGGTATGTGTATATGCTGAAGGAGCAGATGATCGTCTATGATTGTGCAGAGGAGCTGAAGGCCCCCAGAATCGATAAAAAACCTCCCGAGGTACTGACCACCAAAGAGGTGGAGAAGCTGTTAAAGCAGCCCTCTGGCAAGAATCCCAAGGAGATCAGAGATAGAGCCATGCTGGAGCTTCTGTATGCTACGGGAATCCGGGTAACAGAGCTGATCACCATGGAGATTTCCCAGCTGGATCTGCAGATGAATTATATCCTTTGCAAGGATGGAAATAAAGACAGGGTGATTCCCTTTGGACCAAAAGCCAGGGTGGCTCTCTTAAACTATCTGGAAAATTCCCGGAAGGTGATGGTAAGTCAGCAGGATTCGAAGGTGGTTTTTGTCAACTGCTCCGGCAAGCCTATGAGCAGACAGGGCTTCTGGAAGCTGGTTAAGCATTACGCGGCCAAGGCAGGGATCAAAAAGGATATTACTCCCCATACCCTGCGCCATTCTTTTGCTGCCCATCTGGTGGAAAATGGGGCAGATCTGAAAAGTGTGCAGGAGATGCTGGGCCATTCGGATATTTCCACCACTCAGATTTATGCCAATATGAATCACAATAAATTAAGGCAGGTGTATGCCAAGGCGCACC
Organism: Lachnospiraceae bacterium; assembly: GCA_017439665.1. Classification (GTDB taxonomy): domain Bacteria; phylum Bacillota; class Clostridia; order Lachnospirales; family Lachnospiraceae; genus SFDP01. Next base: position 7,090 of record JAFSIS010000079.1, read on the forward strand.
CCAGAGGATAAAAAGATAAAAAAGGAGCTGATTCGGTTTCCCGGTTTTCGGGGAAGCCGGATCAGCTCCTTTTCAGCATTTATTCGTATTCTGCAATATCGTAGATCAGGCGTTCCGTGTCTGCCCAGCCCAGGCAGGGGTCGGTAATGGATTTACCGAAGACACCGTCTCCGATTTTCTGGCAGCCTTCCTCCAGATAGCTTTCGATCATGAGACCCTTAACCAGCTTGTAGATATCAGGATTCAGCCGGCGGCTGTGCATAACCTCCTTAGCAATACGGATCTGCTGCTCGTACTGCTTGTTGGAGTTATTGTGATTGGTATCGATGATACAGGCAGGATTTAAGTAGTCTCGTTCATTGTAGAGATTGATCAACAGATGAAGATCCTCGTAATGGTAGTTGGGAAGACTTCTTCCATATTTATTTACCGCGCCTCTGAGAACGGTGTGGGCCAGAGGATTACCGGAGGTTTCCACCTCATAGCCTCTGTAAATAAAGGAATGAGCCTGCTGTGCCGCATACACAGAATTCAGCATAACGGAGAAATCACCACTGGTAGGATTCTTCATTCCGGCAGGTACATCGAAGCCGCTGACCGTGAGGCGGTGCTGCTGGTCCTCCACGGATCTGGCACCGATGGCGACATAGGAGAGAATATCGGAAACATAAGGCCAGTTTTCAGGATAGAGCATTTCGTCTGCTGCGGTCAGGCCGGATTCCTCCATGGCACGGATATGCATTTTACGCATGGCGATCAGACCCTGTAAAAAGTCCGGTTTTTTCTCCGGATCAGGCTGGGATACGATGCCTTTATAGCCTTCACCGGTGGTACGGGGCTTATTGGTATAGATACGGGGGATGAGGATCAGTTTATCCTTTACCTTCTCATTGATCCTGGCAAGACGGCTGATATATTCACAAACAGAATCCTCGTTATCTGCAGAACAGGGGCCGATGATCAACAGAAATTTGTTGCTGTTTCCACAGATCACCTCCTTGATCTCTGCGTCCCTTTTCTTCTTTAATTCCACAAGGGAAGCGGGTACCGGCAGCTGCCCCTTGATCTCCTCCGGAGTGGGGAGCTTGGTAATAAATTCGAAACTCATATACTCCTCTCATTTCTACTGCAAAAGCAGCCTGTTGTATAAGTATTGTATGCTGATGAGCCATAGGCCAATGCATCAGCTATCAGTTTAGCATATTTATGCAGGAAATTCAAAATGTTTCTGCTCTGGTCTTTTATCTCGGTTTCTTTATGTTTCGCTCCGGCCTTTACCTCAGACTCCTTTTGATCAGCCATAAATGGCAGCCTGTGGAAAACAGCTCGCTGCATAAAAGTCCCCACAGATACCCTTTTATTCCTACTGCAGGAATAAGGGTCAGGGTAAACAGCAGGCGGATCAGAAGGGTGGTAACGTTGATAAACAGGCTGTAGCCTGTTTTTTTTAAGCCGTTAAGAATGCTGGATAAGGTGGCATGAAGATACAAAAAAGGGCATAAAAAGCTGAGCTGGCGGATAAAGGCGGCAGCCAGCCGGCTATGAAAAAGAAATTCTCCCGCCCAGCTCCCCAGAAAGAAAAAAATGCAGCCAAAAAGGATTCCCAGGGTGCTGCTGGCAAGCAGAGAGCGGTGAATGGTATGCTTCATCCGATCTCTTTTCGAGGAGGCTGCTGCCTGGGTAACCTCCGGGAGGAGGAGAACAGAAGCAGACTGGGTGAAGGCTGAGGGAAAGAGGATGAGACTGAAGGCCATCCCCGTAAGAACACCATAGATACTCAGAGCCGTCTGGGCAGAATAGCCGAATTCCTGCAGCTTTGCAGGAATGGAGACAGCCTCCAGACTTTGCAGAAGATTGACGATGAGCCGATTGCAGGAAAGGGGGACAGCCATTCCCAGAAGCTGTCCCAGGAGGGAAAGAGAGGAAGGCCTGGGAGAGGGATCCTTCCCCACAGTTGAGGGAAGGATGTTCCTTTTTTTCCCGGAGGTAAAGAGGCTGTGATAGGCCATATAGGAGATCACGCAGTTTACCAGCTCTCCCAGGACCATGCCTATTGCAGCCAGAGCAATGGTAGGCTTACCACGGGTGGAAAGGGCCAGATAAAGGAAAAATACGCTTCCTGTACGGGTCAGCTGCTCTGCCAGCTGGCAAAATGAGGGTATGCGCACCTCCTTTAGTCCGTAAAAATAGCCGTTTAAACAGCAGTGGAGGGCAGAAAGAGGAAAGGCGAAGGCAGTAATTTTTAACAGAGAAGCAAGGCGGACTTCTTTTAACAGATAAGCAGCGATATAGTCTGCCTGTCCGTAAACTGTCAGGGCATACAGACAGGACAGAAGCAGGCAGAAGGATGAGCCTGCAAACAGATAACGGCGGGCAGACTCCGGCCGTCCGCAGGCAACACAGGATGCAGTATAACGGGAAATGGCGGTCTGCATGCCGGCTGCGGTGAGAGAAAAGGCGATCATCATCACAGGGGAGATCAGCTGCAAAAGTCCCATGCTTTCTTCTCCAAAGGTCTGGGCCAGGAAGAGGCGGTATAAAAAGCCGATTCCCCGGCTGGCAAGGCCTGCAAGGGTGAGGATCAGGGTGCCGGTGATCAGGGGATTCTTTTGGGTGGATATCAGCTTATGCATAATACCTCCGGAAGGCATTTTCTCTATCTATATGAAGGTATCTTCGTTGACAGAACCCTGAGCCGGTGGTATGGTGGAACTTGTTTGGAAGCGTGGATGAGCAATGGGCAGTAAAAGGAGACAGGAAGATGGGAAAAAAAGTGGTAGTAGGCATGTCCGGAGGAGTGGACTCCTCGGTAGCAGCATGGCTTTTAAAAGAACAGGGCTATGAAGTCATGGGAGTGACTATGCAGATCTGGCAGGATCAGGAGCCGGAGGAGATCGAGGAAAGTGGTGGCTGCTGCGGACTTACGGCAGTGGACGATGCCAAACGGGTAGCAAGGGCCCTGGATATCCCCCATTATGTGATGAATTTTAAGCAGGAATTCCAGAGCCGGGTGATTGACTATTTTGTAGGAGAGTATCTTCACGGAAGAACACCCAATCCCTGTATTGCCTGCAACCGTTATGTGAAATGGGAATCTTTGCTCAATCGCAGTCTGGAGCTGGGAGCAGATTATATTGCCACCGGTCACTATGCCAGAATCTGCAAGCTGGCAAATGGGCGCTATGCTCTTAGAGCCTCAAAAACGGCAGCGAAGGATCAGACCTATGCCCTTTATAATCTGACCCAGGATCAGCTGGCCCACACTCTGATGCCGGTGGGAGAATATACCAAGGAGGAGATCCGGGAAATGGCCCGGAAGCTGGATCTTCCTGTAGCCCATAAACCGGACAGTCAGGAAATCTGTTTTATTCCCGATAACGACTATGCCGGTTTTATCGATAGAGAGGCCACAGGGCAGGTTCCCGGACCGGGGAATTTTGTCACAAAAGAAGGAAAAATCCTGGGTCGTCATAAGGGGATCACCCATTATACCATCGGTCAGAGAAAGGGATTGGGACTGGCCATGGGACATCCGGTTTTTGTTACCGAAATCCGGCCGGAAACAGGAGAAGTGGTGATCGGTGAACATGAGGAAGTATTTACCCGTCGGTTGATCTGCGGTCAGATCAATTATATGGCTATGGAAGGACTGTCTGCACCCAGAAGAGTATTGGCAAAGATCCGCTACAGCCATAAGGGAGAGTGGTGTACCTTAAACAGGATCGGTGAAGACAGGCTGGAATGTATATTTGAACAGCCTGTCAGGGCAGTCACTCCGGGACAGGCTGTGGTATTTTATGAAGAAGATGTAGTCCTGGGAGGAGGAACCATCCTGTAGCTACAGACGGATAAATTGGGGTTTTCTTTCCTTAAAAACGGTATAATAATTAAAACCACAGTTTTTCAGGATTTCTTCTACGCGGGAAAAATGAGCAGCAATGGCTTCCGGTTTATGGGCATCACTGCCTATGGTGATGATCTCGCCGCCCAGTTCCTTATACCGCCGGATGAGAGCGGTACAGGGATGAAGTTCCTTCAGCCCATATTTCAGCCCGCCGGTATTGATCTCGATTCCCTTTCCTTTTTCCAGTAATAACTGAAGAATAGCATCCAGAATATCCCGGTAATTCTCATAAGAATACCGGGTATCTTTATTGGGGCCGTAGCGGACCACATAGTCCAGATGGCCGTAGACATCGAAGTCATCGATGGCGATGATATTTTCCAGGATAGAAGAAAAATACTCCCGGTAAGCCTCCTCCTCGCTACGGCCTTCATAAAAGGCAGGATAGTAGGGATCCTTACCGTGGCAGAGATGGGAGGAGCCGATGATGAAATCAAAATCATACTGTGAGGTATAAGCCCTGATCCGTTCAGCCAGATGGGGCTGCAGGCCCAGCTCTACACCGATCAGCAGGTGAAAAGATTCAGGGCATCTGCTTCGCAATTCTCTGGCCTTCAACAGATAGCTCTCGGTATCCAGCTGAAAATCCAGTTGGTCTGTAGGATGGACAGGATAGTCCATATCCATATGTTCAGTTATGCAGTAATGGGTAAGTCCCAGTTTCTGTGCCCGGGCAATCATCTCATCCAATGGACTTACGCAGTCCGAGGAAAAAGAAGAATGGGTATGTAAATCAGCATGAATTGGCATGACAGGGATATCCTTTCCGACTCCCGAAAAAAAGAAAGGAAATGGCCTTTCCCCTTTCACATCGGGAATATTTTTTACTCTCTATGGTTATATTACCATAGAGAAAGCAAAGTGGACAAAGGTTTTTCGGCAAAGTTACGAAAATAGCCAAAAAAGGGCGATAATTTTACAAATACATCTTGAATTTTCTAACTAAATTATGTACAATAAATTTGCTGATAAAATTTTGTCAAGAAGTATAAATTGATTTTCAGGAGGAATTAAAAATGGCAGTAAAAGTAGCAATCAATGGTTTTGGTCGTATCGGTCGTCTTGCATTCAGACAGATGTTTGATGCTGAAGGATACGAAGTAGTAGCAATCAACGATTTAACAAGCCCTGACATGCTTGCACATTTATTAAAGTATGATACCGCTCAGGGCCCTTACAAATATGCAAGTGCCGTTGAAGCAGGTGAAGATTACATTACCGTTAACGGCAAGAAGATCACCATTTACGCTAAAGCTAATGCGGCTGAACTTCCCTGGGGAGATTTGGATGTTGACGTTGTTTTAGAGTGTACAGGCTTCTATACTTCCAAGGATAAGGCTTCCGCTCACCTGACAGCAGGTGCTAAGAAGGTAGTTATTTCTGCTCCTGCAGGAAATGACCTTCCTACCGTTGTTTACAACGTAAACCACGAGACATTGACCAAGGAAGACAAAATTATTTCTGCTGCTTCCTGTACCACCAACTGCTTAGCTCCTATGGCTAAGGCATTAAATGATCTGGCAACCATCAAATCCGGTATCATGACTACCGTTCATGCTTACACCGGTGACCAGATGATTCTTGACGGACCTCAGAGAAAGGGCGATAAGAGAAGAAGCCGTGCAGGTGCATGTAATATCGTTCCCAACTCTACAGGTGCTGCCAAAGCTATCGGTTTAGTAATTCCTGAATTAAATGGTAAATTAATCGGTTCTGCTCAGCGTATTCCTACTCCTACCGGTTCCACCACTATTCTTGTTGCAAGCGTAGAGAAGAGTGTAACCAAGGACGAGATCAACGAAGCAATGAAGGCAGCAGCTACCGAGTCCTTCGGATACAACACAGATGAGATCGTATCCTCCGACATCATCGGAAGCACCTATGGTTCCATTTTTGATGCTACCCAGACTATGGTAGGCCCTGACAATCTGGTACAGGTTGTTTCCTGGTATGACAATGAGAATTCTTATGTTAGCCAGATGGTTCGTACCATTAAATACTTTGCTGAATTAGGCTAATCATTGATTCAGAAAAGACCTGTTAAGGTCCGGTCTAAAGGACCGGACCTTTTTTTGCAGATGTTCCGTGTTGAAGCTTAAGGCTGTTGCAGACGGTAAACGAGAATAAGGAGGCATATCATGTCATTGAATAAAAAAAGTGTAGATGATTTTCATGCAAAAGGAAAACGTGTCCTGGTAAGATGTGACTTTAACGTTCCTCTAAAGGATGGAGAGATCACCGATGAAACCAGAATTAATGCGGCTCTTCCTACCATCAATAAGCTGATCGGGGATGGGGGCAAGGTGATTCTCTGCTCCCATTTAGGTAAGGTTAAGGAAGGTCCCAATGAGAAGGAATCCCTGGCACCCGTAGCGAAGAGACTTTCTGAGAAGCTGGGAAAAGAGGTTAAGTTTGTGGCTGATTATAACGTAACCGGAGAGGCAGCCACTGCAGCCGTTGATGCAATGAACGAGGGTGATGTGGTTTTATTACAGAATACCCGTTTCCGCGGTAAGGAAGAAACCAAGAACGGAGAGGATTTCTCCAAAGAACTGGCTGATCTTTGTGATGCTTATGTATGTGATGCTTTTGGCTCTTCCCACAGAGCACATGCTTCTGTAGCAGGAGTTACGGATGTGGTTCGTGCAAAAGGCGGTGACTGTGCGGTAGGATACTTAATGCAGAAAGAAATCGACTTTTTGGGCAATGCAGTTGAGAATCCGGTAAGACCCTTCGTAGCTATCCTGGGTGGTGCCAAGGTGGCAGATAAGTTAAACGTTATCTCCAATCTTTTAGAGAAATGTGATACCCTGATCATCGGCGGCGGTATGGCTTATACCTTCTTAAAGGCTCAGGGCAAGGAGATCGGAACCTCTCTGGTAGATGATGAAAAGATCGACTACTGTAAGGAAATGATGGCTAAGGCAGAGAGCCTGGGCAAGAAGCTGCTTCTTCCCGTTGATACCACCATTGCAGCAGCATTCCCCAATCCCATTGACGCCGGGATCAAAGTGGAATACGTTCCTTCAGATGCCATTCCTGCAGATAAGATGGGACTGGATATCGGACCCAAGACTGCTGAATTATATGCAGATGCAGTAAAAACTGCGAAGACCGTTGTTTGGAACGGACCTATGGGTGTATTTGAAAATCCCATTCTGGCCAAGGGAACCATTGCAGTGGCAGAATCTCTTGCAGAAACCGATGCAACCACCATTATCGGCGGCGGTGACTCTGCAGCGGCAGTGAACCAGCTTGGCTTTGCAGATAAGATGAGCCATATTTCTACCGGCGGCGGAGCTTCCCTGGAATTTTTGGAAGGAAAAGTCCTGCCCGGCGTAGCAGCAGCGGATGATAAATAAGTAGCTTTAAGTGGAAGGCAGACTGCAGAGAAATGGCTGATGAAAATCCATGCTTGCATGAGATTTTGAGTCAGATATTTCTCTGATGTGTGCGAAGCATTTTCGAGCTTATCATAAAATTATTATGGAGGGAAATATGGCAAGAAGAAAGATCGTAGCCGGAAACTGGAAAATGAACATGACTCCCAGTGAGGCAGTAAAATTAGTAGAAGAATTAAAACCTTTGGTAGCAAGTGATACAGTAGACGTAGTTTATTGTGTGCCCGCCATCGATATCGTTCCTGTAGTGGAAGCGGTTAAGGGAAGCAACGTAGCCGTGGGTGCCGAAAATATGTATTTCGAAGATAAGGGTGCATACACCGGTGAAATTTCTGCCCCCATGCTGGTAGACGCAGGTGTAAAATACGTTATCCTCGGCCATTCCGAAAGACGTGACTATTTCAAAGAGGATGACGTTCTGTTAAACAAAAAAGTAAAGAAAGCCTTTGAAGCAGGACTTACCCCCATCCTTTGCTGCGGTGAATCCTTGGAGCAGAGAGAAATGGGTGTGACCATAGACTGGATCCGTTTACAGATCAAATCCGATCTGGTGGGAATCACTGCTGAACAGGTAGCTTCCATGGTGATCGCTTATGAGCCTATCTGGGCTATCGGAACCGGTAAAACTGCCACTACTGAGCAGGCTCAGGAAGTGTGTAAGGGCATTCGTGAATGTATTGCCGAAATGTACGATGCAGCTACTGCTGAATCTGTTCGTATTCAGTACGGCGGATCCGTAAATGGAGCAAATGCAGCTGAGCTCTTTGCACAGCCCGATATTGACGGTGGCCTGGTAGGCGGAGCTTCCTTAAAGGCTGATTTTGGAAAAATCGTTAATTATTAAGGGGAATAGCCTATTTCTGGTTAGAATTTACTAACGATTAAAAATTTTTTTGTGGAAAAGAAACATAGCCCACTTTTGGTTGTTGAAAAAATAACGACCAAAAGTGGGTTATTTTTACCAAAAAAGTCCTTTCTTTTTCTATTTGTTCTGTCCGAAGTGGCATGCTATAATGGACAAAAATTATCCAGAGCAAGCTGGAAGAAGAAAGGAAGGTATTTTTATTTATGGGGAAATCGAATAGTGCTGAACGCTGGCGCGTGGTAATTGGGGGAATTATCTGCCAGTTCTGTGCAGGTATGCTGTACAGCTGGAGTATTTATGTGAATCCGATCATGGAGACACACGGTTGGGAAAGAGGTGCAGTATCTCTCACCATGTCTATTGCAACTTTAATCATTCCTATCGTAATGATTCCGGCAGGAAAGCTGTTGCCGAAGATGGGGCCTACCAAGGTTGCCCTGATCGGAGCTGTGAGCCTTACCTTAGGTTTGGTAATCAGCGGTGTTACAGCATCCCTTCCGTTGCTGTATCTGGGATTCGGTGTTCTGGGAGGAATCGGTGTTGGTTTTATTTATGGTGTTCCGATTGCCACCTGTGTAAAGTGGTTCCCGGATAAGAAGGGACTGATTTCCGGACTTGCAGTAGCCGGTTTCGGACTGGGTTCCATTATTTTTGCACCCATCTGTACTACATTAATCAGTTCTCTGGGACCTAATAAGACCTTTTTAGTTCAGGCGGCGATCACGGTTGTGGGTATGATCATCGGAGCGCCTCTGATGAAGGCAGCACCGGACGGATATGTGCCTGAAGGCTGGACTCCTCCGGCAGCAGCAAAGGGCGGCGGAAGAGATTACACTTCCGGAGAAATGCTGAGAACCAAACAGTACTGGTTCCTGCTGATCATGTATCTGTTTGCCAACATGTCCGGTCTTATGGTTATCGGCCATGCATCACCTATCGCACAGCAGGTTGCAGGCCTTACCGCAGCAGAGGCAGCAGCTATCGTTAGTGTACTGTCTATTGCCAATACAGCCGGCCGTTTCTTAAGTGGAGTGGCCTGTGATAAGATCGGTGCACAGAGAGTAGTAACCATTATTTATGTAATCAATGCAATCTTACTGGTATCCTTACAGATGATGACAAGCTTTGCTACCATTGCTTTAGGTATCAGTGGTCTGGCTATCTGCTTCGGAGCGATGATGGGAGCATACCCTTCCGTTGTATTGGATTATTTCGGAGTAAAATATTCCAGCACCAACTATGCATTCATCTTCCTGGCTTATGGTATCGGTGGTATCATCGGTCCTCAGATCGCTGTTCGTTCCGTTGCAGCTACTGAAAGCTACAGCATGGCCTTCATCATTATCGGAGCAGCCTGTGTAGTCGGAGCGATCATGTCTCTGATCTCTAAAAAGCCTGCTGACCAGCAAGCGTAAATTCATGAGGATTTAATCGGAAGCTTCCCGGTTAAATCCTCTCTTTTATTCTTTTAAGCTCTATGTTATAATAGCTATGTCACTATGCTTAAAGGAGGCACTAAAGTGGAAAAGTCAGCAGGTTATCTGACGATAACAGCATTAATGACGGCTGTTATTTGTATTCTTGGCCCGTTTACGATTCCTATTGGCCCTATTCCCTTAAGTTTGAGTAGTCTGGGAATCTATCTGGCAGTTTTGCTTCTGGGCAGGAAAAACGGGAGCTTAAGTGTTCTTCTATATTTATTGATTGGTCTGGCCGGAATACCTGTGTTTTCCGGCTTTTCTGCGGGAGCCGGAAAGCTCTTCGGGCCTACAGGGGGATATCTTTTAGGTTATCTGCTTCTGGCAGTAGTGTCAGGATGGTTTCTGGAACAGCTCCAGGGAAAGAGCCGGATAAGTGAAGCCATTGCTCTGGGAGTGGGTACCATCTGTATGTATATTCCGGGAGCAGTCTGGCTGGGGATTCAATCAGGAATGGATTTTTCGACTATAATAATATCGGGTGTTCTTTTATTTGTTCCGGGAGATATGTTAAAGATTTCAGTAGCAATTTTACTGGGGAAAAGAATAAAAACAAGGGTGAATTCGGGTTTTTTTACTAAAAATTGAAAGTAACTTCCCCCTTTTCCTTATTTTATGGTATTATGGCAATCGTAGGAGGCTTGTCCATGAAAGAAAGACATAAGAGGAAAGAGGTATATTCCTTTATTATTGTTTCCCATACCGATAATCAAAGCAGGCAGCTTCTGCTTTCGGCAGCGATGCTCAGATTTGTTGTCTGCCTTCTGGTACTGTGTGGACTGGGACTGGGTCTGATGATCTATTGGTTGTCCGCAAGTGCTTATCGGGAGTATGAGTTAAAGGCAAAGGTAGATGAAGGGCAGCAGCGGGTAGCCGCATTGGAAGAGGAAAATGCCCGCCTGAGCAGCGATTATGACGCCATAAATGCTGAATACACACAGCTGAAGGCATCTCTTGAGGCCGAAAAGGAGGAAGAAGAGGCAAAGGCAATCGAAACCACCTTACCACGTTTATATCCTTCAGACGGAGTGGGAGAGTTGAAAACCACTTTTTCAGAGCAGAAGCCTTATCTGACCATCGGCATGCATAAGGGAGATAACGTGGTAGCTACCGGAGACGGAGTGGTGCGGCTGATCGATTATGATGAAGGTTATGTGCACAGTATTGAGATTGAGCACATCAATGGCTATATCTCACGCTACTTATGTAATAAAGAAGTAGAAATTAAGGTTAGCGAAGGAGATGAGGTGAAGGCCAGAGATGCCCTTTTCACCATTACCAGAGATTTTACTGAGCTGGATTATCAGATCATTCTGAATAATGAGGCTCTTAACCCCTTCCAGGTAATGAAGCTGGAAGAATAAACCACAAAAGAAGGAGAAAAATTATGATGGGAAAAAATAAGGCAGTGGATTCTCTGGCATCACAGGAGAAGATTAATACGCTGGTCGGAGTTGGGGCAGTATTTAATGGAGATTTGATTGTACCGGATACAGTACGTGTAGATGGAACCGTCAATGGAAACTGTACCTGTAAGGGAACGTTAATTCTGGGTGTAGAAGGAAATGTGGTAGGAAACATTCAGGCTCAGAATGTATTTATTTCCGGAAAAGTAAAGGGAGATATCAGCTCTTCGGGAAGACTGGAAATTCTTTCCAGCGGCCGTGTTGCCGGTGATATTTCGGCAAGAAGACTGGTTATTGATGAGGATGCCTATTTTGACGGCCGTTGTACCATGACCAATGAGAATGCCGGCCAGGGCCATAAAGAAGAAAACAAAAAGTAATCAGCATTAGTTTTGACCTGTAGGAATGGAGGAAGATTATGGGTGGTTTTTTTGCAGTAGCATCAAAAGAGGATTGTGTTTTTGACCTGTTTTTTGGGACAGATTATCACTCACACCTGGGAACGCGAAGAGGAGGAATGGCGGTATACAGCAAAAATGGCTTTGACCGTTCAATTCACAATATCGAAAATTCTCCATTCAGAACCAAATTTGAAAAGGATGTAACCAAGATGGAGGGAAATCTGGGTATTGGCTGTATTTCCGACTATGAGCCCCAGCCTCTCATCGTACGCTCGCATCATGGAACATTTTCTTTGATGACGGTAGGAAAAATAAATAATGCAGATAGAATAGTTGATCAGTTTTTAAAGGATGGTCGGATCCATTTTCTGGAAATGAGTGGTGGAGATATCAATCCAACCGAGTTGGTAGCTGCTATCATTAACCAGCGTGAGAATCTGGTGGAAGGAATCCGTTATGCCCAGGAGCTGATCGAGGGCTCCATGACTATGATTATCATGACGGAAAAGGGGATTTATGCTGCCAGGGACAGATTGGGAAGAACACCTGTAGTCATCGGAAAGAAGGAGGGAGCTTTCTGTGCCGCCTTTGAATGTTTTGCCTATTTAAATCTGGGTTATACCGATTACCGGGAACTGGGTCCCGGGGAAATTGTGGTAATGACGCCGGACGAGGTGATTACCCTTTCCCAGCCGGGAACAGAAATGAAGATCTGTACCTTCCTCTGGGTATATTATGGTTATCCTTCTTCTTCCTATGAAGGTGTCAGCGTGGAAGAAATGCGCTATAACTGTGGTAAGCTTCTGGCGAATCGGGATGAGGCCCAGGCAGATATCGTTGCGGGAGTACCGGATTCGGGAACTGCCCATGCTATTGGCTACTCCAATGCCTCAGGAATACCTTTTTCAAGGCCTTTTATTAAATATACACCTACCTGGCCCAGATCCTTTATGCCGACCATTCAAAGTAAGCGTAATATGATTGCCAAGATGAAGTTGATTCCTGTGCATGATCTGATCCGTAACCGCAGCCTTCTGTTGATCGACGATTCCATTGTAAGAGGAACCCAGCTGGGAGAAACTACGGAATTTTTATACCAGAGTGGAGCGAAAGAGGTGCATATCCGACCGGCATGTCCTCCCATTGTTTATGGTTGTAAATATCTGAATTTTTCCCGGTCCACTTCAGAAATGGATCTGATTTCCCGGAAGATGATGGAACGGATCGAAGGCTGTTCACCGGATGAAAAGGTGGTACAGGAATATACGGATCCTGAATCTGAACGGTATGCAAGAATGAATGAAGAAATTCGAAAGAAACTGAATTTTACCTCTTTACGATATCATCGTCTGGATGATCTGATCAAGTCGGTGGGTATTTCTCCCTGCAAGCTGTGTACCTATTGCTGGGATGGAAGAGAAGATTAGAAAGGCTTAATTTTCCGATGGAGAACAACAGAGAAACTCTTCGTAAGATGAAGAAAAATAAAAGAAAAAATGTCGTTTTTTTGCAGAAGGCAGGAGTTCTGGCTCTTTTTCTCGCCGTAATTGCGGCAGGAGTCTATGGGTTTAACCAACTGCCGGGAGTAAAGATCAATAAATTTTTAAAGGAAGCACAGGTGTATCAGGAAGCCAGGGATTATGGTAATGCCCTGGCCTCCTATGAAAAGGTACTGACCATTGAGTCGGGCACGGTAAAAGCCTATCGTTATATGGCAAATCTTTATCTGGATATGGAAGACTATCAGGCAGCAGAGGAGATTCTGTATAAGGGTCTGGAGGAAACACAGGATAAGGAAATTCAGGAAACCTGGCTTACGGTGAAATATAATGAGTCAGTCAATGAGCTGAACGAAGAACGTGCAGATTTTTATACGGTGGAAAGGCTGCTGGAGATTCTGGAAAATGACGAGGAAAAGGCCAGTGTATATGAATTGATGGAGACCTGCTATAACCGTCTGTTGGCAATGACCGATGAAGAAGGGATTAACTCTATTCTGATTTCTGACCAAGAGGGATTTGGCTATGAGGCTTATCAGAAATTGGTTGAAAAAATGCTTTCTCTCTATCAGAAAAGCGGTAAAGACGAACTGAAGCAGCAGTTGATCAATTATACCGGCCTTCAGGCTGAAAAGCTGGCTTTTACTCCGGAGGATATGCTTTCCTATAAGGAACTGGTAAAAAAGGTGGATGAGGCACTGGGAAGCGATGAGCTTAAACAGCTGCTTGGCTGCCTGGAAAAACATACTCAGATAGATGCACTGTTTAGTCCTCTTTTGCAGGAGTTTGAGGCCGGAAATTATGAAGTGGCAAGAGACTTTCTTGTCAGTGATGAGTATGTTGCCATCCGGAATGCCTTTATCGAAGAAACTATGGAGTATTGGCAGGGTGAAACCTATATCCCGGTCAGCGGTATAGGGGTTTATCTCCATTACGCAGACGGAAACTGGGGTTTTTCCTATATGGATGAGGAAGATGAAGTGGCCAGACAAGGTTATATTAAGGTTTGGGGCTTTAAATGGCTGGATAATGGTCATCAGAGAACTGCCCTCAGCTACGTTCCCGTCAGTGAAGGTGATGAGTATTATCCTTTGACGGAATATTGTATGATGTATTGGTGGTCCACTCCCGTAAATATGGAGCTGACAGTGGATACCTATGCCAGAATGAATTTCCGTTTTGAGGAAAATACTTATACTGAAGAAGGAAAAACCACCAGGGCCATTAATGATTGGGGCGGAAAATATGAGTATAAGGACACCTATGAATAAAACTGAAGGAAAATGTATTTTGATTGGAGCCGGAGATTTAACGATTTCCGGCATTCCTGTTGGTGAAGAGGATCTGTGTATTGCTGTAGACGGGGGATTTTCCTACTGTAAGCTGTTGGGAATTGAACCTCACTATGTGTTGGGTGATTTTGATTCTCTGGGAATGGGAATGGTTGGTTCTGATGGCTCTGAGACCATGGAAGAAACGGATGCTTCAGAAGAGTTTGTGGCTTTGAAAAAGCGGAATACCCCGGAGGAGGAATTGGCGGAATACGAGAGAATCCATCCGGGAAGAGTCATCCGGATTCCCAAAGAGAAGGATGATACGGATATGCTGGCTGCCCTTCGTCTGGGACTTGAACGGGGGTATCGGAGCTTCCATCTGTATGGAGGAAGCGGCGGCAGACTGGAGCATACCATTGCCAATATCCAGTGCCTGCTCTATTTAAAGGAGCAGGGGGCTACGGGCTATATGATGGATGGTACCGGAATGATCCTGGTGGCAAAGGAGGAGGCGGTCAGCTTTCAGGAAAGCCTGGAGGGCTATTTATCTCTTTTTTCCCTGGGAGAAAAGGCTGAGGTCTCCATTGAGAGGATGAAATATCCTCTGGATCACTATGAGGTGACCAACAGCTTTCCCATCGGCATCAGTAATGAATTTATCGGGGAAAAAGGATGTATCACAGTCCACAAAGGAGCAGTGGTAATCATCATCAGCTGGGTGGAATGACCTGTTTTTTATGTATAGGAGTGTTCCATCTGGATGACCACATAATAGCTTTGATCTAGCTCCCAGACCCTTTTCTGGATTTCCTCCAGTAGCAGGGATTTGCTCATTTTGTAACGATAGGGGAGTACCATATCAAAAATAATGTTGGTATGAGTATTCCCTTTTACTATGCGAAAATCATGCATATGCAGAGAGTCATCGATAGAAAGAAGGATGTCATGGATTCTGTCCTTCCACAGGTCCACATCCGGATCTTCTGTAACGATGGGATCCATGTGGATTACGGCCTCGCAGCTTAACTGTCGGTTCAGCGTCTGTTCCAGGCGGTCGATCATATCATGGATTTCCAGAATATCACCGGCAGCAGAAACCTCTGCATGAAGAGAGATGATCAGTCGGCCGGGGCCGTAATCGTGGACGATCAGATCATGCATCCCCAGAACTCCTTCCGTGGAGAGGACGATCTGCTGTACCCGTTCCACGAATTCTGCTGCAGGAGCCTGCCCAAGGAGGGGATCGATGGTATCCCGGGCAGCCGTAAAGCCGGCATAGATAATGAAAAGACCCACCAGGACACCACAGTAGCCGTCAATCTGCCAATGGAAGAAATACTGTACCAGACTGGCAACAAGGACCACGATGGTGGTAATGGTATCACTCAGACTATCGGTAGCGGTTGCCTTCATGGCAGAGCTGCTGATTTTTTTTCCTATCTGATAATTGTAATGGGCCATGTAAAGCTTTACCAGAATGGAGGCAAGAAGGATCATCAGGGTAAGAAAGCTGAAGATGGTTTCCTCCGGCTGCAGGATTTTTTTGACGGAAGAGACGATCAGTTCATAGCCCATTAATAAAATAGCACCTGCTATGATAAGTCCGGAAAGATATTCGATCCTTCCGTGGCCAAAGGGATGATCTATATCGGCCTCCTGACCGGACATTTTAAAGCCTGCAAGGGTGATGAAGGAGGAGCCTGCGTCGGAAAGGTTATTGAAGGCATCCGCGGTAATGGAAATGGAGTTGCTGATGGTTCCTGCCAGGAATTTTCCCAGAAACAGGAGGACATTCAGAAAAATCCCCAGGCCTCCGCAGAGCATGCCGTAGGCCTGCCGTACCTGTGGCGAAGCCGTATTTTCCCTGTCTTTTATCCAAAGTCTGCTTAAAAGTCCGATCATGTCTGTTCCTCCTGTGGCCACTCAACTAAACTACAGTTTATCGCATCACACCGCCTTTTGACAAGGGGATATGAGGGGTGGGAGAGGACAGGCATTTCTGAGAAAAAGCACAATCACTATTGCCTAAATTCCACCTTCGGTGGTATACTACAAAAGGTTAAGTTTGACAAAAGGCTAACAAAGCTTGACCCAAGAAAAGTATGGAGGAGAAAGAGATGAGTAAGAAACCCACCGTATTAATGATTCTGGATGGTTATGGATTAAATGCAAAACAGGAACATAATGCCATTGCATTGGCAAAAACACCTGTTATGGATAAATTGATGGCAGAATGTCCCTTTGTAAAAGGAAATGCCAGCGGAATGGCAGTAGGCCTTCCCGACGGGCAGATGGGAAATTCAGAGGTTGGACACCTGAATATGGGGGCTGGTCGTATCGTTTATCAGGAGTTGACCAGGATTACCAAGGAGATTCAGGACGGAACCTTTTTTGAGAATCCTGCCCTGCTTCATGCTGTGGAGAATTGTAAGAAAAATGATTCTGCCCTTCACCTGTTCGGACTTTTATCGGATGGTGGTGTGCACAGCCACAATACCCATTTGTACGGACTTTTAGAGCTGGCAAAACGCAACGGTCTTTCTAAGGTGTATGTGCATTGTTTCCTGGACGGAAGGGATACCCCGCCCGCCAGTGGAAAAGGCTTTGCCCAGGAGCTGGAAGCAGAAATGGCCAAAATCGGCGTAGGAGAGATCGCTTCTGTGATGGGCCGCTATTATGCCATGGACAGAGATAATAACTATGACAGGGTGAAGCTGGCCTATGATGCCCTGACCAGAGGAGAGGGAAATCGGGGAATCTCCGGCCCGGCAGCGATCCAGGCTTCCTATGATGCAGACAAGACGGATGAATTCGTTATGCCTACGGTTGTAGAGAAAAATGGTACACCTGTTGCCCTGATCCAGGATAAGGATTCTGTAATCTTTTTTAATTTCCGCCCTGACCGTGCAAGAGAGATCACCAGAGCCTTTTGTGATGATGATTTCAAGGGCTTTGAACGTGATCGGCTGGAGCTTGTTTTCGTCTGCTTCTCGGATTATGATCCTACCATTCCCAATAAGGAGGTGGCCTTCCACAAGATTTCTGTGGAGAATACCTTTGGTGAGTGGCTGGCAGCAAATAATATGACCCAGGCAAGGATTGCGGAAACGGAGAAATATGCCCATGTAACCTTTTTCTTTAACGGAGGGGTAGAGGAGCCCAATGCAGGAGAAGACCGATTCCTGGTAAATTCTCCCAAGGATGTGGCTACTTATGATCTGAAGCCTGAGATGAGTGCCTATGAGGTATGTGATCGTCTTGTGGAAGCCATCACCGGTGGAAAATATGATGTTATTATTATCAATTTTGCCAACCCCGATATGGTAGGTCATACGGGAGTGGAGCCTGCAGCCATCAAGGCAATTGAAGCGGTGGATGAATGTATTGGAAAAGCGGTGGATGCCTTAAAGAGTGTAGAGGGAACCATGTTTATCTGTGCAGACCATGGCAATGCGGAGCAGATGATCGATGAGGAGACGGGAGCGCCCTTTACCGCTCATACCACCAATGAAGTGCCCTTCATTCTGGTAAATTATGACCCTGCCTATACCTTGAGAGAGGGAGGATGTCTGGCAGATATCGTGCCCACCCTGATCCGGATCATGGGTAAGGAGCAACCGGTGGAGATGACCGGAAAATCTCTGCTGATTAAAAAATAAATATTCTGCGACAGCGATATAAGCATAAAAAAAGTCGCTTATACGGTAATTCCCGGGGAAGGGCTGTATAAGTGACTTTTTTATTTTAAACAAAGATTCTTCATTTGAAAAGTGCAACTTGTATTTAGAAAAAAAGATTTGACAAAAACATATGCAAAATGTATACTTAGTGTACTATGAATAATAATACACTAAGTATTGTAGAGAGGAGGAGACATGATTGTTTTGGATTTAAAGGATGCCAGACCTTTATATGAACAGATCGTGGAAAGGTTCAAGCATTTGATTCTGTGCGGAGCCCTGCCGGAAGACGACAAGCTTCCCTCCGTAAGGAACCTTGCTATGGAATTATCCATAAATCCCAATACGATCCAGAAAGCATATGCTGAACTGGAACGGCAGGGATTTATCTATACGGTGAAGGGAAGAGGCAATTTCGTTTCCTCCAGCCAAAGTCTGAGGGAAGCCAGAAAAGAAGAGATCAGACAGCAGCTTAAGAGCCTGATCAGGGAGGGAGAGATGATTGGTTTTTCCAGGGAAGAAATGATTAAGTTTATGGGGGAGGAACTATGATTACCTTAGAAAATGTATCCAAGAGATTTGAGGATGTCTGGGCAGTGGACAATGTATCACTGACCATGCAGGAGGGCAGCGTATTTGGTCTGATCGGTACCAATGGAGCAGGAAAGACAACCATGCTTCGAATGGTGACGGGAATTATGCGTCCGGACAGTGGCAGGATCTTAATTGATGAAAAACCTGTATTTAATCAGGAGCAGGCGATCAGGGAGTTCTATTTTATCCCCGATGAGCCTTTCTTTTTCCGTAATGCGACACCAAGGGATATGGAAAAATATCTGGCAACGGTCTATGAGGAGTTTGCTTCTTTGCCTTTTTATGAGTATCTGGAAAAATTCGGACTGCCCAGAGAGAAGAAGATTTCTACCTTTTCCAAGGGAATGCAGAAGCAGCTTGCCATTATCTGCGGACTCTGTTCCAATACAAAGTATCTGATCTGTGATGAGACCTTTGACGGGCTGGATCCGGTAATGCGACAGGGGATCAAGAGTATTCTGGCAAACCACATGGACCAGAGAGGACTTACCCCCATTATTGCTTCTCATAATTTGAGAGAATTAGAGGATATCTGTGACCATATCGGTCTTTTGCATAAAGGCGGAGTTCTGCTTTCTAAGGACTTGTTGGATATGAAATGCAATATTCAGAAAATTCAGTGTGTATTTGCAACCGAAGAGGAGGCAGATAAGGCAAGACAGCAGATGGATATCCTGCAGATGGATAAAAGAGGAATGCTATATACCATTACCGCCAGGGGGCCAAGAGAGGAGATCATGGCTTACTTTGCAGGATTGGACACGGTATTTTATGAGGTACTGCCCTTGTCTCTGGAGGAAATCTTTATCAGTGAAACGGAGGTAGTTGGTTATGACATCAAGAAAATTGTTTTTAACTGATTGCAGAGAGAATTTTAAACGGAGAAACTGGGTGTTCTGGCTGCAGTTTCTGGCATATTTTGTCAGCTTTCCGGGAGCCTTGATCCTGGGGCTGAACAATGTACAGAGAGGATATGCATACGATCCGACACAGATGATGAGGAGACTGGACAGCTTTACCAAACAGGTACTTAATCTGAATCTGTGGATCAGTGCATTGATCGTGGGACTGGCTGTTCTGGTCGGGATACAGGGATTTTCCTGGCTTCACGATAAAAAGCAGGTAAATTTTTATCACAGTCAGCCGGTGAGTCGTGGCCGGAGATTTCTGGTTATCTGGTTCAATGGAATCGCAGGCTTTCTGGTGGCCTATCTGATCAATCTGGTATTGGGACTGGGTGTGGCTTCCAGCTACGGATGTTTGTCAGCAGAGGTTCTGGCACAGATTCCTCAGGCCATTTTAGGGCATCTTCTGTTGTTTTTAAGCATTTACCATGTGGCCATCGTTGCGGTAATGCTGACCGGCTACACTTTGGTCAGCCTGATGGGAACCGTAGTCCTTCTGGCTTACGAGGTGGGATTAAGGGCTATTATCAATGAATATGCACAACAGTTTTTTTATACCTATAGCAGCTGGGAAAGTGAGAACATATTAAATCCCTTCTTTTCCCCTCTGATCCTGTTTTTCCGGTACCAGGTTAACCGGTATAATGGGCCCTATTCCCGGCTTCACTACAGTTATTCGGAAAGTATGTTTACCATGGCCGGGCTGGTTCTTTTGTATGGAATCCTGGGGTGGCTTCTCTATAAGCACAGGGCGTCTGAAAGCCATGGAAAATCTATCAGCTTTTCAAAGGTAAAGGAGCCCTTAAGGGTGCTTCTGCTTCTGGTCATGGGTACATTGGGCGGGCTCTTTGTTTATAGTGTTTCCGGTTCCAGTGAGGTGTTGGGAATTGCAGGAGCAATTTTTGTGACCATTATTGGCCATGGGGTGATCCAGCTGATCTATGAGGTGGATTTTAAGGCCATTCGAAAAAATCTGCCGGGACTGGGAATCTCTGTCCTGCTGGTAACCGCCTTTTTTGTATTTTTCCGCTGGGATCTCATGGGTTATGATGATAAAATTCCGGATAAGGATAAGGTGGAGAGCCTGGCTCTGGTTTTGGAGGATCGTTATTGGGATGGAAGACGGGTTCTGCCTGATGGGACGGAGGTCAGCATCGATAATTACCTGTATACAGAGCTGAAGCTTAAGGATGTGGATCTGGTGTACCAACTTTTGGATAACCGGATAAGCTATGAGGGATACGGCAGCGGGCAAAACAATAATGTAAGTGGAATGGAAGTGGTTTTCCGGTTAAAAAACGGAAAGACCAGATATAGAGTTCTCTATATTGACAAAGATGATAATCTGGAGGTCTTGAATGAGATTTTTCATAGCGAAGAATATCAGAAGGTGACCAGCCAGGTAATGGAGGATGATTTCGTAGATAACTTCCGTATTTTTCAGGCAGAATATGATAATGGCAGGATGAATTATGCTCTACCCGCAGAGCAGGTAAGGGCTCTGGTGGAAGCCTATGTGAAGGATGTACAGAATGCTGATTTTTCTGAGCTGTATTATGGTATTCCTATCGGCCGGCTGACCATCGGCGGTGAGGGAATACAGAATCCCAAGTACGTCAATGAATGGAGGGTGGCAATCTATCCTGGTTTTGACCATACCTGTGCACTGCTGAGACAGGAGGGAATTCTGCCCCAGGCAGTCTGCGATGAGGACTATCTGGCAAGCATCAGGAGTGTATCCCTGTATTACTATGAGGATACAGGAAGTACGCAGATAACAGGGCCGGAAGCGGTAGAAATGGCCCGGGAAATAGTCAAAAAACGAATCCTGCTGGTAAAAGAGGATTCCGGTCTGACCAGAGAGGACTATGAAGAAGATACGGCATTAGCAGGTTTTTATCCGGTAGAGGAAGTCAGGCTTAAGGAGGTTTTGGACAGCTCCTATCTGCAGGAGATGGATTCTGTAGATCAATATAGATATGAGACAGGGGAAGAGGTCTATGAGGTGATCGTGGAGCAATATACCGGGCAGCCTTCATCTACCGGAGGGGAAGCTTATGCAGATACGAAAACAGACTATGGTGAAGGTTATTACAGTGATCATTACTTCCTGCAGGCAGACCAGGTGCCGGAATTTTTGAAACAAATGGGAGTTTTTCCTGAATAGCTTTCTGTTCTTT
This sequence comes from Lachnospiraceae bacterium, assembly GCA_017439665.1. Taxonomy (GTDB): domain Bacteria; phylum Bacillota; class Clostridia; order Lachnospirales; family Lachnospiraceae; genus SFDP01. The sequence continues at coordinate 28,677 of JAFSIS010000079.1, forward strand.
TAACGAAAACAGGCAAGAAAAAGAATTAAGTTCCTTCCCTATGGGTATACTGATAAAAAAGATGTTTACAGGAGGTATACCCATGGGAGGAACTTTTTTGATTACACAGGTACAGGGACGACAGATTCTGGATTCAAGGGGAAATCCTACTCTTGAAGCGCAGATCACAGTGGATAAGACTTATACGGGAAGGTCAGCCGTACCCTCCGGTGCCAGTACAGGTCAGTTCGAGGCTGTAGAGCTAAGAGATGGTGGGAAAGCCTATGGTGGACTTGGAGTGACCCGGGCAGTTGGTCATATCAACGGGGAGATCCGTCAGGCACTTTTGGGAAAAACGGTTTCCGACCAGAAGGAGATCGACAGGATCTTAAAGGAGCTGGACGGTACACCCAACAAGGAAAAGCTGGGAGCCAATGCAATTTTAGGTGTTTCCCTTGCCTGTGCCAGAGCAGCAGCCAGGGCCAATAAGCAGGCTCTCTATAAATATCTGGGTCAGCAGAGTGCTTATCAGCTGCCGGTGCCCATGATGAATATTTTAAACGGAGGAAAGCATGCCAAAAATACGGTGGATTTCCAGGAGTTTATGATCATGCCTGTTGGTGCGGCAAGCTTCAGTGAAGCCCTGCAGATGGGAACGGAGGTTTATCATCAGCTGAAAAAGCTTCTGGCAAAGGACAATAAATCCACGGCAGTGGGAGATGAGGGTGGTTTTGCTCCGGATTTAAAGGATGCCTTTGAGGTTTTTGACTATCTGGTAAAGGCGGTGGAAGAGGCCGGCTATGCCTGCGGAAAGGATATTGTGTTTGCCATGGATGCAGCGGCTTCGGAGCTGTTCCAAGGGGAAGCAGGACAGTATTATTTTCCCGGAGAAAGTGAGATTCTCCGCATGGAGAAAAAGGAGGAGCAACCGACCCAGGCCGGGGATACTGTGGCCGCTGTACCGGATACCCAGCGTATTGGTGTGATGCGTACCACTAAGGAGATGATCGATCTCTACGAAGAGCTGTGCAACCGCTATCCCATCTATTCCATTGAAGACGGTCTGGATGAAGAGGACTGGGAGGGCTGGAAGCAGCTTACAGATCGTCTGGGAAAACGGGTACAGCTGGTAGGAGATGATCTTTTTGTCACCAATACCACCAGATTAAAGAAGGGAATCAGCGCTGCCTGTGCCAATTCCATCCTTATAAAGCCCAATCAGATCGGAACCCTGACGGAAACCGTTGAGGCAGTAAAGCTGGCTCATGAGGCAGGCTATACTGCAGTGATGAGCCACCGCTCCGGTGAAACGGAGGATACCACCATTGCAGACCTGGCCGTGGCTCTTTCCTGTGGACAGATCAAGACCGGTGCACCCTGCAGGACGGATCGGGTGGCAAAATACAATCAGCTTCTGAGGATTGAAGAGGAGCTGGGTGAGGCTGCACAGTATCCCGGAATAAAGACATTTCGATTTAAGTCCTGTTAAGTCTTGACGGAGTCCTTGGTCTATGCTATAATTCACGACGTATGACTAAGGAGGTCTCAAGGGATGGAAGTTTTAAGAACATTAGCAACAATTCTTTTTATTATAGTATGTATAGTATTAACCGTTTTGGTGTTAATGCAGGAAGGCAAGTCTGCAGGATTAGGCGCACTCAGCGGCAATGCAGAGACTTACTGGGGTAAGAACAAGGGACGCTCCATGGAGGGAACTCTGGTTAAGGTTACCAAGTATCTGGCAATTGCATTTATGGTGCTTGCAGCAATTTTGAACATTAACAGATTCTAGTGTAACAGTTTTAAATTAACTACACCATATCACATGTCTATTTTCCCGATGGCACAGGACAAAAAGCCTCAGCGTAGCCCGCTACGCCTACGTTTTTTGCCCTGCACTCTCAGAAAAAAATCCTATGTGAATGGTGCAGTTATTTAGAAACCGTTGCACTAGTGATAGAAGAAGTTCAGGGCATTCTTGTGGACACAGGGATGCTCTTTTTTTCACTCTTTGGAAGGGAACAGGATAAGGGACAGTGTGAAAAATCAGAGATTTTTCACTTATTTATTTAAGCAGTATCGCAAGCAAAGCTTGCGATATGCATGAGGATTAAAATGAAAAACTGGCAGGAAAGAAAGCAGGTCATTGTGGACCTGATGAAAAATGAATTATATGTGCCCATGAAGGAAAAGGAGCTGGCCATTATCCTTCAGGTAGAGCCGGAGGACAGGCCGCAGCTGAAACAGGCTCTGGAGGAACTGCTTAATGAGGAAAAAATCCAGATCAGTAAGAGGGGAAAGTATTCTCTTTTTGATCCTAAGGCAGCAGCCGGCAGAAATGACCATTTGGTAGGAACCTTTATCAGCCACCAGAAGGGCTTTGGTTTTGTGGAAGTGGATGGAAGACAGGAGGATCTGTTCATTCCGGAAGGCAGGGTAAAAGGAGCCTTTCATCTGGATACCGTAGAGGTAGCCCTGCTTCCAGGGCGAGGGGGAAAACGCCAGGAAGCAGAGGTGGTAAAGGTTCTGGAAAGGGGAACCAATACCATTGTGGGAACCTATCAGAGCAGCAGGAATTTTGGTTTTGTGCTGCCCGATAATCATAAGCTGGCAGAGGATATTTTTATTCCAAAAGAGCGTTCTAAAGGTGCGGTAGACGGACATAAGGTAGTAGTGGAGCTGACCGATTACGGTGATGAGCGAAGGAAGCCGGAGGGAAGGATAGTGGAGATCCTGGGTCATATCAATGACCCGGGAGTGGATATCCTTTCCATCGTGAAGGGCTTTGATCTGTCCCTGGAATTTTCTGAGAAGGTGATGAACCAGGCAGAACGGGTCAATGATGCGGTGACGGAGGCAGACTGCCAGGGACGGCAGGATTACCGGGAAGTGACCATGGTGACCATTGACGGTGAAGATGCCAAGGATCTGGATGATGCAGTAAGCCTTACGGTAGAAGAGGATCTGTTCCATCTGGGTGTGCATATTGCCGATGTGAGCAATTATGTACAGGAAAATTCTGCTTTGGATAGAGAAGCCCTGAACCGGGGAACCAGTGTCTATCTGGTGGACCGGGTGATCCCCATGCTTCCCCATAAGCTGTCCAACGGCATCTGCTCTTTAAATGCGGGAGTAGACCGGCTGGCTTTAAGTTGCCTGATGACCATTAATACCAAGGGAGAAGTGGTGGATTACCGAATCGAGGAAACGGTTATCCGGGTGGATCAGAGAATGACCTATACCTCGGTGAAAAAAATCCTGGAGGATAAGGACGAGGCAGAGCGGGAAACCTATGCCACTCTGGTTCCCATGTTTGAAGACATGGAACGACTGGCAGCCATTTTACGGGCTAAGAGGAAGAAACGGGGCTCCATCGATTTTGATTTTCCCGAATCCAAGATCTATCTGGACGAAAAAGGAAGACCGGTGGAGATCAGGCCCTACGACAGAAATACAGCCACCAAGATCATCGAGGAATTTATGCTTATCGCCAATGAGACGGTGGCCCAGCATTTTTTCTGGCTGGAGCTTCCTTTCGTTTATCGTACCCACGATGTGCCTGATCCGGAAAAGATCCAGAAGCTGGGAGCCTTTATCGGAAACTTTGGTTTTTATCTGAAGCTTCGTCAGGAAGAGATCCATCCCAAGGAAATCCAGAAGCTTTTAGGGAAAGTGGAAGGAACACCTCAGGAGGCCATGATCTCCCGTCTGGCTCTGCGGAGCATGAAGCAGGCGAAGTATACGGTAGACTGTACCGGACATTTTGGCCTGGCCTGTGACTACTATTGCCATTTTACCTCTCCCATTCGAAGATATCCGGATCTGCAGATACACCGGATCATCAAGGACTGGCTGAGAGGACGGCTGAAAGGCAGGAAGCTGGGCCATTATGAGGAGATCCTTCCCCAGGTTTCCAACCAGTCCTCCCGACTGGAACGAAGGGCAGAAGAGGCAGAACGGGAAACCAATAAGCTGAAAAAGGTAGAATATATGGAGCAGCATATCGGAGAAAGCTTCACCGGTGTAGTCAGTGGAGTAACCCAATGGGGAATCTATGTGGAGCTGCCCAATACGGTGGAAGGAATGATCCATGTCTCCAAGCTGCCCGGAGATTATTTTTACTATGACGAAGGCGCCTACGAAATGGTAGGAAGAGACAGTGGAATCCGTTACAAGCTGGGGCAGACGGTAAAGATCCGTGTGGAGGATACGGACAGAGCCTCCCGAACCATTGATTTTGGCATTGCAGATGATGAGGATGAGGAAGTATGAGTAAGGAAAGCATGAAGCTGGTGGCAAACAATAAGAAGGCCTACCATGATTATTTTGTAGATGAAAAAATAGAAGCAGGGCTGGTACTCCACGGTACGGAGGTGAAGAGCCTTCGTATGGGTAAATGCAGTATCAAGGAGGCTTTTATCCGTATCGACAATGGGGAAATGTTCATCTATGGTATGCACATTTCTCCCTATGAAAAAGGGAATATCTTTAACAAGGATCCTCTTCGGGTAAAAAAGCTTCTTCTTCATAAGGCAGAGATCAATAAGCTACTGGGAAAGATCAAGGAGAAAGGCTTTACCATCGTTCCTTTACAGGTCTATTTTAAAGAAGGAAAGGCCAAGATGGAAATCGGACTCTGTCGTGGTAAGAAGCTTTATGACAAGCGGCAGGACATTGCCAAAAAGGATCAGAGGAGAGAGGCTGAGAAGGAGTTTAAGGTACGCAATTTTGGATAGAAATTTTTAAGAAAATCTTTCGAAAATCCCTGTTGACTTTAATGGGGATTGCCGATAGACTAAATGGAGATGATCGTAGGACAAAAAATCATCAAAATCATAAATTGAATAAGGGCTAGTCAAGGTTTCGACGGGGTTTTTGAAACTGGAGAAGCAAGCCGTTGCGACACGTTAATCGCACAATTAAAATTAAACGCTGAAGATAATTTAGCACTCGCTGCCTAGTTGCAGCTGTCAGCCTCTTTGTACCTATCCTTAGAGTGTCTGGCATCGACTAGATAGGAAACGACGCATATTAAGCTTTGCGTATGCGGGCGTATCATGAAGCTACTGAATGTATCCGGGTGTCGGTCACCGGGTGCAGGAGGGAATGAATTTTGATCGACTAAGCTTGTAGAAGTACAGGGGATGGGGCTTCGGACACGGGTTCGACTCCCGTCTAGTCCACTAAAGAATGCCGTAAATCCTAGTGTTTACGGTATTCTTTTTGCGCTCACCTGTTGTCCGTAACACATCATATGTCTAGGGCATCAAAAAAGGTATCAGACATATGTTCGACATTTTGCTGTCAATCAATAAAAGTGGCTTAAAATCGATTCTACGAAGTTGTTTTTTAATTGTCAAGGTGTGGATATTTCCCAGATACTCCCGGCGTAGTGTTTCGGTGTATGCCAGGCAGGGCAGCAGTGCCGCCCTATTTCCAAGAATATGCTTTTAATATTGTTTCAATGATCGTCCTTGTGACTTTGATTTTGGATATGTCCGGCATCTGGTCAAGTTCCCGAACAAGGATAACCTGCCCCCATTTGATTTCTCGGAGCCAATGCCGCCGCACATCTGCCAGCTTTGCAAAGTTGCCTAAGAAAACACCTTGAGAATCGCAAGCAGAGTATTTAAAGCCGTTCAAACTGCGGCTGCATTACAGAAGCCCCGAAAAACTTAAAGATTAATTGAAGCAGTCATTGGCAATGTAATAGCTTGAACATATATTTTCCTTGTATCGCCATCGTCCAGAATCTGGCATATATTTATTTTGCTTAAAATCCTGGTACATCTTTGCTTTTCTATTGGTGTATTTCCAAAATATCCTATGCACTCATTGGTGTATGCACTTATTGATGCAGGAAATTTCTGTTATTGATTTTTCAAAGGTTGCATAATAGGAGAGCCGCCAGAAGTGGTGGTTTTTCTTTTGTCCCCCTTGACAGATTAATTTTATTATGTTTTATAATATAGCCATAAGGCAGATAGATATAATTTAATTAGATATATAGCCGCAGGAGCCAGGCTCCCTTGACCGGCTTGAGATGTCGTGAGAAGCATCCAGTACGCAAATAATGCGTGTTGGGTGCTTATTTTTGTTTACAGGCTGTATAGGCCTGGACGGATCCGGAGAAGAGCAGGAATGAAAGATAATGCAGTGATGGCAAATGACGGATCGGCGATATACATGGATAAAATAACCGAGCTGGCAGATCAATATATTTTCCATGAGCTGGAAAATGACCGTAGACAAGAGATCTATAATAACTCCAGTATGTTTATTGCTATGATTTGTCGAAATGATAAAAAACACACCCGTTCACTTTTTTGCAAGCGAGCGGGTGTATTTTCTTAAACCCTTAACTAAATGACATTGCCGAAATGGTGGCTCTTTTTTTGCCTTGTCTCAATTACTTTATTCTTCCGCAGACTTGTTGATGGATTCCTCTGCAGACTGATCAGAAACGAGAGCTTTCCACTTTTTATGCTCAGAAGAAATGACCTGTTCGATGTTATGGATAAAGACATGTTCAATGGTTTCCGGCTCGAGATTGTAAGGAGCTGAACCGGTTTCAAACAGCATCTTCTGATAGCGCAGCTGGTCGCAGGCGGTGCGGTATCCAAGCCAGTTTTCCGGCCATTGATACAATCGGCTCAGGGATTTTATGATGGCAATTGCTGCACCAAAAACTCCCACGATGAAGCCAATAATCTGCAGATTATCTGCGTAGGAGGACAGAAGCGGAATCAGGGCGGCAAGGATGATTTCGATGGTCTGACTGGTTCTGTATTTACGCTGATAAGAACAGGCCTTTTTCTCATACAGCTCAATCTGGCTGTCTACCCGTGTATGCATGTATTCGTCAATACTGATTTTTTTATTCATAAGCTCCCCCATTCTTTGGTTCAATCCATCTTTTTGATTTTACTTTTGTTTTGTTTCTTCTATTTTGAAAATAAAGCTATTTTTTGTCAATCTTTTTTTATCACTATTCATGTGTTCCACCATATTCCCTTTCTTGTTGTGCAGAGGAAAAAAACGGTGTATGATGTATGGGAAGAGAAAATTTTGTAATAATGAAGGTATTCAACAGTTACAAAATTCCAATAGAGGGTAGATCGTCGTGTCAGGCTGCAGCCCTGAAAAAAAGAGTGGAGTATACAGATGAAAAACGAAGAACAGTTTATGGTAGATGGTTTTCTTTTTGGAAATAAGGATGATGTCAAGCAGGCCCAGGAGGAAGTGGAAACCGTAAAGTTTCTGGAGCAGAAAATGAATTTTGAGGACACGGGCACAACCCTCAGGGTCTATGAAAAGGCATTGAAAGAAAAGATATTTAAAACGCCCATTGGTTTCGAATTTATGAGAAAAATACAGCATGAGCTGATGAAGCGGGGAGTGCCGGAGGAAAACATCAAGCCCATCCCTCTGTATCAGGTTTTTTCCAGGACGGAGGAAGTGAAGCCAGCACGGGTACAAAAGAAGAAGGTGAAGCCGGATAAGACCAAAATATATCTTCGCACTTCTGTACTGGTCAATATTGCCCTGGTCATTTTGGTTATTGGTATGTTTGTGATCTCCCTTTTTGGGGAAACTCCCAATATCGTCAATTACCGCTTCCGTATTCAGGATGAATATTCTACCTGGGAGCAGGAGCTGACAGAGAGGGAAAATCGGATAAAGGAAAAAGAACGGGAATTGAATCTGGAGTGATTTTTTGTCGCAGCGAAGATCATGGATGATGATATTTTTTCACAGTTTAAACATATTTTGGAGATATACTGAGGATAAATTCTATCGGAGAAATCTTGTATCAGAAGATTTTATCATGTGCCCCGGATCAACTATTCCGGGAATAGTGACCGTGAAGATGATGAAGGATTGCGGGTTGGATTTGTGGAGGAAAGTATGGATAAACTGAAAATTTTGGTGGTTGACGATGAAGACAGAATGCGAAAGCTGGTGAGAGATTTCCTGGTAAAAGCCGGATATGCTGTACTGGAGGCAGCAGACGGAAGTGAGGCCATGGAGATCATTTATGCTAATAAGGATATTTCCCTGTTGATCCTGGATGTGATGATGCCCCGGATGGATGGCTGGGAGGTGTGCCGGGAGGTAAGAAGCTTTTCCCAGATGCCGATCATTATGCTGACGGCCAGAGGAGATGAACGGGATGAGCTTTTAGGCTTTGAACTGGGAGTAGATGAATATATTTCCAAGCCCTTCAGCCCCAAGATCCTGGTAGCCAGGGTAGAGGCAATTTTGAGAAGAAGCCAGGGGCTGGCAGAGGAAGCCAAGCTGGAGATAGGCGGCATCGTTCTGGATAAGGCAGCCCACGTAGTGACCATAGACGGACAGCCCGTGGAGCTCAGCTACAAGGAATTTGAGCTGCTGGCCTATTTTATGGAAAATAAGGGGATTGCCCTTTCCCGGGAAAAAATCCTGAACAGTGTATGGAATTACGATTATTTCGGGGATGCCCGCACCATCGATACCCATGTCAAAAAGCTTCGCAGCAAGATGGGAGAAAAAGGCGAACTGATCAAAACCATCTGGGGTATGGGGTATAAGTTGGAGGTATAGCTACGAGCAGAGCAAAAGGAGTGACATAAGCGCGACGGAAGTTTACTTACAGGAGCGTTTATGTCACTCCTTTTATTGGCAATAACGGCAAAAATCAAAAAGAAGATGCCTGGATGAATATTTGTAATATTGCCGATACTATGGTATATTATATCATAGTAAAGTGCAAATTTGATTGATAACGGAGGAGAGCAGATGCGATACCTTTCAGTTAATGAAATAGCGAAAAAATGGAATATGTCGGAGCGAAGCGTTAGAAATTATTGCGCCCAGGGACGAGTGCTTGGTGCGTTCCTTATCGGCAAGACTTGGAATATTCCTGAGAATGCAGAGAAACCAGAGCGTTCCAACAAGAAGAAAGAACAGTCGATTACATTGCTGGATATTCTTAAGGAGCAGAAAGCAAGCAAATATTCCGGCGGCATTTACCACAAGACACAGATTGATTTCACGTACAACTCCAATCATATAGAAGGCAGCCGTCTGACACACGATCAGACCAGATATATTTTTGAAACCAATACCATTCTTTTTGTTTTTATGTTTTAAAGTTTGATTGCAGCCTTGTGCTGCGGTATGTGATAATATCACGGACGGAACACAGCCTCTGCACTTATAATATAATTGAGAAGCAATCCACATTCCACGCAGACGGCTGCTGACAGCGGCCTGCATGGTATTTCAAATAATTTCTTTCATAAAGGAGACCAGCTATGGAAAGTCAAGTCCTAATTAGTTGGAAATTTAAAAATCCTTTTCGTGGTAAAAATGGGTAACCTTAATAAGGCTCCCTGGTGGGCGCTTTTAAACAAATCTATGATGTTAGGTATCCAGACCTCTTACTCGAGGTTGAATTCGATTTCGTCAGTAAGCATCTTCCAGATGACTCTGACTAACTTGCCGGCACAGTGCCCAAGGGCATTATAGTGAGTCCGGCCTTCAGCCATCTTGGCATCATAGTATGCCTTGAAGGTGGCATTATTTTTAACAACGTTATGGGCTGCGTTTACAAGTGCATATCTGAGGACTTTAGATCCACGCCTAGACATTCTGGTTTTCTTAGCCTGGAAGTTTCCAGACTGATATACAGAGGGATCCAAGCCGGCATATGCAAGCAGCTTGTTGGGGCAGGAGAACCGGTGAATATCACCGATCTCACCAAGGATCATTCCACCATTAATATATCCGATACCCGGAATGGTCATGATGACAGAATCATTAAATTTCATGATTTTGGTCATCTCAGCTTCAACTCTTTCTAATTGGCTATCCAGTAACTCGATTTGTGCAATAGAGAGGGTTATCTGAATAGATAGAGCACTGTCGTCAGAACCGACAGACTTTTGTGCGAGAACTCTTAATTGCTGAGCCATTTCTTTGTTAAAGTGTCCGTGCGAGTTCACTTTAAGTAAATGAGCCAGATGAGTCATATGCTCATATGCATAGAAGCGATTGCTTTTGGGGTAGGAGCTTCTTTAAGAAGCGCATAGACAGATTTTTGATGCAGGCCTGATTTGAAGAAATACTGCAATTCAGGAAAGACCTCATCCACATAAGAAGTCAGCTGAATCTTTAGGCATGTTCGCTGCTTAATGGTCTTTTGGCGAAAGCGCCCTTGATATCCACCAACAATTATCATCGTAGACTTGATGGAAATAAGTACTCGGATTACTCCGGCAACATCCAGCTATAAACAATTCAGATAAAGGTAGCGGCAATACACCCTTCGAGTAGTCAAAGCTACAGGGCAATCATCAAAAGTCCACAGTATCTGAATGTATTGAACCATGATATTAAAAGAAAGGAAACGTGTGATAATTAACTTCCTAATTATCATACAAGGGTGCTCAATGAAACATAAGAACAGAATATTTGGCAGACAGGGGCTTCTACTTCTTCTCGCCGCGCTTTTGATCCTTGGCGGCTGTTCCGCCCCTCAACAGGGAGGAAACCCCGCCCAAAGCGCATCAGTAGAGGCAGACGGAGAACCGGAAGCCAACGAGCTGTCGGCAAGCGAGCCCACAGAAAACACTCCGGAGGTAGAGATTATGGATTTTTCCAACGAGTCTGAACATGTGATATATCTTGCCGGCGGCTGCTTCTGGGGGCTGGAGCAGCTGATGCAGTCCATCCCCGGTGTCATCGACGCCCAGAGCGGCTATGCCAACGGCACCGGTGAGGAAGATGCCAACTACGAGACAGTCTGCGCAGAGGACACCGGCTTCCGTGAGACGGTGCGGGTGGAGTATGACCCGGAGCAGGTCAGCCTGGACGCGCTTCTGCTGGCCTATTTCTACGTGCTCGAACCCACGGTGGAAAACCGGCAGGGCAACGACATCGGCACCCAGTACCAGACCGGCGTATACTACACCAACGACAAGGCCAAGGAGACCGTGGAGCGGATCGCCGAGTTGGAGCGCAGCCGCAGCGAGAAATTCGTTGTGGAGATTGGCC
>JAFSIS010000080.1 GCA_017439665.1 Lachnospiraceae bacterium
AGAACCAAACATCTTGCCGGACTTCATATGATGTCCGTAAATGATCATATTGGTGCCCGGATTCGTAATATCGCAGTCCTTATCCAGAAAAATCGAACCATTTTTATCGTATTCCTGGGTGTAATTATGATCCAGATAGTACTCGTTATTCACCGTCTGCATAACAGGGTAATCTATATTAGTATCGTCAATTTTCAACCATCCGATTAGACTTTTATTCTGGGAATATAACTTCTGGTATTTTTCCAACACCACCAGTTCCTTTGTCTCATCACTGGTGTAGTTAATCTTCACCATCCTGCCGTTTGATGAATCCTCCTCTTTCAGTGAGGCCAGCCTGTCATACTGAGCAGAGTTTTTACTATATTGGTAGTAATAGAAAACAAAATATCCTATACAAAAAAACGCAATCAATGAGCATATTGCCACCAGTTGTCTTCGCTTCTTTTCCTGCCTGTACAGCTCATAACGAATCTGATGCTGCATATGCTCATCATAATCCTCAAACTTCTTGGGACCCTTTTTCTTCTTTAGTTTATCACTCTTTCTGCCTGGCTTCTTCTTAAGCCCATCCTTGGCAGAAGCCTTTTTCTTATCCTGAACGGCATATTCTGCCTGAAATTTCCCCTCCAGCTCGTCCAAAAGGTCATCTCCCAGCAGGGTCTCAAACTTGATCTTCCCCTGCTTTAACAGCCCAATCAGCTTCTCCTTGCCGGCCTTGTCCAATGATGTATATTTATGCTCAATGGTATAAATCTTCTGTCGGTCACGGAGTGCTGCCTGATAGTCCTTGGGTGTCCGGAAGGAGCGGCCTCTTACCTCATAGTCCTTGCCAGCCATCTACAATATTACTCCATCAAAAAAATTAACTTAATAATATTTTACAATATCTTGAAATTTATGCAAGTCTTTTGTCAATATCTGGCGAAATTAATTTGGCTATTTTACTCTGAAACGGTAAAAAGAGCCTGCAATCTGCAGACTCTTCCTGATTTTCTTATCTATTTTTATATGAACAGATGCTGAATCTATCCTTTATTTTACTGTCTGCAGCAATTCTGCCTGTAATTTTTTCACTTCTTTCAGGGAAAGGCCCGTGTCTTCGCTTACTGCATCACAAGCCAGTCCTCGCTTTAGCATTTTACTGGCCATATTGATTGTCACTTCATCTGTTACCGCTTTTGTCACTTCATTTGTTATTCTTTTTTTCTGTTCCTCGAATTCTTTCGAATAGATAATGTGAATCGCTTCTCTCATCTTTGCTTCCTCCTTCAGTTTCTTACTTTTTTTCCAAATAAACCCATAGACTTTGTTATAATAATTGTTATCTTTACTGTATTCATAACCATCTGTCAATTTTTCAGCTACTATTTCATCTATCGGCATCAGTATACTTCTCAGCCACAGATTTTCCTCACCATCCAACCGGGAGGCCACGATCAGCTGCATGGGAAGAATGAAGCCCTCCAGGTAGTAGATTCCCTTCCACTTCTCCACACATTCGATCTTCCAGACCTTCTTTAAATGGGCCAGTAGCTTCCTTGGCATAAAAGGACAGATGAAGGTTAAGGTGATATCCTGGATCTTGATACTGTCCTCTTTGCCTGTATCTGCTTTGTAAAAGAAGCAGTAGCCTAAAGCCTTGTAGTAGTCATCAATGCTTAAAACATCCCCATAGCCTTTGATCTCAATCAGGTTATGGCCCAGAAAGATCTGGCCGATCCTCTTTCTAATCTTTACCCCTGGCTCCTTTTTGATAATCAGGCAGTCAATAGCCTTGGAACCTGTCCCCAGCTGGTGCTCCTCTTCAAAATGAAGATACTTCTCATCCTCCTCCAAAATAATGTGCAGGCTGTCACAGACAGGGGGATGGTACTGGTTATTCAGTTGTTTACTCATGAAAACCTCCTTTTCTTTTGATTCAGGAGATCTCCGTTTATAGATATTTTTCTCTACAGAAAACTCCTGCTTATTCTGGTATGGTAAAAGCACGAATTTTCTGATAGGAGCAGGAAGATTCCTGCCAGAGAATTGTTGATTGGATTAGAGAGACTTACATCTCTTAGATTCAACTTAAGAAAATATGCTTTTTATCACTATAACATAGATGATTTTTTATGGCAATATGTGATATTGATTATATTTATTCAAATAAAAAAAGACCAGAAATTACAGACCTTCTGACCAGCTGCAATCTCCAATCTTTTTTCATTTTCATTTTAATTTTTAGACAAAGTAACTATACAAAACCCCATTCCGGGAATTGCCTTTTCAAGGCTTTCCTTTTGCTCATGTGGTTACTCTGCTGATTTATTTTCAGTGTCACCGGAACTATTAGTTTCCGGAAAAGCCGCATTCTTTGCGTCCTCATCCGACATCAGCTCTTCCTTTCCGTTCTTGGAGGTAAAACGATCCAGAACATCGGGAACCATATCCAGAATCTTGGTCATGGTATCCTGCTGTTTGATGTTTACCAGCTTGGTATGACCATCCTTGATGACCAGGACTGCACTGGGGCTCATTTTTCCGCCTACTCCTCCCCCGCCATTACTTTTTTTATCCTGGCAGCCGGCACCGGCACCCAAACCAAAGGATACATCCACCAGAGGAAGGATAATGGTATCTCCTATAGTGATCGCCTCTCCCACTACGGTTTTCGTACTTAATACACTGTCGACTCCCTTTAAAAGAGAGGTCATTACGGAACCAAAACTATTGTCTGTCATCTCTTACCTCCTGCATACTGCCTTTACTATCTTATTTTTTCTACTATCTTTTACTTTTTTTTGTAACTATTTCTATTGAACGGATTAAAAAAAGTGAGGAAATCCACGGATTTTCAAACTTGTCCTGAAAGTTACTTATTTTTATTATTTCCATCAGTCCTATCAGCTTCATCCATCGGATCAACCTCATCCTGTTCTTTTGCAGGCCTTCCTGCCAAAAGCAGTTTAATCAGTGTCCTGCAATCCTTATCACAAAGGATATGAAGAAAATGATACAAAATAACCCCTGAAGTGATCTTTCCTCTGGCTGTTACTTTAAGTTCCATTCGGCTCTCTTCAAAATCCGGTGTGATGATGAGATTACCACCATGAATGGGATAAGCCATTCCGATTACTGCCATCATCTGCCCCGTGGTGGAAGGATCATCAAAGCCTACGATTCCGGTCACCGTCCATTTTCTTGGAACGAAGGGAACAATACTTTTACCCAACCTCGTTTTTGCCTTATTCCAGGCAGTCTGGGTATCCTCTTTTTTCCAAAGCTGATAGTAATACCTGATTAAATCCAGCTTGTTGTCCACACTCTGCCAGATTGATTTAAGCTTTTCAATGATTCCAAGGAATTTTTGTTTTATTCCTTTTAGTTTATCCCAAAAGCCTGATTTTCTTTCTGATGAATTCTGCTCTTTTGCTTCATAAAGGTTTAATAAAAGAGCTGAATTTTGTTGTCTGGATTCACCGGATAATATATGCTTACCAACATTTTCTTTCGAGAGTTGCTCTCGATTAAAATCATTTTTTTCTTTTAGAGATTTCTCTTGACTAAAATTCATCTCTTTTTTTGAGAAATGTTCCTGCCTAAAACCTGCCTCCTCTCCCAAAGCCTGTTTCTCACCGGGAACTGCTTCTTCCTCAGGAATATGATCCTTTGCTAAATCAGCCTCTTCTTTCAAAATCTGCGGTTGTAGGGAAGCATTTCCTTTCACGGCATTTTGTGATTTCTGTTTTTCTCCGGTTTTCTGATCCGACTTCTTCTCTTTCTTCCTTCTCTTCTCAGGCCTATCTACATTCTTTCTCTTCTCAAGCTTACCTTTCTTCTTTCTCGTCTCTGGTTTCTCTTTCTTCGGCTTCCCTGGTCGTGAGGAATCATAGATGGTAATCCCCAGAATTTTTACTCTTCTGACCAGAGCTTCCCCATAGTGGATCGTAATACTGACCAGGGATAAAAACCAGCTTATTTTCCCCAGGAAACACTTTTTCTTTTCACTGTACTCTCCCTCCAGCCGGTAACGGACAGGAACGAAAAGAATCAAAAGCAAAAGAAGAAGGATGACCAAAAGTATCCACAATACTATCCATAAAATCCATTTCAGTATCTGAAGCAATAACAAAACACGAACTCCTCTTTATGCTGTGCCAAGCAGATATTCTTTCACATTGGGAGTACCGGTAACCCGCAGGGAATCTTCGATCATGGAGATCATCAGCTGCTGGGCCTCGGCATAGCCTTTAGCCAGTCCTACGATCAGGCCGATATTTTCCCGAATCAGTTTTTGCTTAAAATAACAACAATGGGTGCATTCCAGCTGATTGCTGCCTCCAGCAATGGAAATCACATAGATA
The DNA here is from genome assembly GCA_017439665.1 of Lachnospiraceae bacterium. Lineage (GTDB taxonomy): Bacteria > Bacillota > Clostridia > Lachnospirales > Lachnospiraceae > SFDP01. Next base: position 4,350 of record JAFSIS010000080.1, read on the forward strand.
TCCATCATTCCGGCCCCGCATTTAAGCTTCCACTGAATTTTTCTTCTATTCCTGATTCCTTCACCCAGATAGAGTTCCTTACGAAAACGCATTTTCCCTTTCCTTAATACAAAAGAGGCGACTAACGCCTCTTTAGTAATATTTCCTGTTTCCCCAAAGATTACTTTTTTTCAATTCCAGATACTCATTGTAAGCCTTCTCCAATATCTGGCGCTCATTGGCAAATTTCAGCAGGTGATACGCCTCATGATATTTGTAGTAGCCGGAATCGACGAAAAATTCTTCGCGTTGTGGTTTACTGTAATAGCTGTCAGCCATCATAAGATACCAGTGGACTTCCTTTTCCACCGTATCTTCCGGTACATTAAAAGTATATTCACTTTTCCCTATATACTTAATAATCGAGGCAGTGGCTCCGGATTCCTCCAGGACCTCACGGATGGCCGTATCCTTATATTCTTCTCCCTCTTCTACAGTACCTTTAGGCAAAACCCAGCCTTCGTATTTATTCTTGAAATTCTTATACAAAAGCAAAATCTTGCCTCGAAAAATAACCACACCGCCACAGCTGGTTGCTTCTATCATTGCAATTCCTCCCTGATTGGTGTGATGTCTCCCTACGAGACACATATAAACTAATTATAGTATAGAACAATTTGTCTCATTAGGCAAGAAAATATTTGTTTTGCAGTAACCTACAGTCCAAAGTAAGCATCAAACAGGCGCTTGGCAATGGGAACGGCATAATCTCCCCCGGATCCGATCTTTTCCACAATGATCGTTACGGAAATTTCCGGGTCTTCTGCTGGTGCAAAGCCGGTAAACCAGGCGTGGGAATCTTCTTTTACCTTATTGTATTCCGCCGAACCGGTTTTTCCGGCAGCCGTATATTCCAACCCCTTTAAACGGGTAGCCGTACCCGATTCTACCACAGCAGTCATTAATTCTGTCAGAGTAGCAGCCTCCTCAGCAGTCATTAATTCCTTGTAGCTTTCCGGCTTAAAGGTCTTTACCACTTCTCCCTCTGCAGATTCCACCTGACTGATCAGATAAGGCTTCATAGGCGTTCCTCCCATGGCGACGGCATTGGTGACCAGATGTAAGTGCAAGGGTGTCATCTGCACACTACCCTGACCAAATGAAATCTGGATCATATCTTCATCAGAAACACCGTCGTCCACCGTAAGATTGCTTTTACTGTAATTGAAATTCACTGGCAGACTTTCATTAAAACCAAGGTCGCTGACGGTATCATGATAAATATCCCTGTCCAGATTGAGCCCCATATTGGCAAAAGAACAGTTGCAGGATTTGGCAAAGGAAGAAATAAAGTCCACACTTCCATGTACTGCTCCGTGGTAACAGGTGATCCTGCTGTTTCCATAGGTCATAGAACCGTTGCACTGATACCGGTAATTCGTATAATCTCCATTAAACTGCCGAAGGTAGGCCAGGGCTGTAACCATTTTAAAGGTAGATCCGGGAGGATAAATCCCCTGGGTAGCACGATTTAAGAGAACAGAGCTGTTTTCATTCTCTACGTACTTCTCCCAGTCCTCCACGATCGTCTCAGGGTTAAAATCCGGTTTGGAAACCATGGCCAGAATTTCTCCTGTCTTTACGTTGCTGACGATAATGGCTCCCTGGTATACACCCAGAGATTTGCTGGCAATTTCCTGCAGATCAGTACGCAAAGATGTATATACATTATCACCCGGATGTTTTCTGGCGGCAACCTCATTTTCCACCTTGGAAGAAAGGGGGATACTGGATTGGATCAGATAGGAATTGGCCTCCGCCTCTATTCCCGTTTTTCCCTTGGTAGAAAAGCCTATCACATGAGCAAAAAGATTCTCGTAGGGATAGGTTCTTGTTTCCTTTCCCTCCACATCAGTAAGTGTTTCGGCAAGGACTTCACCATCGGCAGAATATATGGTTCCACGGATATTCTGACTGGCCAGGATATACTGACGGGAATTGTAACTGTTGTTGATCATTTCCCGGCCTTCTGCCTGAACAAAGTAGGCATAATAGCCAATCATGGCTGCAAAAAGCAGAGCAAAGAAACCACCGGTAAAATACAACTCCCTGTTGCTTCTTCTTTCCTGCTGTTCTTCCTGTTTTTTCTTCTTTTTCTTTTTTCTCTGTAACATATTACTCCCTATGCATATCGCAAGCTTTGTCTGCAATACACTACTCTTCGTCATCCTCATCTTCAGGCTCTTCCTGATATCGGATCAGCTCCAGGCCCTGTATAATGGCAAACATCATTACCGTAGTCAGCACACTGCTTCCTCCATAGCTGACCAGAGGAAGGGTCACACCGGTGAGAGGAATAAATTTCATTCCTCCGCCTACCGTAAGAAAAATCTGAAAAATATACATTACGGCCAGACAACAGCCCACAAGGCGGTAGAAATTGTCCTGCAGTCTCATAGAAAGCTTTAAAAAAGCAAAAAAACAGCTGAGGCATACCAGGATCAGGCAGATAGCAAATATCCCTCCCAGTTCTTCGGCAATGGCGGAAAACATAAAATCCGACTCCACATAGGGAATATCCGACGGTGTTCCCTGATACAGTCCCATTCCAAACCAGTTTCCGCTTCCGATGGCAAACAAGGACTGAGACATCTGATAGCCTTCATTATCGATCACGGTAAAGGGATCCAGAAAAGCCTGTACACGAACCCTTACGTGGCCAAAAAGATAATAAGCCACCACAGACGCCCCTGCTCCTGCTAATATTCCAGCCCCAAAATAGAGATAGTTTCCGGTGGCAATCAAGAGTACAAAAAGATAGCCCACAAAGAAGATCAGGGAACTGCCCAGATCCCTGGAAGCTACCAGGATGAGTACATGAATTCCTGCACAGACTGCAGATACCATGATCTGCCAGAAGCTTTTAGCCTTATATAAAAGGGCTGCCACAAAAAAAGCAAAGATCAGCTTCACAAGCTCTGATGGCTGCAGAGTGATTCCTGCAATCGTATAGCTGATCTTAGAACCCTGAGTTACCTGCCCCAGAACCAGAACGATTCCCAAAGCGGCAACTCCTGCCAATCCATAAATCCATTTTAAATGCTTAAGAATCCTCAGTTTTTCTACTAAGAAGGGTATGATCAGAGCCAGGATCAGCCCTGCCACCACGATAAAAAACTGCTTGATCGCTTTGGCATAATCCAGCCTGGTCAGCATAATGAATCCAATACTTAAGAGCATACACATATTGTTGACCAGCAGCCGGTTGACAGCCGGATAAAGCATCTGGTAGAGAACTATAGTAGAAAACAGAGCAATCTGCAAAAAGGCATAAAAAAACAAATATTCAATCTGCCCCGTCTGCAGACACATGCTTAAATAAGCCAGAAACTGAATCAGGAACATTTCCACACCCTGACGGATAAAAATTCCCGTTCTATTATTATCTTCTTTTCGCTTAAGTATCCAAAAGCATTCCAGTGTATAAATGACCATCAGAAAAGCAATGGCATATTTGGAAAGCTCGACAATATAGTATTGCATAAAGAAATTATAATGCTCCTTTTTTATAATGTCCTGTAGTAAAATCCTTCAGAAAAGAAAAATCATAAGGTTTTTGCTGTAAAAATCGTTTATACTCTTCTACGATCCGCTCCATTTCCTCCGGTGACTCTGTGGTAAAGTCCAGCCTCAGCCAGTTTCCCGGGAGATTGGCCAGCTTATCCAGATAATTATGAAGGGAAAGAGGAACGGAATTGTAGATCACATTATAGCAGTAGGTACAGTTTATCTCCACAGGAAAATCTGTTCCATACCGGTCTTCCAGCCTCTCCTCCAAGGTCACTCCGGATGCACGACAGCCGGCCTTGGTCTTTCTGACACAGTTTGCCGTTACCATCATGGGAATCCTTCCGTAGCAAAGATAAACAAAGGATGGATCCTTAAGGCCCTCCCATTCTCTGCCATTACATTCCAGAGGTGCTGCCAGAAGATCTGCTTTTTCCCTCCACAGATTCAGACTTTCCTGATTCCAGATGTACATATGGTGGTTCAGAGCCAGCTTTCCACTGTAAGCTTTTTGCTGCAAGTAGCCATAGGTTTCCATATTGGAAACCATAGCTCCGGTGAGATAATCCTTTCCCTCATCCAAAACCTTGACAATCAAGGGAAAATCCTTTTTTCGCACTACCTCCGGCAGCCTCACCCAGATCTCTGCTCCGGATTCTGCTCTTCGTTTTAAAATCTCTCTCAGTTCTTCTCCTGCCTCAAGTAACAGATCAGAGGCCACGAAAAGAGGAATATCCACGGAAAAGGAACAGGCCTTTTCACACTGCTTTCTGGTAGAAATCAGCAGAAGCAATTGTTTTTGTGCTGGGTGTACCTGTGCTCTTTCTGTGAACTTCTCCTCTGCCTTGTTCAAAGTAATCTCTGCAGAAGTATTTTTTTCCCATTTCTGTCTGCTTTCTACCCTCGGTTTGTTCTCCAAAACAGCTTCTGCAGAAATACTCTCTTCCCGCTTTTTTCGTATATCCCTGGTCAGTTCCTCTTCCAAAGCCACAAAAGCTTCTCTTCTGATTTCATTGAGAGCCTTGATGGGCAGGAAGGTATCCTCATCCATGTGGATCGTCAGATTGGAAAAAATGAAGGCAGTATTTCCTGTTTTTTTCAACTGCTTTTCAATATCTTCCCTCTGGAGTGCCCGGCTTTTCGCCTCTTCCACCAGCGGGCCAAAAACTTCGGCTTGAATATGGTTATAAAAAAGCACAAGAGATAAGGGCTCTCCCTTTTTTACAGTGACCTCTCCCTGTACTTCGGCCTTTAATTCCTTATTGATATAGGTTTTACGAATTTCCTCTGCCAGAGCATCATCCGTTCCGGAATAGCCCGGTTTATCCAGGGTTACCATTTCCGGTCCGTTGTGACGAAAATAGTAACCGTCCTGAATTTCTGAACGGATATAAAGCTTTCTGAGCCGTTCCCAGTCCTCAGCAGCAATTTCAGGCAGTTTTCCTGTTTTTTCATACAGATCAATATATTTACGGTAGATAGCCGTTACACCAGCAGCATATTCAGGCCGCTTCATTCTGCCCTCAATCTTGAAAGAATCTATACCTGCCTCGATCAGATGGGGAAGCAGCTCTAATGAACACAGATCCTTAAGACTTAAAGGATATTCTTCCTTCTTCTTTCCTTTTTTTGTCTCAGGCAGCTTCACCTGATAGGGAAGACGGCAGGACTGGGCGCATTTTCCCCGGTTACCACTTCTTCCACCCAAAAGGGAACTGAAAAAACATTGGCCGGAATAACAGTAACACATAGCACCATGAACGAAGGTTTCCACCTCCAATTCCTGTTTTTTGATCTCTATCATTTCTGCCAGAGAAAGCTCTCTCGCCGGTACAATGCGGCTGGCTCCCATGTCTTTAAGCACCTTCGCACCATAAGGCCCTGTGATCGCCATCTGGGTACTGATATGTATCTCCAAAAGAGGAAAATGCCTTTTGATATAGGCCATCACCCCCATATCCTGAATGATTACCCCGTCCAGCCCTTCCAGATAGAAAGGAAGTAAAAAAGAATAGACTTCCCTGAACTCTGATTGCTTCACCAGTGTATTCATGGTCAGATACACCTTGCGTCCAAATAAATGAGCATACGAAATAGCCTTACAGAGAGTTTCCTCATCAAAATTGTCTGCAAAGGCTCTGGCACTATATTTCATTCCGCCCAGATAGACGGCATCGGCTCCTGCATGAATGGCCCCCAAAAAAGCCTCGTAATTCCCTGCCGGAGCCAGTAATTCTACTTTTTTCACCTTTATCTCCCTACAGTATCCCAAACCTTGTCCGGTATACTGCCTATCATCTCTACTTACGGAAAAAAGCTGTCAACGACAGCTCTTTCGTGTTATTTTCCTTTATTTTCTTTAAGCTCGGTTTCCAGACGGATAACCTTTTTTTCTGAGTCGTTTAATTCCTTATTGGCATTTTTCAGGCTCTTTTCTGTACTTTCCAGTTTAATCTGGGCAGCAACTAACTGATGCTTAAGATCATATAGCTCTTTTTCCTTGTTCTCCAGCTCTTCTTCCAGAGAAGAAATCTGTTTTCTGGCTTTAAAATAATCATCTGCAATATTTAATTGAAGGAGAATATGCTGCATGTCCAGAGGTTGTCTGCGAAAGCTGTCAACCTTGCCATATTCAGCCATCTTATTATTGATATAAGATGCCACCTTCTGTAAATATTCTTCACTTTCATATCCACAAAGGGTTAATACCTTACCGCCGATAATTACTTCTGCATCTGTTTTTCCCGCCATATTCCGACTCCTGTGTGATTCGATTACATATACCGGACTCCCTGCCTGATCGAGCCATCAGAAATAAACCTAACTGGCATAGGAGTTCAGTTAGTCTATATTATATAGAAATCAGAATCACATTTCAAGTCCCAAATGCCTGTAGGCATACTCTGTTACAACCCTTCCCCTGGGCGTCCGGTTGATAAAACCATTCTTGATCAGATAGGGCTCGTAAACATCCTCAATGGTGCCGGCATCCTCTCCGATGGCCGCCGCGAGAGTATCCAGTCCCACCGGTCCGCCGGAAAACTTCTCCATCATGGTAAGCAGAATATTCCGGTCAATATGATCCAATCCCATCTTATCTACATCCAGAAGATCCAGTGCTACTGAAGCCACCTCCTCGGTGATCACGCCGTCATACTTTACCTGGGCAAAATCTCTTACCCTCTTCAAAATACGGTTGGCAAGTCTGGGAGTTCCACGACTTCTCCTGGCCAGTTCTCTTGCTCCTTTTTCTTCGATTTCTACATTCAGAATACGGGCAGAGTGCTGGATGATCAGCTTCAATTCTTCTACAGAATAAAACTCCAGGCGATGGATTACACCGAATCTGTCTCTCAAAGGTGCTGTCAAAAGTCCAGCCCTTGTGGTAGCCCCCACCAAAGTAAATTTGGGCAGATCCAGCCGTATGCTTCTGGCCGTGGCCCCCTTCCCGATCATAATATCGATGGCAAAGTCTTCCATTGCCGGGTATAGCACCTCTTCTACCTGCCGGTTCAGGCGATGGATCTCATCCACGAAAAGAAGATCTCCTTCCTGAAGATTGTTCAGAATTGCAGCCATTTCCCCAGGCTTTTCAATAGCAGGACCACTGGTCACCTTAAGATTCACGCCCATCTCATTGGCAATGATGCCTGCCAATGTTGTTTTACCCAGGCCAGGAGGACCATAAAATAATACATGATCCAGGGCATCCTGCCTCTGTTTTGCTGCTTCGATATAAATTTTCAGACTCTCTTTAGCTTTCTCCTGACCGATATAGTCTTTCAGATACTGAGGTCGAAGGCTTCCCTCGATCTTAATATCCTCTTCCTGAATATTGGTCTCAATGATTCTTCCTGCCATAGGGCCGTTGCTCCTTTAAAACATCTTCTTCAGTGCAGCCTTTAAAATTGCCTCACTGTCCATGTCTTCGGTAATGGTTACTGCAGAAACTGCACGTAAACTCTCCGATGGACTATATCCCAATGCAGTAAGAGCTTCTACAGCATCATTACGGGCAGTAGGTTGTCCATCACTGACCACTCCACCGACTTCTTCTGCCACATCTGCTCCAAGGGCATCCTCAAGACTCACCTTACCCTTCAGGTCAATAAGCATTCTCTGTGCCGTTTTTGCTCCAATCCCGGGAGCCTTCGCAATAGTTTTGGCATCCTGGGAAAGAATGGCCAGCCGTAGTTGTGAAGCCGAAAACATGGATAAAATTCCCAACGCTCCCTTAGGGCCTACACCACTTACCCCCAGCAGCAGACGAAACATAGACAGATCATCTCTGGTCAAAAATCCATACAGGGCCAGGGTATCCTCCCGTACATAAGTATAAGTATGAATCTTCACTGTGCTTCCCACGGGTGGAAGCTCCTCCAGCACCCTTCCCGATATCTTCACCAGATAACCGATACCGTTTATGTCCAGAATAAGATGATCCTCTCCTGTTTCTTCCAAAACACCCTTTAGATAGGCAATCATATCTTAATTATCCTCCACTGCAAAATAAAATAGCTATCATATACCATCCCATGAAATCCAGTCAGAAATAGTGTGAAAAATCAAAGATTTTTCACTTGTTTATTTAAGCAGTATCGCAAGTAAAACTTGCGATATGCATGGGGATTAAAATGTAAAAACAGTATATCATAATCGAACATATGTTTCAATATTCTTTTTTTCTCTGTTTTATTCTTCTGACCAGGCTTTAACCCAAATTAGTATACTGAGCTAAAATCCATAATAGGCTCTGCTCATCATTCATAAAGATAAATTTCGGTTCCGTTTTCTCCCTGAAACCGTGGAAGATAGGGAAGATCCAGTTTTTCCAGAAGCTGAATGGTATTCTGGATAGCGGCACTGTTATTCTCGTATTCTTCTTTAGTGCAGTCTAAGAGAGCCAGTTTGGCTCCTGTAGCTGTATACAGGCTTTCTGTGGTTATCCCTCCTGCATAGCCATGGTGGGGAATCTGGATCACATCCACATCCCATAAGGAAGCTGTCTCTTCTGCCGCCATCTTCATGGCCTCCAATGTAGCCTCCGTCATATCTGCCGTAAGCAATAGAGTAAACTCCTCATACGAGAGAGTAAATACCAAAGAATTCCCGTTTACATCTTTACGCATAGGATCAAAGGAAGCAAAGCATTCCAGCTTAAGCTCTTCCAGCAGCAGTATATCTCCCACCTCCATGGGAATATACTCGATCTGCTCCTTTGTTTCCTCCTGTACCTCCAGAAATTCATAGAATAAAATGGCATTATTAATAATCTGATAGATTTCAGGATCCTCTTCCTCTTCAAAGAACTCTCTGGTAAAAGGGGCATAATAAACTTTCTCGATTTTTTCCGGATGGAGGCTGGCATAATCCAAAAAAGCACCAATATGATCCACATGAGGATGGGTGAGCATCCAGCCCTTCACCTTCCCGCCATTTTCTTCTATGTACTGAGCGATCCGCTCCCCGTCTTCTCCCTGGAAGCCTCCATCCACCAGATACAGATCACCATCAGGAGTCCGGATGGAATAAGCAGCCCCACCCCAGAAAGTAGGAAATGGCAGCTGGGTGATCCGGTAGAAGCTTTCTGATTCTTCCCCGTAGGTGATCTCTGCCCCACCATCAGTTATCTGCCAGCTTAGCTGCTTTTGTAGGATTTCTTCCGCCACTTCTTCATTCAGGCTGCTTTGCAGACTGTCTTCTTCCTGTCCACAGCCAACAGCTCCCAGACAGAATGAACAGAATATGACGCAGATAAAAACAGAAAGGCAGCTTGAAAAGAGTTTTTTCTTTTTTAGTTTTTCATTCATGACAGCTTCCCCCTTTTTCATTTCCTTCCAGTATATCATAGGGTACACTAAATGCAAATTTACTTATTATTATTTTTCTTTTCCATTGTAACAGTTCAGCCTTCTTTTGAACCATTGTAAGTTAATGTACAGAAATTATGGATTCTGCACATTTTTACGCAATACATACTCATTTTTTATGCATATCATACATGAAATCACCTTGCGTTTCTGTGTGCTGAACGCTTACCGGACATTTGAGGAATAGCGAAGCAATAGGGTGGAAATTTCCCGGGGGCAAAGAGGAAAAAATTTTCTTCTGATGCCCTGTGTCTTGAAAAAAATACTGAAGAAAGCTCTTTTCTTTTCTTAATTGGGCATATAGAAAAAAATTGCAGTATAATACCCCGCCTGGACGATTATTGAGGGTATGGCTAGTAAAAAAATTGCTATATACCCAGCAAGATAAATTCTAAAGGCAAAAAATAGGATTTTTCTAAGTTCCTGCTGAAAAAATGGGGCAGAGAAGCCTGATTTTTTGTCTATGCCCCAGTCAGGACAATTCCAGGATAACAGTTCAACTGGAGGTGGAGCTGTTTACTTTCCATTTTATTTTGCAGCTTCATGGACGAAAAATAAGTGCCTGCTTATGATCTTAAGCAGACACCAATCAAAAGTATATTAAACATACAAGTCCATTCTGCGGCTGTCACAAGCACACTTTTCCCAAACACCTGATCCAGCCACCGAAAGCCTGCAAAACCATTTTCACCTAAAAGGCATATGGCATCATAAGCGATAAGGACGAGATTTACTAGATAAAAATATAGACAACTGTCTGCTGCAGCTGTCTATATACTAACCAGGTTATTTCTGATTGATGTAATTTACCAGTCCCTCACAGGCGATGATCTTCTGCATAAAAGGAGGGAAGGCCTGGCCTTTATATTCTTTATTCTGGGTCAGGTTTTTAATGATTCCACTGTCAAAATCCACTTCTACCTGGTCTCCATCCTGAATTTCATTGGCCGCATCCTTGCATTCAATGATAGGTAACCCGATATTGATGGAATTGCGATAAAAAATACGGGCAAAGGTTTCTGCAATTACACAGTCTACTCCGGCAGCCTTAATGGCAATGGGAGCATGCTCCCTGGAGGAACCACAGCCAAAATTCCTGGTGGCTACAATAATATCACCCTTCTGTACTTTTTTAACAAACTCTTTATCAATATCTTCCATACAATGGGTTGCCAGATCCGCGGGATCGGAAGAATTCAGATATCTTGCCGGAATAATAACGTCGGTATCTACATTGTCACCATATTTAAACACACGTCCTGTTGCTTTTTTCATCTCTACCTCTCTCTCCCGCTGCTTTGCAGCATTTACATGATAGAAATTTGCCTGTTAAGGCAAATTTTGCAAGAAAAATTTATTTTTCTTGCGCCTCTTCTCTTCCGCTGCTTCGCAGCATTTTTATCATAGAAATTTGCCTGTTAAGGCAAATTTCTATTTAATCAATGTTACCTTAGGTTAATCTGCAGGGACAGGAAATCACTCCGGCTACTGCACTTGCTGCTGCAACTGCAGGGCTTGCCAGGTAGATTTCTGACGTAATATGTCCCATACGGCCTACGAAATTACGATTAGTGGTAGATACACAGCGTTCATTTTCTGCAAGGATTCCCATGTATCCGCCAAGGCAGGGACCACAGGTGGGTGTGCTGACTACCGCTCCTGCTTCAATAAAAATCTGAAGAAGTCCTTCCTTCATGGCCTGCAGATAAATCTGCTGAGTGGCAGGAATAATGATGCAGCGAAGCCCCTTTTTCACATGACGGCCCTCCAAAACTCTGGCAGCTGTCCGTAAATCATCCAGTCTTCCGTTGGTACAGGAACCGATCACTACCTGATCTACCTTTATCTCTTCTGTAACCTCATCAATAGTCTTCGTATTTTCCGGTAAATGAGGGAAAGCTATGGTGGGCCTTAAGGTACTCAGATCAATGGTGTATTCTTCTTCATAAACAGCATCCTCATCTGCTTCATAAATCTTATAGCTTCTGGTGGAATGCTCCTTCATATAGGCAATAGCCGTTTCATCCACAGGGAAAATTCCGTTCTTTGCTCCGGCTTCAATAGCCATATTGGCAATGGTAAAACGATCATCCATGGTCAGATTTACAATACCATCTCCCACAAATTCCATAGACCGATAGAGAGCACCGTCTACGCCGATCATACCGATGATATGTAAGATGACATCTTTACCGCTTACCCATTCTGAGGGCTTTCCGGTAAGATTGAATTTAATGGCAGCAGGTACCTTGAACCAGGCTTTTCCGGTAGCCATACCAGCAGCCATATCCGTACTTCCCACACCGGTGGAAAAAGCACCCAGGGCACCATAAGTACAGGTATGGGAATCCGCACCAATGATCACATCGCCGGCCACCGTTAAACCTTTCTCCGGCAACAGAGCATGCTCAATCCCCATCTCACCCACTTCAAAATAGTTGGTGATCTCATTGCGCAGTGCAAACTCTCTTACACATTTGCAATGTTCTGCTGATTTAATATCTTTATTGGGTACAAAATGGTCGGGAACCAAAGCAATCTTATCCTTGTGGAAAACACCGTCTACCTTCATCTTTTCCATCTCATGGATTGCTACCGGACTGGTAATATCATTTCCCAATACTAAATCCAAATCGGCCTCGATCAACTGGCCTGCTTCAACGCGTTCCAATCCCGCATGAGCCGCCAGGATCTTCTGTGTCATCGTCATTCCCATATGGATATCCTCCTCTAACGTTTATCTTCCTGTATTATAACATCATGATAAACATAAATACAATACATGTTATTTATGCTTGTCATAACTGCCTGTTATGCTATACTGTAGTTTAGTTGAATATGGCCGTCCCGCGAAAGGATATAGGTATTCTCTTCAAGCACGCTCTCGCTTAACTTCAAACGTAGCGGTACTAAGTTCGCAAAATACGCGAACCAAGTACCGACGTTTTCAGATAGCTTTCAGAGAAAACCTATATCCTCCTGCGGGACTGGTCTTTCTCAAGCTAAACTGATACTTAGATTTAGATAGAGAGGAAGACAGACCGAAGGCGAAAAGTTATTCTTCCAAATACCCTTTGAGAACGCCGGCACTTGATTTGTCCGAAGGACAAATCTTAGTGTCCGCTGCGTTCGAAAGGAGCGAGAGCGTGTTTTGGAAGAAAACTGTTTCAGCCTTCGGTCGTCACTCTTCACCTAAACTACGGTACAGTACAGGAGGGAATATGGAAGGAAATCTGAATTTGTACTACATTTTTTATACGGTGGCAACCTGCCGCAATATTTCTGCGGCAGCAAAGGAGCTGTATATCAGTCAGCCGGCCATTTCCAAGGCCATTTCCAAGTTGGAGCAGAATCTGCAGACCTCTCTTTTTATTCGAAATTCCAGGGGAGTTTCCCTTACCGATGAAGGTGAGTACCTATACGGGCAGGTAAAGACTGCGTTTTCCTGTATTCAGAATGGAGAAAAACGGATCAAGCAGATGAACGAACTGGGTGTGGGGCATATCAGTATTGGTGTCAGTACTACACTGTGCAAATTTATCCTTCTGCCCTATTTAAGCCAATATATCAAGGATCATCCACACATGAAGATCAAGATTTCCTGTCAGACCTCCAGTGAAACCATGCAGGCTTTGGAAAACGGAAGCATTGATCTGGGCCTTATCGGACTTCCGGAAAGACTTAAAGACCTATCCTCCACTCCCCTCATGGAAATCCAAGATACCTTTGTGACCACGGAAAGTTATCTGAAAAACCTGAAGATCCGCGAAGGCAGAAAAAAAGAGACAGCTTTGAAAAATGCAGTTTTTATGATGCTAAACAGCGAAAATATTACCCGCAAATATGTGGAGCAATATCTGGACAGCCTGTCTATGAAGCTCACTGATATCATCGAAGTGGGAAACATGGACCTTTTGATCGAATTTGCGAAAATCGATCTGGGAATCGCCTGTGTGATCCGGGAATTTGTAGGAAAAGAACTGGAAAACAAAGAACTGTCCGAAGTCACTCTGGGAAAATCCATTCCCAAGCGGGATGTGGGCTTCGTCTACTCTTCTTCTGTGCTGCGGGATAATCCTGCAGTACCTGAATTTATTGATTATATTGCAAAGGAATTGAAGAATAGATAAAGATAAATAACAGAAGAATTGAATTATTCTATCAGTTGTTGCTCAGGCAACATACTTTTCACCACACCTATGTTTAAATGGCTCTACTGATTTTTGAAAGGAGATTAAAATGAGTGCATTTTTAGGACCTATCCATTACTGGCTATACAATAAAATCCAGCTTCAGGAGGACTTCACCAAAGCTCTATTACAATCCGATCCTGCCCTTTATCAGGAACTGGATTCTCTTTGCGGTGAGGCTGAACGCCGCCCCCTTGAGGAGGTGATCGATACCGGAAACATTCACGGCTGGCTGCAGGGCCAGATCCTTATTGCAGAAAGCCGTTTTGCTTTGGGAATTACCCGGCTTCTCGATAAGAGTACAGCGGATCTGAAAACTTTAAAAGCCATTGCCTGTGATTTTGGTTCGGGCCGTCCCATCCAGGCAGCTTCAGCTCCTGAGGTTTATAAGGCTTTGCAGGATCTTTTACTGGACGGTATGCCCTGTGACCATGTCAATCAATTAGAGGAACAGGATGACTCTCACGTTACCTGGCGGCAGGCCATTGATCTGCATGGATCTCATTGGGAAAAAATTGGTGGTAACGGGGCCCACTATTATGAGCTTCGTACCTCATTAGTTTCCGGAATGCTGAAGGACTCCGGATTTGTATTTGAAAAAAATGGTTCTGTTTTTACTATCAAAGGGCAGGCATAATATGTAGGAAATAAGTAACTATTCAGTACAAGCTCGAAAATCCTGCGGATTTCCTCGCTACAGAAATCCATCCAATAGAAATATTTATAAACAATCTTCTGAAAGCAAGCTTTCTCAGCTTGTTTGTAAATATTTCTGCTGTCCTGAATAGTTACGAAAATAAGCATAATAAACCAGAAGCCGGGACACCATTCTTTTGAATCTGTGGCATTTGGGGTTCAGTTTATTTTAGGAAACACTGATTAAATCAGTATTTTCTTAAATATGTTTTGCTGTAACCCGGTTTCTTCCTGCTTCTTTGGACTGATACAGGCACTCATCTGCATATTCAATAAGCTTATCCAATGATGCTGCTCCGGCCTGTTCCTGGTAACATAAGCCTATGCTGAGTGTTACATATTCTGACACTTCGGAAGCTGCATGTAAAATAGCCCGTTTCCGAAGATTCTCATGTATTCGCAGACAGACATCTTCTGCAACCTTTTCCGGAATATCCTTCAACAGGATAAGAAACTCTTCTCCACCATAACGAATCACGATATCCTTGCTTCGAAGAGAAGCGGACAGGACCTTTGCCACCTGTTTTAGGATTTCATCTCCTGCCAGATGCCCATAGGTATCATTATACCGTTTAAAATAGTCTATATCTATCATCACTATACCCAGATTCGCCGGTGTCCCACTACGTTTATACTTCCTCAAAAGCTGATTCATTTTCTTTCGATTATATATACCTGTCAACTGATCGGTCACATTCTTTTTACTGATCAGCCTGAGCAGGATGAGAATAACCATAAGAATGACCAAAACAGTGGCAATAATGATAGAAAAAACCGTATTCTTTCGAGATAAGCTGGTAGTATAATTGATTAAATCATTATTATCCTTATAATAAGCAGAAAACTCCAGATACTCTCGCTGGGTAGTCTGGGAAAAATCTGTATCCAGCTTCAGGAGTCTTTGGTACACCTGCACCAGTTTTTCATTCTGTCCGGTAGACTGATAAATATCCCTCAGCAGCTCACATACACTTTCCTCCATACCATAATAGGCTGCATTTCCGGATTCAATCATTTCCTCAAGTATCCTCTGTGCTTCCTCCCACTCCCCTGTCTTGAACATGTATTTGCATCGGGTAAAAATAATGAAATACTCGCTGCCCCAAAATGCAGCATTCCCCCTATCAACCTGATAAAACTTTTCTGCATAGCGAAGATAAGTGTCTGCACCTTCAAGATCTCCTTCCATAAGGCAGATACTGGCCAGTACATCGTTCATGGATGCCTCTACTTCCGATACGAGGTCTGCATCCACCTGAGGCAGGTATTTCTCCAGTTCCTCCATGGATGCCCTTGCTTTTTTTGTATCAGAAATCTCCAGATAGGCGCTTGCCATATTGATGCAGCAGGCATATGCATGGAATACCTCATCATCCGCAGCAAGATTGATCAGCTCCTGATACATGGCAGCAGCTTTTTCATAATCTTCAAAAATAAAATAGATATTGGCAATATACTCTTTGGCATACCGATATTCTATTTCAAGCTGCAGGTTCATTTCCATATTTTCCAGTGCCGCTTCTACATCATAAAATCCCCGGATACTCTTGGCATATTCCCGATTATTGTATTGGAGCATGGCAATACAGTTTTTCAAATATGCCCATGTTGAAAGCTCCAACTGCCCTTCTGCTTTTTCCATATGCTCTTCTATCAATTCAATGGCTTCATCATCATTCTCTGTAGATAGTGAAATGCTGCCAATCAGAGCCCATAATATTTCTGTCTCATTGATCAGCGGTAGATAATCTCTTATGGCCTCCAAAGCGAGTGAAACCGTCTCCCGATTTCCCACTCCGTCCAGTTGAACATCACACCGGTTCAGATAAAAATAAAGATAGGCAGGAAGAGCCGGATCACTGCCGGATTCTTCAAGTGCCTGGCTAAACAGCTGCTTAGCAACCGTATAATCCTTTTGATCAAAAGCCTCCATTCCACGTAGGAAAATCTCTTCACCGGAACCTGGCTCAAATAAGGTATCCTCTGGAGATATCCACCCATTTTTTTCTTTCTGATAAGCGGATACTAATAGATGCAGAGGAGATTCTTCCACCTGCTGAAAATGGATAATATATAGAACAGCAGATAAAGCAATCACTAATATGATCAGAATTCCTGCTATAGTAATATAGCGCTTTTTCTTCATATTCATAGGGACCTCTTTAGTGAAAAAATCACCCAAATACAAACTACTGCTGCAATCTGTATTTGAGTGATAAAAATATCATCCGACTGCTAATACATTAATCTTCAATCCGACAAAACTGTTATTCGGATAAATAATGTGTCAGCATTCTAGTTGTTGATCAGTTTTTCTTCTTCATTGTTCCAGCTGTAAAGCTTACGGATCTCTTTACCAACTACCTCTGAAGGATGCTCAGCGGCCAGCTTGCGCATTGCTCTGAAATGAGCCTGTCCGCCTGCAGGAGACATATCCAGTAAGAAGTCCTTTGCAAAAGTACCATCCTGGATATCTGCCAGAACCTTCTTCATTGCCTTCTTGGTCTCTTCAGTAATAATCTTGGGACCGGTAATATAATCACCATATTCCGCAGTATTGGAGATAGAATATCTCATTCCTTCAAAGCCGGACTGGTAGATCAGGTCAACGATCAGCTTCATCTCATGGATACATTCAAAATAAGCATTTCTGGGATCATAGCCTGCCTCCACAAGAGTCTCATAGCCTGCCTGCATAAGGGCACAAACACCACCGCACAATACAGCCTGCTCACCAAAAAGGTCAGTTTCCGTTTCAGTACGGAAGTTGGTTTCCAGAACACCTGCTCTTGCTCCACCGATAGCCTGGGCATAAGCCAACGCCTTATCCAGCGCTTTGCCGGAAGCATCCTGATGAACGGCAACCAGACAGGGAACACCTTTGCCGGCCTGATACTCACTTCTAACGGTATGACCGGGTCCCTTGGGAGCGATCATGGTAACGTCAACGTCAGCAGGAGGAACGATCTGTCCGAAATGAATAGCAAAACCATGAGCAAACATCAGCATATTTCCGGCTTCCAGATTGGGCTCAATATCCTGCTTATACATAGCAGCCTGTTTTTCATCATTGATGAGAATCATGATCACATCTGCTTTTTTTGCTGCTTCAGCCGCCGTATATACTTCAAATCCCTGCTTCACTGCCTTATCCCAGGACTTGGATCCTTCGTAAAGACCGATGATTACGTTGCATCCGGACTCCTTTGCATTCAGAGCATGTGCATGTCCCTGGCTGCCATAGCCGATTACTGCAATCGTTTTTCCTTCCAGCATGGAAATGTTGCAATCTTCCTGATAATAAATTTTTGCCATTTCTTCCTCCATTCTGCCGCTTAGCGACATGTTAAACTAAATATTAACTAAAGGGTAACCGTCCCCTTTGGGACAGTCACACTAAGAGTTTCTTATTGTATTGCATGTATGTAACCATTCAGGACAAGCTCGAAAATCCTATGGATTTCCTCACTTTAGAGATACACAATATCCTCTGTACCGCGCCTAAGTCCTGCAATACCGGTTCTTGCCAGCTCCAGGATCTCATAACCGTCTAAAAGCTTGATAAAAGCATCGATCTTATCCTGATTACCGGTCATTTCAATGATCAGCCCTTCGGGTGCCACATCAATGATATTGGCACGGAAAATATTAGCCACCTCGATCACGCCCTGTCTGGCTGTGGCACATACCTTAACCTTGATCAGAGCCAGCTCCCGGTAAACACTGGATTCAGGCTTCAGCTCCTTAATGTCCCGAACATCCTCCAGCTTGCCAACCTGTTTCTCAATCTGATCCAGGATCTCATCATCACCACTGGCTACAATGGTAATACGGGTAATATGGGGATCTGCTGTCACACCGGCAGTAATACTCTCGATATTATAGCCCCGTCTGGAAAACAGGCCGGAAATCCGACTTAATACACCGGAGGTATTGTCTACCAGTAACTGAAATACTTTCTTCTTCATTTTTTTACACTGCCTCACTGTTCCAAAGCCTCTGCCAAAAGCAGAAAATTTTCTCTTCTCCTAATATAGCAACTAAAAATGCCCATGTCAACGTATGAAGTCGGGGAATGGAGCCTATAACTTAAAGTTATGAATGTTGTTTTTATAATTACTTTGTTTCACAACATTTCTTTAACGCAACAGTGCCTGTTCTTGCTACCTCCACAATGCTGATCCCCTGCAGCATTTTTAAAAAGAGCTGGGTACGCTCCGGAATATCACAAACCTGAATCAGCATATGGGTCTTGGAAAAATCCACCACAAAAGCATGCTGATTCTCCATATTCATCATCTTACAGACCTCCATGATATCCTTTCGGTTACCCTTGTTGTATTTTACCTTTACCAGCATCAGTTCCCGGCTGATACTGTGTTCTTCTTCAAAGGTATTTACCTTGATCACATCCAGCTTCTTATTCAGCTGTTTTTCAATCTGCTCGATGGTCCGTCTGTCCCCACTGCTGACGATAGTCATGCAGGAAACGGCAGAATCATCAGTTTCTCCTACTACCAGGGAATCAATATTAAAATTTCTTCTGGAAAAAAGCCCCGCAACCTTGCAAAGTACACCGGAGCGGTTCTCCACCAGAACAGAATAAATTCGCTTCATTTTCCGTCTCCTCCTATTTCACCAGATCCATGGGATCGATAAGACATTCCATCAATACAGAACCTTTTGTCTTTAAAAACTGGTCAATTCCGGCTTCTGCCTGTTCCATATTTTCCACCCGGATAAAGTCTATTCCGTAGGCTTCTGCAAGCTTACCAAAATCAGGGCTTCCGCTTAAATCCACCACCACATAGTTATCCTTATAAGTAGTGTGCTGATACTCCCTTACCATACCCAGCATTCCATTTTTCAAAATGACCATTTTCACCTCTACTCCATGCTGAACCATGGTCGCCAGCTCCATCATAGACATCTGGAAGGCACCGTCACCACAGACGGCAACTACCTGACGGTCAGGACAGCCAATCTTGGCGCCCATGGCGGCAGGAAGAGAATACCCCATGGTACCCATTCCTCCGGAGGTAAGGAAACGCCCTTTTTTCACCACATGATTATGGCAGGACCAGATCTGATTCTGACCCACATCAGCAACATAGATCCCATCATCATCCATTTTCTGGGAAAGCATGCGAATAAATCTTCTGGGGTCTACATATGGATTATCCATCTTTGGCTTGGGAGCCATGGTTTCCTTATACAGCCTCAGGGTTTCCAGCCATACATGGTGGTCACATTCCACCTCTTCTTTGCAAAGATCCTCAAAAATATATTTTGCATCTCCCACCAGAGGAATGGTAGGTCCTGCATTCTTTCCGATTTCACAGGGATCCACATCGATATGTACCAATACCTTATCCCGTAGGATCAGATCTGGGCGATTTACTGCACGGTCTGCCACCCTGGCACCCACCATGATTAAAAGATCGGATTCCTTAATGGCACGATTTGCATAACCGTTTCCGTTATTTCCCACCATACCGATATAAAGGGGATGCTCCGATGGCAGGCTTCCAATACCCATCATGGTACTGACTACCGGCAGCTGATACTGTTCTGCAAAGGAAATCAGCTCCTTCTGGGCATCTGCAAGAAAAACACCGCCTCCGGCACAGATCACCGGACGTTTGGCTTTCGCCAGCTCCCTGGCTACTTTTCGGATCTGGACAATATTTCCTTTAACCGTAGGCTTATAGGTTCTCATTTTCACTTCTTCGGGATACTTAAATTTACCCACGCTCTGATTCTGTACATCAATGGGAATATCGATAAGCACCGGCCCTTTTCGTCCTGTACTGGCAATATAAAAGGCTTCTTTAAAGATCCGGGGAATGTCCTCCGCATCCCGAACCAGATAACTGTATTTTACGAAGGACTCTGCCGCCCCTGTAATATCCGCTTCCTGAAACACATCACTTCCTAAAAGGGAGGAATCCACCTGACCGGTGATACATACCAAAGGAATGCTGTCGGCAAAGGCCGTGGCAATACCGGTGATCAGGTTGGTTGCTCCGGGTCCGCTGGTTACTGCACATACACCCACTTTTCCTGTTACTCTTGCCAGCCCATTTGCTGCATGGGCCGCATTCTGCTCTGTACGGATGAGCACAGGACGGATGGTTGAATTTGTCATGCTGTTAAAAAAGGGACAGATAGCTACACCCGGGTAGCCGAACACTACTTCTACCCCTTCCTGTTCCAGAGATTTTATTATAAGATCTGCACCAATCATAAATATCCTCCTATAGTTTGCACTGATAAATACATGTATTTTAACACACTAAAGTGGAAAAGGCAATCGGAATCATTCAACATTTTATCCACCTTCCTTTTCACTCTGTCAGTCTGCTAATCATTGATATCCAATAATCCCTTGATCACGCGAACCGTGTCAGCCGCATCCCTGGCATAGCCATCGGCACCGATCTGAATCTGATAATCCTCAGTAATAACTGCTCCTCCAATGACAATTTTTGCCTGACAGTTCTGTTCTCTGGCATAGGCAATGACATTCTTCATTTCCTGCATGGTGGTGGTCATCAATGCAGAAAGGCCGATCACAGCAGCATCGGTTTCCATTGCCGTAGCAACAATCTTTTCCTTGGGAACATCCTTGCCCAGATCATGTACGGTAAAGCCATAATTTCTTAACATCAGTACTACCAGATTTTTTCCGATATCATGAATATCCCCCTCCACAGTGGCAAAAACCACAGAAGGCATATTTTTTCCTTCTGTCTGCTTTTCCAAGAGAGGCTGTAAAACAGAAATAGAGGTTTTCATGGCCTCTGCACTGTTGATCAGCTGGGGAAGGAAATATTTTCCCTGGTCAAACAGATCTCCAACCTCATTGATAGCCGGTAAAAGGCTGTTCTGTAAAAGTTCATTGGCCTCTCTTCCCTGAGAAAGAAGCTCCTCCGTTACTGCTTTGATCTGGTTCTTTTTACCTTTAAGAACCAGTTCATACAGAGGAGAATCTCCTTGTGAGACCGTGGCAGCTTCAGCCGTTTCCTTTGGTGCTGCCGCACTGATGGAAATGGTTTCCATTTTTTCAATGTAGCGGATATCACTATCCTCCTTATTTAACAGAAGATCACTGGCAAAGGCCGCCGCCATCAAGAGATCCTGGCTGGGATTTGCTATAGCCATGGTCAGTCCCGCCTGGATAGCCATGGTCAGAAAACCGGCATTGATCATACTCCGCTCCGGCAGACCGAAGGAAATGTTGGACAGACCACAGGTGGTGGCAAGCCCCTTTTCCTTACAGTAACGGATGGTCTCCAGAGCTTCCACAGCTCCGGTCTTTTTCGCTCCCACGGTAACCACCAGCCCATCTACCACGATGTCCTCTTTCGTAAATCCCAGGGCCAGGGCACGGTCGGTCAGTTCATCAATAATGGCGATTTTTTCTTCCAGAGTTTCCGGAATCCCCTTATCGGAAAGAGGCAGAAGAACAAACATTGCCCCGTATTTTTTAGCTACCGGCAGCAGTTTTTCCACCTTTTCTTTTTCCAGGGAAATGGAGTTAAGGAGTGCCCTTCCGGGATAACGGCGCAGAGCTGCTTCACATACATTGATATAGCTGGAATCAATGGACAGAGGCAGGTTGGTCACCTGGGAAATCTCTTCCAGTGCCTTCAGCATCATGGCTTCTTCATCAATACCGCTCATGCCCATATTCACATCCAGGATAGCGGCTCCTTTTTCCTCCTGAGCAGTGGCAAACTCGGTAACCATCTCCATTTTTCCTGCCCGCAGCTCTTCCTGTAGCTTTTTCTTTCCGGTAGGATTGATCCTCTCCCCTACCACCAGGAAAGGATCATCCAGGCCAAAGGCTAGTGTCTGACGTTCAGAGGTCACGTATCTTTTCCTGATCTTCTCTCTTTTTACCGGTTGTTTCCCACTCATCTTTGTGGTAAGGGCACGGATATGTGCAGGCGTGGTTCCACAGCAGCCTCCCAGGATAGAAGCTCCCTGCTCCCAGAGTTTAAGAGTCTCAGAAGCAAACTCCTCTGGTCCCATATTGTATATGGTATTTCCCTCTTCATCCAGCATGGGAAGTCCTGCATTGGGCTTGGCGATCAGAGGAATGGAAACAACCGATTTGATCTGCTCAAATAAAGGAATCATCTGCTGGGGCCCGGTAGAGCAGTTAATACCAAAGGCATCAGCACCGAGACTTTCCAGAACCACTGCCGCTGTCAGAACGTCCGTACCAAAGAGGGCTCTCCCATCAGCTTCAAAGGTCATGGTGACCATTACCGGCAACTCACTGACTTCCTTAGCTGCGATCAGGGCAGCGCGGGTTTCCTGCAGACTCATCATGGTTTCTACCACCAGAAGATCCACTCCTCCGGCTTCCATATAACGGATCTGCTCCTTATAAATCTCCACCAGCTCTTCAAAATCCATCTTTCCGATAGGAGAAAGCTGCTCTCCGGTCATGGTGATATCTCCGGCAACCCAGGCTCTATCCCCAGCTGCTTCTTTAGAGATTGCCACCAGATTTCTCAGTACCTCTTCCTGTTTCTCAGCCATTCCATATTCTGCCAGCTTGATTCGGTTACCGCCAAAGGTACAGGAGTACAGGATATTGGTTCCTGCTTCCACATATTCCCTCTGCAGCTTAAAAAGTACCTGTGGATTCTCCAACACCCATTTTTCCGGAGATTCTCCGTTAGGCATTCCCCGCATCTGTAAATTGGAGCCTGTTGCTCCATCTAAAAAAAGCAGACTTTTTTCGGTAAGCTGTTTGAATTCCTGTTTATTCATCTGTGTAATTTCCCTTCTGTATTAGTATTGATTAAGTTATTCTAAGGAAAAGCTGATTAAATCAGCTTTTCCTTAGTGCACTATCCTTGAAGTGTATTCTTTTCTACTCTATCACAGCAGTGTGAAAATGACCAGAGATTTTCCAAAACTGTAGTTTAGATGAGTAGTGGCCACGACCGAAGGCCGAAACAGTTTTCTTCCAAAACACGCTCTCGCTCCTTTCGAACGCAGCGGACACTAAGATTTGTCCTTCGGACAAATCAAGTGCCGGCGTTCTCAAAGGGTATTTGGAAGAATAACTTTTTGCCTTCGGTCTGTCTTCCGCTTCATCTAAATCTAAATGCCAGTTTAGCTTGAGAAAGACCAATCCCGCAGGAGGATATAGGTTTTCTCTGAAAGCTATCTGAAAACGTCGGTACTTGGTTCGCGTCTTTTGCGAACTTAGTACCGCTACGTTTGAAGTTAAGCGAGAGCGTGCTTGAAGAGAATACCTATATCCTTTCACGGGACGGCCTCACTCATCTAAACGGCAGTTATTTCCAGCGGGAATGAATCTTGCGAAAAAATGTCGTTTATGGTAAAGTGATACAGGTTATTCGAAGAAGATTCTAGCCAAATTCCTTGACACAAGATCAATTGTCATCAGAATTTAGAAGATAGAAAAATTTGAAATATAGAAATATAGATAGGGCAGACAGGGATGAAAAGAATGCGTATTAAAAAAGGATTATTACTGATTGGCTTCATGGCGCTTATCATGTTAACCGGCTGTGGAGAAAGGAAAGAATTAACTGAGTTTAAAGAAAATATGACATCCTTCTATACGGAGATCACCAGTATTGGTGAATCCATGAATGCCATCTCGCCCGATTCTGAAGATGCGGTTTCTTCTCTTCTTGGCTATCTGGATGCAATGAATCTGCAGTTCCAGTTTCTGGCAGAAATCCAGGTTCCTGCAGAGTTTGTCAGTATAGAGGCACTGGCAGATGATGCTGCTGACCATATGAGTCAGGCAGTCAGCTATTATCGCCAGGCCTATGAAGGTGAAAGCTTTGATGAAAATCTGGCCGAAGCAGCTTCACAACACTATGAAAGTGCCATGAAGAGGGTAAATTATATTGCCACTCTTTTACAGGGAGATATTCCGGAAGATGCCAATGTTATCGTAACTGAAGGAGAGGATACAGAATTCACTCCCTATTCAGAGGAAAATGAAAATGATGGTCAGGAATAAAAACGCTTAATATACAAACAGTTTTTCCCACTCATAATCCGTTTCATCATATAAGATTTCCATTATGGTTTCATTGATTGTTGGCGACACATAAAATCTGGAGAGCATCAGGTTCTTTTGCTCTACTGCCCCATTCATCGTCGTTCCATCAGTTATACTATCCATCGGTACAAACTTAACAAGAGCGTTAAAGTTAATTATTCCTTCAGGAGAAATATCTAACTGCATCCCGATTTCCTGACCAGACGCTGTTTCCACATAATTGAAATCAACCTGCCAGCCAGATGGTTGTTTCAAAATCTTGAAACCCGAATAGGAATCCACCACTTCGTTCATTTCTTCCAGTGTCTTCATATTTTCCATGAACTTTGCTTTGGCAACCTCGTTATACCATTCAAAGCCGTTCTCCTCAATCTCGCGAATACCTTCCATAACATTTGGATCCGTTGAGTTTGTTGCCAGTAAATCCTGATATTTTCCCTCAATATCCAGATAGGTATAAGCTCTTTCATAATCACCCAAAGCAAGTGCCCTCTCAAATCCATAGGCAATCTTTACTGCCTTCAGGTTCCCGTAAGTTATTCCTTCTCCACGGATATAGTTCCAAACAGGCAGTACCACAAAAATGGTAATAATAATTACGGATAAAATTGTAATTCCTGCCGTTTTCCAGCGATTGATCTTTCGTATTCCCTGTCGGATCTTCTTCGCCTCAATTTTTTCTGAATCCACATTTTCCGGCAATTCTTTCATATATTGCTGATATTTTTTTTCGCAATATTTACATTCTTTTAAATGCTCTTCTACAAGCTTTCTTGAATACTCACTGCAGCAATTATCTTCGTAAAGAGGAATCAGATCCTGTATCACATCACAACTGCTCATTTCTTTTTTCATTTATATTTTTCCATCCTTTCTATCAACATTGTTTTTCCCCGAAAAAAAGTCACCTTAGCCCAGCTTTCTGACTTTCCAAACAAACCGGAAATCTCCACATATGACAATTCTCCATAAATCCTTAATGTACAAACTGTTACATAGGGTTCCTGTAGTTTAAGAATTTCCTGCCTCATCAAATTACGCAATTGTTTTTCCAAGACCTCTTCCTCGAAGTCTTTTCCACATGCATATTCCGATGAAATTTCCTGATTGGCCCGGAACTTTTGCCTCCTCATTTCTGCCAGCCAGTTATTTTTTGCAATTCCACAAAGCCAGGTATAAATCGAACTTCTACCCTCGTATTGTTCAATATGGATAAAAGCTTTGTATAATGTTTCCTGCGTCAGTTCTTCTGCCAGTGTCTGATTACCGGACATTTTTAAGAGGAACAGATATATTTTTCTATAATATTTCTCATAAATATCTTTAAACTGTTCCATGGTATTTTCCTTCCTGTCTTTGGACGTCCTATAAATTAGATAAACCAGGATAAAAAAGGTTACAAGATCATCTGACTAAATTAAAAATTTATTCCCCAAAATATTTTAAGGGGTAAACCCAAAGATTCACCCCTTAACTTAATAAAAGCATTTATCGTCCTTTGTCAAAGGACGGTATCTATCATTATGGAAAAAAATCACTAATAGAATTGGCCGATTTAATCATTCTGTACCTTCCTTACATAGAGGTTTTCATGAATATTATCCTCAGCCTTTACCTTCTTCATTTCAAAGGAATTCTTATGTTTTTTGATAAAATCAGACATGTTACGGTATCCGTAAATTCGTACATCGAAGCCGGGACGGCGTTTATTGATGTAGGCTCCAACCTTTGCCAGAAGCTCCCAGTCATCGTCCAGAATATCCATAATATCCTCAATGATCAGATCTTCCGTAGGAATACTGATCACCGGTTCATCTCCAATAATCTCTTCCTCTTCAATTTCCCGTTCAGGTTCAGGATGAACCACTTCTCCACCAAAAATCTTCTTCTTTTTCCGGGATTCTTTTTTCTTTTTATCGGGTGCAGTTCCCTTATTTTCCGGCTCAGGTTCTACCTCCACATCGGTTACCACCGCCTTATAGATCAGATCCAGAAGCTTGAATTCATCACAGGCTTTGGCAAGAGATTCATTGGTCTTCTTCTCTCCCATTCCGATAACCGTTTTTCCTGCCTCCTTCATCCGGTAAGCCAGCTTTGTAAAATCACTGTCACTGCTGACCAGACAGATTACATCCACATCCCCCGTATATAAAATGTCCATGGCATCAATGGTCAGTGCCTGATCGGCAATACTTTTTCCATTGGCATAGCTCATCTGCAAAACAGGAGTGATTCCCTGAAGCGGCATAACCTTATACCAGGATTTTACGGAAGAAGAATCGATAGAACCATACAAACGGCAGATTTTAATTCTGCCCAGGCGCATAGCCTCCTGCTTAATATACTCTGCATATTTGGGAGCAATATTATCTCCGTCAATTAAAATAGCAACCTGCTTTTCCATTTTCAATCTAACCTTTCTCTCTTCTATGGACGTTTTGTTGTAGTATACCATATTTCAAAAGGCTTGGCACAAAAAAACTTATCCCTCCAGGATCACCCGCCACATTTCTACCAGCTGTTCCAGAGAAAAACGGCAATTTAAAGGGCTGGTAGACTGCAGAACCATGATTTCTTTTCCGGTTATGGGCTGGACCAGTTTACGGTAATATTTTCCGGCCGCACCGCCGTTGGCATAGATCTTTTGTATGGAAGTTTTCTGTAACACCCCCTGAATATCAGCAGCCACCGGATTTTTGATACTGCTGTCGCTGGACCCCATAATATCACAGCTGTCCAGTACATCCCAAATGGCGATCTTATTTTCCAATAGCATCTTCTTTTTTTCTTCAATGGTGGCAGGAAGTTCCCACTCCAATAGTTTTGCCAGCACCATCCAGAACCGGTTTTTGGGATGACCGTAATAAAATCCCTGTTCTCTGGACTTTACCGAGGGCAGACTTCCCAGGATCAGAATTTTGGAATGCTCATCATAGACCGGATCAAATCCATGCTTTACGTGGGTATATTCTGCCATCTTTCCTCCTCTTTTGTCTGCTGATTCAAATATCCTGCCCGCTTATTTACCACCATGGCAAGAATCTGCTTTGCTTCCCGATCATCCCTTCGATTGATACATTGGCGAAGACCGGTAAAGTTCTTCTCAAACTCTGCAATCCCTGCTTCCTTCGCCCTCGTGTCCATCCGGCGGATGATCATAGCCGCACTCTGCCACTGCTTACGGCTGATGGCCTGTCCCAGACGCATAAAATCCTGGCTCTTATAAAATTCCAGTTTTGGATCTGTGTTCATGCGGCCTCCTATATGCCCTGTTATGACTGTTCGTAACTGTCCAGTACCTTTACAGTTACGAGCCTTTTTCTATAATGGGTCCGTCAGGGGGATCAAAACAACCCAATATAAATATACCTGTCACAGGCCTCCTTATACTCTTTCTTAGTGACCTGCTTTCCATCTACCACATATTCAGTCACCCGTTCAGCCTCCTGTATCGTTTCTCTTGTATAGGGTATATCTTCGTCATTGTAGAACAGATGTGCATTTTCCAGTAATTCTTCCTGACGATAATTTCCCGGGGTATGGGTGGTAATGGACTCCGAATGGAAGGGATGTATTTCTCCTTCCTGGAATCGATAAATATGGCTATAGCTGGAATAACCTCCAAATCCTCCTGTACTACCTCTGCTTCCCGGAAATATCTCTCCGGTTTTGCTATCCTTCCAAAAACATACATAATTCCCTCTTAAAGAACCTCCACACTCATATCCCGTGACGAGGCAGTAGAGGCGTTCTCCCTCCATGGCATAAAGAGCACTGCTTGAAAGAGGAAAGCCGGGTGGAAAGATCGGTGCCTCCCTGTAAGATAAAACAGGGTTCTCCGATTGCTCCAGTGAAAACAATTTTATTTCTTTGATGTAATTATCTTCCTCCCAGCGTGAAAAGCACATCCTGCTATTGTATTCTTCCTCCATATAAATTACCGCTTCATTATTTCCACGTATTAACTCCCTATACTCTTCTATCCTGGGAGTGATGGTATTTTTCAACAAAATATCTGTTGCTGCGGCATTTTCATCTTTTCCCAAAAACAGAATCGAATCTGCATTACTATCATTCCAATACTGCAAAATAAAATTTCCATAGCCTTCTCCATATATCTTATCTGCACAGTACTCGTATTCTGCAGATAAAATTTCCTCCCCCTTTTTATCAACCACCACTATACTGTTTCCATAGTCTATCCTGTAAAAATCAGACTCCATATGAATCCAGTCTGCTTCTTTTTTCGATTCATAAATCAAATTGTGATTCCTGTCATACAAATAATACTTGTCGTTTTTTAGACAATATGAACCATCTACAAAAGTCATTGCGTAATCATAAGTGGGAGAAACGACCAGCTTTCCGTCAGCATCCACGATCCCATATTGATGATTTTTACAGACAGCTGCATGGCCCTGGTTAAAAATCCCCAGATAATCATAGTCATTCTTCAGTTTTTCAATAATCTCCATTTCTACTATGGATTCATCTTCGGAAAGTGTTGTCTGTCCTGTCGGCTTTTCCTTCAGAAACTCTCCATTCAGCCCATAGTATTCCTCACCTTCTTCTGTTGTTGCTGTGATATAATCCTCGGCCCAATAGAGATAGCTGTATTTTGTGGGAATCACCACTTCACCTTCATTGTTGATCGCCCCTACATAGCCATCCATATTGATAAAGGCAAGGCCATTTTTAAAATAATCGGCATCATGGAAGACAGGTTCGATCACTATTTTGCCGCTCTGATCAATATATCCGTATTTTCCATCAATACAGACGTAAGCCAGCCCCTCCTGAAAAGAGCTGACACTGTCACAGTCCAGATAAAAAGCCACCTTACCATCCTTATCCATAAATCCATATTCATCCTCTGTGGAAAAATAGGCCAGTCCCTCCGTAAAAGAAGCCGCATCTTCATAAATAAGGGGGATGACCTCATCTCCTTCTGTATTGATGTAGCCGTATTTTCCCTCTCTCATTACCAGAGCCAGGCCTTCCGAAAAAGGAAAGGCTGCATCATAGACATAGTCCGTGATTTCCTCTCCTGAAAGCTTCATATAACCATACTGCTTTCCGTCAAAAATACAGAAGATATCTTCCGAAAAAGTGGCAAAATCAATGTCTGAGGTTAAGGTAGGCGTCAGTAGAACTGGATAGGACATTTCATCCACCCTGGCATCTTCTGTTTCTGAAACTTTCCCAGACTCTGTTTCTGGCTTTTCAGATACTGTAATTTCTGCCGGAATTTCCATACTCATTTCTTTTTTTATCGTTGTGTCAGTATATCCTATAAATATACCCAAAATAAGAAGAAGGATAGCTGTCTGTATGTATCTCGATTTCATTTTATCTCTAACCTTTCCTGACGATTCAGTTCCTTTATCGTTAAATGTTTGGAAAAAGCCGCATCGAATAAGGGATTTTTAACCTCTACTGCATAACATTTTTTCATAATGGCAGAGGGCACGAGCAGTCTATCCGTTTGCCCCCTCTTGTCTGCGATATGTCTTTGAATGTAGTATATATGTTTCTTTCCTTTTTCCCTGCTTAGATGTGTGACTTTACATTTCTTTATGATACTTCCACAATCTGAAGATAAAATAGGCTTGGCAAATTACAAATACTCCCAACAAGATAAAGAATGCAGATAAGTTAATAACATTAAAAAATGCAAGAAGTACAATAGCTATAGTAAAAAGACATATCATCAATTCATATGCTCTGGCCTTTGCGGTATTCCCTAATGCGATATTTCTCTCGTCCTTTTGCTCAATTCCTAATTGCTTAAATTCATTTATTTCATTCTGCGACAACAGCTTTTCCTGCTTCATTTTTAACTCTCCTCATAGATAAAAATATCCTCAATGCTTAACTCAAAATATCGTGACAATTTGAAAGCTAATTGAATAGATGGGTTATATCTTCCGTTCTCCAAAGAACCTATTGTCTGCCTTGAAACCCCTAATGCTGCGGCTAAATCTTCCTGTTTTATTCCTCTGTTTTTTCGCAATTCTTCTATTCGATTTTTCAAACTGTTCCTCCTTTTCACGGAAAGTTTGCTTTCCATCTTGAATATAACATATTCAGCTTTTCATGTCAAGCTCACTTACCATTTATTCATCAGCAATACAACAAATCATTTCTTTTATTCGAATATTAAGTGGAATATTTTACCAAATTCTGATCAACTGGAGAAAAAGGCGAATTCGGATTGTTTGGACACTGTCAAAATGACGGTGGATAAGTAAAAAAAATCATTGTATTTTAACTGGGGGCTGAATAGTTACGATAAAATGAGCAAAATGCTCATACTTATCCTACTATTTTCTACTTATGGTTATGAAATTAGATCCTCTTAAGCCATATATTAGGATAAAAATTTGAGCAAACTTATTTCTTATCCCAAAAAACGACAGAACTTTGCCACAGAACTCAGTCTTGACCTCCAGATTATGGGATATAACATGTGTTATCTTTACTTTTTATCCTATAAATTTAATAAAAATGGATTAAATAAGCAAATAGACAAAGATTTTATAGGATAAAAATAAGATCAGCAGATAATCTTATCCTATCTACAGGAAATCAAGTGTCTGCCTAATGCCTATCCCACTCTTTTCAAGTCCATCTGTTAGT
Organism: Lachnospiraceae bacterium; assembly: GCA_017439665.1. GTDB lineage: Bacteria > Bacillota > Clostridia > Lachnospirales > Lachnospiraceae > SFDP01. The sequence continues at coordinate 35,354 of JAFSIS010000080.1, forward strand.
GGAAAATAGTAAAAAATGCCGCAAACCTGTAAGTTTACGGCATTTTGTATCAATTATAGTAAATAAATCAAACGGCAGTTCGCAAATCAGTTAGAATTTACCCTCTTTAGCGGCCATTTCGATACTTACTGCTACAGCCACGGTCATTCCTACCATAGGATTGTTTCCGGCTCCGATCAGGCCCATCATCTCTACGTGGGCAGGCACGGAGGAAGAACCGGCAAACTGTGCATCGGAGTGCATACGTCCCATAGTATCGGTCATACCGTAGGAAGCAGGACCTGCCGCCATATTATCGGGATGGAGAGTACGTCCCGTACCACCGCCGGAGGCTACAGAGAAGTATTTCTTGCCCTGTTCAAGACATTCCTTCTTATAGGTACCTGCAACGGGATGCTGGAATCTGGTAGGGTTGGTGGAGTTGCCGGTAATGGAAACGTCTACACCTTCCTTATGCATGATGGCAACACCTTCACAAACATCGTTTGCACCATAGCAGTTAACCTTTGCACGAAGACCATCAGAGTAGGCTTTGCGGAATACTTCCTTAACGGTATTGGTGTAGGGATC
>JAFSIS010000081.1 GCA_017439665.1 Lachnospiraceae bacterium
GAGGAGTGGGGCTTTGAGGGTGGCGGCCTGAACTATGAGCTGATCGTTAAGCCCGGCCCTATCACCCTTGGCCATGTCATTGAGACGGTGGATGGCTATAAGATGGTGGTTTCTCCTGCCAACAGTGTGGATATGCCCGCCATGGCCTATAATGAGCTGCATGCTATGGCCCAGGTGAAGACACCCATCAAGGACTATCTGGAGGCCGTATTTGAAAGCGGTGTGACCCATCACTGCATCGTGGGTATTTCCGATATGTCCCAGGAGCTTCTGGCTGTGGCGGAGATGCTGAAGCTGAAGACCTTCTATATCGACTAATGTCTAAAAATTCCCAGATAAAAGCGGTTTGCTTTTATCTGGGAAATAAACTATTCATCCTTGTCCTGGTGCGTTTTCCGGTATTTTGCCGGGGTCATACCCATTGTTTTTTTGAAGGTCTGGTAAAAGAACTTGATGTCATTGAAGCCGCTCTCCCGGGCGATTTCCGCGGAGCTGTCCTCTGTGGTCTCCAGCAGGCGGCAGGCCTCCCGGATCCGAAGCTCCTGGATATAGGAGGTGATGGAAAGCCCGGTGATCTTTTTGAAGATCTGCCGGAAATAGTCCTTGCTGAGAAAGATCCCCGATACGATATCGTCCAGATTGATATGGGTCTTGTAGTTTTCCTGCATGTAGCATATGGCCTGTTCCACGATTTTCTGGTGGCTGACAGTGAAGGAGGGCTGCTGCCGTTCCAATTCCCGGAAGAGCTTAATGATCAGCTCTGTCAGATATGCCCGGATCAGGGTCTGGGAGCCTTTTTCCCGGGCGGTATATTCATGGTAGATCTGTGAAAAAAGCTGGTAAAACTCTTTCGCATTGGTCTTGATCAGATGGTGCAGTACATAATGGGAGTCAAATTCCTTAAACAGGGAGGAGAAGAGGTAGGGAGAGGCCAGAGAGTAGAATTCGCTGGTGTTCATGCCGCTGGCTCCGAAGAAATCCGGGGTGAAAAGAAGATCATAGGTCATAAAAGGAGCGTCCTTATTGGGATCAAAGGACCAGGTGTGGGGAGTGTTGTAGTCTACAATCACCACATTGCCTTTTTTTACCTGGTAGCTGATGCCCGCTATGGTATGGATGGCAGTGCCGGAAACCACATAGCTCACCTCAATGAAATTGTGTCTGTGGCAGATGCGGTTCATATCCAGATTGTCGGAAAGATGGATATAGATATTTTCGTTTTCCTTAAAGTAATCGCTCTTTTTCAGGAAGCCAGCATCCTTATCCATTGCGAACCCCTCTTTCTGTAAAGCTATATTTAGTATACCACAAGATCAGCGGTTTTCAAGTGAAGTAAGGTGTTTTTGAATATCTCTTTCTCCTGAAAACCCAAGAAACTTCTGATTCACCATTGAATAGAAAAGCAGCGGTATTTTATAATTTAGATAAGCCGAAAATTATGTTTGCTGCTATCAGGCGGCAGAATGGAGGAGAAAATGAAGCTCATTGACAAACTGTGGAATTGGGGGCATCTTGAGGGTTCTCATAA
>JAFSIS010000082.1 GCA_017439665.1 Lachnospiraceae bacterium
AGTTGCATATCGTGGAATCTCCAAAAACATGAACCGATTCCACATTATGTTTGCCAGTGCAAATTTGTTAATGTGTAGCAGAGCTGGAAGAACAAAAGATTTTGTCGGGTGCACGGTATAATTGCGCCCATTTTGAGGAATTAACCTCAAAAAACAGGTTAAAAGCAAGGGGGATATAGTGCCAATACAGTGAAAATTTCCTCTTCGATTTTCAAAAACTTGACAAACTGGAATAATGCTGAGAATAAGGTCAATTAATCAGCGTTTCCTTAATATTTTTTTAGAAAAAATATTGACTATTTTAGAAAAAATTTATACAATTTAATAGAAATGTACAAAAAGAATCCCCCCAAGATATTTTTTGTGCGCATTCTCCTGTTTATTTTTTTCTCAATAAGCAGGAAGAGATCAGTTCACTAAAGAGGAAAAATAAAAATGCAAAGGAGAGAGGACAAATATGTTAAAGAAACTATCAAACGGATGTGTACAGTTGGTTAACCGTTTCTTGCCGGATCCGTTCCTGTTCTGTGTCATCCTGACCATACTGGTGTTTATTGGCTCCATGGCCGTTACAGGAGCAGGTTTTGTAGCAACAGTAGCAGGCTGGGGCTCAGGAGTATGGGGCTTACTTGCCTTTTCCATGCAGATGGCATTGGTACTGGTTTTAGGTAATGCTTTTGCAAATGCAGAAATCGTAAAGAAGATTATTGAAAAGATTGCTGGCATTGCCAAGACACCTACCCAGGGAATCATCGTTGTTACTGCGATTTCTGTAGTATGCTGCTGGGCCAACTGGGGATTCGGTCTGGTTATCGGAGCCATTCTTGCAAAAGAAATTGCAAGACAGGTTAAGGGAATTGACTACAGACTGTTAATTGCCTCTGCCTATACCGGTTTCGTTGTTTGGCATGCAGGCTTTTCAGGTTCTATTCCGCTGGCACTGGCAACCCCTGGTGAGGAGGCTTTGCTGAAGGCTACAGGTGGAGCAGTATCTGAAGCAGTTTCCACCTCCATGACCATCTTTGCACCTTACAATATTTTAGCATGTGTGATCATTCTGGTAGGATTACCTTTGATCAATGCCAAGATGCATCCTTCCAAGGAAGAAGCTTTTATCGTAGACCCTAAGTTACTGGAAGAGAAGGTTGTGGAAAAGAAAGCACCGGTTACTCCCGCTGAGAAACTGGAAAACAATCCGATCTGTTCACTGGTTATTGTTGTGGCAGGTGTAATCTTCCTGGTAAACTATTTTGCTACCAAGGGCTTTAATCTGACTCTGGATATCGTTAACTTTATTTTCCTGATTTTAGGTATCCTGGCTCATAAGACTCCTATTAATTATGTAAATGCAGTTGGTGAGGCAGCAAAAGGAACTGCCGGAATTATTCTACAGTTCCCCTTCTATGCCGGTATTATGGCATTGATGACCTTTGCCCCTAATGGAGTAAGTCTTGCATCCGTAATCAGCAACTTCTTCGTATCCATTTCCACCCACATTACTTTCCCGCTTTTCAGCTTCCTGTCAGCCGGTATCGTAAACTTCTTCGTACCTTCCGGCGGTGGACAGTGGGCCGTACAGGGACCGATCATGATGCCTGCCGGACTTGAACTTGGTGTTCATCCTTCAGTTACCGGTATGGCAATTGCCTGGGGTGATGCATGGACCAATATGATCCAGCCCTTCTGGGCATTACCTGCATTGGGTATAGCAGGACTTTCTGCACGTGACATTATGGGTTACTGTGTAATCTGTCTGTTATTCAGTGGTATTGTTGTGTGTGCATGTTTTGCACTTGCAGGAATGGGTATTTTATTACCAGCAGGAATTTAGACTGTACTAAATCACGAATTTACCGGGAATAAATGAGGCGTTTGTGGGGGAATGCAAAACGGTAAAGTTTTAAAGAAAGGGTGCCGGATATGGCTCAGGTCATATCCGGCACAATAAAAACGAAAGAAAGGTGAGAGAAAAATGGTTAATAAGTTTTTGTCTGCTGATGAAGCGGTAGCTGGTGTAAAAGACGGAATGACGATTATGGTAGGCGGATTCCTGGGTACAGGCTCTCCTGAAATCCTTATGGATGCGCTCGTAAGAAAGGGAGTAAAACATCTTACGGTAATCGGCAATGACGGCGGTCTCCCGATAGGTACCTATGGGGCAAAGACAGCAAGAGGAATTGCCAAGCTGATCGATGCGGGTATGGTAGACCACATTATTGCCAGCCATGTGGGAATGAATCCGGCCATCGCAGATGGCATGAATGCCGGAACCCTGAAGTGTACTCTGGTTCCCCAGGGAACGCTTGCAGAGAAGATCCGTGCAGCAAATTATGGCCTTGGCGGTGTACTGACTCCTACCGGTGTGGGAACTCCTGTGCAGGATGATCCCGATGAGCTGGGAAGAAAGAAACAGATAATTGAGATCGAAGGGAAAGAATATCTGTTGGAAATGCCTCTTAAAGCTGATTATGCATTTATCAGAGCTTCTGTTTGTGATAGATTCGGTAATTTCAGATGTGACAAGGCAACCAAGAACTTCAATTACGTAATGGCAGGAGCGGCTGACCATGTTGTGATCGCCAGTGAAAAAGTGGTTGAGGTTGGTGAGCTGGATCCGGAAACCTTTGATGTGGCAGGTGTAGTGGTAGATACGATTGTGGAAGGAGAGGCAAAATGGCAGATTTAAAAGAAAGAATTGCAAAGCGTATTGCAAAAGAATTCAAAAATGGCGATTTTGGTAATTTGGGAATCGGCCTTCCAACCATGGTAGCAAACTATATCCCTTCAGATGTGGATGTGATCCTTCATTCAGAGAATGGTTTTGCCGGTCTGGCAGGTGCACCTGAAGCCGGAAAGGAAGATGTGGACGTGGTCAATGCAGGCGGTGCATATGTTACTGCGATTGACAGAGTAAATTACTTTGACTCTGCAACCAGCTTCGGTCTGGTAAGAGGTGGTCATCTGGATATTACCGTTTTGGGTGCTATGCAGGTGGCTGAGAATGGAGATCTGGCTAACTGGATCGTTCCTGGTGCCAAGGTGGCCGGAATGGGTGGTGCTATGGATCTTGTGGTTGGAGCGAAAAAAGTAATCATTGCCATGCTCCATACCCAGAAGGGAGCGCATAAGATCCTGGAAAAATGTACACTTCCTCTTACTGCACAGAAATGTGTTAATCTGATTGTGACGGAAATGGGCGTAATGGAGGTTACTCCTGAAGGAATTGCAGTAACTGAGCTCCATCCTGATTATTCCAAAGAAGATATCCAGGCAGCAACAGGCTGTAAATTGATTTTCAGTCCTGATTTGAAGGTTATGGAAGAAGAATAGGAAGAATAAACGGAGTATGGTCTGTCATGTTAATGGCAGGCCATACTTTAATAGATTACTAACAAAAGAAAAAGAGGGACATATGATGAAGAGTATAAAGAGCATTTTTCTGTCCTTGACCATTATGATTATTGCCGTTATTGTTGGCTTTTTGTCCTGGTCGAGTTACCGGTACTCAAAAGAAACCATACTGGAGAGTGTAGAAGAGGAATTAACTGACAATACCATTTTGTGTCAGACACAGCTTGATGCCTGGCTGGAAAACAGGAAGGCAGAAGTGCAGGCCATGGCGAATACTCCTATTATCCGGGGTGGTGATCCGGATGAAATTAATGCTTATCTTGGGGAACAGCTTGAGGAAATGCAGGCCTACAGCAGTTTTTGGCTTTCTGATATGGAAGGAAACTGGTATTCTCCTCTTGGAACTTCGGGAAGCATAAGTGAGAGAGACTATTTTCCTATAGTTGTTTCTACACAGGAGGCAGTTATTTCGAATCCGTTGATTGGACAGGCTGATGGAAAGCTTGCTGTGGTTATTGCTATACCCGTTAAGGTAAATGGCAGGATGCAGGCTATTCTGGGAGCCAATGTTAAAGTAGAGGAGCTGGTAGAGCTTGTAGGTAACGTTTTGGTGGGGCAGAGTGGTTATGCGACTCTTTATCAGAAGGATGGGACGGTAATTGCAGCACATGACACAAGCAAAATTCTGGAATATAATCCATTTACGAGCAGTGGGGATGATTTGTACGGAATGGAAGGGCAGGTGCTGGCAGGGGAGCTTGGTATAGCAGAGTTCACCGAGAACGGATATCCGGCCTATATTGCACATACGCCTATGAACAGTACGGACTGGACGCTGGCAGTTGTAGCACATATCGATGAGTTTATGGCTCCGCTTACAGAATATTTGCAAACTACACTGATTACAGCAGTTGTGCTTTTGGTGCTTTCTACCTTTGCTGTATGGCTTGCAACAAATAAAGTAATCAAACCTTTAAGAAAGCTCCAGAATGCTGCTTCTTTAATGGCAGATGGAGATTGTACTGTTTCCATTAAGATTAAAGATAAGACTGAGGTAGGCAAGCTGGCAGAGGCTTTTAATGTTATGGGAGATAATCTGAGAAATCTATTGTCTCATATCCATGAGTCTGCAGATCAGATTAAGTTTTCATCTGAAGAGCTTTCAGATACGGCAGAACAGACGATGGAGCAGGTAGAGGATGCATCACAGGCTGTTAAAACTGTTGCTGCTGATATCCGACGGCAGGTGAGTCATGTAGAAAGGATGGCTGATTCTGCCAATAAAATTACTTCTGCTATCACGCATGTTAATGAAAATATCACCGAAATATCTGCATCTGCGGATGAAACGGTGAAGGCTGCCAGAAATGGAAATGAGGTAATTTCCGCCGTTAAGCATCAGATGGAGTCGATTAAAACTGTGGTCTCCCAGACAGCCAAAGTAATAGAAGAGGTTGGTGAGCATTCTCGCTTGATCAGTGAAATTGTGGATACCATAGCAAATATTTCGGGTCAAACGAATCTACTGGCACTTAATGCATCCATCGAGGCAGCGAGAGCTGGGGAACAGGGAAGAGGATTTGCTGTTGTTGCCCAGGAAGTAGGTAAGTTGGCAGAGGAGTCTTCAGAAGCAACGAAAAAGATATCTTCTCTTGTGGCAGAAATGCAGGAAAGTACTGAAAAGGCTGTCCTATCTATGAACGAGGGAACGAAGGAGGTTTCACAAGGTACAATTGTAGTATCGGAAGCAGATTCCTCTTTTATGATGATTAGGACCTTAATCGAACAACTTTTAGGCCAGCTGGAAGAAATCATTACTGATATGCAGAATATAGGGAATGAAAATCACGAGCTTATGGAATCTGTAGATAAGATCGATGAGTTGAGCCGACAGATTGCTGATCAGACACAGGTTGTGGAGGAAGCTTCTGATGGGCAGATTTCAGCCAATGTAGAAATCAAAGGAGCAATAACAAAGCTGGCAAAAATGTCTGAACAATTATTATCAGAAGTAGAGAACTTTAAACTTGAATAGATGTAGCAGTTTAGTTTAGCTGAACTGTTATGAATAGTTGTTCCACTCCTTATTGAAGATTAAAATTAACTTGACAGAAAAAGTCTTATTCATTATTATTAGTATCTGAGGAATAGCTGAATAAATCAGCTTATGATAAAGAAATGCAGTGATGGTGTCAAGTAAACGTATAGTCTTCTTCCAGAGAGAGGAGGCCACAGGCTGTAAGCCTCCTTAAGTACAGTTATACGATGAATTTCCCACCGGAGCAGCCCGACTGAAAAGTATTTTCTTAGAAAGTATGCAGTGTAGGTCTGGACGTAGGATGGCACGTTACGCCTTTGAGTGCCCGGCTGATCGGGAATTGTGGGTGGTACCGCGGAGAATTTTCGTCCCCAGTGTCTTATGACACTGGGGATTTCGTGTATTTACAGGTTATTCGCTCGAAAAATAGGAAAAGAAGGTAAGAGAAGAATGGAGGAAATGATGAACGCAAAACTGGAACAAATCAAAGCTGAAGCCATGGAGCAGATCAAAAATTCTGATGCCCTGGATAAGCTGAATGAGGTGAGAGTAAATATACTGGGGAAAAAAGGTGCTCTTACGGCAGTCTTGAAGAGTATGAAGGATGTTGCACCTGAGGATCGTCCTAAGGTAGGGCAGTTGGTGAATGAGACCCGTGCAGAAATTGAAAAAGTTCTGGAAGAGGCTATCCGTAAAATGGAAGCCATGAAAAGAGAGGCCCAGTTGAAGGCTGAGGTAATTGACGTCACCTTACCGGCAAAAAAGAACAATGTGGGACACCGTCATCCGAATACCATCGCCATGGAAGAAGTAGAGAGAATCTTTATCGGTATGGGCTACGAAGTGGTAGAAGGGCCGGAAATTGAAACTGATTATTATAATTTTGAAGCCTTGAATATCCCGGCGGATCATCCTGCTAAGGATGAACAGGATACCTTCTATATTAACGGAGATATCCTTTTAAGGACCCAGACATCCGGAACCCAGGTTCATGTAATGGAAGAGGGAAAACTGCCTATCCGTATGATCGCGCCGGGAAGAGTATTCCGTTCTGATGAAGTGGATGCTACCCATTCTCCTTCCTTCCATCAGATTGAAGGGCTGGTTATTGACAAAAAGATTACCTTTGCAGATTTGAAGGGAACATTGGCTGAATTTGCCAGAGAGCTTTTTGGAGAAGAGACGAAAGTAAAATTCAGACCTCACCATTTTAATTTTACGGAGCCCAGTGCCGAAATGGATGTAAGCTGCTTTAAATGTGGCGGAACCGGATGCCGTTTCTGCAAAGGCAGCGGATGGATCGAGATCCTGGGCTGTGGTATGGTACACCCTAATGTACTGCGAATGAGCAACATTGACCCGGAAAAATATACCGGCTTTGCCTTCGGTATCGGCCTGGAGCGAATTGCTCTCTTAAAATATGAAATTGATGACATGCGCCTGCTTTACGAAAACGATATAAGATTTTTAAGACAGTTCTAGAAAACAAGGAGGCCAATCCTCTGCTCGGCGGAGGGCCTCGCATTTTCTTCGAAAACAAGGAGGATTGAATGAATACAGCATTATCATGGATTAAAGCATATGTACCGGATCTGGAAGCAGGTGATCAGGAATACACCGACGCAATGACCCTTTCCGGAACAAAAGTAGAAACCTTTGAACGTTTGGATAAAAATCTGGATAAAATAATCGTAGGGCAGATTCTGTCTATTGAAAAGCATCCTGACGCCGATAAACTGATCGTCTGCCAGGTGGATCTGGGAAAGGAAAAGCTGCAGATCGTTACCGGTGCTCCTAATGTGAAAGTGGGAGATAAGGTTCCCGTGGTCATTGACGGTGGAAAGGTGGCCGGAGGCCACGATGGCGGTCCTTTGCCGGAAAAGGGAATTACCATCAAAAACGGTAAGCTCCGCGGAGTAGAGTCCTTTGGAATGATGTGCTCTATTGAGGAGCTGGGTTCTTCCAGAGACTATTATCCGGAAGCACCAGAAGATGGAATCTATATTTTTGAGGATGAGGCAGAGGTAGGTGCGGATGCCATTGAAGCTTTGGGACTTCGGGACACCGTATTTGAATACGAAGTAACCTCTAATCGTGTGGACTGTTACAGTGTACTGGGTATTGCCAGGGAAGCGGCAGCCACTTTTAACAAGCCCTTCCATGCCCCTGTAGTAGAAGTAAAGGAGAATGGAGAAAAGGTTGAAGATTATATTTCCGTTGAGGTAATCGACAGAGATCTTTGCAGCCGCTATTGTGCAAGGGTTTGTACCAACATTAAGATCGGTCCTTCCCCCAAGTGGATGCAAAGACGTCTGGCTGCCAGCGGAATTCGCCCTATTAACAATCTGGTGGATATCACCAATTACGTTATGGAAGAGTATGGTCAGCCCATGCATGCCTTCGATCTGGATACCATTGCAGGAAAGAAGATTATCGTAAAGCGTGCCAAAGATGGAGAGGAGTTTCAGACTCTGGACGGCCAGATCCGTAAGCTGGATTCTGAAATGCTGATGATCTGCGACGGAGAAAAGGAAATCGGTATTGCCGGAATTATGGGTGGAGAAAACTCCAAGATTACGGATGAGGTAAAAACCGTTCTTTTCGAAGCAGCTACCTTTAACGGTGCAAATATTCGTAAATCTGCAAAACGTCTGGGCTTAAGAACGGATGCTTCCGGAAAATTTGAAAAAGGTCTGGATCCCAGAAATGCCGAGGCTGCCATTAATCGTGCCTGCCAGCTGATCCAGGAGCTGGGCTGTGGAGAAGTGGTAAGCGGCATTGTGGATGTCTGTGAGCCCTTAAAGGAACTGACCCGGATCAAATTCGATCAGGAGAGGATCAACAACCTTCTGGGAACCGACATTGACAGAGAAACCATGATGGATATCTTTGGCCGTCTGGAGCTTTCCTATGACGAAGCTGCCAATGAGCTGATCATTCCTTCTTTCCGTCAGGATCTTGAGGGAATTGCAGATATTGCAGAGGAAGTGGCAAGGTTCTATGGCTATGACAAGATTCCCATGACTCTTCCCAGTGGAGAAGCAACTACCGGTAAGCTGCCCTTCAAGCTTCGTCTGGAGGAAAAGGCAAGAGATATTGCGGAATTCTGTGGTTTTTCCCAGGGAATGTGCTATTCCTTTGAAAGTCCCAAGGTCTATGATAAGCTTACCCTTTCTGAGGATGATCCCTTAAGAAATGCCATTACGATAGCCAACCCTCTGGGAGAGGATTTTTCCATAATGAGAACCATTTCTCTCAATGGTATCCTGACCTCTCTGGCAACCAATTATAACCGCAGAAATAAAGATGTAAGGCTTTATGAGCTGGGCAATATCTATCTGCCTAAGTCTCTGCCTCTGACAGAGCTTCCTGAGGAAAGAATGCAGCTTACTCTGGGCTTTTATGGAGATGGTGATTTCTTCACCATGAAGGGAGTTATTGAGGAATATTTTGATGCTATAGGCTTGAATAAAAAAGTGACCTATGATCCTAATGCCGGCAAGGTATTTCTGCATCCCGGCCGTCAGGCAAACATCCTTTATGAGGGTGTGGTTTTAGGCTATCTGGGAGAGGTGCATCCGGCAGTACTGGACAATTATGATCTGGGAACCAAGGCCTATGTGGCTGTACTGGATATGCCGGCTGTTGAGCCTTTTGCCACCTTCAGCCGTAAGTATGAGGGAATTGCCAAATATCCTGCAGTGACCAGAGACATCAGTATGGTGGTGCCTAAGAAAATCCTGGCAGGACAGATTGAAGCCGTATTTGACCAGAGAGGTGGAAAACTTCTGGAATCCTATGCCCTTTTTGATATCTATGAGGGTGCACAGATCAAGCCCGGATTTAAATCCATGGCTTATTCCCTGGCCTTTAGAGCAAAGGACAGAACCCTGGAAGAGCAGGATGTAACGGCTACCATGAAGAAAATCCTGAACGGCCTGGAAGGCATGGGAATTGAATTAAGACAATAAAGGCATGAAAATCGAATTAAGACAGTAAAGGAAAATGAAATAATGGAAAGAAAAAATGTTTGGAATACCTATTCCCCAAAGCAGCTTGAGGAAGTGGATGCTTTTGGAAAAGAATATATGTATTTTCTGGATCATGGAAAAACTGAGAGAGAATGTACGGATCTGGTGGTAAACATGATCGAAAAGGAAGGCTATGTAGAGCTTTGCCGGATAGTGAAGGAAGGGCGAAAGCTGGTTAAGGGCGACAAAGTTTATGCTGTATGCATGAATAAGAGTGTGGTCATGTTCCAGATTGGGGAAAAGCCCATGACAGAGGGGATGAATATTCTGGGTGCTCACATTGATTCGCCCAGACTGGATGTGAAGCAAAACCCCCTTTATGAAGATGGTGGTATTGCCTATCTGGATACCCATTATTATGGTGGAGTAAAAAAATACCAGTGGGTGACCCTGCCCCTGGCCCTTCACGGTGTAGTGGTAAAAAAGGACGGAACCTGCGTAGAGATTAATGTGGGCGAGGCAGAGGATGATCCCGTATTCTTTATTTCCGACCTGTTGATCCATTTGGCCAGTGAGCAGCTGGAGAAAAAGGCTGCCAAGGTCATTGAAGGTGAAGCCCTTGATCTGATCATTGGAAATATGCCTATGTCACCGGAAAATGAGGAAGAAAAAGAGGAAAAGGATGCAGTAAAGAAGAGTATCCTGAAGATATTAAAAGAAACCTACGATATCGAAGAAGAAGATTTTATGTCTGCGGAGCTGGAGATCGTTCCTGCAGGAAGAGCCAGAGAAGCGGGCTTTGACCGCAGTATGATCCTGGCCTATGGTCATGATGACAGAGTCTGTGCCTTTTCTTCCCTGAAAGCAATCCTGGAGGTAGGAGAAGTAGAAAGAACAGCCTGCTGCATCCTGGTAGATAAGGAGGAAATCGGCAGTGTGGGTGCTACCGGTATGCAGTCCAGATTTTTTGAAAATACGGTGGCTGAGGTATTGAATCTCGTCGGAGAATATAGTGAGCTGAACCTTCGCCGATGCCTGGCAGCCTCCAACATGCTGTCCTCCGATGTAAGCTCTGCCTATGACCCTACCTTTGCTTCCTCCTTCGATAAAAAGAATGTGGCCTTTATGGGGCAGGGTATGGTCTTTAATAAGTTTACCGGGGCCAGAGGAAAAAGCGGCTCCAATGATGCCAATGCGGAATATATTGCCCATATCCGTAATCTGTTGGAAGAAGAAAAGGTAGTTTACCAGACCGCAGAGTTGGGTAAGGTAGACCTGGGCGGAGGCGGCACCATTGCCTATATTCTTGCTCTCTACGGAATGAATGTGATCGACTGTGGTGTGGCTGTGATCAGTATGCATTCCCCCTGGGAGGGGATCAGCAAGGCCGATCTTTATGAAACAAAAAGAGGATATGTGGCTTTCTTAAAGAGGGCCTGTCTGTAATGAAAACCAGTGATTTTTATTTTGATCTGCCCCAGGAACTGATCGCTCAGGATCCCCTGGAGGATCGTTCCTCTTCCAGGCTGCTGGTTTTGGAAAAATCTACCGGGAAAGTGGAGCATAAGTCCTTTATGGATATTATCGATTATCTTTATCCGGGAGACTGTCTGGTACTGAATAATACCAAGGTTATTCCGGCCAGACTTTTAGGAGAAAAAGAAGATACCCATGGAGCCGTAGAGGTACTGCTGTTAAAGCGGAAAGAAAACAATCTGTGGGAAACTCTGGTAAAGCCGGGGAAAAAATGTCGCCCCGGCGCCAGACTTTCCTTTGGAGAAGGAAGGCTTAAGGCAGAGGTGGTGGATATTTTAGAGGAAGGAAACCGTCTTCTTCGTTTTGAATACGAAGGGATATGGGAAGAAGTGCTGGACAGCCTGGGAGAAATGCCTCTGCCGCCTTATATTACCCATAAGCTTAAGGATAAGAACCGTTATCAGACGGTGTATGCAAAATATGAAGGGTCTGCGGCAGCACCCACAGCGGGTCTTCATTTTACCGATAAGCTGTTAAAGCAGATTGAAGAAAAAGGAGTATCCATTGCCTACGTCACCCTGCATGTAGGGCTGGGAACCTTCAGACCGGTAAAAGCAGAAAATATTCTGGAGCATCATATGCACTCAGAGTATTATCAGATCAGCCGGGAAGCGGCAGAAAAGATCAACAGGGCAAAACAGGATGGCCACAGGGTCATCTGCGTAGGAACGACCAGCTGCCGGACCATTGAAAGTGCAGCAGATGAACATGGATGGCTAAAAGAAGGTGAGGGAGATACGGACATCTTCATCTATCCCGGTTATCAGTTCAAGGTTTTGGACAGCCTGATCACCAATTTTCATCTGCCGGAATCCACACTGGTCATGCTGGTATCTGCACTGGCAGGAAGAGACCATATTCTAAAGGCTTATAAAGAGGCTGTGGAAGAAAGGTACAGATTTTTTTCTTTTGGAGATGCAATGATGATTGTTTAAAAACTGTATTACGTTCCACTAAGGGTAGAAAGGGAAGAGGAAATCCCTTGCTTTTCCATTGACAAACAGACCTCTGTAGGATATGATAAACTTAACAAAAAAGTGGGGTGCGGCTATGGACGAAAGAAGAAGAAAAGCAAGAACCGATCTGGAAGCTTATTTGAATATCAAAACGATTCGTGGTGAGGGTGAAAAAGAGGTAATGATTTCAGTTACCAACGTATCCACCAGTGGAATCGGTTTTGATTGTGGCGTTCAGTTGGATAAAGGGAATGTCTATGAAGGCACTTTAACCCTGTGGACCAAAGAGGTAATCCCGATTTTTGTAGAGATCGTCCGTGTTAAGGAAGTAGAAGAGGGCTTTTATAATTATGGTGGTGTGTTCATTGGTATGCCGGAATTGATTGCTAACAAGATCGGCTTTTATCAGACGGTGAAAGAACACAGTAAATAAAAAGTACCAGTATAAAAGAATAGAAGCGGTATAAGGTAACCCGGGGTTACTTTATACCGCTTTTTGTATTGCCTTATATCAGAATGCAGAGCTGCCGGAGATTTTTTCCAGAACTTCATAAAATTCAGGAAAGCTGATCTGGACACATTCTTTATCCCGGATAGTCACAGGACCTTCAGTAAGAAGAGAAGCAATGGCAAAGCTCATGGCTATACGGTGATCCTTGTGGGAATCTACGGTTCCTCCGTGAAGGGGTTTTCCACCGTGAATGATCATCCCATCCTCCGTAGGTTCGATTTCACAACCCAGAAGTCTGAGGTTATCGGTCATTACCTGAATTCGGTCGCTTTCCTTTACCTTTAATTCGGCAGCATCCTTAATAATGGTAGTGCCCTCTGCAAAAGCAGCCATAACAGCAATAATAGGGATCTCATCGATCAAAGTGGGGATCAGTTCTCCCCCAATGGTAGTTCCTTTTAAGGAGGCAGAGCGAATCAGTAAATCGGCGGTAGGCTCTCCATTCTCCGCATTTTCATTTATCAGCTGAATATCTCCGCCCATGGCCCGGGCTACTTTTAGAATGCCGTCCCTGGTAGGATTGATTCCCACATGTTTTAAGAGAAGCTCTGAACCGGGAACCAGAAGCCCTGCGGCAATGAAATAAGCAGCAGAGGAAATGTCTCCGGGAACCTTAATGCTGCGGCCTTCCAAAAGGGGTTCAGGGGAAACGGCAGCCGTGTGTTCTGTACAGGTCACATGAGCTCCAAAATGGGCCAGCATGATCTCTGAATGATTACGGCTCACATAAGGCTCAGTAACACTGGTCCCTCCATCTGCGTAGAGACCGGCCAGCAGGATGGCTGACTTTACCTGTGCAGAAGCAATGGGAGAATTGTACTGAATTCCCGTGAGTTTTTTCCCCTCAATAGACAGGGGAGCACAAAAATTCTGTTTCAGACTGCGAATATCTGCTCCCATTTGACTTAATGGGTCAATAATTCGTTTCATGGGACGCCTCTGAATGGAATCATCTCCTGTCAGAGTACTGGAAAAGGGCTGACCACAGAGAATGCCGGAAAGCAGGCGGGTAGTGGTTCCCGAATTGCCACAGTCTAAGATCTCAGAAGGAGCAGACAGACCGTGCAGACCTTTTCCATGGATGAGAATTCTTTCGTTTGTATTTTCAATGGAGATTCCCAGTTTTCGAAAACAGGAGATGGTGGACAGACAATCCTCTCCCTGCAGAAAATGGGTGATCTCAGTAGTTCCCTTTGCCAATGAGCCCAGCATTACGGCCCTGTGGGAAATGGATTTATCACCGGGAATGGTAATTTCCCCTTTTAATGGGGCTGTATTTTTTAACATAATTTCTCTCCTTCTATTGCCTTAGGTGTGAATAGAATAACCGAATTTTGAGAGGATATCAATGGCTTTTTCATATTCAGATGCACTGTAAAGTTCCATGCGAAGAGCACCCTCCTGAAATTCCCGGTTATGCACGATGCCCATATTTTTAATGCTGATGGCATGGGAGGCCAAAAGGGTAGCAACGGTGGCAATGGCACCGGTTTTGTCCGGGATGTCCAGGTTCAGAACATACTGTTTCATTAAAGGTCCGCTTCGGCTATCCATAAAGGATTCACGATAGATTCTGGCTTCTTCAAAGAAATCGTATAAATAGGATGAGTCATTTTTTTCAAGCTTTAGCCTGAGATTGGACAGGTGCTCGATATAGAGGGATAAAAAGTCCAGGATGGGCTCCCTGTTTTCTATACAGATCTGCTGCCAAAGCCCTGCTGAGGAAGAAGCAATGCGGGTGATGTCCTTGAAACCGCCTGCTGCCAGGGTTTTCAAGGTGGTTTCCTCATCATCCCCTTCCTTAACCAGATTCACCAAAGAAGAGGCAACCAGATGGGGAAGATGGCTGATGGCGGCAGTAGCACGATCATGCCTGCCTACTTCCAGAAGATAGGGAATGGCTCCGGTCTGCTTCACAAAATCATGGAACTGTTTTACCCGTTCGGAAGAAACGCTTTCTGTGGGGGTGAGGACATAATAAGCATTTTCCAGTAAGGATGCATGGGAGTTGGCATAACCATAGCGTTCGCTTCCGGTCATAGGGTGTCCACCGATAAAACGGTCCTCCAGGCCCAGTTCACAGATCTTTTTATGGATGCCCCCTTTTACGCTGCCTACATCGGAAATCAGAGTGCGGTCTGTCAGCAGGGGAGGAAGAAGCTCCAGATGCTTGAGATTGATCTGTACAGGTGCACACAAAAAAAGGTAGTCACAGTCACACAATAGAGGGGAAATTTCTGAAAAGCTTTCGTTTACCACTCCTTCGGATACTGCCAGCTCCAGGGCATGAGTATCTACATCATAGGCTTTAATTAAGGTTCCCGGGATGCGTTCACGGATAGCCCTTGCCAGGGAGCCGCCGATGAGGCCCAGCCCGAGAAAGCTGCAGGTAAATGCTTTGTTCATATCAATATCCTCATTGGAGAAAAAGCTGCTGCAGTTTGCAGCAGCTTAGTTTATTTGAATAGGTTTTCCTGATATC
The DNA here is from genome assembly GCA_017439665.1 of Lachnospiraceae bacterium. Lineage (GTDB taxonomy): Bacteria > Bacillota > Clostridia > Lachnospirales > Lachnospiraceae > SFDP01. Next base: position 14,846 of record JAFSIS010000082.1, read on the forward strand.
CGAAGGGGATATTACAGTGTACGGCCTACAAGCTGACAGAAGGGTGTTAATTCGTCCATCAGAAGGGCAAAATTTTTAAAGGTCAGAGACTGAGGACCGTCGGAGAGAGCACAGGCAGGATCGTTATGGACTTCGATCATCAATCCGTCTGCTCCTGCTGCCACACCGGCCTTTGCCATGGAAGGCACGTACTTGTAGGAACCGGTGGAATGGGAAGGATCCACAATAACCGGTAAATGAGTCTTTTCTTTTAACACAGGTACACAGCTGATATCCAGCGTGTTTCTGGTAGCTGTTTCAAAAGTACGGATACCCCGTTCGCAGAGAACTACATTGGGATTTCCTTCGGCAATAATGTATTCAGCAGCATTCAGCCATTCTTCAATGGTGGCGCTTAAGCCCCGCTTTAAGAGAACCGGCATACCGGAACGGCCGGCTTCCTTTAACAGAATGAAGTTCTGCATGTTGCGGGCACCGATCTGAATCATATCCACATATTTTGCAGCTGCTTCAATGGCTTCATTGCTGACTACCTCGCAGATGGTAGCAAGTCCTGTTTCCTTTTGGGCATTCTGCATATATTTAAGGCCTTCCTCTTCAAGCCCCTGGAAGGAGTAGGGGGAGGTACGGGGCTTGTAGGCTCCGCCTCTTAAAAAGGTGGCACCGGCTTTTTTTACTTCTCTGGCAATGAGCATCATCTGCTCTTCATTTTCCACGGCACAGGGACCGGCCATGATGGTCATGGTTCCGGGGCCGATGAAGGTGTTTCCTACCTTAACCGTAGAAGGCTCCGGATGGAACTTTTTATTGGCCAGCTTATAGCTTTCGGTAACGGGAACGATACGTTCCACATCCTTCATGCTTTCCAGATGCTCAGGGTTGATCAGATTTTTATTTCCCACCACACCGATAATGGTAACTTCTTTACCGGTGGACAGATGAACCTCCAGGCCATGCTGACGGATATAAGAGGTTACGGAGGAAATCTGTGCTTCTCCGGAACTGGGTTTCATAATGATGATCATAGTAGTTTATCTCCTTAAACTTTGATTTTCAGAAGGTTTGCTTCTGTTGTTTTTATTTTTTATCAAACTGATCAATAGAATCTTTAATAATATACCACTTCAACGTGTAAAAGTCAACTGGGCTTGTGTTTTACAAAAAGGATAACCTTGTATAAATTGATAGATAATACTTGTAAAAGTAGTCTTAATTTAGTAAAATGTACGCATGGGTATTTTACTGGTAGAAAAAACTAACAACAGTTTTTATACATAATATCCAAGTATCTCATTAGATGGAGGAATGAATATGAATATTTACACAACAGACAAAATTCGAAACGTGGTATTGCTTGGGCACGGTGGCGCAGGTAAGACCAGTTTGGTAGAGGCAATGGCTTATTTATCCGGAATCACATCCAGAATGGGTAAGGTTGCAGACAAGAATACCATCAGCGATTTTGGTAAGGAAGAGCAGAAAAGACAGATTTCCATTTCTACCTCTGTTGTTCCCATCGAATGGGAGGGATATAAGATCAACGTATTGGATACTCCCGGTTATTTTGACTTCGTGGGAGAAGTGGAAGAAGCAGTTTCTGCGGCTGATGCCGCCATCATCGTCGTTTCCGGAAAATCCGGTATGGAGGTGGGTACCCAGAAGGCCTGGGAGATTTGTGATAAGTATAAGCTGCCCAGAATGGTTTATGTCAGCGAAATGGATATCGATAACGCTTCCTTCCGTCAGG
>JAFSIS010000083.1 GCA_017439665.1 Lachnospiraceae bacterium
AGCTGATAAAAACGGAAGTATTGATATTTCCGCTGCATATCCAGAACGGTTTTCAGTATCGCCTCTCCGTCTTTTACAAAAATACCATATTCTTCGCCTGACAGTCCCAGATATTCAGCAAGCCCGGCTTTTTCTTCCAGTTCACTGTGCCATTCCTCTGTCTTGTTTTCAATATGCCCGATATCGCACAAGCCTAGTAGATACTGCTGTTTAAAATTCAAACGCTGCACCTCCTTCTCTCTTTCTTCTTTCTGCTTCATCGCCAGCTGCCAATCATCAATTCCTTTATAATTCGGATTCCATGTCAGGGACATGCACTTCAGTTCATGATTTCTTGCTATTTGATATATTTTTAATTTTCCTTTATAGGTAGCCTCATTGTTGAACTTATCCATGTCATGAGCTTCCACGATCAATTCCGTACCATTCTGAGCTAAGATTTTGAAAAGGCCGTCTAACTCTGCCAGATTGTTTGCCCCCGCAACGGCTACAAAAGAACGATTCATCTGATAGTGGGCAATATCTGCTTTCAGCAGCCCTTCAGTCACATAAATGGTTCTGGCAAAGGGATTCCCTACAAAATGTGCCGGACTTCCTGAAGTAACACCCATATTTTTGCTGGATGAGGAAAGCCAGATATACTTTGCACCTTTTTTATCATGTGGATTATCTTTATCCTTTAACGGTACATCCAACAGTATCTGTAATCCTTTGATCAGTCCGTCAATCCCTACACATGGAATTAGTATGCCGGCAGTCAAACTACTAAAGTTAATGCTCCATCTTCCATTGTCATCCAGATAAAATCCTGGGACACCCTGTACCTTACATCCCTGTTTCAGCAATCGCTCTGTCAATGAACGGCACAGAAAAAAAGGTGGGGTACTTTTATAATTTCGTTCCCTGATCTGTTCTTCCGTAAGACCTCTTTTCTCAGACATAAGGTGCTTCATATGTTTTGGTACCACTGAAAGCATTTCTAACATCAACGAATAAGTCTGGTGTATCTCCTGATCACTTGCACGTGGCGACTGAGGTATTTCTTCTTTTATGTCAGTGCCGGTCTTCCTTTCAGAAGACACAGCACTTTTGGAATGATTCTCATAACCCCAGGATGTTTCACCCGTAGTAAGTGCATCACAAATTTCCCTGTACGCATCCGAATTGGATACGTGATTCATTTTGGCATATAAAGACAGCATACCGCCTGACTCCCCACAGTAATTGCAGCGCCAGGCATTCTTTACATAATTAACATTCATTTTCCCCCGCCCGTCACCACAAAACGGACAGTCCACATAAACGCTGTTTGCTCCGGGCCTCCTTTTTCTAAGTGCCAGAAGCTCCACAACATCCATGATCCCAAACGGAAAGTCTGATGCATTTGATGCCATGATTTACGTCCTCCTTAACGGGCATCCTTAAACGGAAGCTTTCGATTCCCTTTCTCATCCTGCTTTTCCTAATCTTTGAGATTCTAAATGCTTATACATAATCGTGGCTGCTGCAATAAGGATATTATTACCACCCTTATATCCGCCAAATTGAAAATACTTCAGCGTAGCCGGACGGGTATCTGCCACTTCCTGTATGGTTCTTCCGACACAGGTTCCCGTATCAACCACTACCTTCTGTGCTTCTTCCAAGGTCATCAACTCCATGATCTCCGGCACAGGCGTATTCTTTGTGTATTTAGGGTGTACCGCTTCTTTTACTTCCTCCGGATTTACTGCTGCCACTGGTGGTGTTGCAGGAGCGATATTGGTAATATTTGCTTTTCCCTGCAGAATCTGCATGGCTCTCTGTGTAGCTGATAAATTTCCCTGTGATTCATTTGCCTGCGGTGGCTGCATTGGCAAAACAGCCTGCATAGAATTTTCCTGCTCTACATTTTGCTCTGCAGGTTCCACAGGGAGTTTCATTTCTTCTTTTGCATCAGCTTCCATGGGGGATATGGGAAGAGCATCTTTACTTGGTACTCCCATATTTTGCACTTTACTATTCGGTGACACAGGCAGCTCCGTTTTCTCTTCCACATCTATCGGCAGTTTTTCCTCAACCGGTTCCTCTGTCTTTATGACAGATTTTATCACTGGTGTATTATTTGCCACAGGAT
>JAFSIS010000084.1 GCA_017439665.1 Lachnospiraceae bacterium
GTCTCGAACCTCGAAACCGGCTCTGTCTCGGGACAGACCACCGGGGCCCAGTGCGGACAGACGTCTCTTATGGGTCAGCTCACCCAGAGGATTGTTCTGGTCCATGAACTGGGACAGCTGGGAGGAACCGAAGAATTCCTTCACCGCCGCCTGAACAGGCTTGATGTTGATCAGTGCCTGGGGAGATACATCCTCTGCATCATGGGTGGTCATACGCTCGCGAACCACTCTCTCCAGTCTGGAAAGACCGATACGGTACTGGTTCTGTAAAAGCTCACCAACCGCACGGATACGCCTGTTGCCCAGATGATCGATATCATCATCATGGCCAATACCATATTCCAGATGAATATTATAATTAATAGAAGCTAAAATATCTTCCTTGGTAATATGCTTGGGAATCAGCTCAGAAGCATTACGCCTGATCGCCTCAGCCAGTTCCCCGGCATCATCACTGTATTCTTCCAGAATCTGTGCCAATACCGGATAGTAAACCAGTTCACTGATCCCCAACTCTTTGGGTTCACACTCAACGAAACTGGTAAGATTTACCATCATATTGGATAAAATTTTAACGTTCTTCTCTTCCGTCTGAACGTATACATAGGGAATAGCTGCATTCTGGATGGTATCTGCCATTTCTGCAGTCACCTTATCACCGGCCCTGGCCAATACTTCTCCGGTCAGGGTATCCACCACATCCTCTGCCAGGATCTGGTTGCGGATACGATTTCTTAAGGACAGCTTCTTGTTGAATTTATAACGTCCCACCTTGGCCAGATCGTATCTTCTGGGGTCAAAGAACATGGCAGTGATCAGACTTTCCGCGCTTTCCACACTTAAAGGCTCACCGGGACGGATCTTTTTATATAACTCTAAAAGACCTTCCTGATAATTAGTAGAAACGTCTTTTAAGAAACTCTTTTCAATTTTGGGTTCATCACCGAAAAGCTCACGGATCTCATCATTGGTACCTACACCGAGAGCACGGATCAGAACGGTGACGGGAACCTTTCTGGTTCTGTCAACACGAACATAGAACACGTCATTGGAATCGGTCTCATACTCCAGCCATGCACCACGGTTGGGAATTACTGTGGAGGAATACAGCCGTTTACCGATCTTGTCGTGTCCGATCGCATAGTAAATACCGGGGGAACGAACCAACTGGCTTACGATAACACGCTCGGCACCATTGATAACGAACGTACCGGTGGCAGTCATCAGAGGAAGATCTCCCATGAAAATTTCATGCTCACTGATCTCTTCCTTCTCTTTATTATAAAGACGTACACGCACCTTCAAAGGAGCTGCATAGGTTGCATCACGTTCTTTGCACTTCTCGATTGAATACTTAACATCGTTTTCACACAGTTCGAAGTCTACGAACTCCAGACTTAAATGTCCGCTGTAGTCGGTAATGGGAGAAATATCGTCAAAGACTTCTTTTAAGCCTTCGTTCAGAAACCACTGATAGGAGTTCTTCTGTACCTCTATCAGATTGGGCATCTCCAAAACTTCTTTTTGTCGTGAATAACTCATACGCATCTTTGCCGCGTTCGCAGAAGGTCGTATTCTGTTTTTTTCCATTGACATTCACCCCGTCCTTTATGATTTATTGTGTCTATCCGTTGCTTATCTGCCTGATTCTTCCGCTAATACGCATACGTTACCACAATAGTGCACTGTCCATTATATTCCAAATTATTTCTGCTTGTCAAGACTGATTTTTTCCAGTCCCAGCGAATCCGGCAGGGAATGCTGCAAAACTCTTTCTATACTAAGCTCGATAAAGGATTCTGCAACATTCCCTATTGAATCCATATTATTTGACATAAAAAAGGAAAAAGAGCCGGACACTCCGGATCGTTCCGGATATCTCAGCTCTTTTGTTTGCTTTCCTGTTTTTAAGGTTTTCTTATTTAAGAGTAACCTTAGCGCCTTCTGCTTCAAGCTTAGCCTTGATGTCTTCAGCCTCTTCCTTGGAAGCAGCTTCTTTAACCATCTTAGGTGCAGAATCAACTAAGTCCTTAGCTTCCTTTAAGCCAAGGCCGGTTGCTTCACGAACCACTTTGATTACCTTAACCTTGTTAGGACCAACCTCGGTCAGCTCTACATCAAAGTCAGTCTTCTCTTCAGCCGCTGCACCGTCAGCTGCGCCTGCTGCTGCTACAACAACACCTGCTGCTGCAGATACACCGAACTCTTCTTCACAAGCTTTTACTAAATCATTTAATTCTAATACGGTTAACTCTTTGATTGCATCAATTAATTCCTGAGTAGATAATTTTGCCATTTTCATTTACCTCCATTTTTCTTGTTTACGCTTAACTCAATCCACTGATCAAAAATCAGATTATTCTGCTGCGGGAGCTTCTGCTTCAGCTGCAGGTGCTTCTTCTTCCTTAACAGGCGCTTCGCAGGCTCCTGCTCCACCTTTCTCTGCCAGCTGATTCATGACACGAGCAAAGTTGGTGATAGGAGACTGGATACTTCCCAGTAACTTGGAAAGCAGTTCCTCTCTGGAAGGGATCTGTGCGATGGACTTCATGCCCTGCGCATCATATACGATACCTTCTACTACACCGGCTTTAATTTCCAATGCATCAGCTGTCTTAGCAAACTTAGCAAGGATTCTTGCAGGTGCGGTTGCATCTGTATTGGAGTAAGCCATTGCGCTGGGTCCTTCAAGGTAGGGTGCAAGTTCCTCACAAACAGTGCCTTTGAACGCGAAGTTCATCATGGTGTTCTTGTACACCTTGTAGCCTACACCGGCTTCACGAAGCTCTTTACGAAGATTAGTGTCCTGCTCTACAGTCAGACCACGATAGTCAACCAGAACTACAGACTGTGCATCTTTGATCGCTTCGGAAATCTCAGCTACGATAGGCTGTTTCAATTCCACTTTTGCCATTACGTTTACCTCCTTATAGTTTTCTTGCCGATAGGAGTTCACACACCGGAAGACTAGTCTTCCTATATGAAAAAACCTCCCTGAAGACAGGAAGGTATAAAGTCTCAAACTTTCTATCCCCTCGGTAGGCGGCTCACACACTTACTCAGGAACCTTATGTCTGACTTTTCCGGAAGTACATGCTTCTTCACCGGAAATGAAGCAAACCTGTTTAGTTCCCGAACCTACTGTCTTCGGCACGGTCTTTGCGACCTTGTCTAAATTAACACAGTAAAAAGCCCTTTGTCAAGACTTTTTTATTTTTTACCGGTCCCATTTGTCACAAAAGGCGCCTCCCTTTTGGAAGACGCCCTCTAGCTGTCTGCTTATCGATTTAACCTAGAACTTTACAGTAGAAACCTTCACGCCGGGGCCCATGGTGGAAGCCAGGGTGATACTTCTTAAATACTGTCCCTTTAATGCACTGGGTTTAGCCTTAACGATGGCTTCCATTAATGCAGTAAAGTTTTCCTGTAATTTAGCTTCATCAAAGGAAGCCTTTCCGATAGGACAGTGGATAATATTGTTCTTATCCAGTCTGTATTCGATCTTACCTGCTTTGATATCATTGATCGCTTTGGTTACGTCCATGGTTACGGTACCTGCTTTAGGGTTGGGCATTAAACCTTTAGGACCCAGAACCTTACCGAGACGACCAACAACACCCATCATGTCAGGAGTAGCAACTACTACATCGAAGTCCAGCCATCCATCGTTCTGAATCCTGGGGATCAGTTCTTCTCCGCCTACATGATCTGCGCCGGCAGCCTCCGCCTCATTCAGCTTGTCACCTTTTGCAAATACCAGAACACGAACGGTTTTACCGGTTCCGTTAGGCAGTACTACAGCACCACGGATCTGCTGCTCAGCGTGACGTCCGTCACATCCTGTACGGATATGAACTTCGATAGTTTCATCAAATTTAGCAACTGCTGTCTTCTTTACCAGTGCAATGGCGTCAGCAGTTTCATATTGGGTCTGGCGATCTACTAATTTAGCAGTTTCGCTGTATTTCTTTCCATGTTTCATCTTGTTTTATTCCACTCCTTCCTTATTAATCTTCTACAGTAATGCCCATGCTGCGTGCAGTTCCGGCAATCATGCTCATCGCTGCTTCAAGGCTTGCTGCGTTCAGGTCAGGCATCTTCATTTCTGCGATTTCCTGGATCTTTGCTTTGGAAATGCTTGCTACCTTCTGCTTGTTAGGTACACCTGAACCGGATTTAATGTTACATGCTTTTTTCAGTAACACTGCAGCAGGGGGAGTTTTGGTAATAAAACTGAAACTTCTGTCTGCATATACGGTAATGACAACAGGGATGATCAGATCACCCTTATCTGCTGTCCTTGCGTTGAACTGCTTGGTGAATTCTACGATATTAACACCGTGCTGACCAAGAGCAGGTCCAACCGGGGGCGCTGGTGTTGCTTTACCAGCAGGGATCTGTAACTTAATGTATCCTTCTACTTTCTTTGCCATGATGGCACCTCCTATAAATATATATTGTGGTCTATGGGCTAGGTAACCCTTCCACCGTTAAACGGACCAGGCCGCCAAACTTCGACTTCAAAAAATGAATCCTGATACCTGCGGACTCACCTACCTAATTTGGGTACACCGTCTGTACCTGAAAATCTTAGTTTATCTCAGTTCATTTTACGAACATCTTCAAAACTGATCTCGACAGGTGTTTCTCTGCCGAACATCTCAACATTAATGGTGGCTGTTCCTCTGTTGTGATCGATCCTTTGAACAGCACCTACCGTATCCTTCCATGCGCCGGCAACCACTACGATGATGTCACCTTCCGCAAAATCAACGGATACCGTATCCTTTTTGATACCCAGAGGCTTCATCTCCGCTTCTGTTAACGGTACCGGTTTACTTCCCGGCCCCACAAAGCCGGTTACACCTCTTGTGTTACGTACGACATACCACGTTTCGTCGTTCATTACCATATTGATCAAAACATATCCGGGGAACATCTTTTTCTGAACGGTCTTTCTGGCACCGTTCTTCACTTCCACGATGTCCTTCATGGGAACACGAACCTCCAGAATTTCTTCCTGAAGCCCTCTGTTCTCAATCGTCTTCTCAATATTGGCTTTGACCTTGTTCTCATATCCGGAATAAGTATGCACTACATACCAGTTTGCTTCTGCCATATACTCACCTCACACTTACATTCCCAAAAGGCCAACACCATATTTAAGGACTGTATCCATCAACATGATGATAAAACCCAATACAAGCGAAATGCAAATAACTGCTACAGATTGCTTAAAAATCTTTGTTTTGTCCGGCCATGAAATTTTCTTAAATTCAGCCTTTACACCTTTCCAAAAGCTGGGCTTTGGTGCACTGTCTGTATTCCTGGAATCTCCCATTCTGAACTCCTTTCAGTGACGTAAAACGCCCGAGTCAACAACAATTATTTGGTTTCCTTGTGTAATGTGTGAGTTCTGCAGAATCTGCAGTATTTCTTGGTTTCCATTCTGTCCGGATGTGCTTTCTTGTCCTTTGTGGTATTGTAGTTACGCTGCTTACATTCGGTACATGCCAGGGTAATTCTTGTACGCATCTTGCCACCTCCTTTTTGTTCCGGCCCGCTGCTATCCGGAATGAACAGCCCCCGCCGGCTTACTGATGAACGGGAATTTAGAGCATAAAAAAAAGACCTCGTTCCAATCTTGCTGATTAAATGTAGCACAGCCCCAAAGAAATGTCAATGTTTTTCTGCTTTTCTTCATATTCTTTGGGATTTAAAACTAAGCCCTGAAATAAATTCACTATTTACCATTTCTTAATTTAAATTAGAATATAATAAAAACACAAATTTGTGGAGAATACAATGAATAAAATATCCCATTATCTAAAAGATACCCTGATCACCATAGGACTGCTTTGCTCGGCTTTTGCCATCAGCCTTCTGCTTCAGTACATATTTGAAGTGCAGGAACATATTACGACGGTCTTTGTATTCGCCGTTTTTCTCATATCCCTGTTTACAAAAGGTTATATTTACGGGGTTCTGGCTGCATTTGCAGGCACCATCGCCGTCAATTATGCCTTTACCTTCCCCTACTTTGCCCTGAATTTTATTATCCCGGTAAATTTCATCTCCGGGTTGATCATGATCATCGTCTCCATCCTTACCAGTGCACTTACTACAAAATTGAAGCAGCATGAGGCCATGAAGTCAGAAAGTGAAAAAGAGCGGATGAGAGCCAATCTGCTGCGCGCCATATCCCATGACCTGCGTACTCCTCTGACAACGATTTACGGTTCCAGTACAACCTTACTTGAAAAAGGTACAGTAATGACTGAAGAACAGAAAAATAAAATTGCTCTGGGGATCAAAGAGGATTCTGAGTGGCTTATCCGTATGGTAGAAAATTTACTTTCCATTACCCGGATCGACAGCGGTCAGGTGGAGATCATCAAAACACCTACCGTTCTGGAAGAGCTCATCGACTCAGTCGTTCTGAAATTCAAAAAGCGGTATCCTGGACAAAAGGTTGAGATTGAGATTCCCGAAGATATGGTCATTATTCCCATGGATGCGATTTTGATCGAACAGGTTATCGTAAACATTCTCGAAAACGCTGTTCAGCACGCCAAAGGGATAACCAGGCTGACCCTTCGCGTGTTTACCCTGGGAAATCAGGCCATCTTTGAAATTAAAGACAATGGCTGCGGCATCGATCCCAGACGGCTGGATGCAATTTTTACCGGATATTACACAGACAAAGATGAATTTGCCGACGGTCAAAAAAAGAATGCAGGAATCGGCTTATCGGTATGTGCAACGATCGTCAAAGCCCATGGCGGAAATATTAAGGCAGAAAACATTAAGACAGGAGGTGTGGTATTTCGTTTTGCACTCTATATGGAAGCCGAAAATCATCATCCGGGATAAAGAAAAAACAAAAGTATGATAAGAAACTGTATTTTATCATTTTTCAGGAGGTATATCATGGCACAAAAAGTGAAGTTTGTGGAAACTGTTTTACGTGATGCAAATCAATCCTTAATCGCAACCCGATTACCCTATACCAGGTTCGAACCTATGCTGGAAACCATAGATAAGGCCGGTTACTATGCAGCAGAATGCTGGGGCGGAGCTACCTTTGACGTTTGTCTGCGTTATCTTAATGAAGATCCCTGGGAGCGTCTCAGAAAAATCCGCGAAAAAATGCCAAATACAAAACTGCAGATGTTATTACGCGGACAGAATGTACTGGGATACTCACACTATCCCGATGATTTTGTTAAGTTATTCGTTAAAAAAGCGGTAGAAAACGGTATAGATATCATCCGTATCTTTGATGCTTTAAACGATGTCAACAATATCAAGGTTGCAATGGAGGCCACCGTCAATGCCGGTGCCCTTGCTTCAGGAGCAATCTCCTACACTACTTCTCCCGTACATACCCATGCCAAATATGTGGAGATGGTTAAGGAATTAAAACGCATGGGGGCCGCTACTATTTGTATTAAGGACATGGCCGGAATTATGGGCCCCCAGGAGGCCTATGATCTGGTATCCGCCATTAAGGATGCCGTTGATCTGCCCGTGGATCTGCATACACATTCCACTACCGGCATGGCTTTCATGACCTATCTGAAGGCTGTAGAAGCCGGCTGTGACATTATCGATACCGCCATTTCCCCCTTCTCCGGCGGTACCTCGCAGCCTGCAACCGAAACCCTGGCATATGCTCTGCGTCAGCTGGGTTATGAGGTGGATTTAGATGATAACCAGACAAAAAAAATAGCAGATTATTTCAAGGGTATCCGTGATGAGTATATTGCTGACGGCACCCTGATGCCGAAGGCACTTACTACCGATACACAATGCCTGGCTTATCAGGTTCCCGGAGGCATGCTCTCTAATTTATTAAGCCAGTTAAAGCAGATGAATGCTTTGGACAAATTCGATGAGGCATTACTGGAAACCCCCAGAGTACGTGCGGATATGGGTTATCCTCCTTTAGTTACACCCACCTCGCAGATGGTTGGTGTTCAGGCCGTCCGCAACGTCCTTGACGGCAAGCGTTATCAGACGGTTTCTAAAGAGATCAAGGCATACTGCCGCGGCGAATATGGTATTACCCCCGCTCCCATTGATCCGGAAATACAGGCAAAGATTCTGGGGGATGAAAAACCGCTGGAGGGCCGCTATGCCGATACCCTAACCCCCATCGTTGATGCCACACGGAAAAAATTAGAGGGTATTGCAAAATCTGATGAGGATGTCCTAAGCTATATCGCCTTTCCCAATCTGGCTGAAAAATTCTTTCATGACCGGAAGATCAGAGAAGAAAACGAAGTCACTTATACCATCACAGAATGTTAAGGAGGTAAGCATATGTATCTGTTAACTGCCAACGTCGCGGATCCTAATGCAGCCATGCAGCCGGACTACATTGCCCTGACCCTGGTTTCGATCATGGCAGTAATCGTTGTGCTCATGGTAATTCGAAAACATATTGACTTAAAGAAAACCGCACAATTTAAAAAGGAAGAGGTCCGGGAAGAAAATTTTTCTGTTTCACCCATCACAGAAGCTGCTTCCACTGCTGTGGCCCCGGGCTCTGCCGGTTCGGTCAAAATATATGATGTGGATCCGAAAACCGCTGCCATGCTGATGGCCATCGTGGCCGATAAAATGGCGAAGCCTTTAAATGAACTTCGCTTTATTTCGATTAAGGAGATCAAATAATCATGAAATATAAAGTTACCTTAAACAATCGTACCTATGAAATTGAAGTTGAGGCAGGAAAGGCTATGCTTCTGGATGAATATGAGGCCATTGCACCTGCTCCCCGGCCTGCATCGGCGGATGCTGCCACCATGCCTGAAACTACTGCGGCTCCACCGGTAACAGCAACACCCGGACCCGCTGCCGTTAGCGGTTCCGGAGAAATCATTGAAGCACCCATGCCGGGCACGATTCTGACCGTTAATGTCACTGTAGGACAATCGGTGCAAAAGGGAGATGTTCTGCTGGTTCTGGAAGCAATGAAGATGGAAAATGAAATTTCGGCCCCTGTATCCGGCACCATTACACAAATCGTCGCTTCCAGGGGGGCAACAGTCGAGACCGGTTCGGTCCTGGTTGTTATTGGATAAACAAAAGGGGGTGTTTTAGAATCATGGATATTTTATACAAAAATTTGCTGGCATTTTCCTGGCAGGATATTGTCATGATCTCTATCGGATGTCTGTTAGTTTTTCTTGCCATCAGGAAGAATATGGAACCCTCTCTGCTGCTTCCCATGGGATTCGGTACTATCCTGGTAAATATTCCCTTCTCTGATGCACTGTCCGGTCCTATTGCCGAATTGTATAATGCCGGTATCGCAAACGAGCTTTTTCCCTTACTTCTATTCATTGGTATCGGGGCAATGATCGACTTTGGCCCCTTGCTCACCAATCCTAAACTGATGCTTTTTGGTGCTGCTGCACAATTCGGCATCTTCTTTACCCTGTGTATGGCAAGTGTATTCTTCCCAACCATCGATGCTGCTTCCATTGCTATTATCGGTGCTGCAGATGGCCCTACCTCGATTGCGGTTGCAAATACACTGGGTTCTAAATATGTAGGAGCCATCACAGTAGCTGCCTATTCATATATGGCACTTGTTCCCATCATTCAACCGCCGGTGATCAAATACCTTACCACCAGAAAAGAACGCATGATCAGAATGCCTTATGAGCAGAAATCAGTCAGCCGATTGACACGAATCCTGTTTCCGATTATCATTACTATTGTAGCATCTGCTGTTATTCCGCAGGCAACCGCACTCATTGGTTTTCTGATGTTCGGCAACCTGATTCGTGAGTGTGGTGTTCTCGATTCCCTTTCGGAAACAGCACAGAAGGTTCTTGCAAACCTTATTACCATTTTCCTGGGAATTTCTGTTGCTTATAATATGACCTCCGAACAGTTCCTGAAGCTTGATACACTATTGATTCTGGGACTGGGGCTTATCGCTTTCATCGTCGATACCGCAGGCGGTGTATTATTCGCAAAACTGATCAATCTGGTTTCAAAGAAAAAAATCAATCCCATGATAGGAGCAGCCGGTATTTCTGCTTTTCCGATGTCAGGACGTATCGTTCACAAAATGGCATTAGAAGAAGATCCACAAAATTTCCTGCTGATGCATTCTATTGGAGTAAATGTTTCAGGTCAGATTGCCTCTGTCATTGCCGGCGGTATCATTCTGAATCTATTTTCTTAATATTTTGAAAAAGGAGGAAATTAAATGATGAATCTGTTATCCGGTTTGTTACTTTCTGCGACACCTGAGGTTATACCTGATCTTTTTTTCGAACCCGGCAATTTTATCTACAATTTAAAGTATATGGGAATCGGGATGCTGGTTATTTTTATGGTTATCGGTATGATCATTCTGGCAATCAGCCTAACCAACTATTTGTTCTCCAATTAGATTTGGGGAATTGAGAAAATGGAAACGATTAAGACAGGAGGTGTGGTGTTCCGTTTCATAGTTATTACGGAAGACAAGAACGGTGATTAAAAATAAGTACAAAATACTGCTTGTAGAAGATGAATCGAATATCCGCAACCTGATTGCCACAATGCTTGAAACTTCAGGTTATCAGGCACTGCTTGCGGGATCCTGTTCCATGGCCAAAACACTATATACTTCCCATTTGCCGGATCTGATCATTCTGGATCTGGGGCTGCCTGATATGGACGGGATGAGCTTCCTGGAATTTGTCCGCAATGAATCTTTGACACCTATTATCGTGTTGTCTGCCCGTTCAACAGAAAAGGATAAGGTAACGGCTCTTGATATGGGTGCAAACGACTATGTGACAAAGCCTTTCAGTTCTGCTGAATTACTTGCCAGGGTAAGATCCGGTCTGAGAAACAGCCGTTACGGTTCGGTGGAAGGAAGATTGCCCGATGGCAAATTTACGCTGAAAAACCTGGAGATCGACTATGATGCCCGGCAGGTATTTATCAAAGGTGAGGAGATCAAACTCACCCAGACGGAATATAACATCGTCGCCCTTCTTTCCAAAAACTGCGGAAAGATGATGACCTATGCTGCTATCATCAAAGCCATTTGGGGTGGTTATGCCCAGGATGGCAGTATAAAGAAGCTTCAGGTCAATATGGCAAATATTCGCAAAAAGTTTGGGGCTTTGCCCGGAGAAGCAAACTATATTATCAATGAACTCGGTGTGGGTTACCGCATGAATGCTGAAAGAGAGTAAACATCGAAGGGAGAAAACAATATGTTAACACCAGAAGAAATAATGCAATTAGTTCAGAGCCTGATCTGGCTCCTCGCAGGCGTGGGCGTCTTTATCGTCGGTATGAACTTTATGGGTGATGCCCTGGAAAAAAGTGCCGGCATGGGCATGAAGCGATTGCTTGAAAGAATCAGCAATAACCGCCTCTCAGGTGTGGGAATAGGTGCCGGTGTGACGGCCATCATCCAAAGCTCCTCTGCAACATCAGTCATGGTTATCGGGCTTGTAAATGCAGGCGTTATGACCCTCATGCAGGCGACGCCTATCATCATGGGTGCCAACATCGGTACAACCATTACCGGCGTCCTCGTCGCTTTGAAAAATGATTATTTCAATATGGCCATGTATCTGCTTGCTTTTGCCGGCGTAATGATGGGCTTCGTCCAGAAAGAAAAAGTAAAAACTGCCGGCAGCCTTTGCAGTGGATTGGGTCTGATCTTCGTTGGTTTGAATATTATGAGCAGCGAACAGGCTTTTGGAAATCCTCTCGTCGAGAATATGTTCACCGAGATTTTCAAAACCATTGATCATCCTCTGCTTCTGATTCTGGTTGGTATTATTTTTACTGCCCTCATCCAGAGTTCTTCTGCATCCGCCGGTGTAGTGATCACCATGGTTGGTGCGGGCGTTCTCCCTCTTTCTCTTGCACTGTTTATCATTCTTGGTGCCAATATCGGTACCTGCGTTACGGCTCTTCTTGCTTCTGTAGGTGCAAATGCTAACTCAAAGAGAGTTGCCCTGATCCATTTTACCTTCAATGTGGCCGGTACGTTATTATTTACTGCTATCATTTGGTTGTTCAGAGAACCTGTTGTAGACTTCCTTGTATCCATCTTCCCCGGTGACGATCCCATGTCACTCCAAATGCGGGTTTCTCTGTTCCATGTTATCTTCAATGTATCTACTACCTGTTTACTGCTCCCCTTTGTTAAACAGCTTGTGGATTACTCCTGTGCAGTGATCAAGGACAAGAAAGAAGAGAAAGAAAGCCTGTCTCTTAAATATGTTGACGACAGACTTCTTACAACACCCTCTGTGGCACTTATCCAGGTTAAGAAGGAAATCGACTATATGATCTCACTGGTGGAGGAAAATACCCGTCTTGCTTTCGTCGCCATAGATAAAAGCTCTTCAGAGCACGATGCACAAATCCGAAAAAATGAAGAGAGGATCAATTTCACCAACAGTGCACTGACAAAATACCTGATCAAATTGTCTCCGGACGTAGATGCCAGTGACGGAAAAATCATCGGTTCCTATTTTCATGTTTTGAATGATCTGGAACGAATCGGGGATCATGCTGAGAACTTCCATGAAATAGGCATTGAAATGATCGAGCGTAAAATTGCCTTCTCTGCACAGGCATGCAGCGGCATCACAACCATGCGGAATACCGTTATGCAGATGTTTGCCATTTCCAAAGAGGCATTTGAGAACTTACACAAAGAAGATCTGCCTGAATTAACCCGCCTGGAGGAAAGTGTTGATGGCATGAAAAAAGAGCTCATTACCGGACACTTTGCCAGACTCGCTGAAGGTAACTGCAATATGGATGCGAGCCCCTATTATCCATCGGTTATTGTAGGACTCGAGCGTGTTGCCGATCATCTCATCAATGTCGGATACAGTATTGTGAACCCTACCGGTTCTCAGCAGGAAGAAAATTAAATGATCTGAAAAAAGGGGGCTGTTGCAGAATATGCAACAGCCCCTTCTTCTATCCCTATTCCTGTATCTCTATAAATTCATTCCATTCATCTCTTTCCAGTACCGTTATACTGTCCAGATCATAGGCTATGCAGAATACCTCATTGATCCAGAATTCCTCTTCTTTGGAAAGATCATTCTCATACAGATAACTGTAAGGTGTTTCAAAAGCCGGTCGTAACATCGGCAGGGTCAGATCCCGGTTCCCCTTCGCCACTTCTTCGGCTATATAAGCCTCCCGTTCATTTACCTCCCGAAGGATCCGGGTAAGGTTTGCCCCTTCTTCTATATAAATAAAGGTAAAAACCAGAAGTCCTGCCAGAATGCCTCCTGTCCTCAGCCTGTATAAAAGCCCGTCTGTCGGCTTTATCTTCCAGACCATATTCAAAGCTGCGATCATCATATAAATACCTGCTCCGTAATATGCTCTCGGCATAGGTTCCGGAGTGAAGATCAATACTGCCGCCGTTGCCAGTGAGGCAAAGACAAAAATGGCCACCTCCCTGAATTCCACCAGCTTCTTTTTTTCATAATAAAAATAGGTCCCTAAAAGACAGATGACCACCATAAAGACCAGGAGATGACTGTCGATAGCCTTAAAAATCTTTAATCCCCGGCTCACCAATGCCGCAGCCCCGCTGTAGGTTTCCTCCGCTTTCATCAATGAGCCTCTCGCTGCATTGCCCGGTGCCAGCAAAAGAAAAGCAAAGCCGATCAGGGAAGAAAGCAGCCCTGCTGCCATCCACTTCTCTATACGCCTGTTTTTCCATACATAACTCAGGGTGAAAAGTCCCACGATCAGGATGGCCCCACCAGAGGTATTTTCATTTCCCCAGCCTGCCAGAAAAGCGTTCATCATAAGAAAAAATATGTTCACAGAGGTGAGCCTTTCGCCACCGGCCTGCTTTCCCAGAAGATGGCGATAAAGGGTAATAAAGCTTAAAATGATCATTACTCCCCAAAGATAGTTACAGGCACCCCCCAGCCACAGCACCGTCTGATCAAAATCCACACTGAAATTCCACATCAGAAGCTGGATCAGAAGAAATAAAAAGCAATCGTATTTTTCCCTGCCGCTAATATTCCAATAGATCAAAAGGGAGGTATAAACAAAGCACAGACTGTTGCAGATATTGAACACCCACTTGGGAAGGATGCTGAAAACCTTCAAAATAATCTGCAATACAGAGCGGCCGTTCCAGGTCAGATACTGATGATATTCCTGCCGGAAAATATCCCCTATGGAATGATAAAGGCTCTCGTCAAAAAGCAGGTCATCACTCATTAAAGGGGTGAGAAAATTATAGATCAATATTGCGAGAAAGCTGAGTACCAGTAAACTTCCAAATATCATTCGTTGTTTTTTTTCATTCATTGCTGACCATCCTCCGGTATTTTTAAAAAACACCTTTTTTCGCTATTCTTATAGAGAATACCATAGTTTATCCATATTTTCAAAAAAATATTTTCCGCTCTTCATCTTTCTTGTTTTTATGACGATATAATTGTATAACATTACATAATAGTAGCTTATTATGCCCAGATGTACGTACAAAGGATTGTAAACGCACAGATTACCGTGCAGGTACATCAGTTTATTACTCCATCACGGAAGAAAGGAGAGGGATTATGGCTAACACGATAATGACTTCTATCTATAATCATTATATGACCACTTATGCCCCCAAAAGTGATGCCAGACTGGACAGTCACAAGAAGGGCGAACTCAAGGACATCTACAGCAATATTCTGAAAATGAACAAGGAAGCTCCTCTCTATATTCTGGACCGAAGCGAGGAGACCAAGTCTTTTGCAATTTCCCTGAAAGAAGATGCACGTCAGCTGCAGCATACCATTATGCAGTCTGCCGGTGATGCACAGGATGATTTATTTAAAAATAATATTGCTTTTTCCAGCAACGAAAACATTCTTTCCGCAGAATATATTGGTGACAGCGCTTCCTCCGAGGACATTCCTACCTATAACATTGAGGTAAAATCACTGGCTACCCCTCAGGTAAATGTGGGCAGCTTTCTGAATGCCTATGACCGTGATATTGCTCCGGGCAACTACTCCTTTGATGTTAATATCAATGGAATGGGCTATGAATTCCAGTATTCCATCAGTCCTGATGAGAGCAACTATGATATTCAGAACAAGCTGGCAAGGCTGATTAACCAATCCAATATCGGTCTGAGTGCCACCATCGTTGAGGGTATCAACAATACCCATTCCTTAAGAATTGCTTCCACAAAAACCGGAAACACTTCCGCCGCTGAGGCAGCATTCAATCCTCTCTTTACCATCAGCGACCATAAGACCAGTGTCCAGAAGGGGTCTGTTGAGTATCTGGGTATCGACTATATTATGAGTATGGCTTCCAATGCCCACTTTACCGTAGACGGCGAGGAAAAATCTTCTCCCTCCAATCATTTCACCCTGGGACAAAACTATCTGATCAATCTTTTCGGCACCTCCGGCGAAGGCAATGAAACCGTTACCATCGGCGTTAAGCCGAATACAGAGTCTCTGAAACATAATATCCATACTCTGATTGGTGGTTATAACTCCTTTTTGCAGGCCATGGGAGAATACCATTCCGGTAAAACCGGCACCAGCAAGCTGGTTCATGAAATCAGCGGTATTACCAATCTCTACTATAATGAGCTGGATGCCATTGGCATCAGTAAGGCAGAGGACGGCTCCTTATCCATAGACGAGGATCTGCTCACCCAGGTGGCCGAGTCCGATGAGGCCTCAGAGCTTCTGGCTCCTTTGAAGGATTTCTCCCACTCTCTTTACAACAAAACGGAGAACGTTTCCAGGGATCCTCTCAACTATGCCGACAAAACCATCGTTGCCTACAAAAATCCGGGCAAAAACTTTCCCAGTCCTTATGCCACCAGCAGCTATAGCGGACTGTTGTTCAACTATTATTGCTGATCCATAGCTGCAAGGGGATTGGACGGTTACATTGACCCATCTCTTGTAAACAGAATTCTGATATCACTGACGGGGATGTTGTAAAAACTTTTACAGCATCCTCTTTTTTCTTTATAACCGTTCTGTCTTCTGCTAAACGGTTATCCCCTGGTTATCCCTTAACGCATTTTCTCTCCTTACTTCATCCACCGCTAACTCATCCCCCTTAATAGGGCATAGACAAAAAAATCAAGTTAATTTACCCCATTTTTTCAGTAGACCCCCCGGAAAATCCTGCTTTTTGTATCTGAAATTAGTTGGATGGGCACATAACAATTTTTTCACACGCTCTGCCCCAAATAATAGCTCAAGCAGGGCATTATGCTTATATTTTTTTGTATACGCCCAATCAAGAAAGCTAAAAGAGCTGCTTCCACCATTTTTCTCAAAATACCGGGTATAGAAGTAATTTATTTTTCTCTATGCCCCTAAATCCCCTGCTCTTAATCCGACATTCAGGAATTCATTCAGAACTTTTGTTTTTTACGATAGCAAATTGCCAGCCCTCCATCATCAATGGAAGACTGGCAATTTTTTATAAATTCTATATATAATTATTGAATGTATAGACCGCCCAGATACAGGTCGTTACCATTCTGATAGATATTACGAACCGTAACCGTGTCAGAGTCTTTCTCAAGTGTGCTCACCTTCCAGTCCGAGATACTCAGATACTTTCCGGTGATAATCTTTGTACCATCAAGTATTGCACCAGACTGTGTCGTCACATTAAGTTCAATGGGTATACCGGTATCGTTGTAAACGGAACCAGTATTTTTTGCCTCGCCACCAACTTCACTCAGCCTTCCGCCATTCAACTTCATGGGAATTGCTGCCGGACTTTCAATAGTCAACCGCGTCTGCTGCGACTCGCCTATATCACCGACGGTATCAAGTTTTTTAACACCGATGATGTTTGCGGTAAGCCCCTGCCCGGTACTCAGAGCAGCTATTGCACATTTTTCCGCAAGGATGGTTTTTACATTCATCTTTCCGGTGACCTCGAGGATTTCATAGATGGTTTTTGTCTGGCCATCTGTATCAGGGGCGGTATTGGACACACCATTTCCGGCAAAGATCACCTTATTGAAGCCGGTGACATTTACGGCCTTGATACCACCATAAGGATTGATGATCAGCTCTCCTTTTGCCCCACCGGTCAGGTTATTGATCAGGGAAAGATAGTCCCCATTCTCGTCAAACATGTTCTCTCTGTCGGCCACATCGGCTCCGGCAAAGGTCAGCTTGAAATTACCTGCTGAAATATTGGTGATTGTGGGCTGGGCACCACCTTTAACCGCCTTCATAGGGGTGAATATTATGCCTGCATCCAGTGTTATATTGCTCCTCAACGTAATATTTCCGCTGAAGAAAATGCTGTTTCCACCTCCTAAAACAGTCAGTTCACTGACCTTAGTGGGCAGGGTGAGGGCTGTATACTTTCCATCTCCTCTCGTATTTCCGATTTCTACGTCCCGCAGGACCTCCATTGTATAGTCTGCATTGACCTTCGTTTTTTTACCGTTGGCAGCCTCTATTTCCTTCTGTAAAGCCATGCTGTTAATACCGTTCACCGCTTCTTCAAAGGTCATATAGTAGCTGTATGATGTTTTATAGTGCGTATCATCTGCTCCGGAAGAATCAACCCACAGCTTTACTTCTGCAAGATAATTATCTTCCGATACATCTGCCTTTATTTTACCATACTTGATGTAATTACCTGATTTATACAGGCCATAGCACTCACTGGCCTTAGGCCCCATTCCCTCGCTACCAAAATAAGGCCCAAACAGGGAGCTTGCCGCCTTGGGTGCCGTCAGCAGATTCATTCCCTCAGCCAGTTTGACATAAGTCTTCGCAGAGTTGTTTACAGTAAGTGCAACTTCAGCTGCCACCCAGGAGGGAACAGTATTGTCACCCTGCGTTGTCACGGTTCCCTTAATCTGGATCAGACTGTTACCACTCCTATCCTGTTTACCTTCCAGACGGTTATACATATCTGCAAATACCACATTTGTCAGAATGATCTTACCGTCACCTATCATAGTGGTTCCTGCCTTAAGCCGGGCAGATGCCATCGTCACCGTTCCGCTTACAGTAATGTTCTTGGCCTGCAGGGAAGACTGATCCGGATTATTAGGGAAGTTATAGTCATCCGGATATACAGGCTCATTTTCATCAGTATTCACGTTATCTTTTAATACTCGTTCTTCAGGCTTCCCAATATACAGGTCCTTTACCGATACTTCCTTATTGCCACAATCTGCATATACACCTTCTTCAATTTTCAGCGTGCTGACACCGGAAATACCATTTTTAATCTTATAATATGTTTCATATACCGCTTTTTCACCTGAAGCCTGTGTACTATCCTCGTCTGCTTTTTTACCAGCACTATCCAAAATAACCTCACCAAGCCTAGTAATCTGGGTAATACCACTTACATAAGCAGACTCTTCTCCTGTATACAACGGGTCTATATAAGCAACTCCCGCTGCTCCACCGGTCAATGCTATCTGGGTATCAAAATAACCCAGTCCCTCATAGTAGTTACCATCCGGTATATCCACCAGTTTCAGTTCGAAATTTCCTGCATTCAGGGTCATGGGAGCAGTATAGTAGCCGTTACCGGACTTCTTTACTGCTGCCAGATGAACATCTGCAAAAGTAGTATCACATTTTAAAGTGATACTGCTGGCAGTAGTTACCAGTCCGCTGATACTCTCACCGTCTGACTCACCCCAAATGGTTATGCTATTTGCCTTTGAGGGCATAGTCACTGCTTTTATTGGTGTGTACTCATCCTGGGTATTTAACACGGTAATGCTATAATCAAGCATCTTATTCTGACGATCAATTTCCTTCACCGCCTGTTCCCAGGAGAGGAATTTACCTACATAACCTTCTATTTCCACCTCACCGGTCTTAATCTGGCCGGATTTATCATATACATCTTTGATCTCCCCATCTGCCTCGACCACAACTGCATAGTCTGCCCTTGTAATGTAGATACCGCCTTCATACTTCACTACATTGAAGGTTTCTTCATTAACCGTAAAGTTACTCTTCTCCATGTCGGAGGCATCTACCACACTTGCTTTCGCAGAGGTTACTACCTTCTGCCATGCTGCAGGGTTCTTATCTGCAGTAATACACAAAGCTTCCAGCTGTTCCATACTGATCGGTTTATAGTTCTTCTCCTGCGTATCATAAAGATAAGGATTGATATTAATCAGCGATGTGTCCGCACTGGCAAGGTCATCTGCACCAAGGGCTATATCATTGATAGTCAGCTGGGAAACCGCCTTCTGCCATGCTGCGGCAGTGTGACAGGTATCAATATCCAGCTTAACTTTTTCTACCATTTCAATAGATATTACTTTCTTTCCCTTGATATCAATCTCACCAGTCGTATCATCACTATAAAGTCTACTGGTGATTTTAATGTTTCCTCCGGCAGCGATCACACTTTCATTTCTGCCGTCTGTACGATCATCATGCCAGATAGGGATATTGATATCTTTTTCTACATAAATCGCAGAAACTCCCACTTTTACCTTTGCAGTCTGAGTGGCCGTTTTACTACCGCTGATGGAAGAAAAGATCATCTGGTATTCATTTGCTGTTTCATCGATCAGGCTAAAGAAAGTTGCTTCCTTCGTTTTGGCATCTACAGTAATTTCTTCCGACTTAGCTGAAGCTTCCGTTGTTTTTACTCCTTCCCCAAAGGTCACCTCATAGGTTCCGGCATTCAGAGCAATCGTGTTCAGATCCTCGTAATCTGCTCCCACCTTCTTCCTTTCTGTTAAGGTGATATTTTCAAAGGTAAGCTTGGTTTTGGGCGTAATGGTGCCTGTAAATTTCAGGGTGATGCCTCCCACTGCTGTTTCATCCCCTTTAATGGTGATGCTTTCTGCCTTCTTCAGATTAGGGAGGGTGAGGGCACCCGCTACGGGATTACCGGACTTATCCATGGCGGTAAGAAGGATGATACCGTCATTTCCTTCTTTCTCATCAGTCGCCGGATTATCCTCCGTTTTACGAAGCTCCAGCGTATACTTCTTATTTGCATTACCCGTCATATTAATAAGGTAAAGCGCTTCTGCATAGGTTTTAAAATAAGTTTCGTACTCTTTTCCTTCCTCCGTTTCTTCTACTAAACGTACCTCCATTCTGCTGATATCGCCGTTATAGACATAGAATTTACTATCCTTGTAGGCTTTGAGCTGATCATCGTTAAGTTTATACTCTCCGGAAGCATCATCATATTCTGCAAATGGACAGGCAATAAATTTTTCTGCCGGAGCCACTCCTGCATGAAGGAGCGGATAGGTTTTATAGCTCGCTTCCTCCATCTCAGTACGATTCGGGTTAAATATTTTAACCGGAAGAGTGCCTGTTACATCTCCACTTATGCTTAGCTGAGGCAGGAGTGAATACGTACCATCTCTATTCAGCACCGTATACACAATTCCGCCCAGATAGCTGTTTTCACCAACCTGTTTAACCGACTGGATGCTGGCCAAACTAAAGCTCTCCCAACTACTGTCTGCATTCAGATATAAGTTCTGTATGCTGGATTGTCCTCCACTCTGCAATTTTGCAGACACAGTATCTGTGCCACCAACAGTCAAAGTTTTTACATACATGATACCTCCGGATAATTCCAGATTACCATTAATCACTTTAACTTCTACAGAAATGGGGCTCTTTTCTCCTGTAATGTTATTGATCTTTCCAGCAGCAGCATAGGAAACCTTATCCAGGGTGAGGCTTGATTCGCCCTCCACTTTGGCGGCTCCTTTGCCAATATCACTGTTTTTCTTATGAGTAATGGTGAAAAGATTTTCATTATTAAATACTACATTCCGGAAGGTCACTGCACCATTGACAGCAATATCCCCGGTAAAACCAAGATTCTTCGAATTTCCCTCTACAATAATCTCAGCCGCCTTATCCTTTGCAGGCAGAGTCAGCTTACTCACCAATAGCTTATCCGTTACTGCCGCATCCGTAATTTCATTCTGGTAGGTTATGGTATAGGACTTTGTCCTGTCTGCACGCTTATCAATATAGGCACTGGCCTGGGCAAAATCCAGACAGTTTATCTTAAAGGTTGTTTCTGTTTCTTTGTCAATTCCTGTGCCGACCCAGGATACTTCTACGCCCTTATCTGCAATTTTTTCGGCTACCCAGTAGACTATACCGCCGGCCCAGGCAAAATCAACCTGTTCATTACCTCCATCCACCGTTTTCACCTGAATGATCAGGCCGTCGGTCTGTGCCTTCGCAAGGTTAACCAAAGCTGCGGGTTTTGCTAATGTATAAGTACCTGCAGCTGTAGGTTCTCCCATCTGTACTGCGGTAGCTGCATCCGTATCCACTACCGTCAGGGTTAATTTGTTTGCTGTATTTTCATGCCATATTTCTCCCTGTACAGTAAAGTTAGGCAGTTTGCTGGACTTATTTCTTCTGTATTCAATATCATTGGAACCATAGCTTTTAATATTGGTAACGGTTCCCACGGCCGTATTACTTTCCAAACAGATATCAGCTTCATTCTTCAGCACAAGTTCTGTTGCCGAAAGCGTTGCTGTAGGAATGGAAATATGGGTACCATCCACTTCCAGTTCTTTTACATTAACGATACCGCCTGCAAACTGATATTTACGACCTGCGGATTCAATGGTAACGGTTCCTGCCTTTCCTCCGTCAATTTTGTTAAACCCATTACTGATCTCATCGGAACCATCTGTATGTTTTCCGACATTTTTCAGTGTTAGGCTGTATTTACCTGTTGAATAATTCAGGTTTGCCATAATGGCAACACTCTCAAAAGTAGTATTACAGCCAAGGACGATATTTCCTTTAAGATACAGCTCCTGCTCCTCTGTGCCATCACTCACATCACTCATAATCGTCACATGATTTGCATTTTTAGGCATGGTAAGGGCAATCGGTGTATTTGGTGTACCTACTGTCTGTAAAATTTCAATTTTATAATCCACCTTTGTTTTCAATGCTTCAATAGCTGCAATAGCATCAGGTAAAGTGGGATAGTAATTATAGAATTCTTCCGAATCTTCACCTTCAACTACATACAGTGCTGCACCGATCTGGTCACCATAATAAACACTAATCACTGATCCGGTTTTCTTTAAAATATAGCCATTTTCAGCATCAAATTCATAGGTATCTACACCCCCTACACATGATCCGTCTGCCAGGAAGCCTCTTTCATCTGCAGTTTTTACCGTAAGAAGGGTAGAAGCAAGGGTTTTGGTTACTTCTTTTTTCTTTTCGGTTACTTTTATTTCTGTTCTGCCCAGTTCAATTTCTGTATCAATGGTAGCATTACCATCTGCCAAAATCTCCGGAGGAACGGATACTTTAACGTTGATCTTTTCGCCGTCATCTTCCAGATAGGAACCTGCAAGCACAACTGTACCGGAAATACTCAGGGCAGACTCTGCCTTTGCATTTAAGCCGGTTTCCAGCGTAGAACCATGTGCTGTATTGGTCAAGGTTCCCAATATAGCAAAATAGCAGACGGGAAGAGCTGGAGCTGCCCCATCCTCTATCGGTGTAGGTGAGGTGACTGACAGCACAGGAGCATCCTCTGCCAAAGTCACATTGGTAAAGGTACCGCTTCCGGTCACATACAGTTCTCCACCGGAAAGGTTAAGATTCTTCACAATAATCTTATCCGTATAGTAATCATTACCTACTTCCACCCTTTG
Organism: Lachnospiraceae bacterium; assembly: GCA_017439665.1. Taxonomy (GTDB): domain Bacteria; phylum Bacillota; class Clostridia; order Lachnospirales; family Lachnospiraceae; genus SFDP01. The sequence continues at coordinate 22,679 of JAFSIS010000084.1, forward strand.
ATTTTGAGAAATATTCAGGGCTGTTACATTTAACTCTGCTGCGGTATATACTTCTACCTTTGTTTTTGCATTCCAGGCAGGCCATCCCAGCAGATCCATATCCTGATCAATAGATACCGTGGCAAAATTAGTAATTTTACCTCTGATCTGGCTGTAAGCCTCTCCTTCTTCTACTTCTTCCTCTCTCACTTCTCCCAATCTGGCATTGTCGTCACTAAAACTGATCATATCTCCTGCCAGAAGCTCAACACCTTCATGCAAAGTGAGAGTACCCTTTCCTCCACCGTTCAATAGAATAGGGGTATTAAAGCTCACTCTGTTTAATTCGACCGTTCCACCATCTGTTTCTTTTCCTTCAGAAAATTCCAGATTAAAGCCTCCCGTATTGATGGTCACTGCTGCCGGAAGTCCCTGTACAGCTGCATACTCTATTCTTGTATTTTCTCCGGACACAACGGTTGCCTGAACAAAGTCGATATCTTCCAATGTAACGTTGGAAGTAAAGGTAATATTTCCTTTATAGTATACTTCGCTTCCATCAGCTCTCATGGTTAAATGGCTGATATAGTTTTTATTGGGCATGGTAAGGGCTTCCAGAGTAATATCCTCCAGATTTGCTCCCTGGAAAATCATGGTATATGCCCGTTTGGTTCGTAAATTATTAATCTCAGTTACCACATCCTTAAAGGTTGCACAGTTTACACTGACTTTGGTGCTATCATCACCTTCCACAACATTGTATTCCAGGGTGACAAACACATCCTCTGAGGTATAAAGTAATACTCCCGATTTTTTATAGATTCCGCCGGAACCTGATGCAGCACCGGTAAAATCAACAAAGGTAGTATCTACATTGATTGCCTTAGCCAGAGGAATACCCGTTTTCTCAAGGAAAGCTTCCGTCAATCTGCTGTCCTCTGCACTCAGGCGTGTTTTATCCTCTGCAAGGACTTCAATATTCAGGGTATCTCCGCCATCGATATAGTCAGTGATCTCAATTCTTCCGGTAATGGTAAGCCTTGATGCGATCGCTTTGATCACAGTTTTCGTATTATTTGTATAGGTATAGGTCGGAAGGGTCTGAATCGTATTTCCCTTCATGGAAATAATGTCTTTTACACTGATCGTTCCCAGTCCGGTAAAGGTTTCTAAAATACTTGCACTGTCATTGGCCATTTTCAAGGTATTAACACTGGTAGCTCCGGCCACTTCAACATTAATTCCGGACAGCCAGAGTGTGCCTACATTGGAAATTGCAGCCAGCTTCATTGTGCCGGTATTTCCTCCACCATTGTCAATCTTCAAATAGGAGCCCCTGGTCAGACCTCCCCCCGCAACGGTAATTTTGTCTGTTGTAAACGTTGTCTCTGACAGAACCACTTCAAAATTACCCAGATTTAACTTACCGCTTGTTGCTTTCGGCTTTAACTCGAGGTTTTCAAAATTGGTATTTGCTTTTACCGTAATATCACTTGCATAAATCAGCTGGATACCATCCGTTTCACCCTCAATCCACACGCGGGCTGCTTTAGTGGGGAAGGTGTAATTGGCTGCTTTACTTTTTACCAGGTGTTCATCTGATCCCTTTAACAGGATTCGATATTCGTTTGCCATATTATTCATACGGTCGATTTCCGTAAAGGCTTCCTGTAAGGTTTCAAAGCTGTCCAGGTTATAATAAACAGCCTGGGTCTTTAAGGTCTCCAGTTCCTTATCCGTTGTCGAATCAATCAAAGGTTTTTCTTCCCAAACGATCTGCTGGAGAATGACATCATAAGTCTTTGCTTCTCCGGCACTTTTGATCACGGTTCCTGTTTTGTAGGTCACCTGGGACAGGGTAGTAGACTCTACCTCTCCTGTATTCGCCTCGATAGTGACTGCCTTTCCGATTACAAACCATGAAGATGCGATCTGGGTTGAATTTACCAGAGATGTATCTGCTTCCACACCGTTTTCTTCGGCAACTACAGGATCAAGGGAAATTGCATTTTCTTTAATAATCTTGTAAGCCTGGTCTGTAGCAGGCTTATCCGACTGAATGGTATAGTTCTTGACTACATCCTCTTCCATGACCGGTACTGCATAAACATCCTGTAAATTAGTACCAGAGCCATCCTCCTTCATGGAGGTAATACTTCCGGTAATGGTTAATCCGGGAGCTGTTTTATGGTTTGTATTATTGTATTTAAGGGAGGCTCCGTCAGTGTAGGTAGTAATACTGGCTAACTTGATGGTTCCTTCTGTTTCAATGGAAGGATTCTTTCTGATATAAGCATCATCATTAGGATCATCTTCTGTCTCCTGGCCTGCTGTCTGTACATTTACATGCCTAAGAATCAGCTCCTTGCTGACGGTGGTTACCGTTTTCACTCCATTAATATCCAGGGTACCACCCATCAGACCCAGAGTCTGTGCCGTAAAATTACCATTGACCGTTAATTTTCCCTCGACAACAGTGACCCGACCAATTCCTGTCATAGCCTTCGTTGTCGTAATCTCACTGTTCCTTACGTTTATCGTACTGGCAGCAGTACCAGTAATCTGGGCAAATGTACCGCTTGCATTCTGGAAAGTGAGTTCTTTTCCGCCACTATTAATGGTTATGTTATTATTGACAAAATCAAGATTACCAAATTCCGTATTGGTGGTCAGTGTAATATTTCCGGAGGCAAATGGAGTTTTTCCACTTTTACTGGTACCATAAATCTTTAATCCCCCTATATTTTTAGGCAGGGTAAGGGCACCTCCGGTATTGATCTCTTCGGTGGTGTTTAAATGAATCGTATAAGTAGTATTGGTATTTCCGATGGTCGTTAAATAGGTAATACATTCCTTCCAGGTGGTAAAACCCCTGATATATTCTTCGTTTTCACCAGAAGAATTTTCCTCCGGAGTGGCTGCAAAAAGATGAATATATTTACTCGTTAATCTGATTTCTTTTCCGGACTGATATACGGAAGAAAGAGGATTATCATCCCCATTATCCAATTTTTCCGGAAGAACGGTAATATTATCTACAGAGAATACCGTTTTTTCACTGCTGATATAGAAGGCTATCTCATTTTCTTCTAATGTTTTTTTCTCACATGTAATATTAATCCAAGTGGTATCACCGGCCAAATCCTTGATTGCCGTATAAGCATCAGATACCATAAAGTAGAGCTGCTGACCTTCCTCGTTTACGGTGAAGGTTCCTCCCAGCGTAAGGACTGCGGCTTCCCCGTCATTTCCGGTTGCACTTCTTCCCAGATAGGGTATTCCGGAATTGCTGTTACGATCACCCAGAGTGATGTTATTCAGTGTTCCCTTCTTGTTTACTATCAGTCGGGACTCATGAAGAAGCCAGGTTTTACCGGCTGTGCTCTGGGTAAGTGTGTTTACAATGAAACTGGAATCATTGCCGTTTTCCAGATTGACAAGATTTACCGTGTCTGCTATTACTCTACCGGAATGATTATGGAAGGTTCCGGCTTTCATGTTGATGGTATTTGCGTAAAGCAGACCACTGTTTTCAATGGTCCAGTCATTTACTGATTCCTGTGCATAGGCAGCAGTTACAACGATTTCTGTTGCATACACCTGTCCATAGAAGGTTTCTGCATCGGCACTGTCATCAGTCTTAACCGTATCCTGACCAAGATATAATTTTGCCTTATTTAGGGTTATCACCAAAGGATTAAGACCAAGAGGATCATCCGCATCTGTCATCCTGGAACCCAGGATACCATTGATGTCTGCACGTCCATTATTGATTGTAATATTGGGCGCACTTAGGCTGGCCTGATCTGTCCAATAGTATCCGGTGTCCTGTCCGTCAGCATTTTCATTCCTGTTGACACCACTAATAGACAGGTTGGTGGTCGTAACGCTTCCAACCTTCCAGGAGCCCTCATATACATTGAAGTCCTTTGCGGTGATGGTACCATTGATTACATTTGTATAACTGCTGGTATCATCTTTAGCATCCCTGGAACGTAAGGTTACTTCTGCAGTAGAGGCCAAAATATTTACATTGTCAAAAACAGCAGGACGGGAGCTGTTATTAACAGCTGACCAATTTCCTTCCGTTTTCTCTTCCATTAAAGAAGCACTTTCGTCAATATACAGTCCGGTCGCCACTTTAAGGGTAGCTGCATTGGCAGTATTCTGCCCATCCTCACCCTTACTGGTAATCCTGAGTCCCTCAGCCAGAGTGACTTCCCCTTTAAACTCCAGGGTATAGCTCTGTAAATTCAGTGTTCTGAGGTGATAGCTTCCGCTTCCCTTCCATCCGCCTCCATCCTCAGTTCCATATTCTCCGGTTGCCAGATAAGCCTCTTTGACAAAGGCAGGCATAGCCAGAGTTTTTGTCAGCTTTATATCCTCAAGGAAAACAATGGTATAGCTTCCGTTTGCACTGCCAAAGTCTACAGCCATATTTGTTACAGCAGCTTCCAGGGAAGGATAATCATTCTCGATCTGCGTATCCTCATCAACCTGATAAAACACCTGTACCTTTTTCTCTGCTACCTGTAATGTATTTCCTACTCTCTGAACGCACTGTGAGTCCTCATTCAGGCCAAAAGCCGTTGCCGGAGTCATTGCTGTTACTACGGCCAATTTATCACCCACAGCAAAAGGCTGGTGTGCTGATTCCCGCTCTTCTGTTTTTACCGTGGTACCACTATCACCACCGTTTTGAGTTACTTCTACCTCCCAGCGATTATAATTAACGAAGCTGATGGGAAACTGGGTAGCAGAATCCCAGGAAATCTTTCCCGTAATGGAAACGTTTGCCCAGCCCTTGCCGCTGACAACAGCAGCATCTTCAAAGGTGGGATCCTCAGTATTACCTGCATCTGCCTCTCCCAATTCAACCTTTTTGATTAGCTCAATACGGAAAGAATTACCATCATTGGTATCATTATTTGTCAAAGATACCACATGTATATTTTTTAAGCTTACTGTACCACCTGGCTCTGCCACGATCTGACGGTCGGTTCCTACAGTCGCCAGATTATTAACCTTAAAGGAGGTCACCCGGATATCACCGGAGGAAATATCCAGATCATTTGCCGTTATCGCATTATAAAATCTTGCTTCCTGATAAAGCTTATTATCTGATTCCCCAGTAGGGTAGTCCCTCAGATTGTTTACGGTCAGAGTATTTCTTACCGTAACTACACTGCCTGACTCCCAGGTAAAGTCTCCATAAACGGTTAAATTGTTCAGTGTACCACTTACCTGAACGCCATCGAACTTAACACAGCTTCCGCTTATATCGCTTTTGCTGCCAATCTCCATCGTTCCGTTAGTGAAGCTAAATTCCACATCAGAAACAACTACCTTGTCCTCTCTCTGCTGCTCCACCGTTACTGACTGACCGGAGGGAACGATAATCTTTCCTTTCGTGTCTGATGAAACACCGTTGCCCTCTACAGACATTCTGTAATCACCAGATATGTAATTCACCCTGATTTTGCCAGCATTATTTAAGGTGAGCGTGTAACCACCTAAATACAGGTTTACCCTGCGCCCTCCTTCCGATACCAATGGATAGTATAAATCCTCTTCTTCGGCAGTTATATTAGCCTGTAAATTAATAATATAAGGATTACCTTCTCCAGTTTTTTCGTCAATATAATTTTTTGCATCTGCCAGCGTGTCGAAGCCGGCCCTGTCAGAACCATCTTCTTCAACCACATAGATCTTATACGTACTGTAGTCCACATCTCCTTCACTCAGATAATTTCGCCCCTCCAGAGTATTCATGGACACACTCAGCTCATTATCCGAAACAGAATCTGTTTCCTCGGCATCAGTCTCCTTTTCTTCTGACTCTTCTTCAGGCACGTCAAGAGAAGGCTCCTGATCGGTGCCCTCGGTCTTTTCATCTGTAATTCCATCCCCTTCTACAGTTGCATTTTCTTCTGTTGCTCCGCTTCCTTCCACAGTTTCACTTTCACTGTCTGAAGGAGTACTGGAATCTGTACCTGCCCCCTGGCTGCCTTCACCGGAAGATACTCCAGAATCCTCTCCGGTAGTCGTACCGGACAAGTCGCTTCCTGTGTCGGATCCCTCCTGAGAATCTGATGTACCGCTTCCACCCTGATCTGCATCAGAATCAACCGGCTGGTTTTCTCCACTACTCTCATCCGAATCCGTCTCTTCATCTGATGTGATCTCAGTACCTCCATCCTCGTTTACAATCATGGTTTCTCCAGCTGCACCGGATGCTGCAGATGGTTCAGCTGCCCATGCTGTTGCTGTGTTTCCCAACACCATGGACACTGCCAATACCAATGCCATAACCCTTCTCTTCAACATGCCAAATCCTCCCTTAGTTTTCCGAAGGAAAATGCGAGCCCCTCTGGCGAGCAGAGGATTTTCCTCCCTTAGTTTTCCGAAGGAAAATGCAAACTTTGTTTACAAAGTTTATTCTCTGTGGCGAGCAGAGGATTTTCCTCCCTTACATCATGCTCTGAAAGCAAAATATTCCACGATTTCATGTTTCTTCAAAATCTAACTATTATCTGCAATATTTTACCATTTTTGCAGTCCTGCAACAATAGTATAATGGTCAAAATATGATATTTTTGACCATTATTTTGACATTTTCTGCTCTCACCTTCCTTTCAACTCTTGACTCTTGGCAAGAGTTCATACGATCTTTGTAAAGAGCTGGTAACCATATTGTCAGCAGACAAGTAACAGTTCAGTCTTTTACTAAACTGTTACTCCTGAATGCATTCTCTCCCCTGCCTTCATCCACTTTGAACTCATTTCCCCTGAATTGGGCAAAGAGCAAAAAATTAACTGTCTCTGCCCCCTTTTTTTCAGCAAACACAAGAAAATCCCTATTTTTTTGCAGTTAAAATTAACTGAGAGGGCATATAAGATTTTTTTTACATGCTCTGCCCCAAATAGCCGTCCAGGCGGGGTGTAATACTTCTATTTTTTTGTATATGCCCCAGCCTGAAATTAAAAGAGTTGATTTCATCATTTTTTCTCAGCATACGGGGTATCAGAACAACTTATTTTCCTCTTTTCCCTCATAAATTTCTACACTCTAAATTTCCTTTTCCGCAAATGTTTGGTATTGGTTCAGCAGAAGGCTGAACTGTTGCGTAGACAACCTCCCTTTCCTCCAAAATAAAAAACAGCAGAATATGGATCTTCGCACCACATTCCGCTGCCCTTATTATCCAAAGAAATGCTGATTAAATCAGCATTTCTCTAAAACCTACTCTCCCAATACGATCTCCTCTGCCGCAATTTGAATACTGACCTGTCTGGTTCCGGCATATCGTCCTGTCCCTTCAAGAACGATCACCGCATTCCCTCTCTCGGCATTATTACGAAGGCTCCTGATCCGGTAATCCTCATCTGAGAGCAGGGTATTGCCCATGATCACGGTCAGATCCGCTTTGGACAGAGTAACCTTACCTCCACTGTAGCTGATCTGTTTATTTACCTCTACGGTAGCCCCGGAAAGCAGTCTTCCTCGTTCAACGATCCTAAAGGTTGCCACTGCCTCGCCGCTATAGCTTCCCATTCCACTGAGCTTTACAGTTATTTCCGTTCCTGCTACAGGCATGTCCGTCAAACTCAGAGCCGTACCATTTCCATCATAATAGCCTGTAATCCGGTAATCAGCACCTTCAACCAACCGCCTTCCCTCACCGTCGGTAACGACAGGGGTACTTCGATAGCTCCCGGGAACTGCACTTACCACCAGATCCGGTGTCCTCACCTGCATATCTGTAAGCTGTATGCTTTGCTCACTGCCTGCTGCCCCCTGGGAAGCCATTTCTTCCTCCTCTTCGTCAGATGCAGGGGGTAAAATCCTGAAGGTCTTCGTCAGAGTTCCGTAATACAGTCCTTTTCCGGTTATGGTCACTCTACCCAGACCCACGTTGACAGAAGTACAGGTGAATTCATAATCTGTACCATAGATCAGGGGAACCGGCTCCCCACTTTCCGGATCGGTATAGCTTACTGCAAGTCTCTCTTCATTGCCTTCTTCTGCATCTGCCAAAAAAGAAATAACGTTTCCCGTATAGGTTCTGTCGCCAAGAGGCTCAACCACTGCCTTTATCATATTTCTGCCTGTAATGGTGAAGGAAATACGCCTGCTCCCTGCACAGCTTCCTCCTTCCAAAGCCTCCAAAAAAAGCTGATAGGTTCCGATTTCCTTTATTTCCCGGTCACCCATTACCCGAATCCGGTAATCCTCTCCAACTCGCAGCTCCTCATTGCCATAAAGGAGAGAAAAGAAATTCTCTGCCTGAATTGCCTTTCCGGTATATTCTGCTTGTAAGCTGCCGGAAATTTTGGCCCGATTAAGCAATATCCTGTCTTCATCGACAATGGTAAACTGAACCTCCACTTCCCCCGTATAGTTTCCTTTTCCCCGGATGAGGATCACATAGGTACCGGGACTGCGGTAGGCTCCCTCTCCATCACTGGTATAGCTAAGTTCAAAATCTCTGCGGTTATACAGCTTTTTCGTTCCCCACAGTACTTCCGGAACGGGCTTGATGCTTCTTCCCCGGTTATAAGCAGCTGCCACATCTTCGATCCATACATCTGTATCTCCCAGATTCTTTGGTGTAATAGAAAAGGATTCCTTCAAAGTCCCTGCATAGCTTCCTTTTCCCTGAAGGATCATCTCCGCCTGGCCCACTGCCGTATTGTTCCGAAAACGGATACTGTAGTCTTTTCCCTCTGCCAGCTCCTTATCTCCGTAATAGACCTTAAGCTGTGGCTTAATGGCAGAACCGGTATACTCCTTTGGTGCCAGCTGGTTGATATCGCCGCTTAGACTGTCATCGGCAAAAACCTCCTGAAACCACAGACCTTTTTCACTTTTCCAGGCCGCATACAGAATGATATCTCCTGTAGTTCCCGGCTCGATCATCTCAACAGGATTTCCTGTCAGCCCGGCATTATCATACCAGCCTGCAAAAACCATATTTTCCCCGGGTGCTTCTCCTGTGGGCTTTTCCAGCCTGACTGCGGTTTCAATGGTATAGCCGGATGCATTATTGGTGGCGATCACTTCGCTTCCCGACTGATAGGTGATGGTATATTGGACAGGCCGGTATTCTGCAATAAAGGTACTGTCCCCTTCAATGTAGGAGTAATCCCCTCCCAGCCAGTTTCCTGTATGCTCATATCCCCGTAATGGAGTAATATTCTGTGGAGGTACTGCTGCCCTTCTGGCAAGCACCTGCTGCGGCTCTTCCAGCGGTTTTCCTCCCTCCATTCCCAGAAAGCTTACGGTATACCGGGGCGGAACCACTGTAACCTTACACTCTGTCCGGACTGTTGTATCATAATAATCCGTTACAGCAACCGTAAAGCTTGCTTCTCCCTCCCGGTAGGCTGTAATCTTTCCTTCATCATCTATAGTTGCAATCCCCTCTTTTCCTCCCGAAAAAGAGATTTCTTTTGCAATGGCTCCCTGGGGCTGCCACTGCACTTCTAACGAAATGGATTCCCCTTCTGTAATTTCCAGAGTATCCGTGGCCAGGCTCACGGAAGTGATGGGTGCCTTGAGCAATATGGAGGTACTCAACAATTCATTAGCCTGACTATGGAGGTAGCCGGAATGGGGAAGCAGCAGATAATAGACTTTATCATCCGCATACAGACAGCTGTAAATCTCACTCTCCCCGGCATCCTGGATCCGGGATGCCTCATACAAACCCGTTCCGTCCGGATTCATTCCCATGATCTTATGCGCCAGGTTAAAGTACAGCTGATCCTCCACCATAAACAGCGTAGAATAGGCGGAATACCATCCATAAGAGGAAAACTCACTGAAAATTATGCTTTCCTCCCCATTCTGCAGGTTTCGTCCAATAATTGCCTCTCTGGAAGCATAGTCAATGTAATAGCAGATTCCGTCTTTGATCACCAGTGGAGACCTGGTACTTCCCCAGAAATAGTTATCATAGGTAGTATCCGCTGCCTTCAGGGTAATAACCTTACTGCCGCTGGTAACCACACCGCCATAATGCCCCTTATACCGTTCAAAGGAGCTGTCACTGGAAAAAAGATAATTATGGCTGACCCGCCCAGGTGCATCCCACACAGGATCATTCCATGTGGCATCCAGCTGATAGTAGTAATTTCCCAGCTTAACGATATTCCAGGCATGGTTCATGGAACTGCTGGTCACCATATAGCATTCTATTCCTGCCTTATCGCACAGCAGTTTATAGGCCAGAGCATAACCCTGACATACTGCAACCTTATCCACAAACACACCATAAGCCGTAAACGTCTCCGCCGGAAGTGTATTTTTCAGATAATTTTCATAGTCGTATGCCGTATTCAGAACGATATATTCATGAAAAATAAGCGCTTTTTCAAAATCAGACATCTCCTCATCCACAAGCGCCATTGCCTCTGCTACTGCCTGGTCAAAGGCCTCTGCATCATCTCCTGTCAGGTAGGCCACTCTGATATAATGGATAAGTCCCGTCTGATCCATTGTATAAGTAAAATAGGTATTGGCAAAATACAGCTCCGGATGGTCATTGATCACACCATACACATAATATTTGATGTTGGAGCTGATCAGACCAAATTGAGAGATATAGATTTTTTCCTCCCGGTTTTTTATTCCGTTATAGAGATATTCTTCAATCTCGCGGTCAGAATAGGCAGATAAATAGGTTCTTAAATAAACACCCGGAAGCTGTGGCTGCAAAGAGTCAACAACCTGAAAGCCTCCAGCCTGGTAGGTTCCTTCTGCCATATTGACCGTAACCTCCACCAGGCTCTCAGCTTCTTCTCCCGCAAGCCACCGTTCGGCTTCTGCCTGTGCTTCTTCCGTGAGCAGAATATTGTTTTCACTGACACTACTGCTGTCAGCCTCCTGAACTGTCTCCTCCGGCCCGCCGATACCAGTCTCCTGAATCATCTCTTCCGATCCACTGTCGGCTTCACTGCTGTCTTCCGACTCATCAGGTGTTGAGAGGACAGCATATTCACTGATACCTTCCTGCCCTGCCTCATCTCCTTCTATGGCACAGGTTTCCTCTTTGCTCTCTACTGCTGTCTGCCCGGCTGCAGCCGCAGTTCCTGTATTGCCCAGCACCATAGACACTGCCAATATAAACGCCGCAACTCTTTTTTTGGACAAAGTAACTCCTCCTGCTTAAGCTCTTATCTCTTATCCTCAGCTTGAAAACCGATTAGAAAGAAGAAAACTCCTCTGCCGCAATTTTTATACTCACCTGTCTGGTGCCGGCAAAATCGCCCTGCCCTTCCAATATAATGACTGCATTGCCTCTTTCGATATTGCTTCTGATATCCTTGATCCGGTAATCGCTGTCAGACAAAAGCTTGTTTCCCATAGTAACGGTCAGATCCGCCTCATTAATAATGATATTGCTTCCCTTACAGGTAATATCTCTGTTCAGGGTAACCGTTGCTGCGGATAGAAGATAACCCTTATCCACAATACGGTAGCTTGCAGACAGTGTTCCACTGTAGCTGCCCTTTCCGATGATGGATACAGTTACATTATTTCCGGCTTCCACGAGAGCATCCTTTTCCAGCATGGTTCCCGCTGCATAATAGGCTTCCACCTCATAATCCACTCCGGCCTGCAGCCTCTTACCGGTAGAATCAGTCAATATCGGTGTGCTGCGATAGCTTCCTGCCCGGGTGCTTTCCACCAGATCAGGAACCACGATGCTTATCTCAGCAGAATTCAGCTGTTTTACCTCTTCCTGTGATGCATCTGAACTACTTCCGCCGGAACCGGCCGTTCCACTGCTTCCCTCCGTATTGTCTGAACCGCTGCCGCCTATGGAAGTATCGGTGCCTGAACTACTGTCGCCTTTAGTGGTCTGTACAATGCGGAAGGTTTTGGTCACACTACCGTAATATCTGCCCAAACCGGTAATAACAACTTTTCCCAGACCAGGTTCAGCAGACTCACACTCTACCTGGTAATCCTTACCTTTTTCCAGAACATTTCCTTCCTTGTCTTTAACGATCAGCCGGTCTTCGGCCTCCTCATCCGTACTGTCAGAGAAAATAATCTCGCTTCCGGTGTAAGAACGCTCTTTTTCCAGATCAATGGTCGTAGTAAGTATACTGGTTCCCACAATGCGGAAGGTGACATAACGGGTTCCGATATAATCCGTTTCTCCGTTATTCTTAACAATACCGGTAATCTTTACTTTATAGTTTCCTACTTCTGCTGCCTCTTCGTACTCCAGCTCATAGTCCACATCCTGTTTAAGGGTGTGGGTTCCCTGGCTGTCCTCATAGGTCAGCTGCAGTACACTCTCGTCGATGGTTAAAGGCTGTCCGCTGTAGTCCCGGCTAAACTCGCCTTCCACCTTGACCTTACTCATCAGTACCTGGCTGTCCGGGTCTGCAATGATCATCTTTACTTCTTTTTCCTTCTCATAGTTTCCTATTCCCTTAACCTTAATTATGTAAGTTCCGGGAACGCGGTAAAGATCCTCATCTGCAATGTTCTGATCCACGGCATCGGGATCTTCCCCGGGATAATCCAAAGTAAAATCTCTTCTGTTATAAAGCTGTTTTCCCTCCCAGGTAACCACAGGAACGGGCTTAATCAACCTCCCCCGGTTATAAGCCACAACGATGGTATCTGCCAAAACATCCTCTTCGCTGATATCCTTTGCCAGAATATCAAAGGAATAGGATAGGCTTCCGGAATAAATTCCTTTCAGACGGATGGTTACACCGGCCTTCTTCGCTCCTGTCGTCACGGAAGTATTATTCTGATAGGTAAGGGTATAATCCGTTCCCGCCTTTAACTCCTGATCATTATAATAAACAGCCAGCTTGGGTCTGATGGCTTTTCCGGTGTATTCTCTGGGAGCGATCGTATTCTCTGAATCATTATCCGTATCCTCCAGATCCTTGATCCAGATTCCTCTGTTTACCTGCCAGCAGGCATACAGGGTCAGATTTCCGGTACTTCCTTTGGGAATGGTGGTAATCCGGCTGCCTTCTATTCCTTTTCCTTCTTCATCTATCTCAGTATACCAGCCATCAAAAACGATATCTTCTCTTTCTGCACCGGGAGTTCTTAAGGTAATGCTCTCACTTTCAATGGTATATTCAACAGGATAATTTGTGGTATCCAAAACAAGATCATTGATCGTATTCTGATAAGTGATCTTATAGGTGATGGGGGTATAATTTGCCACTAATACCGTATTCTTCAGGATAACAGGAGCCGTCTGCAGAACGCCTTCTTCCTCCTTGCCCTGAATCACCCAGCCGTTAAAGGTATAGCCCTCCAGAGTCATATCCAGCACTTCACCTTCTTCATTTTCCGGAGTAAGGGTGGCTGTTTTTCTGGAATCTACTTCTAAAGTAGTAATGGCGGTATTATTTCGGTCTACATAAGTAACATACCGTATGGGTACCTTTACCGTAATCCGGCATTCTGCCGTAACCGGACGGTTCTTATAGTCATTGACCGTCGCTGTAACGGTAGCTTCTCCTTCCAGAAGGGCTGTCACATTTCCTTCCTGATCTATCTCAACATGTCCCTCCGGGCTTACACTCCAGCTGACATCAGACTCAGTTTTTCCCTCAGGAAGCTCCAGAATCTGAATTGTTACCTCCTCTTCTTCGGTCAAAGTAAGTTCTTCTGCTGAAAGAGAGAGGCGATTATGATACACCTCATAGGTGACTTCTGCCACATCACTATCCTCATACTCTGTCAGTTCAGAATGAGCATAGGCCTTGATGGTAGTGTCCTTCTCAAGTACAATGGGAGTTTCATATTTTTGGGTAGTTCCTTCCCCCTTAACCGGAACGGAAGAATCCAAAGTATAATAGATATCTGCCTCATTTGTAGCAGCCAGAATAATTTCTGTTCCCGCATCTACAGGACCTTCAGTGGGCGAGAAGGTGGGGACTGCCAGCTTCTCTTTAGTCGGAGTATCCACTTCTCCCTGCAGAGTAACCTCTGTTGCTGTCTTTTTTCCACTATGATTAGGACTGTCCAGCAGCACATACTTTACCGTGCCGTCACCAAGAAGAACACTGCTGTAGACAGAGCCCGAATCGGTCTGCAGCACATCCGTCTCTGTCCGGTAGTCACTGCCGTCCAGGGCTATACTGCAGATCTGCTTGGCATTATTGAAGTACAGCCGGTTTCCCAAACGGAAAAATCCGGAATAAATCCCCGGCCAGTAGCTGCTGCTGCTTCCGGTAACATACCAGATACCAATAAGATTACTGCTGTACAGCAATGTTTCCTCATCCGTAGTGGTATTACGTTTTACGATTCCCGATAAAGTACTTCCACTGGTAAGGTAGTAGCAATAGTCTCCATCTATGATAAGCGGGGCATTGGAGTTGATCCAAAATGATGAATCATATTTTGTACTGGTTGCCGTATAATTCACCACCTGGCTTCCGCTGGTAATCTCCCAACCTTTATCACTGGAGGATGCCCAGTGATTACTAAAGGCGGAATCACTAAGAAACATATTAGTATGTTTTACCCGTCCCGGCAGATCCCAGGTAGGATCATCCCAGGTTACATCCACCTGATAATATTCTCCGTCGATCTCGATCAGATTCCAGGCATGATTTATAGGATCACTGGTAACCATATAGCAGTTTATACCTGCTTTATTACAAAGCAACTTATAGGCAAGGGCATAGCCCTGGCATACCGCTATCTTATCCACAAATACGCCATAGGCTGTATAGGATCTGGCGGGTATACTTGCACTTCCCGCCAAATAGTTCTCATAATCATACTCGCAGTTGATTGCCAGATAATCATGCAGGGCGATCGCCTTTTCCAACTGGGTATCACAACCCTCTATAGCTTCCATAGCTGCATCTACCCCTGCATTAAAGGCTTCATCATTACGGATACCAAGATATAAGGGCGTAAGAGAATAAACGTATCCATTCATGGTACTGTAACTGAATCCCGTCCTCACATAATATAGCTCCGGATGATCGTTGACTACTCCATAATAAATAGCCGCCAGATTCTCTGCATTGGTTCCCGGAAGAAGACTATAGGAGGAAAGATCAATCGTGGCTTCCCCTGCCTTCAGCCCCTCATAGATAGCCTCTTCTGCTGTCAGTGTACTTTCTGCAGCAAGATAGCTTCTGAAGGAATAAGTGGAAACAATAGGCTCTGTTCTTTCAATAATGCTCAAAGAGCCTTCCTGAAACAGGCCTTCTCCTCCCGGATAAACATGCCAGACGATTTCCTCTTCAGAGCTTTCCCCAGCTTCAAGCTCATTTGCCGACACAGTCCCCTCATTCCCGCTGACTGAAGTCTCAAGATCGAGCAAAGCTTTCTCTTCATCCGCTTCCTCAGCAGAGTCCAGGCTTCCCTCTGTAATTCCATCTGATTCCGGCTTTGAGGTTCCTTCTGAATCCTCTCCGGAGTCCAAAGCCGGATCTCCTTCCGATTCTGTATCCGATGCCGGGACAGATTCCCCATCTGCGCCTTCTTCCGTACCAGTTTCTGAAGCATCCGCACCTTCTCCGGTGCCGGCTCCTGAACCGTCCGCTCCTTCTTCTGTGCCAGCTCCCGAACCATCTTCACCTACTTCTGCGCTGGCTCCTGAACCGTCCGCATCCCCTTCTGTGCCGGCTCCCGAACCGTCTTCCTCTCCGGTTTCTGACGGAAGTGTTTCTTCCCCTGATCCCAATTCAACCGTTTCTTCCACAGCAGTATCATTTCCTGAAACCTCTGCAGCCATAACCGGCATGCCTGCAGATTGTATTGTCAATGATAATGCAAGTAAGCCAACCAGCAATCTCCTTTTCATTTTGCTTCCTCCATCCCCATATTCTTAAAAATTCATAACCGTTCATCACTTCCACAGTTACGGGCATAAATTACAAAAATATTACTTCCAACGTATCACAGAGTGTCAAAAAAGGCAAGTTTTGGTAATAAAAAGAGGTTTTTATGTCAAAAATTGTCTTTTTGCACAAAAACCTCTTTTTCTTTCTTTTCATTCATCTGGCGTAACTATCCAGGATCCCTTTCAGGGAATTGCCTTTTCAAGGCTTGCTTTTGCTCAATTCTCTTCCCAGAGAACGATCTCTTCAGCTGCAATTTTTATGCTCACCTGTCTGGTTCCGGCATAGTCGCCCATACCCTCTAAAACGATGACGGCATTGCCCCGCTCTGCATTACTACGAAGGCTTTTAATGCGATAATTGCTGTCAGCCAACACCGTATTTCCCACGGTAACCGTCAGATCTTCTTTGGAGAGAGTCACCCTGCCCCCACTGTAGGTAATCTCACGATTTACCTCCACGGTAGCTGCCGAAAGCAGTTTTCCTTTTGGGACGATCCGGAAGGTGGCTTCAATGGTTCCTGAGTATTTTCCCATACCGGTTACTTCTACGGTGATTTCTGAACCTGCAGGAGGCGTATCCGTTTCATTCAGTAAGGTTCCGTTTCCATCCCGGTAAACAAGCTCAGTATTGTAGTCTACACCGGCCTGAAGCCTTCTTCCACCGGCATCCACCAATACAGGTGTACTCCGATAGCCGCCCGCTTTCGCAGTCTCCACCAGGTCGGGAATGGTAATACTTACATCCATGATCTGTCTTACCTCATCCTGTCCGGCCTCATCTTCTCCTCCACCATCTTCCTCTTCCGGATTCTGTACCGGCAAGATGTGGAATGTCCTGGTAAGGGTTCCGTAATACTCTCCCTTTCCACGGATGACTACCTTTGCCAATCCCACATTTACGGCACTGCACTCAATGGTATAATCCGTTCCGTAGAGTAAAGGACTTTCTGCCCCGGGATAGTTTATTGTCAATTGATCTTCTTCATTAAGCTCCGGCTGCAAAATCAGCGTACCTGTGTAAATCCGGTCTGCAATTTTTTCTACATTGGCCCGAAGAATATTTTTCCCTGTAACGGTAAAGGTAACACAGCGGGTTCCCACACAATCCGTTCCGTTTCCGGTGATGATCAGCTGATAAGTGCCAATCTCCTGTATGGTTTTGTCCCCTTCAACTCTAACGTTATAGTAAGAGGGATCTATCTCTTTCCCATTATGAGTAAGACTGAGGTAATCCACAGGGTTAATATTTCCCCCGGTACTTCCCGGATATTCTGCCGTCAGACCGGATATCTCCACCTTACTCATCAGGAGGGTCCTACTTCCATCTACAATCGTAAACTCAATTTCCTGATTGCCCTCAAAGTTTCCTTTACCTTCTACACGGATCGTATACTTTCCGACCTCCTTAAAGGCATCTTTGTCCCCATCATTTATGTAGGTAACTGTAAAATCTCTCCTGTTGTACAACTGCCTTCCACTCCAGGTCACCGTGGGTATAGGCTTGATCACCCTTCCCCGGTTATAGGCGGCTGACAGATCATAAATTTTCGTATCACCGATATCCGCCTTCATAATCTCAAAGTGTGAACTTCCATGACAATTAACTCTCGCTTGCGTTAGAAAAGCAACGAAAACGATAAAAATCCCTTGATTTTGATGCAAAAATGTGTTTTTTTCTTGAAAAATTAAGCAAATATGGCAGAATAAAAGAGAAGTAATTAAC
>JAFSIS010000013.1 GCA_017439665.1 Lachnospiraceae bacterium
ATGCATTTATGAATGCACTTCCGGCATTGTTGAAAACGCAACTCCAAGCCGCTTAAGATCTGAATATTGACAATTGAATAACTGCCAGGTATTGAATTTTCAAGGTGCATAGCTAAAATTTAAGTGCGAAGTTTGAGTTATATTTATATACTCCCCTCGTTAGGCAATCACCATTTAAATTTACGATAATGGGGACGGCAAGAAAAAAAATTGTTCATGTACAGCTTGTACCTAACGCTACGGAATTTTTCTTCAGAAAAACTAAATTTGGGTATAACGAAAACGAACAAAGAAGAACCGTAATAGTAGCATCATTTGTTGGTTTTAAGTTTTGGGATATGGCACAGCTGAAATCAAAATATAGCAAAATTATTTTTCGTTTTATTGTACAATGGCAAAGGAAAGGTGAAACACCTGTATATAAGAATTTGAAAAATATATTTGGCTTGCCAGATGCCTGTCAGCCGTTTGCAATAATGGCAAGATACATTAATCCCGCTTGTGAAGAAGTTTCTAAGCTTTTAGGCAGTCCTGTGATAGCTGTGCCGTTATATGACCGTAAGCATGGCAGAATGCTAACAGGGGTTTATTTTAAATTTGAACCCTATATATATAAAACTTACGAAACGGAAGTTATGGAATTTGTAAGAGCAAATGAAGATGAATTTTTTGACGAGGATGTTGAACGTTACAGCAAAGAGAATATTTTTTAACCCTGCGGGGCAGTCGGGGCTAAAGCCCCTCTTGTCTACCTGAGTAAAAGGAAAAACCCCAGAGGGTTTTCCCTGTAATAAATAATGTGGTTAGTATGGTGGTTAGTACGGGTTTAAGGACGCTGAAACCCTCCTGTTTCAATGATTTTTGGATGCCAAAAAAGCTTCGATTCCCGTACGAGCTGTTATTCTTTTTGAATAGCCCAACCCTAAGAAGTGCCGAAAACTCAAGGTTTTCGGTATTTTTTATTTCTGGGGCCGGGCTATTAGATCAGTATATGTTATTAAGATATTCTCTGTAAGATTTTACTATGCTCTGTCACAACTTCTTTCAATATCGCAATATCCTGCTTCATTTCCTCATGTTCTTCAACCTGTTCCCTGTATCTATCATACGTTGAGGTATAACAGGCTTCTATAGTCTGCAATCTGGGCAAAATTTCATTCTCTTGGGTCAATTCAATTTTTTTCACCCTTACTTTCAGATCAGATACATCTTCCTTCAGCTCGGCTACATCCTTTTTTAAGCCTGATACATCCTTTTTTAAGCCTGATACATCCTCTTTTAATTCGGATATATCTCCTTTAATCTCCTGAATATCCTCTCTCATTTCCTGAATATTCGTTTGAATAGGCTCAAGCATATCCGACAAAGCTGTCAATATTTCTTTATCTGCCATATTAATCCCCCTTTTCTCTTTTTGTAATCTGCTAAATCATTTGTGCACTGCACTCTCCACCACATGCTTCAGCAATACTGTGGTGGTCACACTGCCTACTCCTCCGGGTACAGGAGTAATGGCTTCTACCTGTTCACTGACGGCTGCATAGTCCACATCACCACAGAGACCATCTTCCTGGGCATGAATGCCCACATCGATCACTACCTGCCCCTGTTTCACATGGACTCCCGTAATCATTTTAGGTGCTCCTGCACAGGTAATAAGAATATCCGCCTGCCTGCACTCTTCCTCCAGATTCTCTGTCCGGGTATGGCATATCGTTACCGTAGCGTGCTTTTGCAAAAGCAGCATGGACAGAGGGCGGCCTACCACCATACTTCTACCCACTACAGTGACCTTTTTCCCGCAGACCTCTATTCCATAATGATCCAGAATTTCCACCACTGCCTGAGGAGTACAGGGCGGATAGCCAAGCTTATCTCCGGCAAATACATGGGCTGCATTTGCCATGGTCATACAGTCCACATCCTTGGCGGGGGCCACCAGGTCAGCTATCCGCTTTTCATCCAGATGTTCGGGTAAAGGACGAAAAACCAATATCCCATGGACACATTCATCCTGATTCAATCCCTGAATCACCTTTTCCAGCTTCTCCTGTGTCACCTCCAAAGATAAAACGGTAGTTTCCACCAGAGCTTTTGCTGCCGCAAACCGTTTATAGATTCCTCTTTCATAGGACAGATCATCCTCCCGTTCTCCTACACGGACAATAGCCAGCTTGGGAACTATCCCTTTTTCTTCCAGTTTATTTACCTCTTTTTCCAATTTTTCGAGCATGGCTTTCGCCACCGGCATTCCTTTTAATTCCCGCATAAGCTTTTCCCTATCCTCTCATAGATTTCCTGGCAGCGTCTGCAGCCATCCTCTGTCAACCTCCCGGCTCGCTCATTCATGGACATTGCCCGTGTTCTGTCCTTCATTAAACCGGTATTGATATAGATATTCATTACCGCACTTTCAAGGGCTGCCCTACAGGCGGCAGCTGCGACCGCCACATCACTGATAGCCAGGCGGCTTCCCTTCTTCTCCAGCTCTTCCAAAACAGGAATCAGTGCATATAAGCTTTCTGTCAGCTCCAAAGGAATCTCAGCTGCCTGTATCAAAGCCTTCTCCAGCACCTCTTCACGTCCCGGTTCATCTCTGGGAATCCCATAGGCTGCTGCCAAAGGTGCAAAAGCCTGTGCATCCTTTTCTACATACTCATAAAGCGTCTTAACCTTAGTCCCCATTTCTGTAAGAATCCGGTCAATATCCTCCTGATAACAGGCATATTTCTTTTTTCCTGTAGTCAGATTTGCCACCATGGAAGCCAGTGCTGCTGCCATGGCTCCTATTAACGCTGCCGCACCTCCACCACCCGGCACCGGCTCCTTACTGGACATCCTGGTTAAAAAATCTATGATCTTCTTTTCCATTTTTTCTCCTATTCCTATCAACTTAATGCAAAATCAAACAGACTGATCTGATTCGTCTCCGGCAGATCTCCTAAAAGATTCAGGGAATCCATCAAATCGATTACTGTCTTGGATACCTTAGTTCTCGTCCTGAAATCATCCTTGGACAGAAAAGCTCCATCCTTGGCCGCTTCCATCACCTGGTCTGCTGCCTTTTCTCCCAACCCTTCAATACTGTTCAAAGAAGGCATAATCTTATCTCCCACAATCTGAAAATTGCGGGAATGGGCTGTATAAATATCTAAAGGCATGAACTCATAACCTCTGGCATACATCTCCTGTACAATCTTCATATCCTTCATGGTATCCTGTTCTTTTTTGGTCAGTTCATCATTTCTTTTTCGATAATCCGTCATCACCGCTTCCAGATGGGCTTTTCCCTGACACATAATTTCATAAGAAAAGGCTGATGCCCGAATACTGAAATAAGCTGCATAGTAGGCCAAAGGATGATATACCTTACAATAGGCAATTCTCCAAGCCATCATTACGTATGCTGCTGCATGGGCCTTTGGAAACATGTACTTGATTTTTTTACAGGACCAGATATACCAGTCGGGTACGTTCTGGGCCAGCATAGCCTTTTCCCATTCCTCCTTTAATCCTTTTCCTTTACGGACACTTTCCATAATCGTAAAGGAAAGAGAGCTGTCCACCCCCATATTGATGAGATAGGTCATAATATCATCACGGGTACAGATTGCCGTAGCGATAGTAGCCTTTCCCTCCTCGATCAGCGTCTGGGCATTTCCCAGCCATACGTCCGTTCCATGGGACAATCCTGAAATACGCACCAGATCAGAAAAAGTCTGAGGCTTCGTATCCAAAAGCATCTGGATAACGAATTCCGTGCCAAACTCAGGGATTCCCAGAGATCCTACCTGACAGCCCCCCAGCTCCTCCGGTGTTACCCCTAGCGCAGAGGTGTTCTGGAACAGTGACATTACTTTGGAATCATCCAGCGGAATACTGACCGGATCCACCCCTGTCAGATCCTGCAGCATACGGATCATGGTAGGATCGTCGTGCCCCAGAATATCCAGCTTCAGCAGGTTGTGGTCAATGGAATGATAGTCAAAATGGGTAGTAATGATATCCGTAGTCATATCATTAGCCGGATGCTGAACCGGAGTAAAGGAGTTAATATCCTCCCCTACCGGCAGAACAACGATCCCTCCGGGATGCTGCCCGGTACTTCTGCGGATTCCCGTACAGCCTCCTACCAACCGGTTAATCTCACAGGTACGCTTTTTTACTCCCCGTTCTTCATAGTATTTCTTAATATAACCAAAGGCCGTTTTATCTGCCAGGGTGCCTATGGTACCTGCACGGAAGGTCTGCCCTGCCCCAAAAATAACCTCCGTATATTTATGAGCCTTACTCTGATATTCTCCGGAAAAATTCAGATCGATATCCGGCTCCTTATCCCCTTTAAAGCCCAAAAAGGTCTCAAAAGGAATGTCAAACCCATCCTTATGAAGCTCCTTCCCGCATACGGGGCACTTTTTTGATGGCATATCAATCCCCGCTCTTCCTGCATAGGCTCTGACTTCATCGGATTCAAAATCACTGTAAAAACAACTGGTACAGTAATAGTGTGGACTTAAGGGATTTACCTCCGTAATCCCCGACATAGTAGCCACAAAGGAGGAGCCTACAGAGCCACGGGATCCCACCAGATAGCCATCCTCCACCGACTTCCACACCAGCTTCTGAGCAATGATATACATTACGGCAAAGCCATTGGTAATAATGGAATTAAGCTCTTTTTTCAACCTGTCCTCCACAATCTTCGGCAGAGGATCTCCATACAGCTCATGGGCTTTGTTGTAACAAATATCCGTCAGGATCTGATCTGAATTTTCAATTACAGGGGGACACTTATCCGGCCTCACAGGGGACAGACGCTCTATCCGGTCAGCAATCAGATTGGTATTGGTGATCACCACTTCTTTTGCCTTTTCACTTCCCAGATAAGCAAATTCTTTCAGCATTTCTTCTGTTGTCCTGAAATAAAGAGGAGCCTGCTGATCCGCATCCTTATATCCCTTTCCGGCCATAATGATCCTACGGTAGACCTCATCCTCCGGATCCAGAAAATGCACATCACAGGTTGCTACCACCGGCTTATTAAACTGCTCTCCCAGCCCCACGATCCTCTTGTTCAGTGCTATGATGTCTTCTCTGGAGTTTACATTTCTGACTCTGTCGGAAGCGATCATATACTCATTGTTTCCCACCGGCTGAATTTCCAGATAATCATAAAAATTTACGATCTTTGCAATCTCTGTCTCTGACTTGTCATCCAACAGATACCGGTAAAGCTCTCCGGCCTCACAGGCCGTTCCCAGAATCAATCCCTCCCTGTACTTCAGCAGAAGACTTTTGGGAATCTTGGGTTTTCGGTTAAAATACTGCAGATGGGATTGTGAAACCAGAGTATACATATTCACCCGGCCTATATCGTTTGCTGCCAGTAAAATAGCATGGTAATAAGGAAGTCTGCTTACTGCCTGGGGTGAATTTTCTCCCATGGCATTTACCTCAGTCAAGGTCGTCATGCCCTGCTGCCTGAAGCGTTTTTCAAATTCCAGAAATATTTCTGCCGTTGCCTCTGCATCGTCCACTGCCCTGTGATGATTTTCCAGGGAAATTTTCAGGGTTTTACAGACTGCATCCAGAGTATGCTTAGCCTGTCCGGGAAGCAGCACCCTTGCCAGTCCCAGGGTATCCACATAGGTATAGTTGGTTGGCAGTCCCAGGCGGGAACAGTTTTCCAGAATAAAACTCATATCAAAGCCGGCATTGTGAGCCACCAGTACCGCATCCCCGCAAAAAGCCAGAAATTCCGGCAGCGCCTCTTCAATCACCGGAGCCTTTACTACCCGGCTGTCATCAATGCCGGTCAGCTTGACAATTTCATAAGGAATAGGTACCTGAGGATTGACAAAGGTGGAAAATCTCTCCCGGATCTCTCCCCCCTGTACTCTTACGGCACCGATTTCAATGATCCTGTTTTTTACCGGGGAAAATCCGGTGGTCTCAATATCAAAAATAACGAAGCCATGATCCAGGGTCTGTCCCTGATCGGCGGTGACGATTCCCTTTAGATCATCTACCAGATAGGCCTCCACCCCATAGATGATCTTAAAAAAATCATCCGGTCTGGGATTCTCTTCTCCGGCCTCCTTACGCCTTCCCTTTTCTTCCTTCCACAGATCCTCCCAGACATGGTTGGCCTCCGGGAAGGACTGGACCACCCCATGATCCGTAATGGCAATCGCCGGATGCCCCCAGCTGTAAGCCCTTTTTATGATGGCTTTGGCATCCGATACTCCATCCATATCGCTCATTTTCGTATGGCAATGCAGTTCCACCCGTTTTTGTGCACTTGTATCTGTGCGTTCTGTGGTAAAATTCTTAATTTTCTTCACTCCTGTGAGAGAGCCTATGGTCAGCTCCCCATCAAATTTATCCAGGGTGGAAAGGCCTTTTAGCTTAATAAAAGCTCCTTTCTTGATCTCTCCCAATAATTCTTCCAGCTGATCATTACGACAGAACAGTTTGATCGTCATGGTATCGGTAAAATCCGTCACATCAAAAATCACTATCGTCTTTTCATTACGAATCTCCCTGGTATCCAGAGCAATGATCTGTCCCCTGATCGTGACCTCTCCCATTTCTCCGATCACATCTGCAATGGGGATAGCTTCCTCCTCAAAATCCTTTCCATAAATCACATCCGGATGATCAGAACGCTTCAAAGCCCGTTTAAACTCCGATCTTTCTTTGCGTCTTTCCTCCCTTTGTCCATGACCCGGACTTGCCTTTTCCAAAGCTGCACCAGCATCTTGTTCAGCCTGCTTCTGAATAGCCCCTTCTTTTGCCTCCTGAGCGGCGGACAGTTTAACACCTTCTTCAGGCTGATCTGCCTTCTGATAGGCTGCAAGTTCATCCACTCTGCGGGAAATGGCCGCTACCTGTCTGCGGATTTTCTCCCGGTCTTCTCTGCCAAAGTCCTCTTCCTGTCTTTCCTCAAAGACAAGGGCAAGATCTGCATCCATTCCACAACGCTCAACCAGAATTTTTTCCAATATGGTTAACAGTTCCTCTCCCTTATCACGATATAAAACGGTATCCGGAAGATGGATCTCTACCTTCCGGTTATCTGCAAAGATAAACTTTCCATTCTTTACCATAGAAAAAAGGACATGATTATACTGCTCCAGCTCATCCAAAATGCTCCTTTTATAAATATCCAGAAGATTTTCCAGCGTATATTGAGTGGAAAGAGAAAATTTCTCCTGTATTTTTACCGTAACCCGGTCACGGCCAAAAAGCTGGTGCATGATTTCTTTTTCGGTTTCCCATACCAGCTCTTTTTCCAGCAAATGGTCACTGGATAAATAAACCCTCAAAAAGTCCCTGCGGCGATTGCCGGTAATCCTTTCTACAGTAGTATTTTCCAACATCGTCTGCAGACGTTTATTCAATTGTAAAGTAGGAAAAACCTCCAAAAACGCTTTACTCATTTTCCTTCGCTTCCCAATTCAGTAATTCTTCACGCAGGGCAGACAGCAGTTCTTCCTCCGGAACCTTTCTGATGATTTCTCCTTTTTTGATCAACAGCCCTTCCTTGATCCCTCCGGCAATACCGATATCTGCTTCCCTGGCCTCTCCCGGTCCATTCACTACACAACCCATTACAGCCACTTTAATATCCAGAGGAATATCTGCAACCAGCTCCTCCACCTGATTTGCCAGCTTGATCAGATCAATCTTCGTTCTTCCGCAGGTAGGGCAGCTGACCACCTCCACCCCTCCTTTACGCAGTCCAAGAGTGCGCAAGATGAGCTTTGCAGATTTAATTTCCTCTACCGGATCTCCGGTCAGGGAAACACGGATCGTATCACCTATTCCCTGATGCAGAATGATTCCCAGTCCCACTGCAGACTTGATATTTCCACTGGCCACCGTTCCTGATTCCGTTATTCCCACATGGAGAGGATAGTTGGTCTTTTCAGCCAAAAGCTCATGAGCCTTTACACACATTAACACATCCGAGGATTTAATGCTGACCACCAGATTGTCATAGCCCAGCTCCTCAATCATTCCCACTTTATCCAGGGCACTTTCCACAATTCCCTGAGCCGTAACACCGCCATATTTTTCCACCAGGTGTTTTTCCAAAGAACCACTGTTTACCCCCACACGGATAGGAATATTTCTTTCTCTGGCTACTTTGATCACTGCCTCCACCTTTTCTCTGCTGCCGATATTTCCCGGATTAATCCGGATCTTATCGGCACCATTTTCCATGGCAGCAATAGCCATCCGATAGTCAAAATGGATATCTGCAACCAGGGGAATATGAATCTGTTTTTTAATCTCTGAAACAGCCTTTGCTGCTTCCAAAGTAGGCACCGTACAGCGGATAATCTCGCAGCCGGCCCTTTCCAGCCTTAAGATCTGATCCACACAGGCCTCTACATTTTCCGTAGGGGCATTGGTCATGGACTGGATTAAAACAGGGTTTCCCCCACCGATTTTTCTATCTCCGATCTGAACAATTTTCGTATTTTCTCTCATTGGCCTCTCGCTTTCTACTCTTTGACGATACTTTTATTTCTGAATTGCGTTTTATAATACTTCGTTTCTCTATCAGTATACTGGAAAATCCGATTTTTGCCTATCCTATTTTTGTCATACCCTGTTCAAATCCTTATTCCTCTTTTATGCAATTTAACTGAAAACAACGGGGCTCTCTTCCCTCTTCTTCACAAAAAATCGTAATCCTGCAGCTATCCTCATCCAGCCTTTCCCAGGGAATCTCAAACAGCAGATTTTCTTCTGTCCGATAGGCAGCTCCCTCTCTGACCAGCACCTTTCTTCCCTGCCTGTCCCGGATGATCACAGAAAGCTCCTGTCTTATTTCTCCTTTGTCTTCTTCTGCCTGCCCCTGAACCACTACGTTGCTGCTACTCTCTTTCTTCTCCCGGGCCTGACTGTAATTTCCCGGAAAAATATCATCATTCAACGTCAGGACTGCAATCCAGACAAGAGTAATCAGCAGACCCAGAGCGGTCTTTACAGAAATATACAGCCCCTTTTTTCCCTGAGTACAGATGAGACTCCTCTCCTGCTGCCAGTCCCGATGAAAAAGAGGATAGCCTTTTTTCCATAAAGGCAGCTTTCCTTTCTTTCCCTTCAGCCGTTTTTTCAGATTTTCCACATCCCGGATTACATCCCTGGTACTCATGTACCGCCTTCCTGGGTTACCTCTGGTGCAGACTTCAATGATTCCTTCCAGTGCCGGAGAAACCAGCGGATGATATTGGCGAACGAATATACCATATTTTCTCCCTTCTTCCACCACTGGAAGCCGGCTGATCTTTCCAGTAGCCATGGCAAAGAGCAGCATTCCCAGGCTGAAAATATCACTCTGTTCATTTAACTCCTGCCCCCGGCATTTTACCCGGATCTGTTCCGGAGAAGCAAATCCCAGAGTCCCACTGACAAGGCTTTCTTTTCCCTTGATCATTACGCTCCCCAGGTCCACCAGCTTTATCTGCCCGTGCTCATCCAGAATAATATTGGAGGGTTTCAGATCCAGATACAAAAGCACAGGACTGTGCTCGTGCAGATACTCAAGTGCCTCCATAACCTGTCCTGCCAGGCTGAGCAGACGCTTCTCCTCTATGGGTCCTTTTTTGATCAATTCCTCCAAAGTGATTCCCGGAAGATAATCCATGATCAGAAAATTCCTGTCAGCTTCTGTAAAGGCATCAACCACTCTGGGAAAACGGGGATGAGAAAGCTGCTTCAGCATCTGTAATTCCTGATCAGCACCCTGCTCCAGCTCCTTCATAGCCCATTCCTTCTCCAGATGCAGATCCCATACCCGATACACCTGTCCGCTTCCTCCTCTTCCCAGTTTTTCTCTGATCTGATATCTTTGTTTCCATATCTGCTTCATGCTCTCCTCCTTTTCTTCCTTAACACCAGACCACAATAGAGGGCAGAAATATTGTCCTTTTCTCCCATAGCCAGCTTTCTTTCTCCCATCTGGCCAAGCATTCGTTTTGCCTGACTTTCCATGACTGGCTCCCGATTCAGGCAGGAAGCGATTTCTTCCTCGGTAAATCCCCGGTAAAATCCATCCGTGCACAAAAGAACCCGGTCCCCTTCCCTGATTCTTTTCCAGCCTGTAACGAGTCCTCTCCATTCTCCTGCCCCTATGGCCCTGTTCAATGCTCCATCTGCCCCCTGATCATCTCTGGTCAGCTGCTTCAAACTTCTTTTCCGGAAAAAATACAGCCTGCTGTCTCCTGCATGTCCCCAAAACAGCCGTTTATTATTGATAAGAAAGAAGGTTACTGTAGTTCCCAGGCGAATTCCCTTACCTTCTCCATAATCCTTCAGTTCTTCATGAAGTTGGAAAAACAGCTGACGGACGGCAGTCTGCAGCTTCTGTTTGTTTTTTATTCTGTATCCCCTTGTCCGAAACCAGCTGGCAGCCTGCCTTGCCACATAGCCGCTGGCAGTTTCCCCCTCCTTTAGTCCACCTATCCCATCGCATACAATTCCGAAAAGGCAATTTCTACCCCCTCTTGTCAGCTGCCACAAAGCAAGAGAGTCCTGATTTCTACTGCGTCCTCCCTGCTCCCAGAGATGGGCACAAAAATATTCTGTTTTTTTCCTGAGCACTTGTTCCTCCTGTTTATAAATAGCCCTTAGAAAGCAAGCTTTCACAGTCTTTTTTATACATATTTCTGCTGTCCTGAATAGTTACAAAAATTACATATTGGCGATAAATATGCTCATGAATAAAGCGGTTGAATTGCTCTTCATGAAGTGTAAAATGCATTGATTGAATCGATGTGCATCTTTTAATTGTTATATATTATATGTATGATACCATTGTTTTGTATCTGTGTCAACACTTTTATTTCCCTTATAATATCCATTATCACTATAACCAATTATCTATAACCTGAATCCGTGAAACTCATTTAGTTATGATTGCTGTTTTCTGTTGAAAATCAAGGGTTAAATGCGTTTTCAGCAGTTGCATTCATTTTCACCCGTAAGGTGAAGAAAAAATATGAAAAACTCATTTCTTTTTAGTTG
>JAFSIS010000014.1 GCA_017439665.1 Lachnospiraceae bacterium
CCGATGATCATTATCAGGATCTGAAACGTATCATCGCCGCTGTTGGCGGTAAGGCAAGACGAATCACCGTCATCATGCCCTTCCTCTATGAAAGCCGTCAGCATAAGCGTACCAGCAGAGAATCCCTGGACTGTGCTCTGGCTCTGCAGGAGCTGGTCAGCATGGGTGTGGACAACATCATTACTTTCGATGCCCATGATCCCAGAGTCCAGAATGCCATTCCCTTACATGGCTTTGAAACGGTACAGGCTTCTTATCAGTTTATCAAAAATCTGTTAAGAAACGTTTCTGATCTGAAGATCGACTCCGATCATATGATGGTCATCAGCCCCGATGAAGGCGGTATGGGACGGGCTATCTATGTAGCCAACGTATTGGGACTGGACATGGGCATGTTCTACAAACGCCGTGATTACACGAAGATCGTCAATGGCCGCAATCCTATTATCGCTCATGAATTTTTAGGAACCAATGTAGAAGGTAAAGACATGATCATTATCGATGATATGATCTCCTCCGGTGAAAGCGTAATCGAGGTTGCCGCCGCCTTAAAGGAGCGTAAAGCCAACCGGATCTTTGTTTTCTCCACCTTCGGTCTTTTTACCAACGGACTGGCCAAATTTGATGAAGCCCATGCAAAGGGACTGATCACCAGGGTACTGACTACCAATCTGATCTATCAGACCCCAGAGCTTCTGTCCAGAGACTGGTATATTAACTGTGATATGAGTAAGTACATTGCCTATATCATTGATACCTTAAATCACGATTCCTCTATCAGTGATCTGCTGGTACCCAATGAACGGATCCAGAATGTGGTCACCCGCTACAAATCCGGAAAAATGCATCCTAAGAAATAGAAAAAAACAGGCCGCTGCAGTTCTTAAAGAACCACAGCGGCCCTGCTTTTTTTCAATGCAAAGTATAAAAGCATTCCCAGTATTCCACAGGAAATGATCTCTCCTATCCCTACCGTTAGGGCAAAGTAGCCAAGACTTCCCGGAATCTGGTAGACATAGGCCAATAGCGGTGGAACCACAATGACGTTCGCCAGAATGGGTGGAATAGGTGCCAGCCATTTGTACCGTCGGAGTGCATAGGTTCCCAAAGCTCCCGCAAGAGTCGCCAGACTCCCGAAGATCACATCCTGGGGCATGGCTCCGGTGATCAGATTGCTTAGAAGGCAGCCCGCAAACAGCCCCGGAATGGCGGCCGGAGTAAACACCGGCAGAATGGTCAGCGCTTCCGAGAAGCGAACCTGAATGGCCATACTGGCCAGTCCAAAAGCATTGGCAATGAGTGTCAGCACCACATAAAGGGCAGCGATCATTGCTCCCTGTGTCAAATACAGTGTCTGGTTTCCTGTTTTCTTTTCCTTATTCATTTTTTCTCTCCTTAGTTTTGTTTTTTTCTTCGCTGCTGCTATGGCAGACAGCGTTTCGGTCAGGATGGTTTCGAACTGACCCTATGATCACTCCTCATTTCTCATGTAAGTAATAAAGCGGTTTCCGCTTTCTTCAAACATGGTGCGGGAGTCATTCATCCCTTTCTTATATACGGTTCCCGTGGCCGGATCCATAAGAACCACATTCTGTTCATTGAATCCAATGATCAGAACCGCCTTTCCTTCCTCTAAAAGAGCAAGTACAGGAATATCCTGATCAGGAAAATTCAGCACAGCATCCAGACTGCAGCCGGTCAGATCCAGAATATCCGCATCTCTTAGACTGGTCTGAAGAATGGAACAGGCATCCTCCCCTCTGTCCAGCATAGGCTGGGTTAGCAGGGAAATTCCTTCAAACTGCAGAATCGTATCCAGACATACT
Organism: Lachnospiraceae bacterium; assembly: GCA_017439665.1. Lineage (GTDB taxonomy): Bacteria > Bacillota > Clostridia > Lachnospirales > Lachnospiraceae > SFDP01. The sequence continues at coordinate 1,827 of JAFSIS010000014.1, forward strand.
GCCAGGTCAGACTTTTCTTCTGTTTTCTTCTCCCCTTCTATTGCCATGATCTGATTTCTGGTATAGATCCTTCCTTTTTTCCAGATATATCCCCCTTCATTATTCAGAGCAGAACCGGATATCTCATAAGCCCGCAAAACAGCCTCTGCTGACGAGCTGCAAACATGGTCTACTCCATAAGGACCATAGACGTAGTATACATCAGTCTCTTCCCCAGGTTCGAGAACAATTTCCCTTCCGCCTTCAAAGATGACCTCCCGTGGTGTAAGGACCTTAAGGGTACGGGATTCAACCTGATTTTTCAATAAGATCTGTACGATGGTTTTGTAAATATCTACTGCTACCGTATTGATCTGGTTGACTTCACTTTTTCCTATGTCGTTGCTGGCAATCTGATCATCCTCGATTTCCCTATAGTCCCCTCCTTCCGTTTCCATTATCCGGTTCAGGGTAATCTGATTATCTTCTATGGTACAGCCCGTAATAAAAATATTTGTTTTTTGATAAGTCTTTAGTTCCTTTCCCTCCTGTCCACAGATGATCACTTTATAGGCAGGAAACAATGTCTTTCCGCTGCTGTCAGTGGTAATATCCGATTTTTTTACCAGACCATATACCAGATCCTCACCCATAAAGCCCATAGGTGTAATACATTCGTTATAGCCGGCACTGATTTCTTCCCGTTCACCGTTGCTGAGCTTCATCCAGACCAGCGTAGAACTGTTATAGGGCTGATTTTCCTTCAGCCAGACGATAGATCTTTCAGATTCCGATACCTTATAGGTATCCTCTGTAAGCCCCGAATTGATGATCGAATACTCCTTCGTATCCAGGGCAATATCGTACAGATTACCTCCAAAAAGAAGAAAGAAATGGCTGTTCATATTCAGATAGCTGATATTTTCCACTTCCTCCATCAAAATATCTGCAGATTTTTCATAGGGAAGAAAAACCTGTTCCTCTACCAGATTGGATACACTGTTGTAATAATAGATCACTATTCCCACCTGACCTTCATGGATTCCCCGGTTCATATATCCGCTGACCATAAAGGTAAGGTTACCGCTATCCTCCATATTCAGTATTTTTATGGAAAAATTCCGGTTCGTTGTCCTGATATCGAAATTACTTTTATCATAGAAGGAAAAAACCTGCGCCAGCTTATTTTCCACCGTATTATAGGAAAAAAGCCGGTTTCCGTTAATAAAGGCAAGAATCTTTCCGCCCTCCGTTTCCTCCAGCGGAAAGTTCTCTGACGTTATTCCCAGCTGAATACGGTCATTGGCAAAGGAGCTGCCATCTGCCGCAAAATACTCATCCATAGTACGCTCATAATCCAAAAGATAGGTACGTTCAGGCGTATAACGGATTCGAAAATATTCCCGGATAGCATAATAATCCACATTTTTTCCGCTTCCGCTTTCCACTGTATAAGATAAAGTAGCGCTCATCGTCTGATCGGAAATCTCCCGGATAAGGATTACCGGCTCATCCACTTTTCGGACAGACAGTTCATCCCACATCACCTGCTTTAAACTGCTGTGGATATTCACCTGTTGAAAAATATTATTATTCCCCTGGGAATTGGACTCCAGATATTTACGAAGTTCATCTCCCTCTCCGCCCGCATAAATGGTATCATGGAACCACCGGATAAAATCCAGCTTTGGAATCTCATTAAAATCTTCATTTTGAATAAATCTGGCATAATAGTAAGCCAGGCTTCCATCCTCCATGGTCAAAATGGTAACAAAAGAATACTCTTTATTTTCCTCAATCAAATCCTTCAGCTGCAGGGAAAAACCTATCTGTTCTCCCTGCTTCCACATATCTGTCACCTGTCCCGTTTCGATCAGACGTTCACCGTCGATACTGCGAACCTCATAAGAAATAGCTTTTATCTCTCTTTCAAAGGTATCAACCACCAGGGAAATACTTCTGCTTTCCGATACCGGTGTCAGCGTGTCCCTGGTATATACCTCTTCCCTTTTGGAGGTATAGCCATACATGGTATTCACCTTATGCTCTCCAAGCTGTATGGAAACCACCGGCAGAGTTGCGGGAGGCATTTCCATGGTCACATCCGTATTTTTCTGATTCATTAATGCATCTGTTAGTAATACAGCCACAATAAACACAACGGCTGCTACAATTTTTTTTATCAGTGATTTATTCATTTATTATTCCGTTCTTCCTTCTTCTGCCAGAAACAGCCTCTGTAGGGTATTTTCCACCCCTAAAAAATCTGCAGTTGTTCTTATTCCTGTTTCCTTCTTCTGCTTTGTCCCATCCTTAACGGCACGGATAAGAATATTTTTGGGGGTATGCTCCATATCAATAAATTCCATTACCTGTACCTGATATCCCTGTTCCTCCAACAGATTTGCCCGGATTCCGTCGGTGATCAGGGCAGATATTCTTTCTTTTAATAAACCGTATTTCAAAATTGGCTGCAAAAGCTCATTACTGATCTGTCCATTCACCTCGTGCTGGCAGCAGGGTACGGTAAAGATTACTTTCGCTCCCCATTTAACAGCTTTTTCAAGAGCATAATCGGTAGCTGTATCACAGGCATGCAGGGTCACTACCATATCGATAGTCTCAGCGGCTTCATATCCAACCACATCCTGGCACCTAAAGATAAGATTCTCATAGCCATATTTGTCTGCAAGACGGTTACAATCCTCTATCACCTTTTCCTTCAGATCCAGACCTACAATATACACATCCCTTTCACACAGTATCTTCAAATAGTAGTAAAGGGCAAAGGTAAGATAGGATTTTCCGCAGCCAAAATCTACGATCTGTATCCTTTTATCTATGGGAAGTATGGGCAAAATATCGGCAACAAATTCCAGATACCTGTTAATCTGACGAAATTTATCGTAGCGGCTTCGAACAATTTTTCCTTCCTTCGTCTGTACACCCAGGTCGATCAAAAAGGGAACCGGTACCCCTTCCGATAAAATATAATTTTTCACCTTATTATGCGTCAGATCAAGGCTGATCTCACTCTGCTGTTTCTTCTTTTTTATGGTTACCTTCCCTTTCTTACTGATCAGCACCGTGGCCTGAAGCTTAAGACAGCTGAATTCTGCCTGTAAAAAGTCCTCATTCAGATAAGAGATCACTTCTTCTATCAACTCATCCCGGTTAAGATTATGATGAAAAATCTGTGCTCCCCTGGTTTCACTCACCTGATACATCAGCCTTCCTTTCAACAGAAGGGGACGCACCTTCACTTTACTGCTTTCAGCCGTCTTTTTAGCCTTACTGATGATGATTTGATACAGTTCTTTATTGATACATTCTTCACAAAGTTGTCTGATTTCTTCCATAGTTTTCTTTCACTTTATATTTTTAAAACGGTTTCCTATTCAGTGTAAACGTTTTTTCCCCAAGAAACAACTATAAATTATTTCCCAATTTGAGGCTGTCTCATCTCTCTTCTGCGCAGGATCTCATCATAAAGTAAAATCTGTACCAGACTTCTCTGCGTATCTCTGGAGAGATTATCTCTCATAGGAATCCTCCGCAGAATGATCTCTGTCAATCTAAGAAGAGTGAGCTGGTCCGGATACTCATCATAAATATAACTTTCTCCAAAGTCGATCCTGTCCAGTATATCTGAAATGACTACCAAATACTGCTTTGCTTCCAAAGGATAAAGCTGGCGCATATAGTCTCTTTCACTCAATTGTTCCGATAGATTGCTTCCGGGCATTGCTCCGGGATAAGCCATAAAAAAAGGCAGGGGAGTTCTCAAATCCATATTAAATTCCTTTTTTCTTTTAACATATGTAAAAAGGCAGGTCAACGACCTGCCTTCCTTTAAAAAAGTTTTATTTAATTGTATTGATTCTTGCCATTGCCCTGAGCAGAGCTGCTTCTGCTCTGGCAATATCAGTATCCTGCTTTCCTTCACGTAACCTCGTCTGGGCCCGTTCTCTGGCAGCTTCAGCACGTTTAAGGTCAATCTCTTCCGGCCACTCTACCGTTTCTGCCATGATCGTCACTTTATCCTGCAGGATAGTAGCAAAGCCTGCATGCAGGGCTGCTTCCTTCTTTTCCTCACCGGTGATCGTCAGCACACCGGGCTTTAAAATCACCGTCAGGGGAATATGACCTGGATAAACACCAATTTCTCCCTCAGTGGTATTAAATTCAACCATGGCTGCCTGATCTTTATAAAACACACGGTCGGGAGTAATGATTTCTAACTCAAAATTTCTCTCATCTGCCATGTTTTCCTCATCTTAGGCTTAATATGTTTATTTTACTCTTGCCAATACGTCATCGATGGTTCCTGCATTCAGGAAGTGACCTTCCGGAATATCATCATGTTTACCTTCCAGAATCTCCTTAAATCCACGGATGGTTTCATTAATGGGTACATATTTTCCATCCAGACCAGTAAACTGCTCTGCCACGTGGAATGGCTGGGAAAGGAATCTTTGTACCTTTCTGGCGCGGGATACTACCAGCTTATCTTCTTCAGATAATTCATCCATACCAAGAATAGCAATGATATCCTGCAGTTCCTTATATCTTTGCAGAATTTCCTGTACTGCACGGGCTGTACGGTAATGCTCATCACCCAGAATTCTGGGATCCAGAATACGGGAGGTGGACTCCAGAGGATCTACCGCGGGGTAAATTCCCAACTCTACAATGGAACGGGAAAGTACGGTGGTTGCATCCAGGTGGGCAAAGGTAGTTGCCGGAGCCGGGTCTGTCAAGTCATCTGCCGGCACGTATACCGCCTGTACAGAGGTAACGGAGCCGTTCTTTGTGGAGGTAATACGCTCCTGAAGGGCACCCATCTCTGTCTGCAGAGTAGGCTGATATCCTACTGCAGAAGGCATACGTCCCAGAAGTGCGGACACCTCGGAACCTGCCTGTGTAAAACGGAAAATATTATCAATGAACAAAAGTACGTCCTTACCGCCCTGGTCACGGAAATACTCCGCCATGGTCAGACCGGTGAGGCCTACGCGCATTCTCGCTCCCGGGGGCTCATTCATCTGTCCGAATACCATGGTAGTCTTGTTGATAACTCCGGACTCCTGCATCTCGTGATAC
>JAFSIS010000085.1 GCA_017439665.1 Lachnospiraceae bacterium
AACCCAGAATGAGCTGGATCTGGAAGATGCAAAGCAGTTGGTGGCAAACGGCTGTATCGCTGTTGCAGAGGGTGCTAATATGCCTACCACCATGGAGGCTACCGAATATCTGCAGGAGAAAGGGGTATGGTTCATCCCTGGTAAGGCAGCGAATGCAGGCGGTGTAGCTACCTCTGCCCTGGAAATGAGCCAGAATTCCGAGAGACTGAGCTGGACCTTTGAAGAGGTAGATGGAAAATTACAGCAGATCATGGTAAACATCTTCCACAACCTGGATGATGCAGCAAAGAAATACGGTATGGAAGGCAACTATGTTGCCGGTGCCAATATCGCCGGTTTCCTGAAAGTAGCTGATGCTATGACCGCACAGGGAATTGTATAAGAGAATAAAAAATCACCCCGGGAGGCTTCGCTTCCGGGGCTTTTTTACTTCTTTTTTCTAAGTGGTCGCTGTTTTAAGGCAATATATTGATCCAGATTAGGGCAGGGAGTAATAAAATAGAAACCATAGACTACCATTCCCTCCCGTTGTTCTGTTCTGACCAGTCGCCCCTTTAAATGGATAGTAAAGCCCTGGTCGGTAAAGGCGGCGGAGATGACCTCGCCAACCTTTAATACTATTTCATTTTTATTGGAAGAAAGAGCAAAGCCGGAGTGGCTGATATCCCGGACGACAGCAGAGGGCAGCTTGTCGTGGTTTGTCCGTGCAAAGGTTCCAATAGGAACACGATAGGAACTTCGTCTGTTAATTTTTACTCCCTTCGCGTGAGGAACACGCAGGATGTAGTTGCCCTGATAACGAACCAGCTTGGCATGATTCCAAAAATAGGGAGCTGAATTTGCTATTTTATATTCTAGATTGATACGGACCGACTCAAAATTCAAGGGAGCATCTTCATCGATAAAAAACTGGATAATGGCAGTCGTCTTATCCAGATACTTCATTATTTTTGCGTCTAATCGAAAGTCGGTCCTTGTCTGATCTGAGTGCAGACATAAGACGATTTGCGATTCTGTTCCGATTTCCATAAATTCCATAAGGATGCATCCTCCATAATTTGTACTTTTATGATACGGATTTTTCTCTGAATTGACAAGAAAAAAATTCCATCAAGAGAAAAAATGGCCCCCTTGTTTGGTGGATCATGGGTTGACTTTATTTTCAGGATATAAAAATGTTATGCGTAAATAGTTTAGACTTTTGATTGATTTTCTCTGCAAAATACCATAAAGTATATATGTACGCATTGAAAAAGGATGAGAGAAGGGTAACTGTGGAAGTAATGAGCAGTTACGAGAGAAGAAGGATTGGATAAAGAAAAATCACAGGTAAAAATAAAGAAAGGTTTTAGGCGTGTATTGTCTATAATCCTGTATATCAGTATTACGGCTGCCCTTGGACTATATTCATTTATGCTGGGGGAGAAACTGGGAAGAGAAGAAGGAGTAAGCCAATTTCAAATACAGTTTCCGGATGAGCTGGAAATATTTCCTGATGAAGAGGAGAATACTGAGGAAGATGAAGAGGAGATTATCCTGGTAAATCGGGACAATCCTCTGCCAGAGGATTATGAGGTCACTCTTTATACATTGCCGGACGGAGTAAACAGGGCTGCAGAAGAAGCCTATGCACCTCTTTGTCAGATGCTGGCAGAAGGGAGGAAAGAAGGATTAAACTTTGAGATCTGTTCCTCCTACCGTGATATGCAGCGACAGCAGGAGTTGTTTGATGAAGATGTGGAGGAGCTGATGAAGGCAGGCTTTTCCTATGAGGAAGCTTATGAGGAGGCAGCCAGGGAAACGATGCTGCCCGGTTGTAGTGAGCACTCTACAGGTCTTGCCTTTGATATTGTAGCCTTGAGTTATCAGCTACTGGATGCCGGTCAGGAAAAAACAGCAGAAAACATCTGGCTGCAGGAGCATTGTGCAGAGTACGGTTTTATTCTGCGCTATCCTAAAGGAAAAGAAGAGATCACCTCCATCAATTATGAATCCTGGCATTTTCGCTATGTGGGTGTAGAGGCAGCTATGTACATGACAGAAAATGGACTTACCCTGGAGGAATATCTGAGTATGGAAGAAACCTGATACAATCATACTATAGGGAAAAGAAAAATAATCTGATAAATTGCTAATTTTTTATAAATATTCTGACGATAAATATATTAACAAAGAAAAGGATTTCGTGATGACAATTTCTTTATGCAACATGGAGGTGGCTTATGGAAATGGTTAATTTGTCAGATTATATTATCATTAATTGTTCATATAAGGTACAAGCAGTAGATGCTTGTACCATGTATATTAATCCGGATCAGAAGGAAGAACGGCGCAGGCGGGAGAAGGAGAAGGGATCATCTCCACCAAAGAAACAGCGGCGGCCAATCAAAGTCATACTGACAGAAAGTGAGGAAACAACCTTCGATGCGAGAGCATAGTATTTATCAAATAAAAGAAAAATAAGCGGTCTGAAAGAAACAAAAATTCTTCAGACAGCTTATTTTTTTATCTTTCTTAGATTTTTTCCAGGACGGCACATCCACCATCCATAGCAAGAAGATAATCCATATAGGCAGGATGGCTTTGATCATGGGAGATCATCAACAGGGTACGGTCTTTACAAAATTCCAGAATCTTTTCCAACAAAAGCCGGGAGGTAGTATTGTCCAGGTTTTTCAGAGATTCGTCAAGAATGACCACAGGCTTGTTTTCCAGATACATTCTTGCCAGAGCCAGTCGCTGACGTTCACCGGAGGAGAAATTCTGTCCCTCCGGTGAGAGCAGAGTGTCCAGTTTTTCCGGTAAAGCCCTTGCACGGGTAGAAAGCTGGGCCCATTCCAGTGCCTCCCAAAGCTTTTCCTCCGTCTGGGGACCGGAGGCCAGCTCCAGATTTTCTTTCAAAGATGCAGTAAAGAGATAGGGAGACTGCTCTACCAAAGAAATCTGACGACAGAGAGCTTCCTTGCCCCAGCAGTTTAAGGGAATGCCTCCCAGGGTGATCTCACCTTCATCCGGTTGAAAATAACCCATTAATAAGGCGACGAGGCTGCTTTTGCCACTTCCGACATGGCCGATTACAGCCGTATTACTACCGGCAGGAAGTTCAAAGCTGACTTTTTTTAAGGCTTCCTTTTTGCCTTCGGGATAGGTAAAGGAAACCTGACGGAAGGTAATTCCGGGAGCAGAGGTACAGGTGGGCAGTGGGGAAGAAGAGTTTTCTTCCCGGGAAAGACCTGTGGGTTTTCCTTCTGTGATCTCCAACATATTATCCATGGCTGCAATACTGTCATAATAGTAGGAAACCGCCAGCGGGAGAGGCTGCACTGCTTCCAGGGCACCCAGAACCAGAAGAGCGGCGGCAAGAAGATATATTCCTCTCAGCCTGCCCTGATCTACGGCAATTACTCCCAGCCAGAGAGTAGCAGTAAGAGCCAGCCCGGAACAGATTCCGGAAAGGGCATTGAGGCGCCCTCTTTCAGTTTCACCTTCCTGGCGCAGTCGGTTTCCAGCAAGGTAAGAGGCAAGGGTTTCCTCTTTTTGATCATCACATCCTTGATAAACCCATAATGCTTCCAATCCCATGACAAAATCCTGAAGATGATGCCGGAAATTCAGCTCATGGGATAAGGCTGCAGGAGCATGCTTACGGCTTTTCTTCCGGGAGAGCAGAGGGAGGAGCAGGCCATTTACCAGTCCGGCAATCCATAAGACAGGAATAGCCTGGGGAAGAAGGAAGGCCAGGATTCCGGAAACAGAAACCAGGGTGAGCAGAGCCACCAGGGGAGCAGCTACCACTCTAAGATAGAAAAATTGGAGGGTTTCCAGATCTTCCGTAACGGATTTTAACAGCTTTGCCGTTTTGTTCATGGTTCCTCCCGGAGTAAGGGGAAGAAGCTGGCGGTAGTACCATACTCTGAGGTCTTCCAGAAGCCTGAAGGTAATGGAGTGGCTGGACAGCCGTTCCCAATAGCGAAAAATTCCCCGGGAAATACCACATAATCTTACTCCAGCAGACATAGGCATTAAATCCAGTACCGGAGGCATAAGTGCTGCCAGACAGATCAAAATGGCAGAAAGGGCAAGCAGTCCGGTATTGGCCAGAATGGTCAATGTACCAATGAGTGCAGCTCCCATGACCGAGGGACGATAAGGCTGCAGCAGCTTCAGTAAAAAGGAGAGGCTTTTTTTTGTTTCTTTTTTCATCCTTGTTATTCCACCAGACCTTTCTGTAAAAGTTTTGCAAAGGCTCCAGCCTGGTCTGAGGCGAGAGCAGTAAAGCTTCCTTCCTGGATCAGCCGTCCTTCCTGGAGGACGAGAACCTTGTCCACCTGATGCAGAGTATGCAGGCGATGGGCACTGATAATCACCGTCTTTCCAGTAAAAAGCTTTTCCATGGCTTTTTGTACGATTGCTTCGCTGGCTGTATCCAGACTTCCGGTAGCCTCATCGCAGAGAAGGATACGGGAGGGGGCTACCATGGCTCTGGCAATAGAGATCAGCTGCCCCTGACCACCAGAAAGATTGCTTCCTTCCTGGCCCAGAGGAGTCTGGTAGCCCTGGGGAAGCTGCAGAATGAATTCCTCAGCTCCGATCTTACGACAGACGGAAACAACCTGTTCTTCAGGAATATTTCGACCCAGGGTGATATTCTCCATAAGTGTTCCTTTAAAGAAATAAGCCTGTGCGGGAATAACGGAAAGACCATTCCAGCCTTCAAAGGGTTTTCCATCCACCAGCATCCTGCCGGAGTCAGGAGTAAGTGAACCCATCAGTGTGCGAAGAAGGGTGGTCTTTCCGGCACCGCTGGGGCCTGCCAGAGCATAGACCTCTCCAGGCTTAAAGGTGACGGAGATTTCCTTTAGTGCATGGCTTCCTTCACCGTAGGAAAAGGAGATATTCTCCAGGATAATCTCAGGGGGAGTATCTTCCTGATGTCCTTCTTCAGGCAGGGGAAGCAGGGAGGCCGGCTCCTGTAAAAAAGAAAAGATTTCATCGGCAGCCAGAATGGCATTCTGGCTGTTGTGGTATTGCTGGCCCAGCATGCGCAGTGGCTGGTAGTATTCCGGTGCAAGCAGGATAAGAAACAGTGCGGGAAGGAAAGGAAAATTTCCTTCTGCCAGCCGGATACCCAGACTGACGGCAATAAGGGCAATACTGATTGTGGTTAAAATTTCCAGAGCCAGGGCAGAAAGGAAGGCTACCCGCAGGGTTTTCATGGTGCTTAAGCGAAAATCATGGCTGACCTTACGGATCTGTTTCTCCTGCTTATATTCCTGATTCCAGTTTCGAAGAGTACCCAGCCCTGCCAGTACATCCTGTAGATAGCCACCCATTCTGGAGAGGGCCTCCCAGGAAGAATTTTTCATCTGTTTGCTCCATTTCCCGATCAACATCATAAACAGAGGGATGAGAGGAGTAGTAAGGAGAAAGATCAATCCGCTTATCCTGTCCATGGGAAAAGCGATAATCATATACAAAACAGGAATGAGTGCACTTTTAAACAGCTGGGGAAGATAGCGGCAGAAGTAGGCGTCCAAGGTATTCAGTCCCTGGCTTAAGAGGGTAAAAAAGGCTCCTCTGTCCCGGTGGATCATAATTCCGGGTCCCAGATTCTGTGCATGGGCTAACAGACGTTCCAGGAGAGCACCCTTTACCAGACTGGAAACCTTCAATGCCAGACCTTCCTCCAACCATAAAAATAGTCCTCTGAGCAAAACGGCAGTTACCAGAAGAAGGAAAAATCCGTCAACCTCAGAAAGAGTTTTTTTCTCAAAAAATACACCATTGATAATACAGGCAGTTGCCCAGGCCTGCAGGGCAGTAGCCACACCGCCCAAAAGAGCCATAAACAGAGTTTTGCTCTGTATTTTTAAAGCTTCCCGGGTTTGAGCCTGCCATAATACTTTACTAAACAAAAAAACACTCCTCTCGGGGCAATATCAGCCCATTCTTCACAAAAAAGAAGGGAACTGCGACTAACCATCGCAGTCCCCTATAAGTATAAAACAAAAATTAATAATGTAAATCCTTTTCGGTTACCCGTTTACGGAATATCCAATAGCTCCATGCCAGATACACCAGTACGACAGGCACTGCAGTTAAGGCCACGATGGTCATGATCTTCAGGGTATAGGGACTGGAGCTTGCATTGTAGATGGTCAGGCTGTAGTCCGCTGAGGTTGTGGAGATCATAACATTAGGGAACATGGAAGCAAAAGCAGTTATGGTCACCATTACGATGGCCAGAGAGCTGCTGATAAAGGCTTTACCGGTAGAGCCCTTAACCTGAAGGATCACGGCAGCGATCAATAAAACGGCTGCCAGAGCCACAGTAATGATAGGGATGATACCGTTGGTGATCAGGTTGGTCGTAAAGGCTGCATAAACAACCCAGAGGACGGTAACAACCAACATCACGATACCCAGCTTGGGACTTAAAGCTTTGATTCGTTCTTCAATAGAAGCGACACCGTTTTTCAGTCCAAGGAAAAGCATTCCATGGAAGGTGAGAACCAGAAGGAAGGTCACACCACCCAAAAGAGTGAAGGGAGTGAGCAGGGTGAAGAAGGTACCTGCATATTCCATATTTGCATCAATGGGAACACCGGTCATTAAGTTACTTACTGCCACACCGAAGAGAAGAGCAGGAAGTAAAGAACCTACACAAAAGAGAATATCCCAGGTCTTTCTCCAGGAAGGATCTTCTTTTTTACTTCTGAAATCGATGGCTACACCACGAACGATGAGAGCCAGAAGAATCAGAAACAGTGCCAGGTAGAAACCGCTGAAAAGTGTAGCATACCAGTTGGGGAAGGCGGCAAAAATCGCACCGCCGGCGGTAAGAAGCCATACTTCATTGGCATCCCAGTGAGGGCCGATAGTGTTTAACACAACACGGCGTTCGGTATCATTTTTTGCTACGAAGGGAAGAAGTGTACCTACACCGTAGTCAAAGCCTTCCAGTACAAAAAAGCCGCTGAATAAAACGATAATTAAAATAAACCATAAAGTATTTAAGTCCACAGTGATGCCCCCTTTCCTTCTGCTACGATTTCTTTGTCTGTTTCAGGATTGCGGATCGCGTAGCGTTTCATCAGGATAACGGTTACGATAGCCAGTACGGTATAAACCAGTATGAAGCCCACAAGGGAAATAGTCAGATAAACAGGATTGGTGACTGTGGAGACACCGTCTTCCATAGTCTGCAGTCCGTAAACTACCCAGGGATAACGTCCCATTTCCGCCATAATCCATCCGGAAGCATTTGCTATGTAAGGTAAAAATAAGGACCAGGAGAAAATCAACATCAGTTTTTTATAAGCGGACAGGGCAGCTTTTTTTCTTGTGATAATGACAGCGGCAATACCCAGAATCAACATTAAACCACCGGCAGCAACCATAATACGGAAGGTGTAGAAGATTACTGCAACAGGAGGGATATAATCACCAGGGCCGTGTTCAGCTTCCATCTGAGCCTGCAGATCATTGATTCCCTTTACCTCTCCTTCAAAATTGTAGTAAAGCAGAAAGCTTAAACCACCGGGAACAGATAAAGCCCCTTTATTGGTACGGTTTTCCTGATCAATATTGGCGATAAAGGAAAAGGAAGCAGGAGCTTCGGTTTCCCAAAGGGCCTCAGCAGCAGCAATTTTCATGGGCTGTTCTTCGGAGAGAGAACGAGTCTGCTCATGACCGGCAAAAATAACGAGAACGGCACCGATCAGGGCAGCAACGGCACCAAAGCGGAAGGATTTTTCAAAAAAGCCTTTATTGTTGCCGCGTACGATGTTGAACGCAGAAATACCAACGATAAAGAAGCCGGCAGTGGTCAGTCCGGATGTCAGAACATGGGGGAACTGCCACCAGAGATGTCCGTTGGTCAGTAAAGCACCAAAGTCGGTCATTTCTGCACGACCGTTATTCAGGGTATAGCCAACGGGATTCTGCATGAATGAGTTTGCCAGAAGGATCCAGAAGGCAGAAATGGAAGTTGCGGCAGCTGCCAGCCAGATGGAAACACAGTGAAGCTTCTTGGAAAGCTTATCCCATCCGAAGATCCATACACCCAGGAAGGTGGATTCGATAAAGAAGGCAACCAGTGCTTCAATGGCAAGGGGAGCACCGAAAATGTCACCTACGAAACGGGAGTAGCCGGACCAGTTCATACCAAACTGGAATTCCTGAACGATACCGGTAACCACACCCATGGAGAAATTGATCAAAAACAGCTTTCCCCAGAATTTTGTCATTTGCTTATAGCGTTCATCTCCTGTCTTCACATACATTGTTTCCAGGATTGCCACCAGGAATGAAAGACCGATGGTCAGCGGAACAAAGAAGAAATGGTAGACAGTAGTAACGCCAAATTGGAGTCGAGATAGAGTTAATGTGTCCAAAATTACCCCTCCTATTCGTATAAGTTTATTTTTCCCTCTCTTTCGACCAGAAGAGAGGTTTTGTTACACAAATATCATACTATTCTTGACAAAAAATGTCAAGAATAGGCATAAAAATTCATAAATAAAATAAAAAAAATATAAAATTTCTATACACTATTTCTAATCTATGTATCAGCCCTCAGGTTATTCTGGTAAAATATGATATACTTTCTCGTATATTTTTCATAAAAAGAATAAGGAAATATATCAGAAAAGTACAAGCGATTGTTATTCCTTGACAGCCCGGAAGTAAAGTTCTAAACTCAATTAAGGAAAATAAGGAAAGAAGGACACAAATCATGAATGGATTACTTAATAACAAATGGACCCGTGCAGCGATACCGGCTCTTTTGCTGCACTGTAGTATTGGCACTGTATACTGCTGGTCACTGGTAAAGGCAGATATTGCAGAGTACATAGGCCGCAGCAAAGGGGAAGTGGAGTGGGCTTTCAGTATTGCCATTTTCGTTTTGGGAATGTCAGCAGCCTTTGCCGGGCGGGTGGTAGAAAGGGATATTCACAAATCTTCCCTGATCTCTACCATCTGCTTTGTAGCAGGTTTTGCAGGAACAGGCCTGGCGATACAGTTCAAATCTCTTATCGGAATTTATCTGTGTTACGGTGTGATCATGGGTATCGGGCTGGGACTGGGATACCTTTCGCCGGTGAAAACTCTGATGCTCTGGTTCAGTGAACAAAAGGGACTGGCAACCGGACTGGCAGTGGCGGGCTTCGGTCTGGCCAAGGTGATCGCAAGTCCCATTATGACTGCATTGATCGATTCCGTGGGAATCATTAATATGTTCTATGTGCTTGCAGTAGTGTACCTGATCATGATGTTTGCAGGCCATCTTTTGCTGAAGAAACCCGATGGCTGGGTGGAAGCCCAGGGGCCTGCGGCCACCAAAGTGGGGGATATTCTGAAAAATCCCACATTTATTGGTATCTGGATCATGTTTTATATCAATATTACCTGTGGTCTGGCTTTGATTGCCCAGGAAAAGGATATTCTCATTACTATGGGTGTGTCGGCAGCAACGGTCAGTCTGGTGTCCTCCCTGTCTGCGATTTTTAATGCAGGAGGAAGAGTGGTATTTTCAGCTGCGGCAGATAAGCTAAAGGACAGAAATACGATTTATAAGCTGATTTTTATTTTATCTATTGCGGTTTCTGTTATCACTATTCTTATGGATGCGGTAAATAATGGAATCGTATTTCTGGCTATTGCATTATTGTGTATCATTAATGCCGGTTATGGCGGAGGTTTCAGTAATCTGCCCACACTTTTGTCGGATCGATTCGGCATGAAGAGTATCAGCCAGATTCACGGACTGGCCCTTTCAGCATGGGCCTTTGCCGGACTGACGGGAAACCAGCTCAGCTCCTATATTGTAAGCAGTACAGGTTCCTTTAATCATGTACTCTATGTAACCACTGTACTTTATGCAATTGCTCTGGTGATTTCTTTTATACTGGTAAAATCAACGAAAAGCTGAAAAGTTTGGAAAAAGAAAAATATGAGACTGCCGTTTGAGATAAGCGGCAGTTTTTTCTTGAGTAAATTGTCAGAAAATGGTATTCTAATAAATAAGGAATACATAATTAACCAATGAGAAAGGGATCCCCATGAAAATCGTTAAAGGAATTCTGATCACTCTAGCAGCTTTATTCGTTTTATTTTTCGGACTGGTCATTGCCAGCGCCTTGAATCCGGGACTCAGTGAAAAACTGGGAGAGTTTTTATATGCAGGAAGAGAAGAGGAGACCGAAACTGAGGGAGAAAATCCTGTAGGGCAGAGTGTTTCTGACGCTGATCTCATTATAGAAACTACGGTGCCGGAAATGGCAGCAACAGAGGAAGAAGAAAGCCAGCCCGGTTATTATACGGACAGCAGTAATGTCAGCACTACTGTAACGGTAGACTGGAATGAGCGTTATTCAGATAAGGCAGAGGCTCTTGCGGCAGAAGAGGCTAAGGCCAATGCGGTACCGGTCAGCACCAAATATACTGCACCGGAGGAGAAAAGTATCACGGTTCCGGACGCGGTATCCGGAAGGGCGGCCCATACGGAGATCAAGGATCAGGGCGAAACTCTGGATGAGGAAAATGCCAAGAAGATCACAGCGACCACCGACTATGGCAATATGGGGCAAAATTTAGAGTTTGATTCCACCTTTTATCCCTATTTCCACATGTTGGGGCAGAGAGAAAAGAATGTATATCGTCAGATTTATGCCAATGCCACAGATCTGAAAACTATCTTTACCCCGGTAGAAGATATCAATTCCAGTCAGCTTTTAAATGTGTTTACAGCAGTCTGCTATGATCATCCGGAATTATACTGGATAGAAACTGCTTACGGGGCTAAATATAATAAGAACGGGATCGCCATCCAGATTGAACTGAAATATAATGATACGATCAAGGATGAAGCTACTTACTGGAAGAAGTTTACCACTGAGGCAGATGCCATCATCATTGCAGCCCAGGGACTGTCCGGTGATTATGCCAGGGAAAAATACGTTCATGATATTTTACTGGAAAAAACCGTATACAATAAAAGTGCGGCTATGAACCAGAGTGCCTACAGCTCCCTGGTGAATGGCCAGAGTGTATGTGCCGGCTATGCCAGGGCCTTCCAGTATATTCTGATCAAACTGGGAATCCCCTGTTATTTTGTAGGAGGAACAGCGGGAGAGAGCCATGCCTGGAATATTGTCAAACTGGGCGGAGAATACTATAATGTAGATCTGACCTGGGACGATGCTTCTGCGGATGGTAAGTATGATTATTTTAATAAAACTGATGAGGATTACAAAAAGACCCACATTCGTAAGGGCTTATCCGTAAATCTTCCTCCCTGTAACGGGACTACCTATCGGATCGCTGCAGACGAAGAGGGAAAACTTCAGATGAATCCCCATTTGAGAACTCTGGCAGATACCGGGTTTGGGGAGAATGATGTGTTCAAGGACATCTGGTCTTATTATGATAATTGCTACTGGAAGGTTCTTGAGAATGGAGAAGGTTATTTTACCTTCCAGAGTGTGATTGAGGGAGAGGCTCTGTACGATCAATGGAAGTATAACAACGCAAACAATCTTCACTGGTCCAACTATCTGGATAGTGCGCTGAAGGATTTGAAAGCAACCTATGCCCATATTACTATGGAGGCAGAGGAACTGCAGGATAACCGTTATTTGATCACTCATACTATCAGCATTAACTAAAAAAGAGCTGTTGCATAATTCTTAAATGCTTACTGCTTCTCTTGTCCAGAGCAACAAGAGAACAGCAAGCTGAAAAAAGAATTATGTGACAGCTTCTTCTTTGTGCATTTTACAGGGCCTTATACACCCAGATCGTATAGGGAGAGGAAGGCTCCGTAAATTCCCCACACAGGGCAAGATTTAAAGTAGCAGCATTGCTGACGGGGATTCGGGAAAAGATGTATGTACCTTTCATTTCCTTAAAAGCATCTATATTAACAGACAACTCATAATCAGTTACCTGCATGGTCTTTGCCGGTTTCCAGATGGATTCATCCGTCCCGGAAAAGATATAGGCCCGTCCGCCCCATTCATCATAATATATTCTTGCAGCCTCAGATTTTTCCAGAGCAGGGACAATAACCTCACGGAATTTTTCTTTGTAGGATTGATAATAGTGACTTAAGCAGGCATCCAGGGTAGAGATATCATTATAGGACAGGACTGCCGGATGAAAGCCGTAGGCCACAGAATATTCGTCCTGATAGTCAATTTGTTCTTTGATCAGAGCAAACAGCTCCTCTGAGTAGAATTCCCGCCAGGAAAGACTTTCTGTTTCCTGTTGTTTAATGAGCTGATAGGCATGAGAGTAAACAGTGTTATAAAAATCATTATATAATGACTGCTTTCCCAAAGGAACCAGAAGTGCACATATGCAGAGGAATATGGCTGTTTTTTTGTGCCGATTTCTGGTAAGTCGATAAATGACGATACCAAAAGCCAGGCAAAAAAGAAAAGGATTAAAAAATACAGTCCGGTTGAACTGCCACCCCTTTAAAGGTGGAAGGATGGTGACGATCAGTTGATGAAAGGTTTCCATAAAATACAGACCATAAATGATGCAGTTAAACAGGATCAGTAAAATAATGTGGTTGAAAGGATCTTTTTTCATGCTTTTCCAGTCCCGGCTTCTGATATGGCCAAAATTCAGCCAGACACAGTAGATCAGGACTACCGGAAGAAGAAAATAACGCCGCAGATCCTCAGCATGGAAGATGCTGTTGGTAAAGACCAGAAGGGTTTCTTTTAAGACACCTCCGAAATCATACCAGGTATTTGCCATGGTATCCCGAATGGTAGGCTCTCCCGAAAAGAAGATCAGGCGGAAAAGTCTGTATTCCACCAGAACATATCCCGTTGAGAGAAGGAAGGATGCCAGGATCAGAGGCTTGAACAAGGTTTTTCTCTTCAGGCATACATACAAGGTATAAAGGGCCAGATATCCGATGACAAAGAGGCCAAAAAAGGTAAAATAGGATAAAAAGGGATAGAGAAAAATAAACAAATAGTATCTTCTTCCTTTACCGTGCTGTATAC
>JAFSIS010000086.1 GCA_017439665.1 Lachnospiraceae bacterium
ATGGCCACTCAGTAAAAGATCCATATCCATCTGGCTGTGATAATAGCGGACCCGCTTACCCAGGTACTCTCTGGCAATCTGAATTTCTACATCGTAGCGAGTATTGTCCTCTCCCTTTGCATAGACATCCAGACGTATGCCGTGGTACTCAGGGTTGTAAATGAAGCTCTTTTCGTAGCTTACTTCCAGCCGTTCGATCTCGATGTTCAGCACCATCTCCAGTAAACGTTTACAGTTCTCTTCCTGGGTCATGACTGCTGCAAACATGAAGTTATCACGGATGGTCAAATCCTGCAGTTTTTTACGATTACTCATCTTATCCTCCTTTGACAGAGGAATTCTAAGGACAGGATAACATAAAACAAAATATTTTTCTACTCTTTTTTATACTTTTTTTCTGATCTGTACATATCTCTAAGTTAGTATTGAACGAAAAAAAGAAATCAACTATACTATTAGCAAGTCATGTGGTTTTACTGAAATAAGGGGGTAAGCATGGGAAGAACAGTGGCAATCGGAATACAAAATTTTGCAGTTCTGAGGGAAAAAAATTGTTTTTATGTGGATAAGACAGATTTTATTAAGGAATGGTGGGAAACTGAAGATGATGTAACCTTAATTACCCGACCTCGCCGCTTTGGAAAGACATTGAATATAAGCATGTTGGAATGCTTTTTTTCAATAAACTATGCCAACAGAGGTGATCTGTTTGAAGGTCTTTCTATCTGGAAGGAAGAAAAATATCGTAGTCTCCAGGGAACCTGGCCTGTGATCAGCCTGTCCTTTGCCAATATTAAGGAAACGGATTTTAAGACTACCCAGTTAAAAATAAGATTGATTATAAAAAATCTTTGTTCCGATTATCTGTTTTTATTGGATAGTGAGAAGCTGGCAGAAAATGAAAAGGATTTTATCGAGAGGGGAGCCAAAGGAAAACTGAATGAAACTGAGGAGACAATGATTCTCTACCAATTATCCAAAGCGCTCTCTCAGTACTACGGTAAAAAGGCAATTATCTTATTGGATGAGTATGACACCCCCATGCAGGAAGCCTATATCCATGGATTTTGGCCTGAATTGGCAGGGTTTATCCGTAGCCTCTTTAACTCTGCTTTTAAGACCAATCCTTATCTGGCAAGAGGAATACTGACCGGAATTACAAGAATCAGTAAAGAATCTATTTTTTCTGACTTGAATCATTTAAAAGTAGTAACTACTACCTCAGATGAATATTCTACTGCTTTTGGCTTTACTGAGGAAGAGGTTTTTGCTGCTCTTGAGGAGTGTGGATTAGCAGAAAAAAAGATTGAGGTAAAACGGTGGTATGATGGCTTTACTTTTGGCGAACAGAAGGATATCTATAACCCATGGTCCATTATTAATTTTCTGAACACGGGAAAATTGGCAGCTTATTGGGCAAACACCAGTAATAATGGACCTATTTCCAGACTACTCCAAAGGAGTGGAAAACAGGTTAAGACTGCATTTGAATCTCTGCTCCATGGAGAGACCATCGTTTCTCCTATCGATGAACAGATTATCTATGACTACATGGATAATAATGAAACCGCCATTTTCAGTCTTTTGGTAGCCAGTGGTTATCTTAAGGTCGTAAAAATTGATGAAGAACCCTTTTTAACCTATGCAAAACCACGGCTATATACACTGGCACTAACGAACAATGAAGTACGTTCCATGTTTATGGCAATGTTTCAAGACTGGTTTGGTTATCCGGGAAGTGAGTATAATGAATTTATCAAAGCGCTTTTAATAGGGAACATAAAAATGATGAATATTTTTATGAATTCTATTATGATAAGAACCTTTAGCTACTTTGATACCGGTAATCAGCCATCGATTTACGCTCCGGAGCGTTTCTATCATGGATTTGTGCTGGGGCTGTTAGCCGATTTGAGTGATCGGTACACACTGACCTCCAACAGGGAAAGTGGATTTGGAAGATATGATGTTGTAATTGAGCCTTTTGATCAAACAAAAAATGCATTTATTCTGGAATTTAAAGTAAAAGATCCTAATGAAGAATCTCTTGAGGCTACAGTGGAAACAGCTTTAGCACAGATTGAAGAAAAACGATATGATACTGACCTGCTGGCAAAAGGCTTTAAAAAAGAGCAGATAAAGAAATATGGCTTTGCATTTGAAGGGAAGAAGGTATTGATCGGGTAGAGCTTCACTCTAGCCGATTGATATTTTATCTGATACTGGAAATTTAAATACTCTATAATTCGAGCAGATAAAGGGGCGAGATAATCGCCCCTTTAAAATTACAACCTATCACCATAAGACAATTGCTTAATGTATTCTTCCATATATTTGTTGATGAAGTCCTTATCCTACCAATACATTTTTTCCTTCAAAAGCGAACCCATATTTCTTTATCTGCTCTTCTTTAAAGCCTCTGGCCAACAGATCTGTATCATATTTTTTCTCTTCGATTTGTGCCAGAGCGGCCTTTACTGTATCTACGAGGGAATTTTCATCCGTATCCTTAACCTTAAATTCCAGAATGAAAGCATCCTTTCTCTGATCAAAAGGCTCTATTACCACATCATAGCGGCCAAATCCGCTTTCTCTATTGGAAGTAAGGTGATAACGGTCACTTAAATCTGCCAGTAATCCCAGAACAAAACCATGATAGAAACGCTCAGGGGCATATATTGATGGCCGGTTACCACTGTCAAAATAGCTGAAGGTTCTGGCTGCAATGGAATTCATAAAAATAGTCATAGCCTTTGTATTCCCTAAAAGAAGTGCTTTTATAAACTCATTATATTCACTTCCCGGATAGTCAAACCATCTTTGAAACATGGCTATAAACATAGAACGTACTTCATTATTGGTCAGAGTAAGTGTATACAGTGCCGGCTTTCCATGAACCAAAAAAGGCTCTTCATCGATATCTGTCACATTCAGGTATCCGCTGGCAACCAGGAGGCTGAATATGGCAGCTTCATTATCATCCAGATTATTAAAGACAATCTGTTCATCAATTGGGCTGACAATGGATTCTCTATGAAGAAGAGCTTCAAATAAAGCCTTCGTTGAGCTTCCGCTTCTCTGGATTAATCGGGATACCAGACCGTTACTGCTGGTGTTTGCCCAATAACTTCCCACTTTTCCTGTTTCTAAAAAATTTATGATCGACCAGGGATTATAAATACCTTTTTGTTCCCCGAAGGTGAAGCCGTTATACCAGAATTTTACCAAATCCTTTTTTTCTTCTAATCCATACTCCTCAAGGGCAGAAAATACTTCTTCTTCCGTAAAACCAAAATATTGGGCATACTTAGTGGAAGTAGTGGTTACTACCTTAAGGTGATTCAAGTCGGAAAAAATTGATTCTTTGCTCACCCTGGTAATACCGGTCATCATTCCTCTGGCAAGGCTGGGATTAGTTTTAAAGGTAGAATTAAACAAACTTCTCATAAAGCTTACAATTTCATCCCAAAATCCATGAAGATAAGCTTCCTGTATAGGAGTATCATATTCATCCAGAAGAATGATTACCTTTTTTTGATAATAACGATACAGGTAATCTGACATCTGATATAAAGCAGAGGTAACATCACTGTCCTCTACATCCACACTCAAAACACGTTTATAATATTCTCTGTCGGCATCTGTCAATACCTCACTGTCCTGCAGAAAAGAATATTTGATGTATAAATTTCTTATGATCTCACACAGCTTTCCCCGTGCTGATCTATAGTTTGCTTCCTTTACTCTTGCAAAGGACAGACTGATCACTGGCCAGGTTCCCTGCAGTTTATGATATTTCTCTTCCTCCCAGATAGAAAGGCCTTCAAAGAGATCACCACGCCCTTCGTACTGTACAGAAAAAAACTGCTCCAGCATGGTCATATTCAATGTTTTTCCAAAGCGACGGGGGCGTGTAATTAAAGTTACCTCATCTCCACTTTCCCACCATTCTCTGATAAAATCTGTTTTATCTACATAAAAATAATTTCCTTCTCGTAATCTTTCAAAACTTTGTGTTCCGATTGCCACCGTTCTTGCCATTGGATCGTCTCCTCTATATATCAACTTTTCTGAATCATTCACTCATTCCCCGGATGATCTCTACCATCCGATGAGTGTAAGTGTGATACTGCTTTACCTTCTCATATCCATTTTTCGCAATACGGATCCTCTCATCCTCATGCTGCAGATAGTAGGCACATTTATCCACCAGCTCTTCCATGCTTCCATAGGCCTCCAGATCCACACCGATTTCAAAATGCTCCGTCAATTCCTGCTGATAGTTGGTCATCAGAAAGCCGCCACAGCCAAGGATATCAAAAATACGAAGGGGTAGTCCTGTCTGGATGGGCTTAATAGTCATATTTAGATTTATTTTACTCAGATGAAATACCTTGGGCATCTCATCCAGAGTCCTGATTCCTCCATGAACCTGTACCCTGTTCAACTCAGAGGTATCACTTCTGGTATAGAGATCCACGGTAAAATACTCTGCCAGGGTATTCAATGTCCGGATCCTTTCCGTTTCTGCTGCCTGCATGCCCAGATATTCGTGGGCTGCCACATACCGGCTGCAATCCTCCAGGGAATCCTTTGCCTGATAGAAATCAGGATCTGCCCTTTTTAAAGCCTCTGCAATCTGATCGGTAACAGCCTCTTCCATAAAATTATAGCCCATAACCTTCAAAGAAGCCTCTACCACTCCCCGAATATAACCTTTTTCATATTCATCCAATGTCTTTATCCGATTAAGAGGATTCTTTTCCTCATAAAGAGAACCTACGAAGGCGACATTCTTACTATATTTTTCTCTGTCTTTTTCAGTAATGCTTCTGATCACCTGATCGAATCGCTGCACAGCGGACGCCAGGGGAAGATGTCTGATTCCTTTTTCATTATAGGGCCTAAACCGGTCAAACTGTGCTCTGTCAAAAAGAAAGAGCCGGTTGGTTTCATAAGAAACAGACCGTGAAAACAACTCCATAACCGGCGAATCTACGGTCCAGCAGCCATATTTTATTCCGTAGAGATGGCATACTTCCGCTATGGCCGGGAAAAAATTCACACTGAATATAAACAGCGGTCGTTGTTTTTCAATAGCCTTTGAAACCAACTCTACCTGATCAGCAGGAGTAAGCTTCTTATTTTCCATTTCCGTTTTTTCTTCGATCACTTCAAGTCCCAGCTGGCTGAAGGCTTCCATTATATCCGGCTCACATATGCTGCCATAACGGTACATCAATATTTTCATCTTGATTTTACTATTCTCCCTATCTTCCTGATCGGCAATACACCAAAAACTTTTTCTTCGTTGTTCTAAACAGCTATCGCCCACACATTATAGGTAAATCCTCTTGTCTTTACCTGCTTAGCCGGAAAAGCTGAGATTTGTGAGCCGGTATAACCCAATCTGGAAATAAGAACGGCATATTTTTCCACGGCAGGCTGCTGTATCTTCTCCAGCTTCTGCATATCCTTCTCCAGTGCTTCCGCATAATTGATCCGGTTATTTTCATCCACCTTTAATTCTATCCATAGGGATGCTCCATGATTAAATTTCAGATAAAGATCACAGAAGCCTCCTCCCTGGGGATAGGCCTTTTCCCTGGTAATTTCTGAACAGCTTCTTTTATATTTATCAAAAAGTCTTTTCAGCATTTCCACCTGAAACCAACCCTCCAGGCTTCCCGGAGTGTCGTATGCCAGATCGATTAAATCTCCTTTCTCCTGAATCATTTTACGAATAATATCCTGTAGTACCGTTTCGAAATTCATTCTTCCTCCCATTCCGCTGCCTTAACAGCCTTTTCTCTCTTTTATGAACTGCTGCTTTAACAACCTTGTAGACAGATTAACCTTGGGCATCAATTCCTTTCTCTTACGCAGGAGGATTGACATCTGCAATCTGATTTAGGGTAGTTCCGTAAATCGCGATATCCCTCTTTTTGATCAGAGGTAGATTCCGAAGATCCAGAGACGTCCTCCAGGGCTCCCATGCCAGTCCCGTAGCTCCTTCTGCCTTAATGCTGATATTTCTTGCATTGGCAGGAAAATGGATAATGGTGGAATAGCCCGCAGTCACATTTGCCCAATTCCCTTCCCACTGCTTACGCTCTGTCTTTTCATTCCCGTTTGCATCAAACTGATATTCATCCCAGGAAACGATAAATCTGGCCACGTAGGCACCATCATGCCGGAGAGTCACGATTCCCGATGAAAATACCTCTGATTTACTGGTGACATACTCTGTCCTTCCCTGTACATGGGCTACCACATTATTCTTTAGAAAAATGGTAGTATAAGAAAGCGGTGCCGCAGGATTTGCCTCAGATAATACCGTATTTTCCGTGATCAGTTCATTGATCTCTCTGATAATATCCTCATTTTCCAGGCTGCCGTTAACCATAATAGGCTTTCCGCCATAAGTCATAATGGTACACTTGATACTCTTATTCAGTTCCTTCGTGCTGCCCTTTATATCACTCTCCAGACTGCCATTATTGAACTGCATACTGGTATTAAGATGTGCTTCCAGCTCCTCAGAACTCATATCCGATTCCATCAGCACATAAATCTCCCGGCCGTATTGCACATTTTGTACATATACAGGAGGGTTGTCAGAGTTGATCAGCCTTTCCAGATCCGTCCAGATCACAGTATCTGCAAAAACATCAGCAGGATTCTGAGGCAGCCCGGTAGATACGGTATAGTATATCTGTCGAAACTGCATCAGATAGGCCGATTTTTTCTGTTCTCTGATCATATTGAAGTCAATTCCCAGCTTATTCTGCATATAGCTTACATCACAGCCAAAAGCCAGTGCCATCGCCTTTTCATCATACAGAATGCTTTTCTTATACTGCATATTGGCAGGTATGGCAAAATCTCTTCCCTTCGTTTCCAGCCAGTTATTCAACAAAGAATTTATTCCTCCCTGTACATTTCCAAAATCCGGATTTTCAATATATACGCGGTTATTTTCCTGAATCAGTCCCGGCAGATCAATAACGATATCCAAAGCTCCCCGGGAAATAGCAATAGGATCAGGCCGTCCCTCGATCAGCTTCTGATTTCCCACAAGAAGAGCTCCCGGATAGGTCAGGGAAATATAGGCATTAGGTACGGCAATATTATAATCTCCGCTCATTTCATGCCTGGTTTTGGTAACGACGATAAACTTTCCATCCTTCAGATCTCCCTTTCTGGGGGAAAGATTACTGACCGTTTCGCCTGAAAAGGCCAGAATCTCTTCAGGCCTATAGTTCAGCTCCCTTATTTTCTGGTTAATTGTTGCTGCATTTTCACTGGTATTGATATTCATTGCCATGGACTGACCTCCTTTTTATCCCTCGTAATCCATACACATCCTCGTTTTTGTAAAAGGACGGATCTTACTGTCTGCTACTTCCACATGCTTCGGATGTGATGCATAGACTGCAAGTGCTTCCTTATCTGTAAAAGCAGAGTCCAAAAGGGCATCCACATTGGAGGTTTCCAGTCCCTCAATCTGCACATGAATCTCCAGAAGCCCGGGAATCTGCCCGGCCAGACCTTCCAGTCCTTTTTTCATCTCTTTTTTGATCTCTCTTTTCTCCTCTTCACTGAACTCATCCTTCAGCTGCCACATGATCATATGTTTTAACATGCTTATGCCCTCCTCTTTTCTATTCTTATTTTCATCTTGCAATAGCTATTCAGAAACCTTATTCCATGAATCGTTTTTCAAATATTTTCTTTTGTTAAATCGCCGGTTCGTTCTTTTAAAGCATCCCGTATTTTTTCATCATTTCTTCTATGGTATAGGCTACTCCGTCCTCTTCATTGGATCTGGTAATGTATTTTGCCACTGCCTTGATCTCTTCATCTGCATTCTCCATAGCCACTGTTGCCCCAAAATCCATACACATCATGGAATAATCATTGAGACTGTCTCCCAGTACCATAACCTCATCCATAGAATATCCCAGAGATTCGATATATTCCTTCAGAATCGGCCCTTTCTGAGCTTTGATATTGGTTATTTCCAGATTGTTGATAAAGGAGGAAGTAACGGCCAGATCAGAATTAACTTCCAACTCTTTCTTTATTTTTTTTAATTTGTCATAATCCGTATCCACCAGAAAAATTTTAGTTATATTTTTTTCTATAGATAAGAGTTCTTCAAAAGAAGGAACCTCTTTTGTTCTTTCTCCCATCTGCTTATAAAGCCTGGTCTGTTTCAGATCTTCCATGCCCAGATCTGAATGAAAAAAATGAATATAGGCAAGAATACCTTTCTCTACCTCTTCCTTCGTACCCACCATATAATTACGGTCTTCAGTACAGTACATTCCGCCAATAGAATTCTTTTCCATGACTTCATTGACAAATTTACAATCATCAATAGGAATATTGATTTTCAGGATACTCTCTTTATCCGGATTTCTTATTTCAGCCCCACTGCTGACAATATAATCACAGGTGAAATCTGCATATTTCAGCTCCTGCCAGGCACTGACAAAATTTCTCCCAGTAATAATCATAAAACGGAAGCCTTTATCACATGCTGTTCTTATGACCTGCTTTGTTTTCTCTGAAATGGCATGATGGTTATTCAGTAATGTCCCATCCATATCGCTGGCAATAACTTTAATCATTTTTCCTCACACTCTGTTGTATTTAAAGATTTTTTAACTGTTCAGTAATTTAAGGTTGCCTTTTTCATTCTTCTTTTTCTTTTCTGATAGAGAAGGAACTAAACAGTTATTTTCTATTATAACCTATGCCCTTTGAGATGAAAAACTATTTTGTGACTTAATCACTGTTTTTTGCCGGTCTACTGATTATTCTTCTTTTAGGCCTTTTGCCTTAGAAAAAATCCGGAGGTATTGATGCAATATTTTATCTCATTTCTTGAGGGAATCATCACCTTTATTTCCCCCTGTCTTCTCCCCATGCTGCCAATTTATCTTTCCTATTTTGCAGGAGGAGAAACAAAAAACACAAGGAAAACTTTGCTGGGAGCTATAGGCTTCGTTCTTGGTTTTACTTTTATTTTTACTGCCATGGGTGCTCTGGCAGGAACTTTAGGAAGCTTTTTGACCACCCATCAGACTGCCGTAAATATTATTTCTGGCATTGCGGTTATTTTCTTCGGTCTGAATTTTCTGGGTGTATTTAAGCTGAATCTCTTTAAGGGAAGCAAAATAAATCTGAAAACAGACAATATGAACTTTTTTTCTTTATTCCTGTTTGGAATTATCTTTTCCCTGGGATGGACTCCCTGCGTAGGTGCTTTTTTAGGCTCTGCCCTGATGATGGCCTCAACTCAGGGAAAGCTTGGTACCGGTGTTCTGATGCTTCTGGCCTATTCCCTGGGATTGGGCATCCCCTTTATTTTGAGCGCTGTTTTAATTCAAAAACTGAAATCTACTTTTGATTTTATTAAACAAAATTACCGGATCATTAACTTAATTTCCGGTTCTTTCCTGATTCTGGTAGGCATTCTCATGGCTACAGGAACTCTTGGAAGACTTTTAAATCTACTCAGTTTGAGCTGATTTTTATCATCTCACATTATTTGATAAATAAACAGAAAGGATCTTCATTAAGATGAAAAATAATCGAACTGTTCTCATTATTATTCTTATTTTCTCCGTTGTTATTGGAGGCGCTGCTTTTCTTTATAATTCCCTGATAGATGAATACCGCCAGGATTCCTTTGTTACCTTGGGTCAGGGCAATGAGCAGGATATCTCTGCTTCTGATACAGCAGACAATTCTACTTCTTCTGCAGAAGAAGCATCCTATGAGAATGAAACAGAAGTACCCTCTGCTTATACAGAGGTAGAAGAGGAAGAAAGTGGTGAAGAACCTCTTCAGGCTGCACCTGACTTTACGGTTTATGATTCTTCCGGAAATAAAGTAAAGCTGTCCGATTATCTTGGCAAGCCTGTCATCCTGAATTTCTGGGCAAGCTGGTGTGGTCCCTGTAAAAGTGAAATGCCCGGTTTTGACAACCTGTATAAGAAATATGGTGATTCTGTCCAGTTCTTAATGGTTAACCTGACCGATGGTACGCAGGAAACCAAAGAAGATGCCGACAGTTTTATTCAGGGTGAAGGATATTCTTTCCCGATCTACTATGACCAGGATACGGATGCTGCTTATACCTATGGAATTTCTTCTATTCCCACCACTTTTTTAATCAATGAAGAAGGCTATATTGAGGCCTATGCCATGGGAGCGATCAGTGAAGAAGCCCTGGAAAATGCTTTACCTATGATTTGGGAGGGAACAGATTAACTTCCATGATTTTGCACAAATTTAAATAAAGTAAAAGGGCTATAATTTACGTTATAGCCCTTTTTTGTGGTAAACAGCTATCTTTTAGCCATCCTTATTCCACCTGCCTATTTTACATCAAAACGATCTGCATTCATAACCTTATTCCATGCAGCAACGAAGTCCTGAACAAATTTTTCTTTTGCATCATCACAGGCATATACTTCTGCCAATGCTCTCAGTTCAGAATTAGATCCAAAAATAAGATCTGCACGGCTTGCTGTCCATTTCAACTCACCGCTTGCTCTGTCACGTCCCTCAAAACGCTTTCCTTCCTCAGATACAGGCTTCCAAACGGTTCCCATATCCAGAAGGTTAACAAAGAAATCATTGGTAAGAGTTTCCGGCTTATCTGTAAAAACACCATCCTTAGAACCGTTATAGTTCGTATTTAATACACGCATTCCACCGATCAATACGGTCATTTCAGGAGCCGTAAGGGTAAGCAGCTGCGCCTTATCTACCAGAAGCTCTTCTTCAGAAACCGTCATACCTTCTTTGACATAATTTCTAAAGCCATCTGCCTTGGGTTCAAGGGAACTAAAGGAACGCACATCTGTCTGCTCTGCAGAAGCATCTGTTCTTCCGGGAATAAAAGATACCACAATGGAATATCCGGCACGTTTTGCTGCCTCTTCGATACCTGCACATCCACCCAGTACGATCAGATCTGCCAGAGAAACTTTTTTACTCTGCTGATCCTTGTTGAATTCTTCCTGGATCTTCTCCAAAACAGACAATACTTTGGCCAGCTGTTCAGGCTGATTTACCTCCCAATTCTTCTGAGGCTCAAGACGAATACGTGCACCATTTGCTCCACCACGTTTATCAGAACCTCTAAAGGTGGAAGCAGATGCCCATGCAGTAGATACCAGCTGAGATACACTCAAACCCGAAGCCAGCAATTTATCTTTTAATTCTTTTATATCCTCTTCATTTGCCAGTTCATGATCTACTGCCGGTACAGGATCCTGCCAGATCAATTCCTCCTCAGGTACTTCTGAACCTAAATAACATGCACGGGGACCCAGATCACGGTGAGTCAGCTTAAACCAGGCTCTGGCAAATGCATCATGGAATTCTTCAGGATTCTTCAAATATCTTTCTGCAATAGGCTTATAAATTGGATCCATACGCAGAGCCAGATCGGCAGTAGTCATGATCGGTGCATGACGTTTACTGGGATCATGAGCATCTTCTACAGCCCTGGCTGCATCGGGATCTGTAGGAACCCACTGATATGCTCCTGCAGGACTCTTCACCAGATTCCAGTCATATTTAAATAAAGTTTCTAAATAACCCATATCCCAGGTTGTAGGATTGGGCTTCCATGCTCCTTCGATTCCGCTGGTAATGGTATCTCCTGCCTTACCGCTTCCATATGTATTTTTCCAGCCAAGGCCCATTTCTTCCATGGACGCACCTTCTGGCTCAGGTCCAACATTGCTTGCAGGTCCTGCTCCGTGGGTCTTGCCAAAAGTATGGCCACCGGCAATCAGAGCAACTGTTTCTTCGTCATTCATCGCCATACGGCCAAAGGTTGTACGGATATCCTGTCCGGAAGCAACAGCATCAGGCATTCCGTTAGGACCTTCCGGATTTACATAGATCAATCCCATCTGCACAGCTGCTAAAGGATTATCCAGTTTTCTCTCTTTAGAATAACGCTCATCATCCAGCCAGGTTGTCTCAGAACCCCAATAAACATCCTCCTGAGGCTCCCATACATCTTCACGACCACCTGCAAAACCGAAGGTTTTACAACCCATAGATTCCAAAGCGCAGTTTCCTGCCAGAATCATTAAATCTGCCCAGGAAATCTGTTTTCCATATTTTTTCTTAATCGGCCAAAGCAATCTTCTTGCTTTATCCAGGTTGGCATTATCCGGCCAACTGTTTAAGGGTGCAAATCTTTGTGTTCCGTCAGATGCACCACCACGTCCGTCTCCTACACGATAAGTACCGGCACTGTGCCATGCCATACGGATGAATAAAGGACCATAATGTCCATAGTCTGCAGGCCACCAATCCTGTGAATCTGTCATTAAAGCATATAAATCCTTTTTCACAGCTTCCAGATCCAGCTTTTTAAATTCTTCTGCATAATTAAATCCCTTCCCCATAGGATCACTTAAACAGGAATTCTGACGCAAAATACTTAAATTAAGCTGATTTGGCCACCAATCCTTATTCTTTGTTCCTCCGGTAGCAACACCTTTCCTGGTCATTCCTGTTACTGGACATTTCATTTCCCCCATATTTATTCTCCTCCTTTTTATTCTTTATATTCTCAAAGGTATTATATATGACCTTTTTAAATATTTTCTGCATTTTATTACATATCCCTATAATTTTCTGTAATTTTATCACAAAATAGAATTAAAAAAAGAAGTATCGTGTAAAACAATACTTCTATAGTTACTGAGGCATCGGGGATTCGAACCCCGGACAACTTGATTAAAAGTCAAGTGCTCTACCGACTGAGCTAATACCCCATATTTAGTTAATAAAAGATGCCCAGAACCGGAATCGAACCAGTGACACGAGGATTTTCGGTC
>JAFSIS010000087.1 GCA_017439665.1 Lachnospiraceae bacterium
ATGGCCACTCAGTAAAAGATCCATATCCATCTGGCTGTGATAATAGCGGACCCGCTTACCCAGGTACTCTCTGGCAATCTGAATTTCTACATCGTAGCGAGTATTGTCCTCTCCCTTTGCATAGACATCCAGACGTATGCCATGATACTCAGGGTTGTAAATGAAGCTCTTTTCGTAGCTTATTTCCAGCCGTTCGATCTCGATGTTCAGCACCATCTCCAGTAAGCGTTTACAGTTCTCTTCCTGGGTCATAACTGCTGCGAACATAAAGTTGTCACGGATGGTCAAATCCTGCAGTTTTTTGCGATTACTCATCTTATCCTCCTTTGACAGAGGAATTCTAAGGATAGAATAACATAAAACAAAATATTTTTCTACTGTTTTATCTGTATTTTATCATTTAATGCTGAAAACTATATCACTGACTCAAAGCCTGTACTATTGCCTCATAGCGTTCAGATCGGCTCTCCATATCCTCTTTTGTCACTCCGTAATATTTGTATATGTCCTTATATATATGATGAAATTTCCTCATCATCCTCTTATTGCCAACAGCTCCGCCAATAACAGATACTCCACCTGCACGTTTTTTCATAGGCATTCACCTTCTTTACCTTCTTTAAAAATGGAATTCTCCTTTTACAAGGCTGATAAAATCACTTTCTGGCAAAAAGGGGATTACACCTCCAGAGTAGACAGCACAATGAGAAAAGTTCTCCGGTTCGCTGCCATACCAGAGAGTTCCATTTTCCACATTGTACAACAAATGCCTTACCTCTTCCATGATCCAATCTTCCCACCCCATCTGTCGTTTTTTCATTTTTTGTCAGCTGATAAAGCCATAAAGGTCAGTCATACTTCCAATACCGTTTGCCACGTGGTTCGCGGGCTTTTAGACCGCCCTCTTTCTTCGCAAAGGATGTTGGTAAAGAGGTATCCCCTTCAACATAAACGGTTTCATCCGGATAAGCATAAACCGGACGCTGTAAACGGATACCTTTACCCAGGTCGGCTACCATTCCAGTGCTGTTCATCGCATTAAAACCGGTACCCATGATGTACTCCGGAGCATTTTTGTTTTCAACCCAGTCAATCAGGACGTTGACAAGGCCTGCATCCCATTTGGCAACAGGGATATAACCCGCACTTAAGGGTATTTCACCGTCCATGGTTCCCATATAATCAATGCCTGTACCGCCTTTGATGGAATGAGACATACCCGGCACTAAAAAATAGCGGAAGAATTCACGTGTATTTTCAATACCACCCTGTTTTTCAACAACTTTGTCATAGTAGCAGGAGATGTTTGGTTCAGGAACGACTGCATCCATCGCACCACTGGTCATAATGAGTTTGCCACCGGCCTTTCTGAAGGCATCCAGATCGGCAGAGTCCGCATTTAGATCCTTGGCTAACACCAATGTCTTATCTGTATCCTTATCAAAGTCAAATGCAAAAAGATCAAAGTCAGCAAATTTCTGATTGACTGCCCAGCGCACCGGATACAGGAATTCATAGGTATAGCCCGGAATTTTAACGATATCCAATCCCATAAAACCGCCCTCCGCGCCCATGGCATGACCACAGTAAATCCGTTCACCGGTGCGGGGATTGACCGGCCCCTGATAGACCTTCCATAATTTTTCCAGTTTCTCTTCTGACAAGAAATTTGCTGCCTTGATCCGGGCAAAGATTTCTTCCTTTTCTGCTTCTGTAAGGTATGGATTAGTTACAAAACCATCCCCGGGTGCACCATCACCACGGCTCTGGAAATAAGCAATGGAAATTTCACTGAGCTTTTGGACCTCTGCGGAGTCAAAGACGAAGGATCCATCCGGATAAATGAGATTCTGGCAGTTCCATACAAAGTAAATATGTAAGTATGTACGGCTGAATGCAGGAGCAACCGCCACGATACCATCAAAATCTTCCGGAAAGAGTCCCGCTGCGGAAACAGCCTGCTGTCCACCTGTGGAACATCCGTAAAAGTAATTATGATCTGCTACTTTACCATAGAACATTTCCACGATCTGTTTACCGATCACCGTTGTCAAATGGGTTGCACGCCAGCCAAAATCTGCCCAGACGGCAGGTGAATTCAACCCACGGTCCATATCCGGTCCTGTGCTTAAATTGCAGTGGAATGCAGCAAAATTATCCTGCAGAGCACCGATCAGGGCAAGATGGGAAACTGCCATGGCAGAACCATTATTACCGATCATAACCGATCTTCCTGTCCATGTTTTTTCAGGAAGCCATACCTCCATCAAAATGTGGGAACCGGGTGCAGCTTTTACCGTCATTGCAATGCGATAGAAGGGAGCAAGACCCGCAATGGCTGTCTTATAGTCAATTCCCATATTTGCTGGGGACGCAATAGGAATAGCATCAAGACCATTGCTCTCCCCTCTCTATTTCACGTTGAATTTACCTGTTTCTTAGATTAAAATAGAATCCAACCACCAACAAACTGAAAGGATCCTATGAATGAAAAAAGATAACCTTCTGCGTTTTCCTATTCCTATTCTCATCATACTGTTTCTTTTGACCGGTATATTTGCTGTCTTTGCCAGTCTGGTCATCACAAAGAAAGTCAAACTGAATCCATACTTTTCCCGCAGCTATACGATTCGCGGTGTGGATGTGTCCAATTATCAGGGGGAAATTGACTGGGAGGTCCTGGCTTCCCAGGACATTGATTTTGCCTTTATCAAAGCTACGGAAGGAAGCAGCCATCAGGATCCCAGCTTTGAAGCCAACTGGAAAAAGGCCTCCGAAACCGACCTTGCCATCGGTGCCTATCATTTTTTCAGTTTTGACAGCCCGGGAAGTACCCAAGCCCAGTGGTATATGGAAACTGTAGGCGATCTGTCCGGAAAGCTGGTTCCCGTCATAGACGTGGAATATTATGGAAACAAGGCTGCCAATCCCCCTTCAACAGAAGAGGTTGCCAAACAGCTGCAGGACTGCCTAACCCTTCTGGAAGAAGAATATGGAAAAAAACCGATCATTTACACTACTTATAAGGTATATCGCCGATACATCAAGGATAACTTTTCCGATTATCCTCTCTGGATCCGGAATGTTTATTACTCTCCTGATCTGGACATGAAAGGAAAATGGCAGTTCTGGCAGTATTCCGATACCGCCATTCTGGAAGGTTACGTTGGAAAGGAGCCCTGCATTGATTTAAATGTGTTTTATGGAAGCAGGGAAGAATTTGAAAATTATCTGATTCACACAAATGAATAAATAGAGCAAAACGACAAAAGGAGGCTGCCATGAGCCTCCTTCACTGATATCTGAAATCATCACCTTACACCGGTGTTCCTACCTCGATCAAATTGCCGTCCGGATCATAAAAGCGGACAACCTTTTGTCCCCAGCTATGTGCCATAAGCCTGTTGACATATCGGATTGAAGGATATAGTTTTTCCAGTTTTTCCACAAAGGCTTCTATATCCTTTTCTTCAAAATACAGCTCACAGGAATTATTTTC
Organism: Lachnospiraceae bacterium; assembly: GCA_017439665.1. Taxonomy (GTDB): domain Bacteria; phylum Bacillota; class Clostridia; order Lachnospirales; family Lachnospiraceae; genus SFDP01. The sequence continues at coordinate 3,500 of JAFSIS010000087.1, forward strand.
CGGGACAATATCTTTTCCCAGAAACTGTTTCCAGATCTTTGCATCCTGAAGGACAAGCCCTTCCGTTAAGATCATATTCCCATCCTGATCCAGCACCGTATCCAGGCCGAAGAGATCATGATAAAACTGTTTTGATTTTTCAATATCTTTTACGACGATCAGAATATTTTTTAATTTCATTGCCCTTTCTCCCCACCCGAAAGCTGCTATTCGGTTATCTCGATCTGATTGTGTTCAATTCCGACACAAAGAATTTCTGCAGCTTATAGATAATTCTTAAGCTTCAATACTGTTTGCTCTCCTTGCTTTTCACTTACGAGTTCAAACAAGTTTTCTTTAGTAGCAAACAGGTTTTTCGGATTTCTCCCAATAATTAAATATTGATTGTTGTCGTCCACCGCAATATACTTTCTGATTTCATCATCCAGAAGTACATCCGCATTATCAATCACAATAAGTTTTCTATTTGCTGATTTAATCATACCGCAAATATCTTTCCGGTAATCCAGATAGTTCAAACACAAAATATTAGGATTCAATGCCATGCACTCTTTTATAAACGAGAACAATGCTGTTTTTTCCAGTTCCGGAATCTCCCATCAGTACCGTAATGTTATTGGTAAATTTAAAATCTACAATAAATGAAGTGTGAACCGTAAAAAAATGATCCATTAAAATTGGCTTACTTTTCATTACCCCACCACTCCTTTAACTTTTCATAATCATTAATTTCTCTTTTTCCTAAAGAGGTCTGCACATTTACTGCATCCAGTTCAAAAGGAATTAATGCATAATCGCTATAAACATTTCCTAATCCTAAACCATATAATACCTCTAATGCATTACTCCCGCATTCTTTTAAACAGAATACTTTATCCGGATTGTATGCCACATTCAACACCGTCTTACATCCGGTAGACAACTTGTCTACATCCAACACACTATCATTAAATTTCGACTGTATTTTATATTTACTGATCAACTTTACTCCATCTATTATCTCTATTATCTTTACAGCTTTATCGTCAAGCATAGCTGCGGTATTTTGATTAAAATAAATATCATTTAATTCCACATACTCCATATCTTGTGGAATATCATTTTTATTTTTAAAAATTGTTATCACAATACCACCTCCAAGCCTATTTTCTGAAACTGCATTGCAAGACTTGTTCTCCCATAAATATGCTTCATCTTATCCCTAAGCTGTAATCTACTGTCATCCAGGCCGCAAACATCATCATCCATCTATTTTCGGTATCTTCTAATGTCTTAACAGCTTTTACCAATTCACTATTATTTTTCTTACTTTCAACCACTATTTCCGGACACAACTGTCCCATAAGCGTTTGCCAGAATATGTAACTGGATTTACCTTTTTTGTCTTCAATCCACAAATACGTTTTAGCTTTCATCAATATACACTTCCAATCCCCTAATATCTGTTCACATATAACCGTTTTGCTTTCTCGGTATATTTTTGAACAAATTCATTTTTGGCCGCTGTATATCCATCCCGGTCATACTCATATTCTTCCCATAGCCTTAGTTTCAATTTCTCATATTTATCTGCAATATCAAAATGCTCGATAAGATAATCCCTGAAATACAATTCATCATTATCCCCCAGTATATCTTAAATGTAAATGAAATACTCTTTCGACCTGTGAAAGCAGGTTGTTCAAAAAAGCTTCCTCCTCAAAATACCATTCCTCCCAACAGACCTGATGCTCTTTTAAAAAAACAGGAAACAACTGCCACAGTTTCTTAAAACTTATTTCCGATAAATTATTTTCCATTATTCGCACCCACCTCAATAGCACTTACTGCAGGGTCCAAGTCCCATACTTTCTGCCTGTTCCTTCGTGATCTGGGTTGCTTTGGCCGGATTCATCCTGCCGCAGTTATTGATAGAATGGTATTTCTCACCGGTGGCTGATTTCCATACCAGAGTACCCGTTGCCGGCTCTGCCGCAGGAGCCGGTTCCGGTGATGCTTCCGGCGTAGACGCGGGTGTTTGCTCCGATGGTGTCGGTGCAGTTTGTTCCGTTGCCATCTGTGACGCCAAAGGAGCTGACTGATTTGATGTCGTCTGGCTTGAGGCTGCAGGCGCAGAACTCCCTTCGTTGGTCTGTTTGGCTTCCGAACCGGAACCCTGACTTGCAGTCTGACTCTGCGTTATGGCCTGGCTCTGTGTTGCTGTCTGACTCTGCGTTGTGGCCTGGCTCTGTGCTGTACTCTGGCTGGAAGATGATGAGGCCGAACCTCCTTTTGGCTCTCCTGCCTGCCAGGTTTCAGAAGGTGCCGCATTCCAGGTGATTCCCGCTCCCGTGGAAGCAGCAATGATGGAACCTTGTTCATCAGTACGATAAACTTTAACTCCCATGCTTCTCAAGGTATTCAAAGTGGCTGCATGAGGATGACCATAGGAATTACCCTCTCCACAGCTGATCACTGTTATTTCCGGTGAGGCTGCCTTCAAAAAAGCTGTACTGTTAGAGGTTTTGCTGCCATGATGCCCTGCCTTAAATACATCGCAGTCCACCGATAAGCCATTGGCCAGAATATCCGCCTCTGCCTCTCCTTCCGCATCTCCGGTAAATAAAAAACTGTCCTCTCCGTTTTCTACCAACAGAGCAATGGAGCAATTATTAGGATCATCGTAGGCTTTGTTTGGTGCAAGAATGGTAATCCCGGCTGTTCCCAAAGTATAAGTACTTCCCACTTCAGGTGTACTCCAGGGATAACCCCGATAAGCCAGAGCGTCGATCAGATCTCCATAGACCTTACTCTCCTTCGGAAAGTCACCTATGAATACATTGTCCACCTGAAATTTACTGATGATGACATCAGAACCGCCAATGTGATCTGCATCCGTATGGGTAAGCACCAGATATTTCAACCGGCTGACTCCCTGTTTTTTCAAATAATTCTGTACAGTTGTACCCTTGGAATCATCACCTGCATCGATCAGCATGGCCTCACCATCACAGAGGATCAGCGTGGCATCCCCCTGCCCTACGTCAATGAAATGAACCTGCATCTCCGCCACTTCATCGGCCAATGCGGGACGGGACTGCTTCTTTATCACCTCTTCCCCATCTGCTTCTGATCGTTCTTTCACCACAGTGCTATCCGTTTCTGCAGCTGCCTTCTGTTCTGTTGCTGCCTCTTCTTCCTGCTTCGCAGGCAACTCATCCGTTTCCTCTGACACAGCCGCCAAATGAAGGTCAGACTGTACATCTGCCTTTTCTTCACTTCCACAGGCTGCCAAAAGCAAAAGCAGCATTCCCAATAACAGGCCGGTCAGTTTCTTCCTCTTTTTCATTCGTATCCCCCATATTCATCTTTATAATCCGTACTTTTCCCTAATTAGTTATTACACATTATACATCAAAAAATTTATTTTTTTCAACTTAGGCAGCTGCTTCCCTTGAAGATTTTCCAATTAGATGTCACTTTTTACCACAGCACCATCATCCAGGATCCGTTTGACACACCTTCAGGTTCTGCCTATAATGAAATCCACAGGATTTTCAGACTGTCCTGAATCATTTCTTAATTTGAGTTATCCCAGCACCAAGGAGATCTTTATGCCAAACATCATCGAAATCACCGATTTTAACGTCCCTGAACTGGACATCTATGCCCGACTCAGTGAGGGCCAGCTCTTGAACCGCCATGAACCTGAAAAAGGGCTTTTCATTGCGGAAAGCCCCAAGGTGGTAGAACGGGCCCTGAATGCAGGCTATACTCCCGTTTCTCTTTTATTGGAAAAAAAGCATATAGAAGGAGAAGCCAGGGAGGTCATTAGCCGGATCGGAGATGTTCCTGTATACACTGCAGACTTTCATGTCCTGGCAGAGCTCACCGGTTACCAGCTGACCAGAGGAGTTCTTTGTGCCATGAAGCGTCCGCCTCTTCCTTCTGTAGAAGAGGTCTGCAAAAAAGCTGGAAGGATCGTGGTTTTGGAGCGGGTTACGAATCCCACCAATGTGGGAGCCATCTTCCGTTCTGCTGCCGCCCTCAATATGGATGCCATCCTGCTTACTCCTGCCTGCAGTAATCCCTTCTACCGCCGCTCTATCCGGGTCAGCATGGGAAGTGTTTTTCAGATTCCCTGGACCTATCTGGGCAGGGAGGATCCTGAAGATTTTACCACAGATGTATCCGTTTTGAAACGTCTGGGCTTCAAAACCGTAGCCATGGCTCTGACAAAAGATTCTGTTTCTTTGGATGATCCCCTGCTCCGCCAGGAAGAAAAACTGGCCATTCTGCTGGGCAGCGAAGGGGACGGCCTGGCTTCTTCTACCATTTCCGCCTGCGATTATACCGTATGTATTCCCATGGCTCATGGTGTGGATTCTCTGAATGTAGCCGCCGCCAGTGCTGTGGCCTTCTGGGAACTGGGGAAGATGTAGGTCCCCTGCCCTTTCTCCTATTATACCCTCTCCTTCAGAACCAACAACAGAGCAGAGATCAACAAACTGTAAAATACCCCCAGAATGATGACTGCCATATTGGGGCCCCAGGTGGATATATCATTCATATTCCGAAGCCAATTCACCAGATAGAGGACCGAATTGATCCCTCCTGCCAGAAGTACAGCTTTTATGGCAAAAGAAGCAGCATCTTTGGCTTCCCTTCTGCTTTCTTCCTCCTCCGTTTTTTTCACCGTAAGCTTAAACAGATTCACAAAGGCTCTCAGTTTTCCGGCAAACATCAACAGCAGAAGCATAATTCCTGCATCTATACTGAGTCCGGCAAAATCAATGAAATATGTTATTCGCATATCATTGGTTGTATAGATATAAAGCCAGATCAGATACAAAATAAGAACCAGCTTGCCAATGAATCCTGTCATATTCTGTTTTTGTTGTTCTTTTTTATTTTCTTCTCTTTCCTTAATCAGTGACATCATATTCTCCTCCGCCTTTTTTGTATAATCCATGGAGGATATTCGTTCTCCGGCCAGCAGTTCGTTTACGCTGATTTCCAGAATATCACATAGCTCAACCATGATTGAGTTGTCCGGCAGACTGTTTCCGCACTCCCACTTGGATACGGCCTTGTTGGTGATCCCCAGACGGTCCGCCAGTGCCTTTTGTGTCAGCTCTTTTTCCTTTCTTAACTCAGCAATAAACTGCCCTGTTTTTTTCTGATCCATCGGTCATCCTCCTTGCTACTATATAGACTGCAATCTATAGGCTAATCATGTCACCTGTCCCTGAAAATAACAATCCACCAGCGGTAGACTGGTGGAAAATGAACTGTCGGTGGAGTCGAAGAAGCTTATTCTTCTGCCTCCATCACCTGACTTTGGATATCTGCTTCTTCTGTCTCTGTTACTGCTTGCTGCATCCATTTTATAGAATCAGAAAAGTCTCCTTCCTGCATCAACTCCTCAATATCCTCCTGGGTATAGGTAGTTTCTCCCCAAAAAAGCTGCTTTCTCTGATAATCTTCCTCATGGAGGGGTTGGAAAATACCAAGAATAAAGACAGCACAGGACAGAGGTATTCCTATCCCCGACTTCCATCTTTTATGTGCTCTCCGGTAAGCAAAGCCCCTCAGTGTTTTCAGGGCTTCTTCCCTGGCCTTATGCACCTTGTACCTTCTCAAATAACCTTCAATCGTAAAGGCCGTTGGAAATAAAAGAAAAATCACCAGATCAAAAAAGCTCTTTTCTGCTTTCGGATAGGGTATTCCCTCGCCTTTCATCAAATAATAGCTGCATAGATAGATGATCATCAGGATTATCAGCTCTGCCAATATCCACTGATTGCATTTTCTGTTGTACATCAGTCTGGCAACCTGCTCTTCATCTTCCCCGGGAAAAAGGACACGCAGATCCACCTTCCTTCTGTCGATGAGAAAGAAGGCTACCGTACCGACAACTGAGAGGATAAACTCATACTTGATCCAACGCAAAAAAGCCCCGCAGACAATCGCTATCCTCTCCTCATTACTCTGCCACTGTGCTCCTAAGAAAGCTGCTGCTGTAAAAACTATTCCTGCCACCGCCAGAATTCCCAAATAGATCAGCAGATACCTGATCCGTTTCTGCCTTTTTTCCATTGCTCAATCCCTTTTCTTATGTTTTAAGATCTTATACCAGAACCACAGAAGCAGAACAGCCATTAAAATGGCAAGGCCCCCAAAAACAATCCGTTCACTGCTCTTTTCACCTGTCCACCATGCTGTTATGCATAGTGCCAGCACCAGCACAAAAACAAGGGTGGGCAGAAGTCCTGCTGCAATCCTCCACTTAAGGGGGTATTTTCTTTCGGTAGCAATCTCTCCCGGAAGTTCAATGAAAATCCCGGCTACTAATTCTAAAAAAAATTCTATGATAAAATCCATCTAAGCTTCCTTTACCAGCTTCCCACAGATATGCTCGGGCACCAGCTTCATCAGCAACGTATTTGCTGCAAACTGTTCTATCTCCTTTCGGATGTATTCCTCATCCTGTGTAAATTTGTAGCTAAGCTTTGTAGTAATCTCTGATATAATCTCCAGATCTTCAATAAATTCGATCCGTCCAAACACGATCACCGATCTCACATTTAAGGCCCATTCTCCTTTTTCACGGTAGCCTTCATCGTAGGTGCAGAAGGATACCTTATTGGATTTTTTCAAAGCATCCAGCCGATGACCTACTTTACCACAGTGAAAATAGATCATGCCCTCCTCTTCGTTGTACCAGTGATTTAAGGGCATACAATAGGGATAATCACTGTCTCCAAGTACTGCCAGAACACCTCTCGTTTCCTCTTTCAGTACCTGTATACATTCCTCCATAGGAAGTGCCTTATTTTTCCTTACCAATTCCCTGAACATCCGGCTTCCTCCTTTTTTCCCAGATCAGGCACTTTTTTCCGCCAGGAAAATTTCCATATCTTCTGTTATTTTTTTATCAATAAATCTTCTCTCCACCATCTCTTTCATAATAGAAATGGCCTTTTCATGAGGAAAGCCTTCCTTGTAGGGTCTGCCCTCCGTAAGTGCCTGGTAAATATCCACGCAGGCCATAAGCCGTTCTTCAAAGCCTAACTCATCTTCATTCTTACCGAAGGGGTAGCCCGTTCCATCCAGTTTTTCATGATGATGAACTGCCCATTTCGTCTCTTCTTCAAGCCCCTTAATATCTTTCAGCATTATCCAACTTTGGTAAGCATGGGTCTGGATATGGCGATATTCCTTATCCGTCAGCTTATCCGGCTTTTCCAGAATTTTACTATGTACGGCCAGTTTGCCCAGGTCATGTACGGCTCCTGCCAGATAAAGACGGGTACATTTGTCCTCATCATATCCATAGTATTTACCCATTTTTTCTGCAAGTGCTGCCACCCCCAGGGAATGGCTTCTTGTGAATTTCGATTTATAATCAATGATCTTGATCCAGAAATTACAAAAATCGTGGATCTCCTCATTAGAATAGTCTTTGAAGCCACTGCCTGCCTCGGTACTTAAAACAGTGAACAGCTCTGCTTTCTCCATTCCTGCCAGCGCTTCCAGAGTCACCCCTTCAAAAAAGGCCTCTACACATTCCTTTGAATAACGAATATCCTGCATTTTCTGCACATAAGCGCACATCTTTTCATACTTTTCTTCATCCATATTGTCCAGTCTGAACCGGGTATCCAGACTGTCCGCCATATGGATCAGTTGGGCAGCCAGGGGCGTTTCCCAGGCCTTTTTTTGAAAAGGTCCTTTTCCATTTGCTTCTTCATGATGATACAAAACTGCATTCTTATGTTTTAGGGCAAAAGGCAGTTTTTCCAGATTTTTTTCACCGATTACACAGTGTGCTCCCAGTTTTTTTCCGCCAAAATGAAGTTTTTCCTTGTCTTCATCCTGAAACTCCACCCGGATAAATTCTGTCAGTGCATTATCATGCAAAGTTGCCAGGCCTGCTATTTCCACCAGCTCATCTGCTTCCATCCCCAGTGCTCTGCCTAAAATCACACATAATCTGGCCACCCGCTTACCGTGACCGGCAGCTATGGGAAGCAGCTGTCCCTCCACACAATCCAATCCATAAGAAAAAGAATACAAAAGATCACTAAATTGCAGTTTCATGTCGTCCTCCTGTAAAATATCAAGATCGTTTTCATGTGCCTGTACTTTTTTATTGTACCGTTTTTGCCATTATTTTACAATTATCTGGGCTTTCTTTTTTCACCTTATCCCTTTACAAACCCTGTCAGGCCTTCATCCACCTCCAGCTTTTCCATCACCTTATTGGTGATCCTGATCCGTTTCAGGGATTCCATAAAAGAAATCAAAAAGTTAATTTTCTCCTCTGTTCCCTGAAACTCTGCCAGAACATCTCCGTTTTCCAGATTTTTACAAAAGCCGGTCAATCCCAGCCTGACCGCCAGCTCACACACCTCCAGACGAAACCCCACCTTCTGCACCCTTCCTGAAAAAAGTACCCTGTACCGGCAGATTTCTGTTTCTGAAAACTCCGGCAGCCTGGCACCTCGCGCCTGATTGATCACATAATTATCTCTGATTCGTTTAAAGGTTGTTTTCAGTCCCACTAATGCCTTCCTCCTCTACCCCACATAGGGCAAATCCTCAAAATATTCCGTATCTTCCACACCCTCAACATATATGGGCCAGCCATCCTCTCCACGGGTAAAATGAATCTCTCCATTTTCCACAGAATCCATCATCTGATAGCGGAGAATCCCCTCTCCATCGGTTCCGATAAGCTGTATCCTGCTGCCCGCAGAAAGCATCTTTTTCTGACCGTCCACTACCACGGGCAACTCCTTAATACTGGTCAACACAGCAGCCTGCCGGATAGGATACCACTCTCCCTTTGGCTTCAGACTTCCATCCCCGTCCAAAAGATAATCTGCATAAGCCGTATAGGTTCCCAAGGCTTCCACCCGGATCCCCAGAGTAAATCCCTGTGTACTGATACTTCCTTTTTGAATGAAGGCTCCCTGCCCACCATCCTGAATCTTTCGTATCCCTCCTCCTGTCAGCTCATATACACAGGTAACATAATCCTCTGAAGCCATGTCGCCATAAAAGAGCAAAAAGCTCCTTCCATCCTCTCTCTGCAGAAGATAGCTTCTGATCAGGCGATCCATTTCTGCTACAGTCTCTGCCGTTTCTCCCACCTTAAATATATAGGTCTGCAGACTATAGGCTTCTTCATCAGTGGAATCGGCAAACAGACATATACTTTCCTTTTCCCCGGATGCCTCACCCAGGCTGACCTGGGTTTCTATCCCCTCCGGGAGCACATATACACCGGCCTGATCTTTTATCTGATATTTTTCCAAAAGCAGATCATTGAACTCCTGATAAGGCAGGGTAATGTACACCATACCCATGGCAAAGGGGCCCAGCTCGTAGGGAGTAAATACAATGGTAATCCCTGCACCATCCAGATACCAGTTGGGCTCTCCTTCCCAAACAGTCCGAATGGTCGTTTCATAATCCGCAAAGAGCATATCCTCATGCTTTTCTTTTACCCTTTTCAGGCAGTAATCCAGAGTCTTTTCTGAAAATTCTTCCCGGTCATCGGTTAAATCCCAGAAGCTCAATCTTTCTCCCGTTTGCGTATCAAAGGTAGTTCCAAAATCTCCATAAAGTCCATGCGCTCCACCGGAATAATCCTGAGATAAACGGCTTATACTAATGACACTGCTGTCACCTCTTGTGACATCATATTCTACCCTGCTGTAATAACTGACGAAGGGTAATTCCTCCTCCAAAGCAAAAATCAACCAATCTTTTGCATATTCCTCCATGAGATCCATATCCCAGGTGAAGGCCGCTTCTTCCTCATGAAACCACTCCTGTATGGCTTCTGCTACTGTTTCATAGCCGTCTCCTGATACCTCGAAGGACGCTAAAGAACCCTCTGCCAGCAATTCTCCATCGTCACTATAGCGGTTATCCTGCCAAGAGGTGGGTAAAATCATTGGTGCCGGAGCCCGGGTAAGCAGTTCTGTATCTTCCTGTTCCTCACTTTCCCCGGTCTGCAGGCCATCCTGATCTTTATCTGCCGGATTTTCACCATTATTCTCCAGGCTGTCTTCTTCTGCCATCTCCATCTCTTCCTGCTGTATACTCTCCGGCTGCTGACCTTCAGCTGCCCGGCTGCAGCCGCCGATAAACAGCAGGGCTGCCAGTAGGATCACAAGCCGGTTTATCTGTTTTCTTTTGATTGTTTTCTTGTTTGTCATGATGGTTTACCTCTTTCGTTTTTCTGCCTCATTAAATAATCCTGCCCAACCAACCTTCTTCTCCCTTTATCATGATCAGAGAATATACCACAAAAACCACTCTACAGGGGAGTCTTCTCCTAACCGCAAAAATCCCCAATCATCACCGAACTGCTTCCACATTCCTTTATAATTTTTCGCCGGAACCAGCCTTTGATTATTTGCATTATACTCTGCCATTTCTTCATCAATTTTTTCAATAAAAATCCTGGCAGCCGTATCACAGTTATGGCGATAAATCTGATATTTTGGCACATCCTCTCTGGAAACAAAATCCACCAGCTCCTTCTCTCCTTCCGGACTGCCCGAAGCTGCATACAATTTTTCAAAGGTTTCTCCCGCGGCGATATACGCTTTAGCCTGTTCCCTGATCATCTCATATTCCTCCCTGGAAATATAACGATACATCAGCCGGTCAAAATTATCACATTCCGCCGCATCGCTTACCTGCAGATCTCCGGTCAAAAGAAATTCCTCTACTTCTTTTTGACTTAGGGAAAACTCCTTCATCTTTCCTACACCTGCTTTGCCCAGCAGACATTCTGCCAGGGAATACTGCATCCCGTTATAGCTGTACAAAATCCCCTTTTCCGCTTCATCTGTCAGCATGAAAGCCACATGACCCAGACCCTTCATCCCGTCAAGATTGAGCAAATAGTAAACTCTGCATTTATTTGTTGTATGTACTCCGGCCTCCCTTTCCTCATACCGGCCCAGACTGATGACTTTTATTCCCGCCAACACCAGGATGAGGAGCAGAAAGGCCCTGAATCGTTTCGTACCTTTTTTCATTTTTTACTTTGATCCTAATATCCAGTATGCAACACGTTGATCATTAACATAACAGCCTTACGCTCTATACCCCGGCAAAATGGAGTGGAAACACCAAATGGGATATGATAGTATAGTAATAACAAAAAACTGCTCAGAAGTCTATATCTCATGGAAATTTTCGTGTAATCATAATTGCCGTATAATTCAACCACTATTATACCAGAAGAAAAAGGGGGTACTTTATGGGAAAGGATCTTGCACAGAATGCCACTGAAAGGGTAAAGAAAATCGTCGAAAGAATACAGGAAACCACTGCTATGACAGCCTATCAATTGACTATTGTCCAGGACAGCCAGCCAAACATTTTTGACAGTAAGTTTGGTGGTGTACCTTACTGGGATTTAACCAGTGCCTATCCGGTTGATGCTAACGGAGAAAAAATGATGCTTCTGGCTCAGATTAATTTTACTGCAGCCGAATTGGAGGATGAGCGGCTTCCCCAGGAAGGAATGCTGCAGTTTTTCATTTCCGCTGATGATGATTGTTATGGAATAGACTGGGATGAGAGCGACTCCCAGAAGAATTTCAGAGTAATCTATCATGAAGCTATCAACTCCTCTGTAACAGAGGAAGATGTGCTGGATCTGGATATTCCTGTTGCTACTGATAAGTCTGACTATAGTGAATTTACCCCCGTGTTTAAAGAGGCCAGAGTAGAGATTACCAAAAAGACGGTGTGGCTTGGAACCGAAGTCTGCCATTTTGACAAGATATTTGCCCAAACGGTTAAGGAGGTTTTGGGAGAGGATATCAAAGATCAGAATTATTATAAATACCTGGATGAGGCAGAAAGGGATTATCTTTATAACGTGCTTTCCAATGCCGGACACTGGCTTTTAGGTTATCCCTATTTTACACAAGGTGATCCCCGGGAATACAGAGAAGATACCTGCTATGATACCCTGCTGTTTCAAATGGATTCAGATGCTATTGGTCGGGAGGACTATGTGCTTTGGGGCGATTGTGGGGTAGCCAATTTCTTTATCAATAAAGAGGCTTTGAAAAATAAAGACTTTAGTAAAGTTATGTATACCTGGGACTGCTGCTAACCTGTTCTTCCGAAACGAGGCTGTCACATCATTTTCCATAATGTGGCAGCCCGTTCATTCTACAATATAAGTTCATTTTTTAACGGAGATTCCTATGACCAAAGATGTATTCTGGAAAAACTTTCTGACTGCCACTAATACAGATAAAACAACGAAATATACAGACTGCTTTCACTTTGCCCTAACTGAGCAGCTGGCAAATGAATTATTGGAGCTTGTGCTTACGGGAAAAAAGCAGGCTACATCAAGTAGTCTGTATGCATACGAAGCAGAAAGCTGCCCCCTTCCTCAAGTGGGAGACTATAGCATTGTTACTGATTGGGCAGGTGTTCCGCATTGTGTTATCCAAACAACGGATATTACCATTTTGCCGTTTAAAGAGATAACCTACGCCCTCTGTAAGGATGAGGGGGAAGATGATACATTAGAGTCATGGCAAAATGGTCATCACCATTTTTTCACCGAAGAAGGCAAATTACTTGGCTATCAATTCTCAGATGATATGCCCGTAGTTTTTGAACATTTTAAAGTGGTGTACAAAAAGTAATATCCCGATATTGGCTCTTGACATTTGTCTGCCGGCTTATTCTCGTAAAGCCTTTCTCAAGTCCGACACATAGAGTTCCTGTTGCTTTCTTAAAAATGATTTCACAAATGGCTTCATTATCAGTTTTTTCGCTGTTATATCTTCCGTAAACTCAATTTCAGTCTGCCCATTTTGAACCGAAAAAACACCTGTCCAATGGCCTTTCATATTGCTGTTTTCCAGATCAAATTCCCAGCGTTCGAAGGGTTTGGTAACCGTGATGGTAAATGTGGTAGCATATCCGTCTTTGGTGTACTCAATAAACTGCTTGTCATTGATAACTTCAATTTTACTCAAATCACTGCGCCATTGGTAATGTTCAAGTGATGTAACCACATTCCACACATCTTTTATCTCCTTCTGAAAAACGGCTTTTATCGTTGAAATTGCCATAATCCCATCCTCCGTAAATTTAACATCTGTTAAAATTCCTCCAAAAATCAATGGTTTCCTGTAAATAGATTCTAAGCTGGGCAGTATCGATTACAGAAATGTCTCCTCCCGGAATAATAAAACTTCTTATCTGTTCTTTATCGAGATCTCTTAAAGACATGTCAGCATTTACAGAAAATCCTTCCGTTGTCTTAATCGATTTTCCATCTAATGAGCAAAAAATCAGATCACAATTTGAAACGCTCATAAAATAATTCAATATCACTATCTCATAGAAACAACTGGTGTCATAAATAAGGAATACATCTTTCATCAACAATTTCTCCTGAAATTTTGAATTAGTCTTTCGTCTATCATACAAGGTAAAATAGCCGACCATAACAGCCAGGCTCCTCATTTATATACTTGTTAACAGTTTATTCAATTTCTTATCAAACGTAAGAATATCATATTTTTTTACATGCTTATATGCATACAATAAACAGTCCACAAAATCTAAGTTCTGCTCTGCATAGGTTTCCATTCCAATCACCAGAATTTCTCACTCATCGCCTCTTCCCAAGCCGTATCTTCCTTTTCCCATAAGGCTTTATTCGCATACTTTGCCAAAGACCCTCTAGCTGAGATACTACTTTTCTTTGGTGTTTCTTCTATAAATTCATCCAGTATTGTGATTATTTCCAAATTCGTCAATTCTCCAATAAAGGAAATGTCACTCAACTTGTTGATTCTCCAAAGTTCTATTTCCTTTAAGCTCTTTAGCTCTGCCAACTCATGCAAATTGTTATTTGAATTCCAAAGAAGCGCCAGTTTTTCCAAATTCATCTGATACAAAAACGAAAAGTCTGCAAGTTTAATTCCCCTCAAGGACAATGACTTGAGTTTAGGGAGTTGACGAATACTTTCAATATTTTTCTTAGCTTTCTTCCCAAGCCATAGTGTTTGCAAGTTTTGGTATTTCAAAAGCCAGGTGCAGTCAAATTTGATTCCTGCCCCCATCGTATCAGCCATGATGGAAAGTTCTTCAAGTTCATCTGAAAGATTTTGAACAAATTCATAGTCCCTTAAGTCAAAACACTCAATATGCAATGACTTCAGGTTTAACTCTGCCAGTACAGACAGATTGATTCTTTTGGGATTACTTTTAAAATCAATACAATTAATCTGCAGCTTCTTCACATGAGGCATATTCATAAGGAAAGAGATATCAACTTCATCATTGTCCAGGAAATGAAAAAGCCGGAAAGTAATATCTGGACGCAGCGAAAGCATACGATCTATTTTTCGATAAGCTTCATTGGGTAGATAGCCAGATATCTGAATCCATTTTAGTTTTTTATTATTGACTATCTCATTTAGAGTTTGTTCATTGATATCCATATAACCAAGGTGACTTAAAACACCATTTGACCAGGTTTTTTTCGCTATATGAATATGTCTGTCAAAGCGTATCCAAGCTCCCATGACCTTCTCCCTTCCTGACAGGTTTTAGCCAGATCAACCACTCTATGGCTTACATTATATTGCCTGTATTATATCATATGAATTAATGATTACAACTGAATTTTATTTTATTCTTGTTCCGATATGCTTATCTAATCTCCACTGCGGAGCATCGCTATCATCCGCCCAATACTCATCTAGTGAAACAATCTTATCATTTACTATTTTAGCAAATGAAGTTACATGAAATGATACACTTTTATCCTTAGGATATACATTAGTAACCGTTACAAATAAATCACCTGTTTCCTCTACTCGTTCAACTACTCCATCCCATTCTCCAGGATATTCGCAGTTGGCAATAATATACTCGTCCAGACTAAAATGTTCATTCGTACAATGCCAATTTATATATGCATCCTCATGGAAATATTTTCTGATTTCATGCTCATCTTGAACGAGAACTGCTTTCCAAAATTCGTATATATTCATTCTTCACTCTCACCGACACATTTTTCTTTACAATATACCATAATTCTCCCACTCTTCAATAATATTTTTTCCTATTTCATAATAAGCATATACCATCGAGAGATTTACCGCAGTTTTCGCATTAGAACGAGTCTGCTCTAATATTCGTCCAACTTTCTCAAAAAATTCATTCTGCATAAGATGCCTCCACCATTTTGACAATTCATCTTCATCATCTGGTCCATAAGACTCTTTTGCTTCTTCATTATAATATTGTAAGATTGCTTCAGCTATCTTATGTTGCATTTCCTCCCAGTTCTGCATTAATGCTTCAAATGTATCACGCTGGAACTGTGTAATCCCTTCATCTTCTTCGGCACCAATGCGTACTTCAACTTCCTGTGTGTTTCCCCAAAAAGTAATTTCCTTTTTGGCAACATACCCGTAATCATATATCACTTCACCAAAAATCTCATCAAACATGTTTAGTCCTCCTCAATCATCTTTTGCCTTATGGAAAAAATTCAAATTCCAGGAAAAAAAGTGGAAAGGCCTCTACGAATATTATCGATAGTCACCTTTCCACAATTATTATTGATTCATCCTCCACAATATTATCGTAACCAGTACTGAGAAAAATCATCCTTGAAACAAGCCAGTAATTTTAGATAAAACTTTTCACCCAGGTGATCAAGGAACCCTGATGTGTGTTTTCACGCACAGTACCAAGCATATAATCCGTCACCGGACCATTTTTCCTCATTTTCTCAAGAATCGCTTCCTGAAGCTCTTCAATGGACATCTCTTCATAGGGTTTATTTCTGTCTACAACTACCTTTTCCGATTTAACTGCAGATACAGCTTCCCCTTGCTCCTGATTTTCTACATCCACAGACTCCTCTTTAGTCTGATTTACTGTAGACACAGATTCCCTTTCAACCTGGTTTGCCACAACCACTGATTCTTCTTGAATCTGCCTTACCGCAGCTGCTGCTTCCTCTCCAGCCGGTTTTACCGCAATCACAGCTTCCTCTCTGGCTTGGTTTGTCGCAGTCGCTGATTCCTCTGGGGGCTGGTTTTCTGTTTTTTCTGCATCAACTGCTTTCGGTATTTCCTTTTGTACTTCTTCTATAATCTTCACCGATGCTGATACTTTTTCTATTTTTACTGTCTCTATGGGTGTAAGGCTTTCGTCAAACACTTCTGCAGGAAGCCATATCTCACCGGAATTTCCGGCTATCTTTACCTGAATGCGTCCACCACTCACAGAAATTCTCGTGCCGGATAGTGCACCAACATACTCTGTGGAATTTCCGGCTTCTAAATCCATCTCTGCTTCGTTGTCTGCATTATTAACCGTTATGATCACCCATTTACCGTCTAAAATTCTTGCATAAGCAAAATTTGTGTTTTGGAGCCGCAATTCTTTATACTCGCCATAGCATAATGCGGGGGTATTCCGGTGAATCCTGCCAAGTGCAGCAATAAGCTTTGTACATGGATTGGTATCAATGACATCCTTGTAATCCTCATAATTTAACGCAGGCCTTAAGGAATCATCCGAAGAGCGTTCCTTACGTCCTTCAATCCCAAATTCCGAACCATAGTAGATAGACGGAATACCCGGTAAGGTATAAAGCATCACATGAACTGGTGCGAAATGAGCTTTATTTACCAGCTTCGTATGAATACGTTCTACATCATGATTATCCACAAAGCTGTAAAGATTTAATTTATTTCCAATCATGTCACTGACATAGTTGATCGTATGAGCCACTTCAAAGTAATTATGGTCATTGTGCCCGGAGTACAGGGCCTTATGCAGCATATAATTGGTTACCGAATGCAGGGTTCCTTCATTGGCCCAACGGGAATAATTTCCATGAATAACCTCACCCATAAGCCAGAAATCAGGTTTCACTTCATTGGCCACCCCGCGAAGTGCCTTCATATATTCAAAATCCATAACATCAGCAGCATCCAGACGAATACCATCAATATCGAATTCGCTGACCCAAAAACGTACCACATCGCAGATATAATCCTTCACCGCCGGATTATGCTGATTTAATTTCACTAAAAGATCATAGCCTCCCCAGTTTTCATAGGAGAAACCATCGTTGTAAGAATTATTCCCTCCAAAATTCATATTACAATACCAGTCTTTGTATTGAGAATGTTCTCTGTTATGTTTAATATCCTGAAAGGCAAAAAAATCCCGTCCTGTGTGATTAAACACACCGTCTAAAATTACCCGGATGCCCTGCTCATGACATTTTGCCACAAAATTCGTCAGATCCTCGTTGGTTCCCAGCCTGCTGTCCAATTTTTTATAATCCGTTGTTTCATAACCATGTCCTACGGATTCAAAAAGCGGTCCAATATAAATTGCATTGCAGCCAATCCTCTTAATGTGTGTAATCCACGGAATGAGCGTATTTAACCGGTGTACCGGCTCTTCATAAGCATTCTGTTTGGGTGCTCCTGTAAGTCCTAATGGATAAATATGATAAAAAACCGCCTCGTCATACCATGCCATAACTATTTCCTCCAATTTCATAATATTATAAAATGTATCTACTCAGGACAGGCTCGAAAATCCTGCGGATTTCCTCGCTTTAGAGATTTATTTAATAGACAGCCGTTGGATATCTGTATGTTATAGTGTATATAAATTTACTGATCTTGTCTATAGACCACTCACCAAATATGACGGATAAGCAACCTTTTATCCAAATTGTCGTTTTACTGGAAAAATTATGGATAAACGAATCGAAAAAACAGAATGATGTGGAAAAGAACATTTTACTTTCTTACTGTATTCATGGCGCTTATAATGCCAGTTCACAAATAGTGTCATTATAGATCCTGATCAAACCATCAACATAATCTTCATCAGGCTGCAGTGTGTCTGAAATCAACCTGGTATATACTTTCCCCATTTGTGTCTCAGTTGGAATACACTGTACTAAATCAGTCTTTACATTCGAGACATAAAAAATATAAATCGTTAGTTAAAACTATTTTTTCTACCAATTCAGAACTTACATGAGCTACTTTTTTCTCTAACCCTTGTATAGGAATCTTAATCAAAAAATCAGACAAGATACAAACATCCTTTGTAACCCCATTCACCGTTAATGTGGAATATACCCTTCTCGCATCCTTATAGTTACGTATATTTGTTGTTAATGGTGCAGCGATAACGGATTCTTTTTCTACTTCAACTACAATAAATGGTCTATAGCATTCACGAATCCCTGTCTCCATATTATCTTTTAAAAGATGTGTATAAACATCTCCTACTCTAATCACTTCTATTCTCCTCCTTTGTGCCGTGCCAAATCAAACTCAATTCCCTCACACCAATTTTTCTGAAACCGCTGAACAGTCCAGTATTAATGTGTGCAATCTGAATCTTTTAAGTATTAATCACCTATCAACTTATCCATCAACTCTACCACCACGTCACACGCATCCTCAAACGTAATGTCCGTTGCATATTCAAAATCCTTCTGATAGTTCTTCCACTGCTTCTGCATTATTTCACTTTTCTTAACCGTATCCATAATGCTACGATATTCCTTAATCACCGCTGACGAGCCACGCTTCTCTGTGGTGGCGCTCAGTGCCGCCTTCAACGCATCCAGCTCTATGTTTGCATATTGCAACTTGGCCAATATGTAGATATCGTAGTAATCTCTTGGTCTGGTATTCTGGTCGCCTCTGGATATGACTGTCTCCAGTTTTTCCGCCATAATGGTTTCCAGATTATACGCAAGCACCGAAATACTTCTATCCTCCAAGAGAA
>JAFSIS010000015.1 GCA_017439665.1 Lachnospiraceae bacterium
GCCACCGTTCTTCCCATCGCCCTGCTCCTTCCTTTTTCCTGATTCATCTCTTTTTTTCTCTTTTCTTTGCTCTGATGGGACAGACTGCATATCCGCCATCTACCCGATCAGCACCCTCTTTCCTTCAAAGGCAAAGCCGTAATAAAATCACTCCGGCCAAGCTGCCGGAGGCGGTTTCCCCCACACTTGAATTAAATGCCAATTTTACGGCACTTCTGAACGGTTTGAGTGCTGCTACCGTCCCCTGGCAAGGGCATACACGCCTCTCGTCAAGGGACGGTATCTTTATATTAACACGCACTGCCACAAAATTATATATATTATTTCAATATTATTTAAATATTCTTTGCAATGTATATTTTCATTTATCTAAATAATTGCATCCTCTTCCCACTTCTATTATACTATTGCAAGAGGAGACATTTATGCTGGCATTACAAATCAAAGAAATTAAAGCCTTTATGAACAAGCTTTTAAACAGTGAGACCTTCGACCGTTTCCTCCTGGAGGAGGCCCGGATTCAGACCGGTAACACCTTTCTTATTGACGGTCATCTGAACAAAGCCTTCTATACCCGTGAGGAGCTGGAGGACCCTGAACTTCTTCCCTATAATCTGACCCTCTGGAAAGATATGCGAAGCACCTGCTTTATGCTGATCAAAGGAAAAAAGGTTCCTCTGCTTTTCAAACTTACTCTGATCTACAATCCCCGGGATTCCCATACCCTGCTTGAACAGGCCGGTGCGGGTGAATATTCTTCTTTATTGAAAAGCTTCGTCCTCACGATTAAGTATGATCAAAAAAGGTTATTACTAACAACAGGAACCTCATTTTCTACTTTTATCATGGACAAAACTCCTGATCTTATCTGGGATGAGGCACTGCGCCGCTTCCTGTTTGAAAACGGAATTGACTTCGAGGAAGGCTGAGACTTCGCCGGAAATTACTCTATGCCCCATTTCCCCAAATTCCAGTATTCAAATGATTCATACTTTTTAATCCATCTATTCAAGGAGTTTATTTTATGGAAATCGAACGCAAATTTCTTGTATCTTCCCTTCCCAATCTGGCAGACTATCCTTTCCGGCTGCTGGAGCAGGCCTATCTGTGTACTGAGCCTGTAGTACGGGTGCGCCGGGAGGATGATTCCTTTTATCTGACCTACAAAGGAAAAGGCCTCATGGTACGGGAAGAATACAACCTTCCTCTTACCAGAGAGGCCTATGAACATCTGCTTACCAAGGCAGACGGTATCGTTATCCGAAAAAAACGGTATCTTATTCCTTATGCCGCTTACACCATTGAGCTGGATATCTTTGATGCACCCTATGAAGAGCTGATCATTGCTGAGGTGGAATTTCCCACTGAAGATGAAGCTCTGACCTTCTGTCCTCCTGAATGGTTTGGGGAGGATGTCACCTGTGACAAGAGGTATCACAATTCCAATCTTAGCCGGGGAAGATAATATATCCTGTCCAAGCCAAGAAGTTTGCTCCATCTTACCCAAGCCAAGCCGGGGTGAGTGATTCATCCTGATCCCTGTGCATCTTACTACCTTCCATACAGCTTCACCAATGTTCTCATCCGATTGGCCAGTTCCTCCGTCAGCTGCCCCGGAAGGAGCCTCCACTTCCAGTTGATTCCCAAGGTGGAGGGTGTATTGGTTCTGGCCTCTCCCCCCAGCTCCAGGTAGTCCTGAATGGGAATGATACAGGTATCTGCCACACTGGCAAAAGCCAGGCGAATCAACTCACTGCAGGCTCTATCTTCATCAGCCAGATTCATGTACCGTTTGGCAAAGCCCTTGTCATGCTCGTTCAACACTGCAAACCAGTGAGGTGTCGTATCATTATCATGGGTTCCGGTATAAACGACACTGTTCTGAATATAATTGTGGGGAAGGTAATCACTCTCTTCCCGGGAATCAAAAGCAAACTGCAGGATCTTCATTCCCGGATAACCAGTATCCTTCACCAGCTGAATAACGGTAGGAGTCAAAAATCCCAGATCCTCTGCAATGATCTGCTTCTTGCCCAGCCGTTCCTCCAGAGCTTTAAAGAAAGCGATTCCCGGCCCCTTTCTCCACTCCCCGTTTACTGCCGTTTCGGCACCATAGGGAATGGCATAATACTCATCAAAGCCACGGAAATGATCAATCCTTACGATATCATATAACCGGAAGCTGTAGCCAATTCTCCTGATCCACCAGTCATATCCCGTTTCCTTATGATAATCCCAACGGTAGAGGGGATTTCCCCAAAGCTGCCCCGTTGCAGAAAAAGCATCCGGCGGACAGCCTGCTACTGCTGTGGGTGTACACTGTTCATCCAACTGGAAAAGCTCAGGATTCGCCCAGGTATCTGCACTGTCCAGGGCTACATAAATGGGAATATCTCCTACGATCTCAATTCCTTTTTCATTGGCATATTGCTTTAATGCAAGCCACTGCTTCTGGAAAAAATACTGCTGAAACTCATAGCAGTGGATTTCTTCGACAAGCTTTGCTCTATACTCTTCCATAGCCTCCGGCTTGCGGAGCTTCAGCCCCTCTTCCCAGGTGATCCAGCTGACACCCCCCAAAGAATCCTTAATGGCCATATACAGGCAGTAGTCCTTCAGCCAGTAGGCATTTTCCTCCACAAAACGGCAAAAATCCCCATCCTGCAAGATATTGCTTCGTTCATAGGCCTTTCTTAACAGCTTGAAACGACTGTAAAAGATTTTTTCATAATCGACAAACTCTGCTTCCTCTCCATAGTCTGCCTCTTCACATTCCTCTTCGGTCAACCATCCTTTTTCAATCAGTTCTTCCAGGTCGATATAATAAGGATTTCCGGCAAAGGTAGAAAAAGACTGGTAAGGGGAATCGCCATATCCGGTAGGCCCCAGAGGCAGGATCTGCCACAGCTTCTGACCCGCTTTTTCCAAAAAATCAATAAATGCATAGCCTTCCTTTGAAAATGTTCCAATTCCGTAACGGGAAGGCAGCCCGGTTACCGGCAAAAGAACCCCACTTTTTCTCATACCTCATTCTCCTTGTCCTTACTTGTAAATTCTCCGGAGGAATCCGGCTTTTCCATCAGCTTCCAGATATTCCAAAGCTGCTACGGCCTTTCTGTCAGCTTCCGGAAATTCCAAAGCTGCTATGGCCTTTCTGTCAGCTTCCAGATATCCCGGTTGTACTCCGCAATAGTTCTGTCGGAAGAAAAGAAACCGGCCTTCGCGATGTTCACCAACATCATCCGTTTCCATTTCGCCTGATCCCGATAATCCTCAAGCATTCTGTCCTTGACAGCGATATAATCTTCCAGATCCAAAAGGGTCATAAACCAGTCCTTATGCAAAAGCTCCTTATGCAGGCGCTCAAGATTTTTCTTTTGACCGGCCGCCATGGCCTGTTTTCCCACGATAAAATCTACGGCTTCTTTGATCACAGGACTTTTCCTGTAGTAATCCATGGAAACATAATCTGCTTTTTTATAGTGATCGATCACCGCTTCAGAATCCTGACCAAAAATATAGATATTTGCATCCCCTACCAGATCATGAATCTCCACGTTGGCACCATCTGCCGTTCCCAAAGTGATAGCGCCGTTTAGCATAAACTTCATATTGCCCGTTCCGCTGGCTTCCTTGGAGGCCAGGGAAATCTGCTCAGAAATATCACAGGCAGGGATCAGACGCTCAGCATAGCTGACGTTATAATTTTCTACCATGACCACCTTCATATAATCCCTGACATCAGGATCATTGTTTACGATCTCCTGCAGCACCAGGATCAGATGAATGATATCCTGGGCAATAACGTAAGCTGGTGCCGCTTTGGCTCCGAAAATAAAGGTGATGGGCACTGATGGCTTCTTTCCTTTTTTAATCTCCAGATATTTATGAATAATGTAGAGAGCATTCATCTGCTGCCGTTTATACTCATGAAGGCGCTTGATCTGGATATCAAAAATGGAATCCGGATCGATCTCTACCCCCTCATGCTCGAGGATATAGGAAGCCAGCTCCTTTTTCTTCTCTTTTTTAATCTTTACCAAAGCATTCAGGACCTCTTCGTCCTCCCGGTAAGCCAGAAGCTTCTCCAACTGGGCAGCATCCCTTTTAAAGCCTCCTCCGATGGTCTTTGCCAAAAGCTGCGTCAGCCCCTGGTTGCAGCAAAGCAGCCAGCGGCGGAAGGTAATACCGTTGGTTTTGTTATTGAATTTTTCAGGATAAAGCCTGTAAAAAGCATTCAACTCAGTATCCTTTAAAATTTCTGTATGAATAGCTGCCACGCCGTTTACGGAAAAGCCATAGTGAATATCGATATGGGCCATATGCACCCGCTCATCCTTATCGATGATCTGTACTGCCGGATCCTTAATCTTAGCCTTAACCCGTTTATCCAGCTCCTTAATAATCGGTACCAGCTGGGGCACCACCTTTTCCAGATAGCTTAATGGCCATTTTTCCAATGCTTCTGCCAGAATGGTATGGTTGGTATAGGCACAGGTACGACTCACTACCTCAATGGCTTCATCCATGCCGAAGGCCTTATCCTCCACAAGAATACGGATAAGCTCAGGAATCACCAGAGTAGGATGGGTATCGTTGATCTGGATCACAGCATGGTCATACAGTCTGCGCAGATCGTACTTCTTTTCCTTCATTTCCCGTAAGATCAGCTGTGCCGCATTGCTTACCATAAAATACTGCTGATAGATCCTGAGCAGATTTCCTTCCTCATCGGAATCATCGGGATATAAAAACAGGGTGAGATTTTTTTCTATGGCTTCCTTATCAAAGGTAATCCCCTCTTTTACCAGGGACTCATCCACCGATTCCAGATCAAAAAGCCTCAGCTTATTTATGCCGTTATCGTAACCGGCCACATCAATATCATAAAGCCGGGAGGTCACCTTTTTCTCACCAAAATACACATCGAAGGTAATATTGGTTCTGGTGAGCCAGGAATTCTTCTCTATCCATTCGTTTTTTTCAGCAGTCTGCAGTTTATCCTTAAACACCTGCTTAAACAGGCCATAGTGATAATTCAGACCGATGCCCTCACCCGGAAGCCCCAGAGTAGCAATGGAATCCATAAAGCAGGCAGCCAGCCTTCCCAGGCCCCCATTTCCCAGGGAGGGCTCTGGCTCCATCTCTTCCAGAAGTGCCAGATTCTTACCCTTACTGGACAGGACCCCATCCAGATAATCATAGATTCCCAGATTCATGATGTTGTTCATCAAAAGGCGGCCAATTAAAAACTCCGCAGAAATGTAGTAAATCTTCTTTTCTCCCTGATTCACCTCAGAGGCCAGCATCAGCCGCTTTACCAGAACAAGAACCACATAATAGGTTTCCCGGTCGGTTAAGCCCTCTACCGCCTTTCCATACATATCCTGCGAAATCTCTTCCAGCTGCTTATCCATGTTCATGACCAAGATATCTTTTTGTAAATTTGTCCGTCCGATCATATACTCCTCCCGACTAAAATCTGCTTATACTCTTTATGGGAATCTCTCAGCCCCCTGTATAACTGCTCATACCTTAGATTTTAACATGCGAAAACGTTTTCTTCAAGTGGCTAAAAAAAGAGAATGTTGCAAAAGTCTTTTGCAGCATCCTCTCACTATCCACTTTTATATCCAACTGCTTAACAGATGCTTGTCGTATAGCTTAGCTTTTCCAGGGTGTAGCCCACTTCTACAGTACGCCCTTCCATTCCGTTCATCAGCCGCTGCAGCTCCTCCATTGCGCAGGCAGAAATCTCTGAAAAGTTCTGGCGGATAGTATACATCCCCTGCCCCACATAGGCCATAAGGGAAATCCCATCAAAGCCGCACACCGGCTTGTTCTTACCCATCTCCTTCAGGGCATTGCGGGCACCAATAGCCATCAGATCCGAAGCACAGACAATCGCGTCTGCTCCGGCTCCCTTCTGAAGGGTGATCTCACGGGCCCTGCTTTCCGAGAAATTTGCATACTCTACAGTAAGCTTCAACTGCATTTCCCGGGCCAGGCGCTCCATTCCTTTCAGACGGCTTTCGGTAACATAGCTGTGTTCATCACCGCTTATGTACAAAATCTTTTTTCCGGGTGATTCTTCCAGCATCTTCTTTGCCACCTCGTACTGAGCCTGCTGCTGATCAATGGTTATGGACGAGGTACTGCTTCCCGAATGATCTGCATCCACGACCACGCACTTGAATTTCTCCCGTAAGATCAGTTCCTGGAGAACCAAATCATCCTCCGCAACTCCGTAAATGATGATTCCGGTAATACTCTGGGACTGCAGATAACGAATCAGCTCATCTGCGGTTTTATCCTGAAACATGAAGACAAAAATGGTAGTCACATCCAGATTCAGCTCCATGGCCTTTGTGATCGCACCGGAAATATATCGCATAGCCATTTCGTCGATAGCCTGCGTCTTTACGTTAAGGTCGATCATCAATGCAACTCTGCCGGCCCGCTTGGAAGACAGAGCCGCTGCCACTGAGTTAGGAACAAAATTCAGCTCCTCCACTGCCTGATTCACCTTTTTTCTGGTTGCTTCACTGATATTAGGATAGTTATTCAGCACCTTGGAAACCGTGGAAATAGCTACTCCCGCATGCTTTGCTACGTCCTTGATCGAAACCATAGCTGTTCCTTCTTTCTACTCAGCAACAAATTTTTGAATAACCTTAAGAACGTCACTGCCTTCATAGGGCTTCGCGATAAAATCACTGGCACCATATTTAATTGCCTGTATCATTTTTTCCTTCTGTCCGGCCGCTGTAATCATGATAACTACTGCATTTTCATTGAATCTGCGGATCAGCTGCAGCGCCTCAATCCCATCCATCTTGGGCATAGTGATATCCATAGTCACCGCATCCGGTTTCAGTTCCTGATATTCCAGATATCCTTCTTCACCATTTACAGCTTCACCGACAATCGTATGTCCACCCTTTTCTAAAATCTTCCGTAAGATCTTCCTGGATGTTCTGGAGTCATCAACAATCAATATATTTGCCATCTTATGTGTCTCCTATATAATCTTTATTTCCCCACCCAGGGAAATAAGAAAATCAACATTCTGCCTGAGTATCTCCATAGAGATCACCAACAGTTCCTTTGCTTCTGCCTGGCCAATCTCCAGAGAAAAATAGGGAGGGCACAATTCAAGATCACCTGTACTCAGCCCGGTCTCGCTCATATTAGTAGCAACAAGACCATTGATACAATTAACCAGTTCTCCTACCGCATCCAAAGCATCCTCATCCACTGCCATAAAATGCTCCTGTCCGAAAATGCAGGCAATCGGCGCAAGGGCATCCCTCTCACCTACCAGACCGCAGGAAAAACCATTGCTTCCGGTAACCTGCTGAAACGATCCCTTCCCGGACTTCCAGGAATCAGTCAGATGAATTTCTTTTACCCAGATATCCTCATCTACTAAGCGCATCAGGGTTTTGACCGCCGTAGAGGCGATCATCTCATATCGTTCACTCCCCTTTGGCATATAGAACCTGAGAATCCTGTCTATATCTCCACTTTTGAGAGTCTCCATATCTTCGTCAGTATAGTGCCTATCCTGCTGAAAATCAAGTGCAAGCTGCTCCAGCTGCTCCATTTTTATGATCTGCTGATTTTCCAGTGCCTGTGCAAAGGATAAATAGGCATTTCCCTGCTTCTTTAAAAGCTGCTCCACCTGTTCTTCTGTCAGATAACGTTCTTCTACTGCAATATCTCCGAAGCGCATATCCATGATTGCCTGGAGCCGATTCACCCTCTCCGCTTCCTCCTGGGTCATCAGTCCTTCAGAAACTGCAATCAGTCCCAATTTTACCCGTACTTTATGTTGCTCCTTCAACAGATCATGGAGCTGTTCCCTGGTAATCTGACCGATCTCCAGTAAATAATGGCCTACAATACTTGCAATCATAGCTTATCTCCCAATATAATAATTCTCGAGCTTATCCTGAATAGTAACCAATCTCTTGTCTTAAAGCGGAAAGGGTAACCCCACAATGTAGAATTACCCTTATAATCAGCTCTCATAACCGCTCATTTTTTCACAGTTACAAGTATGATTTCCTATTTTCTTACCAGATGTCTGGGAAGACCGTTCACCATCATAGGAGTTAATTCACCCATGATCAAAGGTCTGGCATATTTTTCGTAGCCTTCATTCAATCCGCATCCATCTTCGGTAATCCATTCTGCAGGAACAGGTCTTTCTACGTTAGCAATTGCATGAATGTCATATGCACTGGTTCCGCACTGATAAGGATCATCACCGTTTCTATCCAGGGTAATCATCATACCTGTTTTTCCGTCATTGGCAGCCTTCAGAGCATCTGCACCAACCTGGAACGCCTCATTAATATCGGTTAAGGAAGCCATATGGGTGGCTGCTCTCTGCAGGGTTGAAAATTCAATCGCACGGGTCTTCAGTCCTGTTTCTGCTGCGATCTGCTGTGCAAGATAAGCAGCTGTACCGGACATCTGCTTATGACCAAATGCGTCTACAGGAACATTCTCATTTGCTACTTCACATACATAGCGTCCGTCTGCGATCTTAACACCTTCAGATACTGCGATAACTACAGAAGATTTGGTTTCTGCCAGATGCTTCACCTTATCCATGAAAGCATCCATATCGAAGGTCTTTTCAGGCAGATAGATCGCATCCACACCACTGCAGTCTTCTCCTTTGGCAAGGGCTGCCGCCGCAGTCAGCCATCCTGCATTACGTCCCATGATCTCTACGATACAGATGGTAGGCTTCTTAGCACCAAAAGATTCGTTGTCACGAATAATCTCCTTGATGGAGGTAGCAATATATTTTGCAGCGGAACCGTATCCAGGACAATGGTCGGTAACCGGAAGGTCATTATCAATGGTCTTGGGAACACCCATAAATCTCTGAGGCTTATTGTGAGCTGCCGCATAATCGGATAACATCTTAACAGTATCCATGGAATCATTACCGCCACAGTAGAACAGACACTCGATATCATGCTTCTCCATGATCTCAAAAACCTTCTCGTAAACGTCCTCATGTCCTTCGATCTTGGGCATCTTGAAACGGCAGGAACCTAAAAATGCAGAGGGTGTTCTCTTTAACAGTTCTACATCCGCTTCTCCATGAATGTAATCATCAAGATCACATAACCTATCTTCAAGGAATCCTTCGATTCCATGCACCATTCCATAAACCTTCTTCACGCCCAGTTTCTTTGCTGCGCTGTAAACACCTGCTACAGATGCATTGATAACTGCTGTGGGTCCACCGGACTGTCCAACTACGATATTACCTTTCATGTTGAATCTCCTTCATCTTTTTATTCTTCTTAATTTCTTTGCTTCCAGGGAAACTCCCTTTATTGCCTATCAATTATAGCAGAAAGCAGGTAAATGTACAAGTGTTGATTTTGGTACATTACACCATATCATTTCACCCGATTTTAGCAAATTTGCACGAATCCCAAAGCATAAGACCGTTACAGAATTTTCACAGCACTAACCGGAAGAAGAGCTGCTGCAGCTGCTCCCACCGGATTGTCAAAGATAAAGCCGGAAGCAAAAGGCACCGGCGTGATCAGAGCCGCCGTTCCCACCACAAAAGGATATTAAAAATATTGCTGCCCACGATATTTCCTACTGCAATATCTGCCTTACCTTTTCCGGCTGCCGTTACAAAGGTGATCAGCTTCGGCAGGGAGGTGCCGAAGGCCACGATGGCGAGCCCGATGAGCCGGTCGCTCAGGCCGAAGATCTGTGCAATCACTGCAGCAGAATCTACCGTAATATCTGCAAAAAGTAAGGAAATATGGAGCGACATAGCAAAATAGGATATAAGGAAGCTAATATTTGATTTTATCCTATATTTTTGCTGATAAAGCCATTGATTTTAATGTTTTTATGCTCCTGATCGGATAAAAAAATATATTTCCTTCTTTATTATCCTATAAATCTGGTAGATTCCTCTTCCTTATTCCAATACTGATGGGTTTTTTAGGATAAAAATGATAAGTTTTGGACTTTTTATCCTATTTTCAAACAATTGAAGCCCGAAAATGACGATTTTAGCAGGATAAGAATTCTGTATAAACTATATTTATCCTATTTTCGCCGAATTCTTCCAGGCTAAACCATGATCGACTATTTTTGTCTGTGCTATTATGGCATATTTTCATGTACAATATATTTAGATTGCCACTTTACAGAAATTTATGTTATATAATAAAGCTTGCTACATCACGATTTTCCCTGATAAACAGGAGGTCTCTATGTCTGTATATGATCTGGTCTATGCCCTTAGTAATTTCTTCATGGCCTATACGACTTATAAGTTTATTCATGTTTTTTATTCTGTGTGCCGGGTAAAACCCTGGATAGAGCGAACAGCCTATCTTCTGTATGCCACTGTACTTACCCTGGTCTATTTTACCCTCCCTCTGCCTATTGTTTTCCTTACCGCCAATATTCTGCTGGTATTTGGCATCGGACTTTTATATGAAGGAAAGCCAATAAAAGCACTGTTTGCCTCCATCATCATCTATGCCTGCTCGATGCTGGTAGAAGTTTTTTTCGGAACTGCTGTTTTCACCATTAATGCCTATGTTTTTTCTCCTATAGAAGTTCCGGAGATTTTTCCGATTATCCTGATCCGCATAACCACCTATGTCCTGACCAGACTTATTACCGGATTCCAGAATGTACGTAACAATGTGTATATTCCACCGGCTTACTGGATAAGCCTGTTTTTAATTCCCCTTTGTACACTGATCCTGATATTGAGCACCCTTTCCAATCCCAACCTTTCTCCCCTCCTTGGAGGACTTTCCTCCAGCTGCGCCATACTGATCAATCTGGTTGCCTTCTATATCTATGACCGGTTGTCTGCACTGATGGAGGAAAAGCTTGCCCTCACCATGAGCCAGGAGCAGAGCCGTTTTTATGAATCTCAGGTAAATCTGATGAAAAACTCTCTGGAAGAAATGCGCATTCTCCGCCATGACCTGAACAACCGCCTGGTACCGGTCTACAGCCTGCTTCAGCAGGGAGATACCGATGATGCCTTAAAGCAGCTTACCCAGCTTGGTGCTTCCTGGCAGAAGCGGGAGGAATACTCTGCTTCGGGAAATCCTACAGTAGATGCATTGATCAACTATAAGCTTCAGCATATCGATGCATCCATAATGAATATTCATACCAATATTCAGCTTCCTGCTGCTCTCCAGCTGCCGGATTTTGACCTGGCAGTGGTGCTCGGAAATCTCCTGGACAATGCACTGGAAGCCCTTGCCACGGCGAAAGAGCCTTCTCTTTCTCTTTTCATCCGCTATTCCAAGGGCTGTCTGCTGATCCAGATCACCAACTCCTTTGACGGAATCCTGCTTTCTGACAGGAATAAAAAAGGCTTACTTTCCCGGAAGAAGGACCAGAAGGATCACGGGCTGGGCTTAAAAAGCGTCCGGCAGATCGCCGAAAAATATGACGGCCTGCTGGAGCTTGAACCTGACGGCCAGGAGTTTACCGCCAGGGTTCTGCTCTATTTATAAAAACATTTGACACACCTTAACCTATTGGCTATAATAAAATAGCTTTGCGGATGTGGCGGAATTGGCAGACGCGCCAGATTTAGGTTCTGGTGTCCCCGACGTGCAGGTTCAAGTCCTGTCATCCGCAGGAAAAAAACAACTGATTTTCAAGGATTCCTGAAGATCAGTTGTTTTTTTATTACATTTTTACGTGTCCTGCACTCGCCAGATTATTTGGAAATTTTTCAGTAATCTAACGAGTAAAGAAAAGGGGGGAACGTATGGAAAAATTAAATCTCATACCATTTGATCTCATTGGCCTCCATGGCCAGCCGGAAGCTGCTGCCATCCCCACGGTAAACCGTGGTTTCCTGGGGTTCATAAGTGTTATTGACCACACAGTATTTCCCATTTTTCACATAGGCGTGGACCTCCACGTTAAAGTTCGTAGAGAACCACCTGTACAGTTCCTCTTCTCCCGAAGCACTCCACAGAATACTTCGGTACAGGATACGGCTGTTTTCAAAGCTGTAGGGAAGGCCGCTGATGTAAACCGTCCGGCCCTTGCCGAAGGTATTCACCGCCATCTGAACCTCCTTCTCCCTCTGTACCAGAATCCGGGTTCCTTCATAAGCAAAAATATTTTTCTTTCCTTCACCGAAGTCTACCTCTTTTGTGGTATCTGCCAAAATGAAGTGGTCAGGATGTTCTTCCCAGTTATACTTGTCATAGTTTAAGGTAAAGCCGGTCTCCTTTTCTACTCCCATTACCGTTGCCAGCTGAAAATAATGGCCCTCATACTGGTGGCCGGAGGGTTCTCCTACACCGATAAAGCCTCCGCCTCTGTAGATAAATTCACGGACAGCAGAAACAATGGCCGGATCTTCCCAGGCAATACCGCCGGTGTGGGCCGTGTCACCATCCCCCACATTAATAATGACATCTATGTCATTTAAAACTGACGTATCTGTCGCAATCTCATCAAAGGAAATAAAACGTACATCGAAGGGGGCTCCGGAAAGAGCCTCCACAATACCTGCATAGCTGTAGTTCTGCTTCTGGTACAGGGCATGATGTACCATGTGATTGCCCCACTTGCGGATCCTTCCCCAGCTGTTCAGCACCGCTACCGTCCTTACACAGTGGGGTGTGGTGCCTTTGGCATTTTCATAAAGCTCACGAAACTCATTGCATACCGATTCCACGTAATTGATAAACTCCGGAAAATCCAGTGCCAGCTTCAGATAGCCTCCATAACCGATCCGGTCAATGGGCTTTCTTAAAATAGCTCGTCTGGCTGTCACCCAGTTTTCCTTCGCTTCCTTTACCGGATCGCCTCCTTCATGGAATACATCCGGGAAAAAGTAGGGGAGGAATCTTCCCTCTCTGTATTTTACCCCTTCAATATCGGAAATCAGTCTCAGAGTGGAACCATTCCCCACGCTTCCCACAATAGCATCCAGTCCGATGGTGGCAAATTCCTCCATAAAAGGCTCTGTTCCAATCCAGTGATCTCCCAAAAACATCATGGCCTCTTTCCCATATTCATGGGTGATGTCCACCATTTCCTTTGCCAGTTTTGCTACCTCTCTTCGCTGGAAAGCCTGGAAATCCTTGAATTCCTTACTGGGTACACGGTACTGATTATTGTAGTACCCCTGGTCGATAATATATTCCGGACGGAAGGGATAGCCCACTTCTTTCTCAAACTGCTCCAGAATATAAGGACTCACGGAGGCTGAATAACCGTACCAGTCAACATATTTTTCTCTCTTTAGCTCATCAAACATCAGGGTAAACTGATGGAAGAAGGTGGTATAACGAATCACATTTACATAAGGATGATCTTCGCAGAACCTGCGAAGCCGTTTCATGGAAAACTCTCTGGTTTTCGGCTGGCGTACATCGAAGGTGATCTGGTGCTCAAAATCCTTCCATTCATTAGTCACTGCATTGTACATATGTACCGGATCCCAGATGATGTAGGCAAGAAAGCTCACTGTGTATTCGTGGAAGGCTTTTGGCTCAGGAATCACCACACAGCCCGACTGCTCATCATATTCCCAGTCTACAGGATCCACCACCTCTCCCGTGGTACGATCGATTACCTCCCACCAGCGGCGGATATCGTCTCTTGTGTTTACCTGCATCAGTTCATCGGAAATCCCCTTCATCAGAGGAATCTCCAATCTACTCCCGGTGGCTGTGTAAAAGCCAGTCATGATGTAACACTGCTGCACCTCATCCGGATTGGCCTTAGCCCATGCATTATCCTTTCTCGTAGTGTAATAAGTCGAATAGATTTTGGCTCCCGTACGGGTAAGCTCCTCAGGAAATTCGGTACCATCACAGTCTCTTATGGCATCCGCTCCCAGACGCTCCATGATCTCTATGGTCTCCGGGACCACATCCAGATTGGTGGGAATGGTCACCCTGCCTCTTTGATTTTCCTTACTCATCAACTAAAAAATCTCCTCTCTGCACACAATATCACGACCATTCAGGACAGACTCAGATGCCTTTATATCTTCTCAGTCCTGAAGCATTACTATATCTTCCCTCTCCTGCCCCGGTGGCAGAAGAAAACGTTTTATATATTTACCGGCAACGATCAGTTCCAGCTCTTCGTCATTTGCCCCTTCTCCATTTGTTCTCTTTTCACTAGTCATCCCACCGGCAGCGTTTACAATCTCCACCCGGCAGCCTTCCTGTGGAATCCACTGAGCCGATACCAGAAGCCCTCCCTCCAGCCGAAAACCCGAGAAGGAAAGCTTCTCCTTCATCCAGCTTTCGGGTATAGCCGGAAGGATTTCGATTCTGTTTTCATTTCTCTGCAGCAGCATTTCCTGTAAAGCATCAGCGGCATACATATTTGCCTCCAGAGTAAAGGGGCGATAGTGGAAGGTACTGTATCCCCGCTTTCGATAGTCTCCATTCAGATGAAAACCGTTGGGTGAACAGAAGCTTTCCCAGAAAATTCTCAGCTGGGTAAATGCCCCTTCTCCATTTTTCTGGATAGCATACAGATGGGACATCCATACAAAAGAAAAACCTACCCACATGCCACTTCCCCAACATTCATAATCCAGCACCGTTGCATCAATGATCTCCCTGTCCTTTTCCTCAGTAAGAAGCTTCAGCGGACAGATGGCCATGGCATTGGAAAGATGCCTGTGGGATTCCTTAAGCCTTTCATCCGGGGAAAGCATCAATATCTTCTCCTCACTTACAGCCAACCCGGGAAGCTTATGGTAAAGCCGTTCCCAATATTCCTCTTCTTTCTTTCCCAGAAGCCGGGAATATTCTGCCAGCGTCCTATACAGATACATCATCAGTGCCAGATCATAATTACTGTTAGGTGTCAGCCAGGACTCCTCCTCGTCATCATGAATTTCCGGCGAAGAAGATACCGGAAGGTACAGCTGTCCCCCTCTCTCCTCCAGAAGTGATGTCAGGCACTCTGCCGTCTCTCTGAAATAGACCCAGGCTTTTTCCTCCAAAAATCTTTTATCTTCCGTATAGCGGTAATAGAGATCAAATGTCTGACAGAGCCAGATCTGATGGGTAGGAGACAGAGAATACATAGGCCAGCCTCCAAGGGGCTTACCATCAATGGACATCACCCCGGGCAGGCAGACTCCTTCTGTCTGATAAAAGCTCTTTGCAAAGCTTCTCCCCGCTTCCCTGCTGTTCCACAAAAAATCCAGAAATGCCTCCCCTTCTTCCAGATGGTTGGCCTTATAAAAATGGGAATAGCAAAGCTGGGTATTCAGATCATTATGGTAGTCCCCCTTCCAGGGTGGAAGGTTTCCGTCATCTGCCGTCCACACCCCCTGCAAAGGCATGGGATATTCTCCCTTCCGTGAACAGGAGGCAAAAAGATAGTTTGCCAGATACCAGTTTTTTTCAACCTCTTTATCTCCCAGGCTGAGACTGCTTTTGCTCCAATAGCTTTCCCACCAGAGAAGATGGCTTTCTGCCATGAATTCATAGCCTGCTGCCAATTCTTCCTCCAGCTGCCGGACTGCCTTCATCAGCCAGTCCTCTCCTTCCTTTGAATGGACTATCCGGTAAAAAATCCAGGTTTCCCCTTCCATTCGGCGGCTTCCCACCACGATCCCGAAGGTGAAGCTCTCATCCACCTTCTGGGAAAACCAGACAAAGGAAGGATTTCCCTCCTGTCTGCCAAAAGAGGGAGCAGGGTAATACAGCTTTTTTAAGCTTCCCTGGGAAATCCCCCGCTGATCAGGATCATAGGAATCCTGTCCGCCTTTTGCTTCTTTTCCCGGCAGAAGCTCTGAAAAATCCGGATGCTCCAATCGAAAGGCGAACGCAGACTCAGAGACCTTCACCCGGATCATCCCGGTTTTCGTTACTGCATGGCAGAAGCTCTCAAGGCAGATCTCTCCTTCAGCAGTTTCTGCGGTAAGAAAGGCCCTTGCTTCCTGAAGGCTTAACACCGACCGGATATTTCTGCCTTGGGGGAAGGAAAAGATCAATTTCCCGGCGGGCAGCTTCGTAGGTGTAGGATGCTGATAGGGAGCATCAAAAAGCTCTCTGATCTCCTTCGTTTTTTTCTCTCTGGCCAGCTTTACCAGCTGTGCATAGGTAAAGTCCGGTCTCATTGTATTTAAGGGCTGGGACCGGTCCCAGATATCCGTCCGGTCCAGACTGAATCTGAGTTCTTCCGGTTCACCCCAGATCAGTGCGCCTATTCTGCCGTTTCCCAGGGGAACAGCCTCATCCCAGCGAGTAATGCTTTTTTCAAAAATCAGTTCATGTTCCATCTCTACTTATACTGCCTGTTGTACAGCCATAGCAGAAAGATCAGACCGCCCAGACCAAGAAGCTCCAGTCCCAGACCTTTCAGCCCTACATTTCTCTGTCCGATTACCACTAATGCGATCATGGCACAAAAGAAGATGGCAAGGATAATCCCGGTTATGGCTTTTTTCGTCGTCTCGCTCATACTTCTCCTCCTTTACCCCTTTAATCCGCCTACGGTCATTCCTTCCGTCAGATGCTTCTGCACACACATATACAGGATCAGTGTGGGAAGCATAACGATCACCAGACCGGCATACATCTGTCCGTACTGTACGGCTGACTTCTGTGCCGCCATCAGATTCATCAAACCTACCGGAAGTGTTTTCAGCTCCGGCTTGGTCAACAGGGTCATGGAAATAATATATTCATTCCAGAAGGACAGGAAATTAAACAGGATTACCGTAATGATACTGGGTCTTGCCATGGGAATAATGATCTGTACCATGGTCCTTAAGGGACCTGCTCCATCCACATAGGCTGCCTCTTCATAATCCTTTGCCAAAGTCTTAAAATATCCGGATAACAGATAAATCGTAAAGGGCAGAGCCGTTGCTGCATAGACCACTGCCAGTATAAAAAGATTGTTCAAAAAAAACGGTGTTCCTATGGTTTTTCTTAACAACGTATCCCCCTGGCTGAGCATCAAAAAGATGGGCACCACAATATAGTTCACATTGATAAACAGCCCTGCCATAAACAGAACATTCCAAAAGGCTCTGGACTTAAACTCAAACCGGGAAAGCACGTAGGCCGCCGGCAGGGCAACCACGATCAGGATGACCAGGGCCAATGCTGTAACGATGACAGAATTCAGCATATAGGAGCCCATATCCGCAGTCTGCCAGGCATCCACGAAGTTCTGCCAGTGAAAGCCATTCGGAAGGGACCAGGGGTTTCGGTAAAATTCCACATTTTCCTTAATGGATGCCATAAACACCCAGAATACCGGGACGATGATCACAATCGCAAGAAGGATCAGGGGAATGTAGATGAGTATCTTATTCAATTTAGAGGTTTCCCTGATGGGACCT
Source organism: Lachnospiraceae bacterium (assembly GCA_017439665.1). Taxonomy (GTDB): domain Bacteria; phylum Bacillota; class Clostridia; order Lachnospirales; family Lachnospiraceae; genus SFDP01. The sequence goes on from JAFSIS010000015.1 coordinate 17,381, forward strand.
TTATTTTTCTTTGCCATATGTTTTTCCTCCTCTAGAATTCAATATCTTCCCGCTTGGTCACCGCATTCAGAACGGCTGACAAACCAAAGGAGAACAGAAATACCACAGAACCGATCGCCATACCGTACCCATAGGAGGAGTTGGTGTAGGCCTCCTGATACATATAGCTCAGGAAAACATTAGAGGCACTGTCCGGTCCTCCATTGGTCATGGCCTTTACAAACAGAAAACTCATGTTAATGGTACTGATGACGAAAAAGGTTAATGTGGTTCGAATATTGGTCCAGATCAATGGCAGGGTAATCAAAAAAAACTGTTTGATCTTTCCTGCCCCCTCCAGATTGGCCGATTCATAAAGGCTTTCCGGTACATTCGCCATACTGGCCATATACATAACCATATAATAGCCGATGGCCTGCCAGATCATGGCAATGACAATGCTGTAAATAACGATCTTCTGGCTTCCCAGCCATAAAATAGGATCCCTTTCTCCACGAAAAATAGCCAGAATGGAATTCAGAAGGCCCTGGTTGGGATCATAAATTGCAGAAAAAATCGCACTGATAATGACTACGGATAAAATATTGGGTATGTAAAATATGATTCGGAAAAAATTCTGTCCCCTGATTTTTTCCTTGGTTAATATGGCCGCAAAGATCAATGCCAGGGCAAAGGTTACCACCGTTACGACCACGATCAGCAAAATCTGGTTCTGGAAAGATCGAATGAATTTTTCACTTTGTAATAAGGTCTGAAAATTTTTCAATCCCACAAACTTTTTTTCTGCCGTATATCCGCCCCATTTATACAAGGACATACGAAAAACATCCACTGTCGGCACGATCATAAAGATCACGAACAGGATAACAGCAGGTGCCACACAGAAAAAAATGAAGCGTCCTCTTCCTTTATTACGTCTCATTAACTCATCTCCAATCTCATAGCTTGTTTTAAAAAGCCGGTGCCTATATAAGCACCGGCTTTTCTCCAACCATTTTCATACAAACTTTTTATTTCAGGTTTGCTCTGAAAGTATCGTTATCTTTAATGATCTGTGCTTTCCAGTCATCAATTGTTTTGTCCTCTGTTACCAGAGAGTTGATGGGATCGCAGAAGGTGCTGCGGATCGTAACGCCTTCGATGGACTCGGTTGTTGCGAATGCATCCAGTACGGCAACTGCACCGGTATCATAGATGCTGTAGTAGATCTTGGCATCACCTTCCAGGGTCTCTGCCAGACCGTTGATGGGCTGAATAGCACCTTTTTCAGCAAAGATTGCAGCTGCTGCATCAGAGTAAAGGAAAGCGATGAACTGTTTTCCAAGATCCTGGTTTACAGCACCACCGGGCATCCAAACCTGTTCGAACCATGCATAGGAAGCTCTTTCACCACCCTCAGTAATTGCAGGAAGAGCGGTGAATCCCCACTCAAAACCGTCTGCACGGGGAGCTTCAGCCATTTCACCGATTACCCAGTTACCGTTGGGCATGAACAATGCTTTGTTGTCCAGTACCAGCTGCTGATTCTTCTGGAAGTTGTCATCATTTGCATTTGCAGGAGTAGTTGCTTCCGTGTAGTCAGCAAGCTTATCAAGAATAGCAAAAACCTGTTCAGCTTCTGCTGTTTCCCAAACACCTTCACCATAGTTTAATACGTTGGTAAAGTTATCACCAAAAGCTTCATGCATTAATGCATACAGGAATGCATCAAAGTATCCTGCTGTAGGATAGGTAAACAAAGCAATACCTTCTGCTGCAGCCTTGTCACCAAGCTCCCACATCTCATCCCAGGTCTGGGGAACTTCCCAGCCTTTTTCTGCAAACAGACCTGCATTATAGAATAATCCACAAGGGCTGTAGAACATGGGCATCAGGTAAACTTTTCCGTCACCATAGGGCTGAGTAATGGTATTCTCGGTAAAACCGCCCAGCATCTTGTCACCTACGGTCACGTCCTCACCGGGAACGGTCAGACTCAATACATCGGTAAGCTCAACCAGGTTCTCATCCTTGATAAAGGTCTCGGTCATACCGGCCTCTGCACCCACTGCACGCATGATCACATCAGGGTAGTTACCGGCCTTCATATCGGGAGAAATCACATCCTCCAGATTCTTGTCTACGGTCAGATTCACTTCAATGCCTGTTTCTGCCGTAAAAGCCTCTGCTACAGCCTGCCACATATCAGCACCGTAGGCAGTTTCTACCGCTGCCACAGTGATGCTTCCGCCTGTGGCTGCAGCATCACCGCCTGCATCCTGCGCAGTATCTGCAGATGCTGTCGGCTCGCTGGTCGTTCCTGTAGATGTAGTGGAACTGCTTCCGCCGCATCCGGTAAGAAGTGCAGCGACCATAGCTGCACTCAAAAGTGCACTTACGATTCTCTTTTTCATCTATGTATCCTCCTTTTTACTATGCAGCCAAAAATTGGCCACGTTGTAGTTCCAGTATAAGGTTTTGAAATTTGTATTCAATCTTCTTTTTGCGTATTTTTTTATAATTCTTGCTGTTTTTGTGATTCTTGTCCGAAATTAATAAGATTGATCCTGTCTTTTTATGCATATTCCAAAAAATCCCATGAATTATAGTCCTTTTCTCTCAGTGCTGTTTTTCCTTTTTTCTTTCTTTTATCTTAATTCTTGTATTCTTTTTCTTGTAAGTTTATAATATTTCCATAATTTTTTTTCTAAAGAAAAGAAAAATTTATCATAATCTTGTTATATGATAAAAAAATCCGCAGGATGCTTCAACAATTCAGGCCAGCAGAAATAGATAAAAGCAGAACGTGACTGCTTGCAGGCTAAGTTCTGCTTTTGTCTATTTCTATTGGATGAATATCCACAGCGAGGAAATCCGCAGGATTTTCGAGCTGGGCTGGCCTGCATGGCCTGAGCGGGCTGGCCTGAATAAACTTTCTTAAGGAGGCTGTATGAGCACCAATCGCTACGATCTTTCCATACATCAAAACGACTTTTTACGAAAAAATATCCGTCTTCTTTATGTCAGCCAGGCTGCCTATGGCGGAGACTGGCAAAGTATGCAGCATACCCACCACTGTGCGGAGCTCTTCTATGTGGTGGAAGGAAACGGCCAGTTTTTTCTTGAGGGAGAGACTTATCCGGTTTCCGTAGGTGACCTGATCATCGTGGCTCCCAACGTCCTGCATACGGAGCTGAGCCTGAATGGCTCCACCTTTAAATACATTGTCCTGGGGATAGAAGGACTGGAGCTTCCTGCCGCTTCCGGGGATATGGAGCTTCCCTACCGGATCGTGAATTTCAAAGGAATGCAGGATACCCTTCTTTTTTATCTGCAAAAAATTTTGTATGAAATCGAAGCAAAAATCCCGGGGCACGAGCTGATCTGCCAGAATCTGATGGAAATCCTGTTGATCCTTCTGGAGCGTCAGACCAATTTTGCCGTCAGCCTCTCTCCCGTTTCCCGAAAAACCAGCCGGTTGAGCAACAGTATCCGCCGCTATATTGATGCCCATTATAAAGAAAATCTCAGTCTGGATCATCTGGCAGAGGTCAGCCATGTAAGTAAATTTCATCTTGCTCATGCTTTTACGGAGGAATATGGAATTTCTCCCATCAGCTATATGATCACCAAAAGAATTGATGAGGGAGCCCATCTTTTGGAAACAACGGACTATTCCCTGGCTCAGATCAGTAATTTCTGCGGTTTTTCCTCCCCCAGCTATTTTTCACAGATTTTTAAAAAGCATCATAACTGTTCCCCAAAAGAATTCCGCAAAAAAAGCCGGGCATGATACCCGGCTTTCCTTAATCCCACAGCCTTTCAGGATAAAGTTTGCTGTCTTTTAACTGCTGCATGGCCTTTACCACCACAGGCTTATCCTCCTGATAGGTAACCCCATGCCACTGATCCTTTGACTTCAGCACAGTAACTGTAGCCTTATTTTCTGCCAAAAGCTCTGTCACCACAGAGGGCAGATAACACTCACATTTTAAGGGATTTTCTTTCAGCCCTTTCTCCAGAAACACCGGAAAACGGTTTTCGATCTCCTCCATCATGCTGCCGGTAAAGCCCCACATATTCATGGATACGGTAGTTTCTGCCGGGAGAGTCTGCCAGCTTGCACCATCGTCCTCGGTACAAACGATCTCTTCTCCTCTTTTTTCAATATGGGTCATCTCTGTCACTCTGACCAGTTCCTGTTTCTCATTTACCTCACACACGCCCCTGGATACATAGCCGTTGTCGGTCACGGTTTTTCCCAGCTCATAGCCCACCATGGCATAGCGGTATTTTTCATCATCCTGATGTGTGCTCAGAAAATCGTAGATCAGTCTGAAGGCCTCTGCTCCGTAATAGTCATCTGCATTGATCACGGCAAAGGGACCATTCACCAGCTTTCTGCAGGCACGGACCGCATGGGCGGTTCCCCAGGGCTTCACCCGGTCTTCCGGCACCTGAAATCCATCCGGAAGATCTGCCACATCCTGAAAGGCAAAATCCACCTTCATATGGCGGGATACCCTGTCACCGATCACCTCTCGGAAAATAGCTTCATTTTCTTTCTTGATAATAAAGATCACCTGTTCAAAGCCGGCACGCTTCGCATCGTATACGGAAAAATCCATAATGATGTGCCCCTGCTCATCAATCTTGTCAATCTGCTTTAATCCACCGTAACGGCTTCCCATTCCTGCCGCCATAATGACCAGTGTAGGTTTATTCATCTTCCCTCTCCTTACTTATCCAGAGCCAGCTTTGCCGCTCCATAGATTCCTGCATCATTTCCCAGTGAGGCAAGGGCAAATTCTACCTGTTTATTGGCAAAAAAGGCCCTTTTCTCATAGTATTTACGAATATAGCCAATAAGTACCTCACCCGCTTTGGATACGCCGCCGCCGATAACAAAAACTGCCGGATCCGCCACCGCTGCCAGAATGGCCAGTCCGCTGCCCAGATATTCTCCGAACCGCTCTGCCACCTCCATGGCCACCACATCGTTTTCTTTTACCGCATCAAAAACTGCCTTGGCTGTAATCTCTCCCTGGGAAAGAAGGGTATCTCTGGTTTCCTTCTCCATTTTCTGCTTTGCCAGACGGACGATTCCCGTGGCAGAGGCATATTGCTCCAGACAGCCCTGGTTGCCGCAGCCACAGTGATCGGTTTCCTCATAATCCACACAGATATGTCCCACCTCACCGCCGGCTCCATGCTCACCGGTGATCACCTTACCGCCCACAATGATTCCTCCGCCGACACCGGTGCCCAGGGTGATCATGATCATATTCTGACGGCCTTTTCCGGCTCCCTTCCACATTTCTCCCAGGGCAGCCACATTGGCATCATTGCCTACCACTACAGAAATTCCCGTCAGCTCCTCCAGCTCTTTTTTCACTTCTTTATAGTTCCATCCCAGATTGACGCTTCCATTGACTACGCCATCACTGGTAACAGGAGCGGGCACGCCCACACCAATACCCAGACAGGCAGAAGCCTCCAGATCATGTTCTTCCATTTTTTCTCTGATCGCAGCTGCAATATCAGGAAGAATCCGTACCCCCTCATTTTCTGTATAGGTAGGGATCTCCCATTTATCCACTACCCGTCCATCTTCTTCAAAAATTCCCAGCTTCACTGTGGTTCCGCCGATATCTACCCCAAAACAATAACGCATACCCTATCTCCTTTTCTTTTGTTCATATGGTTGCTTCTCCACATGAATAGTTCCAGATCGTTATTACTTTATCAAATTTCCTTTTAAAAAACAACTCTTTATTCCTGTCCCGCCGGCTTTTCGGGAATTCCCCCCTGAGAGCTGCCACCCTGCTGAAACTTGCCGGCATCCTGAGAGTCTACGGTTCCCTGAAATTCTTCGATATCCTGGGAACCTCTGCCTCCCGGGAACTTGCCGGCATCCTGAGAGCCTCTGCCTCCCTGAGGGGTTCTTCCTCCTCCCATATTCATCTCTCCCATCAGGGTCAGATCCAGATCCTCTGCCTGAACCAGTGTGCTGCTATCCTGTGCCTGTCCCTCACTGGTGGTGGGAATGGTTCCTGCCAGCTGGCCGATCACACTTTCTGCCCGGAGAGCCAAAAACTCCTTTAATGCTTCTACTCCGGCCACAAACTCTTCATAACTGCAAAAGGCGGTAGGATCCTTCTCGACGTATGGGGCGATCAGCTGCTGAACTCTGAGAATTTCCTTTTCCAGAGCATTATCGGAAAAATTCTCTTTAATAAACAGGGTATAGTAATTGTGATACAGCTTCTCATATTCTCCTTCATCGAAAATCCATGCCACCATAGGGCGGTCAGAAAGATTCCCACCGGAAACCGGAGAATCAATCGGAGAATTTATCTCTGAGGTCGCCTGGGAGGAAGAATTCCCTCCAAAGCCTCCTCCCATCCGGGAAAATCCACCGAAGGCCAGATTGTAGTCCCAGGGAATCATGGACAACTGCCCGTTTTCCTCATAAAGATAGTAGTTGTGGACCATAGAGCCGGTATAGCTGTCCCCATTACAGACAAAATTGTGTACCACAAAATATTTGATCACCGTTTCTATATCCACGATCTCATCCAGATTTTCCTGATTGGATAAATGTTTCAGGGACTGAATCAGACGCTGCTCATCTGCATTGGTAACTGAGGTTTTGGCATTATCAAAAATATTATTGTAACTATCCGTATCATCGTCAATATATTGAAGCTTCACGTCTGCACTTCCCATACCGCCGATTTCACCGTCTCTGCCGCCTCCTGCCATCTGATTGCCGCCACTTCCCATCTGTGGCATTCCGTCACCATCGGAGAATTCTTCCCGGCGAGTTGTTTCGTTCTGAGGCGTCCCGGGCATCTGAGGCAACCCGGGCATCTCTTTGTCGGGCATCTGAGGCATCTGGGGCATCTCTCCATCGGACATCCCAGGCAGTTCACTCTCCGGCATCCGGGGAAGGTCTCCATTCATCTGAGGCAGCCCGGCCAGTTCATTTCCCGAGACACTGAAATTTCCATTCTCCGGAAGCATTTCCGTCCCGGAAAGCTGCTCTCTAAAGCCTTCCATCCGCCCTTCGGAAAAATCCTTGCCATGTCCTACACCACCGCCCATTTCCACGGTATCCGGTTTATACAGCTGGCCATAGTCATTTCCGTAATTACGCTGCAAAAAGCTTTCCTCAACCCCTTCCGCCGCCAGATACAGCCCCCAGTCTTCTCCGTTCACCGTAAGATAAACGTAGCTGCACAGGGGAGAAGCCACTCCCATATCCTGCATCATGGTATAGCAAAGATAATCCTTCATATAGGTATTGTCTGCATAAAGATTGTTCAGACAAAGCTTATCCAGGCCATAATAGGTATTACCGGTCTGGTACTGGTCAAACTCCACCTTAAAGCTGTACCGGTCATTTCCTATACTCTGGACACTGCTTAAGGAGGTGTTCCCCTTCCCACGGATACCCACGTTGGCATAGGTCTCTCCATCAATGATCAGAGTACAGGGACTGTAGGTTTCCTGCATAGCCGTTTCCAGAAAGCCCTCCCAATCATCAATCTGAATATCGATCGTATGCACTATGGAGGTATCAAAAATTTTCTCCTCATAGCCCATGACTCTCCCTGCCTGATTCCCGTTTACGGAAGACTGCCGACTGAGCATTACAGTCAATATAACAGCGACAACCATGCCAGCTATGGCAATTATGTTAAAATATCTATGTGTAGACATAGCTGCCTCCTAACTCATATAGTCACCATTATAGCTGACTAATACAGCACTGTAGACACCTGACATCTCTGCCACCTGGTTAATGAAGTCTGTGTCATCCTCTTTTATCCGGATTTCCAGGTTAAGCTCCACTGATCCCTTTTGTGCTTTCTTGCTTTTGACAACCATTTTCCTGACTTTTCCCTTTAAAAACTCCTTTACCTTCATCTCTGTGTCATGACTGTCACAGTCAATGACCAGAATATAGGGATTCATATAGGATTTCCGGTTAGCCAGGATATACAATACGGCTCCGATGACCACACTGCCGAATACCGCCATGGGAATCAGACCCGCTCCCAGAATAATCCCTACTGCAATGGACCAGAACAAAAAGGCAATATCCAATGGCTCCTTAATGGCTGTACGGAAACGGACAATGGAAAGAGCACCTACCATACCCAGAGAAAGCACCACATTGGAAGTAACTGCCAGGATCACGATGGTGGTGATCATGGTAATGGCCACCAGGGTTACTCCAAAGGTGGAGGAATACATCACTCCGTTATAGGTCTTTTTATAGACGAAAAAAATAAACATCCCTACCAGAAGTGCCAACCCCAGTGCGATCAGCATATCCAGAGTGTTTACTCCGTTGATCTGCTCCATAAAATTAGATTTGAAAATATCATTAAAGGTCATTCTTTCTTCTCCTTCTGCTGACTGAATCAGCTCTTTTCTTACAGAGGCTTTATCCCGCTGCATACTCTTTCGCCTCAGTCTTTTGCTTTTCTGCCAAAGAATTCCTATCCATACTGTCTGCAGGAAGCATATTTGGAAAAAGCCCCTGCCCTTCTGGAGGGTAAGTCTACTGCATCCTGAATGATCGCCGGCAGAAATTCGTCCCACTTCACCTCCAGGATCATGGGATTTTCCCTGACCGGAAGAGTGACACAGCCCTGGTCGGCAAAATGTGCCAGATCCGTCCCCATACGGATATCATAATCCAGAGTCACACGGACATTTCCCGGTTTGAACACATAAGGAATCCTGAGATAGTCCACTATGGTCCTGGGAAGCAGATTCTGGGACTGCATCTTGGCATACAACTCCCGGATCAGGTTCTCTTCCCTCTTAAGCATCCAGTCCCGCTTCCCCTCCAACAGAGCAGCTACCTCAGAAAGAGAGAGCTGGGCTGATTCCTTGCTGGAAAGATTTCCGTTTTTACTCTTTTTTTCCAGACGGATCAGAGAAGTATCTCCATTATAATAGCGGATCCGAAATTTCTCCCTCTGATTTACTCCGTTGATTTTTTCCTTCAATACCTTATTGGAATAATTGTCAAAATAAAGACTCCTTACCTGATATACCCCGTCCCTGGCATGAGTATCCCTGGTCATCACCGCATCCAGGCGGGTTTTTAAAATCAAAAAGTCACCATAATTTATCTCATACTTCCATTCATGACGGTATCGCACCCCTGCCACTTCCTCCCTATGGTAACGGTTCAGCCTTCTGCCAAACCCTTCCTTCTTATGTCCTCTTTCTGCTCACAGCATAGCATACTTTTTGTCGAAAAATGTGATGGGAGCTTGAAGGAAGGGTGAAAAAAAGGTGAATTCCCTTCCTATTTTTTCCGGTAGATCACTGCCTGCCCCTTACCTGCCTCTTTGGCTCTATACATCGCAGTATCAGCCTTTTTATACAGTTCCTCATAAGTAGCAGCTTCCCGTTCATTAAATACGATCCCTATGCTGACCGACACCTCTACTGCCTTTTCTCCCTGCCTGCAGACGATAGGAAAGTGCTTTAAAATCTGCTTCACTCTGTCCAGAGCTACCTTTTTATTGGGAAAATCCGGCATGAACACCATGAACTCATCTCCCCCTATGCGGGCAACACAGTCAGACTTCCGGAAGCATTTCTTTAAAATATCCGCTGCCTGACACAATAGCTTATCTCCCTGTTCATGTCCCAGGGTATCGTTCAGGGTCTTGAAATTATCCAGATCCATGTGCAGCATGGCCGACAGCGTATTTCGGCGAAATCTCCGCGCGAAATACTGTTCAAAATACTTCCTGTTGTACAGTCCCGTAAGGCTGTCCGTGGTGGATTCGCTAACCAGCTTTGCCTTTTCCTTAAACTGCTGATAACGCAGACCGGAAACCAGAAAGCTGATCTCCAATGCTACGATCCATACTGCCAGATTATCTATCCAATAATAGAACACCATCTGAATCTCCAGGCCTCGCAGCGTCCAGTCAATGATTCCTGCGATCACCATGGCTATAGTGATCATCACACTATAATGCAGGGGATTCAGACAAAGCATGGAGGTGGAAAGAATGACGCAGGAGAGAAGAATAATGGATATATATCCGTCACTCAGATAATCCATCAACACCAGAATCAGCAAAAGCAGGCTGATATAGCTGTTTCCTGCCAAAATCGTTTTTCCCCGTTTCTGTGGAATTTTATGGGCAAACAGCTGCCAGTTGATCAGGGAGATCAGTGAGATTATGTAGCCATAACAGTTTTTAACATTCCATTCTCCCCAGAACAAAACGTCCACCAGCAGCATAAAAGTGGTATATGCCAGAAAAATAAACACCATATGCTTGGAAAATTTCTTCTGTAATGAAGCAGAGGTGGCCAGAATTTCCTTATGGTATTTTTCATATCCAACTGAAAAAGAACGTATGGTTTTCCTTATCTTTCGTTTCATTTCTCCCCCTTAAACTGCACTCCGGTTTTTCTTTCAGCAATGGATTATCCTTACTGCCCCTGCTCTTCCTTTTCACCAAAGACAACCGCCCGGCCTTTTCCTGCCTTTTTTGCTCTGTACATAGCAGCATCTGCGTTCATGTACATTTCCTCATAGGTAAGTTCCTTTTCCTTTTGTGAAAATGCCAGCCCTATGCTTACCCCTATAGGAATGGAGTTTTCCCCCTCCCCGATAAAAACCGGGAAGCTCTTTAATATCCTTTCAATCTTTTCCATCATAAAGTTTCGATCTGAAAAACCAGATATATAGACCATAAATTCATCCCCACCTACTCTGGCTACGCAGTCTGTTTCTCTGAAATTTTCTTTGAGTATAGAAGCCACCCGGCAAAGCGCCTCATCTCCCGCCTGATGCCCCAGGGTATCATTGCATAGCTTAAAATTATCCAGATCCATATGTAGCATTGCACTTATACAACGTCTGGGAAATATAGCCTGCAGCCCTGTCGTAGATAATTTCCAGAACAGCAAGGAAAAACAATAAAAACAGGTTTCCCATCCATATGGCTGCCCTTCCCCGGATAAACTCCTTCTTTTGATGCAGCAGCCAGTTTCCCAGCAGAAGTACTGCCGGAAGAAATCCTGCCATAGCTTTATAATTAAATTCCTGTCCTCCACTCCATTCAGAATAAGCCATGATCAATGTATAACAAATAAATATCCAGAATAAATGCAAGGAGTATTTCCTCTGAATAAGTACGGAAAATTTTTGTATTTCCTCCTGATAATCCCGATATCCAATTGTATATGTATAAAATATTTTCTTAAGTAATTTCATGTTTTACCTCATTTGGCTGTCACGCCAGGAACCGGGACAGGACTATGACTTTTTTTCCATTATACCATGATTTATCCGTAAAAAAAGAGCGGTTTTTTCTCCCGCTCATTTCATCTGCTGTATTCTCTTTCTTTTTACCAGCCTGTTCTGGTGATATAGATGTATGTTTCGTACTGCTTCAAACTATCATATAATTGATGGTGGAGCAGGAAAACCTCTTTTTTCTCAATTACATCCTTAAAAATGGGATTATGATAGATAAGGTAAACTCTTTTCTGTCTGGAATACGTAGAAGCAAGTATTTTGTCTATTACTGTTTCCATAATCTCTCTGCCAAAGGGATTAAAGAAAAAGAAGACATTATACTTCCCATAATCTTCAAATTCCAACGCATTCCTTTCCTCACACCAAATGCGCTCTTCCAAATGCAGCCTTTTAAAATTTATACGGGCCCGTTCGATCAATCTGAAATTAATGTCAATTCCTGCGATTTTGTCAAAGGGATATCGGGCCGCTTCCTTTAATACTACTCCCTTACCGCAGCCTACATCCAGAAGGCTTAAATTGTCCATGAAGGGAAGCCTGTCAAATATATTTCTCAAATGCCTTTCATTGGTTTTACTGTAGCCATGAATAAACTTCTTTTGTTCCTCCGGTATATCCAGATCTCTCATGGTAAAATCCAATCCCCGGGGCTTTTCCAGAAAAAAATACTGAAATGCAAAGAAAGCATATCTTTTCCAACGATACAGTAAGTCTTTAGCCTTCATCTGCTTTGGTTCTCCTCATTCGTCATCTAGTATCTGCTGTATATCTTACTAAAGACTTGTGAGAATGTTGTGAGAGCCTGCTCTAGATAGTAGTCATTTGCCCAGATGAAAACATCCTTTTCTATCCGGGTGGTTACCTGTATTCCCTTTTCCTCAAAAAGTGTCCTGAATTTTTCAAGCATGCTTTGAACAAGCTTTGAAAGCTCTATTTTCTCCTTTTCAATCTCCTTTCCCACATTTTCCAATCTGGTAATCTCCAACAGCTTCTGTACCATCGTTCCCAATCTCAGACATTCGTCCATAATTACATCGCAATAGTAGTTTCTGTCCTCTGATCCCAACCGTTCATTCTTTAAATTTGCACAGGACATAGTGAGCAGAGCCAGCGGTGATTTCAGCTCATGGGCAACGTTTATCATAAACTCTTTTCTTACCTTATCCTGCTTTTTCTGCCAGTCAACATCCTCCTTTAACTGCTCATTTGCTGCCTGCAGTTTTTCCAGCGTATCGGAAAGCTGTATCGACATCTGACAAATACTTCTTCCCAACGTTCCCAGTTCATCCTCTCTGGTGGAAAAATCCGGATTTTTCGAAAAGTCCAGCCTTGCCATGGCCTTCGCTGCCCGGTCCATCTCCAGGATCGGCCGCGTAAAGCGTTCACCTACGATCCAGGCACCTGCCATTCCCAAAAAAAGTGCAATAACAGAAATAATGATATTCAATCTAAGGATCAGCTCTGCTGTATGGCGAACCGCTGATAAGGGCGAAGACAGAAAAATATAATATTGATCCTTACCCGCCAATACCTTTCCCCACATCAACAGATGTTCCTCCCTCTGTTCCAATTGAGGCTCATCCTGATACAGTGATACTTCCTCATCCGCACTTAATTCAACAGTATGTATCCTATAGACTTCCTTCCCCTTTTCATCCCGAATGACCGTTCCAATATGATCCCTTCTTTCGTGCAGGACAGCCAGTTCCTCCACCGTTTTAAAATCCTCTTTTTTTATCGCTTCTGTCAGCTGATCATAGAGAGACTCTATTTCATTGGTTTTCTCCTGCAAAAAGAATTTTTCCACATACCATGTCCCAAAGCCTATCAGCAGAACGCTCTGCAGCAAAACGATTACCGCCACAAATAAGGTCAGTTTTACCCTGAGTGATCTTCTCATTTACAGCCTTCCTTCTTTTATAATGCCTCTGCCAGACTCCCTTTTTGTCCGCTTTAAAACAGATTCCACCCTTGCTTCCAGTAAGGCAGGCGAAAAAGGCTTGGTAATATAATCATCTGCTCCCTGTCTAAAGCCGGTGATCTGATCTGTCTCTCTATCCTTTGCCGTCAACAAAATGACCGGTATCTCTGATTCCATCCGTATTTTTCTTAATACAGCCATTCCATCTTTTCCCGGCATCATAATATCCAAAAGAATCAGCTCTATGCTTTCTTTGTTTTTTTGAAAACTATCCCATGCTTCTTCACCATCTCCGGCTGCCAGCATCCTATAGCCTCCTGTCGCCAAAAAATCCATGACAGCCTTCCGCATCCGCTTATCATCGTCCACTACTAAAATACAATTTTGTGTTTCGGGCATTATTATCTCTCATCCTTCATCGTTGGCAGCAATTTCAGTGGCAAATTCACGGGCATGCTGCTTTTTTTCTTCATCCATAAACTGAGTCTGATAACCCATATGCCTCTCACAAAGCATTCCCAGATACTCCAGCCGGGAATGCTTACAATAGCGTCTCATGGCCTCTTCGAAAAGATCCGCTCCTTTTTCCGCCTTATAGCCACAGGTGATCAGCAGGGCAACCTTCTTTCCTTCCCACAAAGCGGGGCCCTTTTCTTCACCATAATACTTATTCATCCCATAAACCATACGGTCCAGAACGTTTTTCATCGGTCCGGTACAGAACCAGGAATAGATGGGCGTGGCGATCAGGATCAGATCACTTTCCCGGATAGCAGTAAAAATCTCTCCCATCTCATCCTTTAAGGGGCAGCCAAAAATGGTCCAGTCCTTCTGGCAACACCGACAGGCCACACAGGGCTTAAGCTCCATCCGGTAAAGGTCGAAGACTTTGGTTTCATGCCCTGCTTTTTTCACTTCTTCCAGAAAGGGCTCGAGCAGACTGTTGGTATTTCCGTTGATTCTGGGGCTTCCTTTCAGTACACATAGTTTCATTTGTATAATCCGCCTTTCTGTAATTATCCTCTATACATGCAAATACTTCTTCATCACATTCTTGATTTTCTCTCTACAACTCCTTACGCATAAGGTAATAGCCGATCCATTCTCCCTGAATCTTCATCATCCCCTCAAAGGTTCCAATGATCTCAAAGCCCAGCTTCCTATACAGGGCTATGGCCCGTTCATTGTCACATCGCACCTCCAGGGATAAAATCTCCATTTTGGCCCTTTCTCTGGCAAAAGAGATGAGTTTTTCCATGAGCCGGGTTCCGATGTGCTTTCCCCACATGGATTTTTTTACTGACAGGGCAATCTCCCCTCTGTGGGCCATGCGGGGTTTTGCAAAACCGGAAAGTACACCGGTACCCACGACCTCTTCATTTTCTACGGCAATGAGAAAGACCTGATTCTTCGACTCCCTCATGCTTTCCAGAAACTCTCCTTCTGCTTCCACCGTCATGGTCACTCCTTCCGGCCCAAAGCTCAGATTGTCTGACTCTCCACCGATTACCTTACAGTATTCCAGAATTTTTTCTGCCTCCAGGGCTGTCGCCTCTCTGATTTCCATTTTTCCTCTCCTTCCATCCATTTTTGCAGCTAAAACTTTGTTCTTATTTTTTTCCTCCCCGCAGGCTTTGCAAAAGTATGCCCCCGATGATAAACAACAGGGCTATAACCGCCCGGAGATGGATTTTTTCCTGTAAAAAAACGGCCGATGGAAAGAGCCTGAAGACTCGGTATGTCAAATAACATTGCCTTTACCACGGTTGCCATGGTGGACCAGATGCAGACCGTGATCAGGGCATAGGTGTATTGTTTTTTCATCTTTTTTCTTTAATCCTTGTAGAACACAACCTTCTGAATACTTACTTTTTATTATACTAAAGCTCTGCTTTTGTAGGCAAGGCTTTGTCCCATATTGGGTCTTGACTTTTTATTGTTGATACAATATATTTGTTCTATATCTATTAATTCTTAGTCCACTTTATACAGAACATATCCTAACCACATATCACGAAAGGACCACCTTGCTTATGACAAATTCACCAAATATACTTCTATCCCCTTCTCAAAACTACTCTCAATATAGAGATATGTCCTTCCCCGATACCTCGTTTTTACCTTATAAAAAATACCTTCCTCGACCTCCGGCAGATATTTCCCAGCTTGTCGAAAATACCACTGGCAAGCTGCGGCATACCCTATTAAATGATTACCTTTTTTGTGCTCTTTTACAGGAAAATAATGATGTTTTAAAAGCCCTCATCTGCTCCGTTCTTCATCTTTATCCCAGAGATGTCCAGACTGTCACCATCACCAATCCAATCCTGCTTGGCCGGCACATAGACCAGAAAACCTTTATTCTGGATGTAAATGTTCTGATGAATGACCATACCCTGATCAATCTGGAACTGCAGGTGGAAAACCAGTTTAACTGGCCGGAACGTTCTTTAGGTTATTTGTGCAGAAGCTACGATACTCTCAATAAGGGCAGTGATTATATTGATACAAAGCCCTCTATTCATATTTCTTTTTTAAACTACACTCTCTTTCCCCAATGTCCTGAATTTCATGCAACATATAAACTGTTAAACGCAAAAAATTATTCTCTTTTTACTGACAAGTTCCAGCTTCATGTGATAGACTTAACTTGTACCCACTTAGTCACCAAAGAGGATAAACGATTCAAATTGGATCTTTGGACTTCTTTTTTCAAAGCACGAACCTGGGAGGAAATAAATATGCTGACAAAAGAAAATCCTGCCATCAAAACGGCTGCCGAAACCATCTATCAATTGGACAATGATTATACCATCCAATGGCTATGTCAAAGGCATCAGGATTCGGTCAACAGGGTAAAAGCTTTACAGGGAATTATTGATCAACAGGCTATGACTTTGGCTGATAAAGATATACGTATTGCCAATTTGATGGAAGAAATCACAAAATTAAAACAGCGATCATCAGAAACTACCAAGTCCAGCTAATAAATGTCAATAGTGAAATGAAAAAAGTTTGATTAATTTTTCTGGCTAAAAAAGGGCGCACTAACCCCTTGGTGAAAATATCATTTTTGAAAGATATTGATTCGTTGGATTTTCAGTATTTTATGCAGC
>JAFSIS010000002.1 GCA_017439665.1 Lachnospiraceae bacterium
GCTGAGAGAATAGGTGATGCTGTAATTGCATACATCCACCAGGATATAGAGATCACTACCACGAACGGATTCCAGAATGACACCTTTGCCTTCTCCGGAGCCGAAGCGGGGGGTCTGGGAGGCAAGAATATAGGAAGGACGCTGATAGCCTGCGAAGGCAAGGCTGTTTTTATGCTCATGTTCTCTTTCTGTTCTCCATTTTACCAGGTAGTAGTCTACCTTTTTGCCCAGCTCAGCACAGCTTTGCAGGGGAATCATTCCCAATGAACCTACGGGAATGGACTGTAAATCACGTTTTTCTTCACGCTTTGACATGAAAATTTCCTCACTTTCTGATAGTTAAACGTTTTTTATGCATACGAATATCCGGACCGGTAATCTTGCATAGATCAAAATTACTGGTGATCCGGGAAAAAATACGGTCAGAATATCGGTCTCTCAGTTCCTGCAAAGACAGGTTAGTAGAGATGATAATGGATTTTTTCCGCAGAATTCTTTCGTTCAGGCAGGAAAAAAACTGGGAAGAGGAAAATGCGTTCGTCACTTCTGTTCCCAGATCATCAATAATTAACAGGTCGCAGGAATATAGATCCTCATACAGATCGTTTAATTCGTCTTTGGCTTGATAGTCAAAGGTATGCCGGGAAATCCGGTCGAAAAGTGCAACTGCACTGAAATAGATCACAGAATGGCCCGAATCTATCAGTTCTTTTGCAATACAGCCTGATAAAAAGGATTTTCCTGTACCCACTGTACCATAAAAAAAGAGATTATGGTAGTCTGAGTCAAAGCTTTTCACAAAACTATGGCAGGTGCTGACAGCCTTTTCAAATCGGGACAGATCTTCGCCGACGTAATATTCATAGGAGAGCCGGGAAAAATTCTGCTTTTCTAAAAGCTCCTTCATATTGGACTGCTCATAAAGAAGATCGATCATTTTCTGCTTAAAACAGCTGCATTTTCGGTTATTAATATAGCCGGTATCCCGGCATAGTGTGCAGACATAGGCGGGTTTCAGATAATCCTTTCCCAATCCGGCTTCTTCCAGGAGCTCCTCCTGCTTTTTTCGAAGAAGTAAGAGAGAGGATTTCAGACGATTCAGCGCAGACTCGTCTCCATCCAGAAGGAGTCGGGCATGTTCCACGGAAAGGGAAGCAATTTCATGACTGATTTTCTCATATCCCTTGATCTGGCGATTTACCTGGCGGATACGTTCATCCCGGCGGTTTCTTTCCCGGAGCTGCTGTTCCTCATAGGTTCTGATAATGGTATCGTATTGCGAGTTGGTTAATGGCACGATCTTCTCCTTTAATTACTGAGCAGCTCCTGCTCAAGAGCGTCAAAATCATAATCATTCTGCTGGAACTGGTTGAACTTATTCCGGGAGACAGAAGCAACCCTTTTTCTTCCTGAATAGGAAGCATCAACCCTGGAAATATCCTGTTTGTGGTGTACTCCTGCAGCCTTCCAGCTGGAAAGGATTTTGTCTGCATATTCAAAGCGACGCTTGTCCGTTCCCAAAACGGTGCGTTCACAGGCCTCAAGAATGATATCAATGGTAAATCCGTATTCCTGATACCACCGGGTGATGTATTCTACCTCCCGGGGAGTAGGGCTGCTGGATTTGCCAAGGGCATTCATTACCGTATATACATGCTTACTGTAGCGGCTGGTTGACTGTTCGGCCTCATCGGGAGTAGAAATATGAGCCTGGGCCCAGGAAATCGCTACCTTTTCAATATAACGAAAATCCTTCTTTCCACGGTCTACGCAGTATTGGAGCAGATAATCGATCAGATCAAAGGAAAAATGCAGTTCATCGGAGATAAATAGTAAGGAACGAATATCTCCCGCGCTCAGGGTTTTTCCCAGATAGGATTCGGCAATAAAAACCAGCTGCGAGGTGGTCTCCCTGTCCTTAAACGCAGAAAGCTGCTCCAGACTGTAATCCGGCTTGGAATATACCGAAGCAGAAGGTTTTATCGCAGAGGATACCATCTGCGGTGTAGAAGCAGCGGCCGTGTCAGAAGAGGACATGGGCCTGGTTTCTGTGGCAGAAGGGTCAAAAAGTGTAATTCCTGCAATCTGACCCCGGTCATCATGATCCAGCTTTATGATTTTTTTCTCCTGCCAGTAGGAGAGAGCTCTTAAAATGTCCTTTTCCGTATAATTAAAGTAATCGGCCAGTGCAGACATACTGGTATCCTGTTTGCTTTTGCTGTGCCTGAGCAGATAGAGATAGACCTTCAGCTGGGCATCATTGGCATCAGCCATATAGCAGTCAATAAATTGATTTGACACACTGGTATATCCTATATTTCGATAATCTCTGATCATTAACCGGCTCATTCTATCCCATCCTATTCTTTGAATCTTTCTCTTAAAGCAACGAAATTATACCATAGGAAAAGAAAAAAATAAACCCGTAAAAACCCACCAGCCCTTGTAAACAGGGCATTTCAGCAAAGAGGTGGAAACTGTGGATAAGGTGGATAAAATAGTGGATATATTTTATACACATTAAAAAAATACTGTAAACAGACGAAATTTTATCCTTCTGTTGCAGTCTGCCTGAAAAGAAAATATCCACAGTTTTTTTCTCGAAGCCTGACAAAAAAACTGTGGATAAAGTGGATAACTAGATTCCCAGAAGATTTTCTCCTATTTTTACAATGTCTCCGGCACCCATAGTTATCAACAGGTCACCGTTGATAGAATTCTCCAGCAAAAAATTTTCAATCTCATCAAAGGTGGGAAAATAATGGCAGGTTTTTCCTAAGCCTTCGATCTCTTTTTTCAGATCCAGGGAGGTAATACCGATGGTATTGATTTCCCGGGCAGCATAAATATCGGCCAGAATGATCTCATCAGCCAGAGAAAGTGCCTGTGCAAACTCATGGAGAAAAGCGTTGGTACGGGTATAGGTATGGGGCTGGAAGATACACCATAGCCGATTGTGGGGCCATGCTTTTGCGGCTTCCAGAGTAGCCCGGATCTCTGTGGGATGATGGGCATAGTCATCGATGATGGTGATATCACCCAGCTTGCCCTTAAATTCAAAGCGGCGTTTGGTTCCCGTAAACCGGCTTAAAGCTTCTGTGGTTTTTTCAAAGGGAAGTCCCAGAAGGTCACTGAGGGCAAAAACAGCCAGACTGTTGGAGACGTTATGCTTTCCGGGTACACCCAGCCTGACCCTGACAGGAGGGTGCTCTCCAAGGTGCAGCAGGAAGGAAGGATGCCCCTTTTCATCATAACAGATATCGGTGGCATAGCAGTCACAGTCTTCGTCAAAGCCATAGCGCAGTACCCTGCAGGATAGCTGTTCACAGATTGAGGACAGTCCGGGGATATCTTTGTTGATGATCAGAGTACCTTCTCCCGGCAAAAGGGCGGCAAAGTGATGGAAGGACTGCCTGATTTCTTCTATATTATGGAAGAAATCCATATGGTCCTCCTCCACGTTCAGAATGATGCTTATTTTGGGGAAAAAGCTTAAGAAGCTGTTGGTGTATTCACAGGCCTCCGTTACAAAATAGGGGGAATGGCCGATGCGGATATTCCCCCCAATGGAAGGAAGGATGCCCCCGATGGTCAGGGTGGGATCCGTTTCACAGGCCAGAAGGACGTCGGAGATCATGGAGGTAGTGGTGGTTTTGCCATGAGTTCCGCTGACCGCAATGGGAAGCTCATAATTACGCATCAGCTGTCCCAGAAGCTGGGCCCGGCTGAGCATGGGAAGCTTTCGGGCAAGGGCATCCTGAAATTCAGGGTTATCTTCATGGATGGCAGCTGTGTAGACCACCAGATCCACGGTATCATCAATATGGGAGGTCTGCTGGCCGTAGTAGATGCGGGCTCCTTCTTCTGAGAGCTGTCTGGTCAGAGGTGATTCCTTCATATCGGAACCGGAAATCGTAAATTTACGTGACAGGAGGATCTCGGCCAATCCACTCATACTGATGCCGCCAATTCCCATAAAATAAACATGAATTGGTTTTTGAAAATCAATCTCAAACATTTTTTCCTCAATTCTGCTGTATAGGACAGCCATTTACTGACAGAAGGTTTTTCGTCTGTTTTTCCATTATACCTTTTTGGTAAAAAAAAACAAAGAGCTTTTGAGAGGGAAGAGGGAAAAACAGAGGAAAGAACAGGTCGGAAAAAATTTTCAAAATTATAGAAAATATAAATTTTTTGTATAAAAAATTGGTTATAAAGGGAAAAAATAACATAAAATTCTATATTTAAAATAGAAAATAAAAAAGAAAACGTTTTCTACTATTAAAAATGCACAAATAATACAGAAAATTGGAGAAATTATTTGTAAAAGTCATTCACTTATTTGAGGTGTTATGCTATAATAATTACTACGCTTTACAAGCGAGAAGAGAAGTAGAGGTGAGGACATGATTAAAAAAGAAATGATAGCCATGTTATTGGCGGGCGGCCAGGGAAGCCGTTTGGGTGTTTTGACTTCGAAGGTTGCCAAACCTGCAGTGGCCTTCGGCGGAAAGTATCGCATCATTGATTTCCCGCTTAGCAACTGTATCAATTCCGGAGTGGATACAGTTGGTGTATTGACACAATATCAGCCTCTTCGCCTGAATACGCATATCGGTATCGGTATTCCCTGGGATCTTGACCGCAACATTGGTGGCGTGACCGTGCTGCCTCCCTATGAAAAGAGTGCCAATAGCGAATGGTATACGGGAACGGCCAATGCCATATACCAGAATCTGGCCTATATGGAAACCTATAATCCGGAATATGTGCTGATCCTTTCAGGTGATCATATCTACAAAATGGATTATGAGGTCATGTTGGATTTTCACAAACAGAACAACGCGGAGTGTACCATTGCCGTCATGCAGGTGCCTATGGAAGAGGCCAGCCGTTTCGGTATCATGATTACTGATGAGAACCGCAGAATCGTAGACTTTGAAGAAAAACCGGAAAATCCCAGAAGTAATCTGGCGTCCATGGGAATTTACATATTCAATTGGAAGACCCTGAAAGAGGCGCTGATTCGAATGTCTGAGCAGCCGGCACTGGATTTTGGTAAGCACATCATTCCTTATTGTCATGGACAGGGTTCACCTCTATATGCTTACGAGTTTAACGGATATTGGAAGGATGTGGGAACACTCAGCTCATATTGGGAAGCCAATATGGAGCTCATCGATATCGTTCCGGAATTTAATCTGTACGAAGAATATTGGAAGATTTATACCAAGAGTGATATTCTTCCGCCACAGTATCTGGCAGCGGACAGTGTAGTGGAACGAAGTATTATCGGAGAGGGTACGGACATTTGCGGAAAAGTTTATAATTCCGTGATCGGTTGTGGTGTTACCATCGGTGAAGGAACCGTGATCCGGGACTCCATCATCATGAATAATACGGTGATCGGAGCAGGCTGTGAGCTGAATAAGAGTATTGTAGCCGAGAATGTGGTGATCCACGACAGGGTAAAGCTGGGTATGGGTGAGGAGGCCCAGAATGAGACCCATCCACATATTTATAATCAGGGGCTGGTATGTATCGGCGAGAAAACCATCCTGCCTGAAGGCCTGACAGTGGGCAAGAACTCCTGTATATTTGGGGAAACAACAGAAGCAGATTATGAGAATCTGACTCTTCCCAGCGGAAAAACTTTGATTAAGGCAGGTGATGAATAGTGAGAGCAATTGGTATTATTTTAGCAGGTGGAAATAACCACAGGATGAAGGAACTGTCGCAGAAGAGAGCTGTAGGGGCAATGCCGATTGCAGGCAGCTATCGGAGTATCGACTTTTCCCTGAGTAATATGTCCAACTCTAATATCAAGAAGGTGGCAGTTTTTACCCAGTATAATGCAAGAAGCCTGAATGAGCATCTAAGCTCCTCCAAGTGGTGGGACTTTGGACGTAAACAGGGAGGGCTGACCGTATTCACACCGGCGGTAACGGCAGAAAACAGTACCTGGTACAGGGGAACAGCGGATTCCATGTTCCAGAATATCTCCTTTTTGAAAAGCAGTCATGAGCCCTATGTGATCATCGCTTCCGGAGACTGCGTATACAAGATGGACTATAATAGGCTTCTGGAATACCACATCCAGAAGAAGGCAGATATTACCATTGTCTGCAAGGATATGCCCAAGGATACCGTAATTGAACGTTTCGGTACGATCAAAATGAATGAGGAGAGCCGTATCGAAGAGTTTGAAGAAAAGCCTATTGTGGCTAAGAGTAATACGATCTCCTGTGGTATCTATGTAATCCGCAGAAGATTGTTGATCGAAATGATCGAGCGTTGTGCCGAAGAAGACCGCTATGATTTTGTAAAGGATGTACTGATCCGCTACAAAGACCAGAAGCGTATTTTCGGCTATAAGATCAAGGAATACTGGAAGAATATCGCATCTATTGAAGACTATTTCCAGACCAATATGGATTTCCTTGATCCCGCCATCCGGGAGTACTTTTTTAAGACCTACCCGGACATTTATTCCAAGGTGGATGATTTACCGCCGGCTAAGTATAACATCGGTTCTAACGTAAAGAACAGCCTGATTTCCAGTGGCTGTATTATCAATGGTGAGGTGGAAAATTCGGTAATCTTTAAGAAAAGCTTTATCGGCAACAACTGTGTGATCAAGAATTCCATTATTTTAAATGATGTATATATCGGGGATAATACCTACATTGAGAACTGTATCGTAGAGAGTAGAGACACCATTAAGGCCAATTCCTACCACAAGGGCGAAGACAAAATTAAGATTGTGGTAGAAAAAAATGATCGTTACATGATTTAAATAACGACCACAATGTCGTTCCAAGAAAGGTTAGGATTTGCTTAATGACTATTACAGATGTATGGGTACGTAAAGTAACCAAAGAAGGAAAATTAAGAGCTATTGTTTCTATTACACTCGATAATGAATTTGTTGTTCATGATATCAAGGTGATTGAAGGAGAAAAAGGGTTATTTATTGCAATGCCCAGTAAAAAAGCTGCGGACGGAGAGTACCGCGATATAGCGCACCCCATCAATTCCGCTACCAGAGAGATGATCCAGAGTACGATTCTGGGTCAGTATGAGAAGGTACTGGCAGAGGAAGAGTAACGACATCTGTGTAAAAGGTAGAATTAGCCCTGTGCGGTTCAAATGAATTGCATGGGGCTTATTATATACCAGATTAAACCGGGAGCCGGAGGCAGGGAAGAAAAACTTTCCTTGACTGACCGGCTCCTTTTTCGTTATAGTGAAAGCCGTAGGCAGTTACAGAATACTGGATGAGAGAGAAGTCTATGTGGATCCGAAGACTGAAAAATCATTTTTATGGAGAAAAAGAAAAGATTATGTATATTATTGTTGGCTTGGGAAATCCCACGAAGGAATATGAAAATACCAGACATAATATCGGCTTTGCCGTCATAGATAAGTTGGCAGATACCTTTTCCATCGATGTGCTGGAAAAAAAGCATAAGGCGCTGATCGGAAAGGGAGTGATCGATGGGAAGAAGGTTATCCTGGCAAAGCCTCAGACCTATATGAATTTAAGCGGAGAAAGTATCCGGGCTCTGGTGGATTATTATAAGATAGAGGAAGAGCAGGAGCTGATCGTGATCTATGACGATATCTCCCTGGATGTGGGGCAGCTTCGTATCCGCAAGAAGGGAAGTGCCGGCGGTCATAACGGGATTAAAAGTATCCTGGCCCATCTGGGACATGATGTATTTCCCAGAATTAAGGTTGGTGTAGGGGATAAGCCTAAGGGCTATGATCTGGCGGACTATGTTCTGGGGCGTTTTTCCAGGGAAGAAGCGGTTATTATGGAGGAAACGGCAGAAACTGCGGTTAGGGCGATCCGGGAGATCATTGCGGGAAATATTGACGGAGCAATGAATACCTATAATAAAAAGGTAAAGCAGGTGGAGTAAGTGGAAGGATTAATGTACCCCTTACAGGAGCTGGCAGAATATGAGGAGATGAGCCGGCTTCTGACAAAACAGGAGGAAGTGCTGAGCATAAGCGGTTGTGTGGATTCCCAGAAGCTGCATATGATAGCAGGACTGGGAGAAGCGTTTAAGATAAGGCTGATCCTTACCTTCAGCGATCTGCGGGCAAGGGAGATCGCAGAGGATTTTCGTTTTTATGACAGGAATGTCAGTGTATATCCGGGAAAGGATCTGATCTTTTATCAGGCGGATATCCAGGGAAATCAGCTTGTGCAGGAAAGGATAAAGGCATTGAAGAGGATTTCGGAAGGAAGACCTCTGACCCTGATCACCACCTTCAGTACCCTTCTTTCCCCCATGATGCCCATTGAACGCTTTCAGGCTTATACCCTGCATATTGATAAAAGAAGTGAGATTGAGGAAGGAAAGCTGGCCGCGCGTCTGGTGACCATGGGCTACGAAAAGACGGATCAGGTGGAGGCTCCGGGACAGTTTTCCATTCGTGGCGGAATCATCGATATTTTTGACCTGACGGAAGAAAATCCTTACCGGATCGAGCTTTGGGGAGAGGAAGTAGAATCTATAAGAAGCTTCGATATCCTGAGCCAGCGTTCTATCGAAAAACTGGAGGCGGTATCCATTTATCCGGCCACAGAGCTGATTCTTACCGATGAGGAATTAGAGGCCGGGATGGGAAGCATCCAGAAGGAAGCAGACCGGCAGCGGGAGAAGCTGAGGGAGCAGTTTTTGACGGAAGAAGCCCATCGGCTAACTGTTCATGTGAAGGAACTGAAGGAAGAGGTTCTGGAATTTAAAAGTAAGGTGAATCTGGAAAGCTATATTCATTATTTTTTACCCTGGGTACAGTCCTTTATGGAGCTGTTTGCGGGGAAAAAATGCTGCGTATTCCTGGATGAACCTATCCGGATAAGTGAGCATCTGGATGGTGTGGAGGCTGAGTTTAAAGAAAGTATGAGCCACCGTCTGGAAAAAGGCTATGTTCTGCCGGGGCAGACGAAGCTTCTTATTAGTAGAGAAGAGGTGCTGCATAAGGTAAAGAGCTATCCTACGGTGCAGATCGGTTTTATGGAGGATAAGGCAGCTCTCTTAAAAACGGAGAACAGATTTAGTGTGGACGCTAAGAGCATTGCTTCCTATAACAACAGTTTTGAACTGCTGATCAAGGATTTAAAACGCTATAAAAAGGGACAGTACAGGGTTATTCTTCTTTCTCCCTCCAGAACCCGTGCAAAACGATTGGCTGAGGATATCCGTAATGAAGAGCTGAATGCATTTTATACAGAAGATCCTTTTCGCCGGGTTCAGCCCGGTGAGGTGCTCATCTTTTACGGAAGCGTAAAGAGGGGATTTGAGTATCCTCTGTTGAAATTCGTGGTGATCACCGAAGGAGATATTTTCGGCAGGGAGAAGCGAAAAAAGAAGAAAGTTAAAAAATATGAGGGAACGAAAATACGGGACTTTTCCCAGCTTCAGGTAGGTGACTATGTAGTTCATGAAAGCCATGGTCTGGGCATCTACCGGGGAATTGAGAAGGTAGAGGTGGAAAAGGTAGTAAAGGATTACATGA
Organism: Lachnospiraceae bacterium; assembly: GCA_017439665.1. Lineage (GTDB taxonomy): Bacteria > Bacillota > Clostridia > Lachnospirales > Lachnospiraceae > SFDP01. Next base: position 9,532 of record JAFSIS010000002.1, read on the forward strand.
AGATTGAGTACCGGGATGGAGGAAATCTCTATATTCTTGCCACCGGCCTGGATGTGATTCAGAAATATGCCTCTGCGGATGCCAGAAAGCCTAAGTTAAATAAGCTGGGTACTAAGGAATGGGGAAATACCAAGACTAAGGTACGTGGAGCTGTCCAGGAGATTGCCAAAGATCTGGTGGAGCTTTACGCCAGGCGGCAGGAAAAGCAGGGCTTTTCTTTTGGTCAGGATACGGTCTGGCAGAAGGAATTTGAGGAGCTTTTTCCCTATGAGGAGACGGAAGATCAGCTGACGGCCATCGAAGCCACCAAGCGGGATATGGAAAGCGGCCGGATCATGGATCGTCTCATCTGTGGAGATGTGGGCTTTGGAAAAACGGAGATCGCCATCCGGGCGGCCTTCAAGGCGGTGCAGGACGGTAAACAGGTGGCCTTTCTGGTACCCACCACCATTCTGGCCCAGCAGCATTATAATAATTTTATCCAGAGGATGAAGGATTTTCCTGTAAGGATCGATCTGATGTCCCGGTTTCGGACCTCTGCCCAACAAAAAAAGACACTGGCCGATTTAAAAAAGGGATTGGTAGACATCGTTATCGGAACCCACAGGATTTTGTCTAAAGATCTGGAGTTCAAGGATCTGGGACTGCTCATCGTGGATGAGGAGCAGCGTTTCGGTGTAGGCCACAAGGAGAAGATCAAGCAGCTGAAGGAAGACGTGGATGTACTCACCTTGTCTGCTACACCCATTCCCCGCACCCTGCATATGAGTCTGGTGGGAATTCGGGATATGAGTGTGCTGGAGGAAGCTCCGGGAGAAAGGCTTCCCATTCAGACCTACGTCTGTGAATACAATGAAGAAATGGTCAGAGAGGCCATCGTCCGGGAGCTGTCCAGAGGCGGACAGGTATATTACGTCTACAATCGGGTAAATACGATTGCAGATGTGGCGGCCTCTATCCAGAATCTGGTTCCTGAGGCCAATGTATCTTTTGCCCACGGACAGATGAAGGAGCAGGAGCTGGAAAAGATCATGTATGAGTTCATCAGCGGAGAGATCGATGTTCTTGTTTCCACCACTATTATCGAGACCGGTATGGATATCTCCAATGTAAATACGATGATCATTGATGATGCGGATCAGATGGGACTTTCCCAGCTTTATCAGCTGAGAGGCCGTGTAGGGCGAAGCAGCCGTGTGGCCTATGCCTTCTTCATGTATAAACGGGATAAGGTGTTAAAGGAGATTGCTGAGAAGCGTCTGCAGACCATCCGGGAGTTCACCCAGCTGGGAAGTGGTTTTAAGATTGCCATGCGGGATCTGGAGATCCGGGGTGCAGGAAATCTTCTGGGAAAAAAACAGCATGGCCATATGGAAGCCGTGGGTTACGACCTGTATTGCAAGATGCTCAATGAGGCGGTAAAGAATCTGAAAGGAATCTCCACTTACATGGAGGACTTTAATACTCTGGTGGACCTGGATGTGGATGCCTTTATTCCCCCCTCCTATATTATGAATGAGGTACAAAAGCTGGACATCTATAAACGGATTGCTGCCATTGAAAATCAGGCAGAAAGCGAGGAAATGCGGGAAGAGCTGATGGATCGCTTCGGCGTGGTTCCCGGCAGTGTGGAAAATCTTCTGCGGATTTCTTTGATCCGGGTAAAGGCTCATGGAATTTTCATCACAGAGATCAAGGGTAAGCAGGAGCGGATACAGGTATTTTTAAAAGAAGATGCCCCCATCCGGGTAGAGAATATTCCTCTGGTTCTGGATGCCTATCCGAAAAAAGCTGCTTTTACAGCCAAGGGAATTCCTCATTTTACCTTCCGCTACAAGAAGCCCGATCTGGTAGAGAAAGCTGCGGAACAGCTTCTGGCGCTGACGGAGGAGATTTTAGAAAAAATGAAAGAGCTGCTGGTTTGATCCGGCAGCTCTTATCTTATTCCCAATTTTTACATACATCCACCCATCCGGAAGGATTGGAACAGCTTTCCAGTTCAGGAATGGTAAGTTCGATAGCGCTGTTGCTGCTTCCGCAGGCAGGAAAGATGGTTTCAAACCGTTTCAGGGATTCGTCCAGATAGACGGTTACTCCTTCCTTTACCCCAAAGGGACAGACACCTCCCACGGCATGGCCCACCAGCTCTAAGGCCTGGTCGGGAGAGAGCATTTTGGCTTTACAGGAAAAACGGGCCTTATATTTGGCATTGTCGATCTTGGCATCTCCGGCAGCCACAATGAGTACCGGTGCATCTTCAATAAGAAAGGACAGGGTTTTGGCGATCCGGCAGGGTTCACAACCCAGAGCCTGGGCGGCCAGCTCCACGGTAGCACTGGAAACCTCAAATTCCCGTATACGATCTTCCAGTTGATAGGTTTTTAAATATTCCCTGACAGTTTCAATGGACATGTGTGTATTCTCCTTAAAAAATCATTGTTATCAGTGTGTGCTTTTACCATCCCTTGGCAAGGGACGATAAAAAGTGATAGTAAATTGAGTTTTGGGTATGTAAAAAGCAGGCTTCGGGCATATAAAAATAAAAAAAAGCAAGCTTATATATGCTGAAACGGCTGTAAAAAGCAGGCTTCGGGCATATAAAAATAAGAAAAAGTAAGTTCATATATGCTGAAACGGCTGTAAAAAGCAGGTTTCGGGCATATAAAAATAAGAAAAAGCAAATTTATATATGCTGAAACGGTTGTAAAAAGCAGGATTCGGGCATATAAAAATAAGAAAAAGTAAGTTCATATATGCTGAATGACTTGTAAAATACAAGTTTCAAGCATATTGAATCAGATAAAAGCAGAGTTTTATATGATTTATTTTTTTATGAGGTTTTCCCAGCTCCACTCTTCTTCCTCTTCAAACTCATCCACAGGGCTATTTTCTATTTCGGAAGCTGTATCAGCCACAGGAGCATCCTCCGTTTCAGGAGTTGCAGCAGTGGCAGGAACTTCCTTCATTACAGAAGCTGTATCAGCTGTAGGAGCATCTTCCATTTCGGGAGTTGTATCAGCTGCAGAAGTTTCTTCCGGGGTAGAAATTGTTTCGCTTTCCCCGATGCTTGTTGCAGGAGAATCAGGGATGGGTGCAGGATGATTTTCTTCACAAGGAGCCTCGGCCGTCGTCGAGGCTATGTTCGTTACAGACATTTCCTCAGAGTCCAGGGATTGATTCGCCGCAGGTACTTTCTCAGAGTCCAGGGATTGATTCGCCGCAGGTATTTCCGCAGAGTCCAGGGATTGATTCACCACGGGTATTTCCACAGAGTCCAGGGATTGATTCATCACGGGTATTTCTTCAGAGAGAAGAGCATGACTAACAGGTTCTCCCTGTTTGATAGGTTCTTCCCTGCCAACAGGAAAAATATTCTGGTCTGCCTTAATGTTGTGATAATAATGTGCATTCGCTGTCATAAGGTAAGGGGTAATGTAGATATAGGCAAATCCCAGAGTGATCACACCCAGACAGTGCCAAAGGAAAAAGGAGAGATGAAAAACGACATAGTTCCATCTGCGCCCTTTCATCATCTGCCAGCTGGCTTTGAGTACATCCAGGCCAGATAAATCCGGCTGTTCTGCCATAATCTGATAGATCATGGAAAATCCAAGCATGATGCAGCAGAAAATAATACTCAGGAAAGTGGACCAGATAAAGTATAGGATAAATGCATTTGCCATATTATTGATCACATCATAGTTTAAGGTCATGGCAGAGAAAGGAGTAAGTAAAATGAGGACACAAAAAGGAATAAGGGTAAGAATGTTATAAATAACGTTGGGAATCAAAAGGAGAAGATAAGCGAGCATAGACTGACCATACTGGCCAAATCCGGAAAAAAGTGTAGAAACATCAGGTTTTCGGCCATAGCTTATTTCCATATATACCATCTGCAGACCCAATGACAGGGGAGAGAGAATAAAGAAAAGAACCCAAACGGTAATAATGTTCAAAAGAGGGATGGAGGATAAAGCAAGAAGAATGGCAAGAAAGATAAACTGGCATAAAAATGAAATACCAATGTTTCCCTTGATCTGTTCTTTGGCACGTTGTTTGATTTCCTGTCGTGTAAGCATAAGAATCTCCTTTCAGTCAGATTGAATAAGTTCGGTAGCATTATTTTATGATTTTGCAGCTATTCCGGACAAGCTTTCATGGTCTGTTTCCAAACTGTTTCTGACGTCCGGAATAGTTGTAAATATTTTATGGAATTGGATGAATTTTGTCAACATATAAAGAGGAATAAAGCCTGCTTTCTGCAGGAAAAAGAGATTGGTAACTTGGTCACAGAATAGAAGTTTTTTTTTTGCTATAGTTTTAACGATTTCAAGCCAGACTAAGGAACAGAAACGAACATGAATAAGTAATGAGATGAAGGAGGAAAAAATGGCAGTTTTAACCATAACACAGAATAATTTTGAAGAAGAGGTAGTAAAGAGCGATAAGCCTGTCCTGCTGGACTTCTGGGCAGAGTGGTGCGGACCCTGCAGAATGCTCTCTCCTATCGTGGATCAGGTGGCAGAAGAGCTTGCAGAGGTTAAGGTAGGCAAGATCAACGTAGATCAGGAGCCTGAGCTGGCATCCCGTTTTCAGGTAATGAGTATTCCTACCCTTGTCGTTATGAAAGAGGGGAAGGAAGTTAACCGTTCCCTGGGCGCCATTCCCAAGGCAGCAGTGATGGAGCTTTGCAAATAAAGTCCTGATCGGACTATTTTGGAAAAATAAGGAATATGAAGTAAGAGGCCCTGTATACCTGTCGTTTCCGACAGCATATGCAGGGCTTATTTTCTGTAGGAAAAAGTCTTTTTAAAAGAAAAAAACAACAGAAATAGACAAAAATGAGGTATTTTTTTGTTAAAAAAGAACAAATAATCTTGGATTATTTAATGAAATTGTGATAGAATAAAAGAAATTGACAATTAATGTATAAATCTGCTATAGTAATAGAACAAACTAATAATAGTAATGATTAGCATTTTAAACTTTATATATTTTTTAACAAACTTTTACTTTATTTTTATTTTTTTAACCATCTTATGGGGATTCTGATGCACTTCATCTCAGTGCCGGAATAGAGAAAAGAATGATGAAAGGAGGCTAAATATATAAAGAGGTATTTATACCTTAGATAAAAGTCATAAAAATTGGAGGTAAAGTATGAAGAACAAAAAATTAATCGCCATACCGGTGGTGCTTGTAGTAGCTATCATCGTATATGCAGCAATCATGCTGAGCGGACGTGCGATTACTGCTGATAATCTTAACGATCAGTTCGTACAGGTTATCGAAAACAACGGCTGTCTTCAGTGTCATGCCGCTGATCCTGAACCCTTCTGGTATCAGAAAATGCCCCTTGTATCCAGTCTCTTTGAGAAGGATATGACCAATGGTTACCGTTCTGTGGATCTTGAGAAGGTTGTTGCTCAGATACAGGCCGGTGAAACCGTCAATATTGCAGATGTCTCCAAAATCGAACAGGCGACTCTGAACAATGACATGCCCATTATTGAGTATTCCGCAGTACACTGGGGATCCAATCTGAACGCAAGCGAACAGCAGATCGTTATGGACTGGGTGGCAGGACAGAGAACTACATATGTTCAGGGTATCGCGGAAGAAATCGGATATGAAATGGACGAAGCTACTCTTGCAGCTGCAATCAGTGAGCCTGTTCAGATTATGCCAAATCCTTCCGATTACGATATTGATCCTGAGAAGGCAGAGCTGGGTCTGGCACTGTTCCATGACACCAGATTATCTGCGGACTTAACCGTTTCCTGTGCAACCTGCCATCCTCTTAACAATGGTGGTGTTGACGGTTCTCAGTTTGCAAAGGGTATTGCCAGCCAGGTTGGTGGAATCAATGCACCTAGTGTTTACAATGCAGTATTCAATGTTCAGCAGTTCTGGAATGGTCGTGCAGCAACACTTGCAGATCAGGCAGCAGGCCCCCCGCTGAACCCTGTTGAGATGGGACATGAGAGCTTTGATGACATCGTAGCCTTGTTAGAGGCAGATGAGGAGATGGTGAAGGCATTTGAAAAGGTATATGGTAATGAAGGAATCAGCCAGGCAACCATTACCGGTGCCATTGAGGAGTTTGAACGCCTTCTGGTTACTCCCAACAGCCGTTTCGATCAGTATCTTGCAGGTGATACGGGTGCGTTGACTGCAGAAGAGATCGAGGGTTATGAGTTGTTCAAGAAAAATTATTGCGCAACCTGCCACGTAGGTGTAAGCATGGGTGGACAGAGCTTCGAGAAACTGGGTACTGTTGTAGATGCTGCCGTTTACTACGAAGAACGTGGTACGGAGATTAGCGGAGATGACCAGGGTCTGTACGGTTTTACCGGCAACGAAGAAGATATGTACAAATTTAAGGTTCCCAACCTGCGTAACATTGAGCTTACCGCTCCTTACATGCATGATGGAACCCATATGACCATGGAAGAGGCAGTACGCACAATGTTCCGTTTCAATACTGCGAACCCTGAGCCTACTGACGATACCGTCAATAAGATTGTTGCTTTCATGAAGACCTTAACCGGTGAGAATGAATATATGGATTATGTAAATGTTCCCAGCAACAAGTTAGGACAGTAAGGTATACAAAATTGAACTAAGTAAAATCTAAAATCCCGCCGGCGGTTTCGTCCGGCGGGAAATTGGAGCTAGTGGAATGAAAAACAACAAGATTTATCGATTTCTTACATCTATTCGACTGGCAATTTTTCTGCTCGTCGTCATTGCAGTGTTATGCGTCCTGTGTACACTAATCCCCCAAAACGAGTCTCAAGCTGTTTATTCGGAAAAATATGGGGAGTTTATTGCGTCCATCATTCAGCTTTTTGGTTTTGACCATGTTCTAAGCTCATTTTGGATGTATCTTACAGGCATGATTTTTGCTGTTAATCTGGGTCTGTGCACTTTGGCACGATTTCAATGGGCTATGGCCTGTTCGAAGAAGCAGATTCGTATAGATGCTTGGGGATCACCCCTGCTTCATGTGGGGCTGTGTCTGATTTTGGTGGGAGCTGTACTCAGCATTGGCTTCGGACGACAGATTTATTACGAAATTCCTGTAGGAAAAACAGCGAAGGTGTCCGGCAATTCGGGCATATTTGAGCTGCAGGTAGATGATTTTTCAATAGAATATTATGAGGATAATATTTCGCCCAAACAATACAGAAGTAGTCTTACCGCAAAAAGTGAAGAGAAAGAAGCAGTTTCGTTGATTACAGAGGTAAATGCTCCTGCCAAATATGATGGTGTGACGATCATTCAGCAGGCCTATGGCTGGCAGACACAGATCACGTTAAGCAGTGATAGTGCAAGCCGGCAGATTGAGGTTAAGGATAATGAATGGGTCACTCTTTTTGGAGAGGGAGAGGATGCAGTATCTCTGGGAATTGCTTTTTATCCTGACTATGCAGAGGTGGATGGTGAGCCGAGGCTGATGAGCAACCAGGATAAGAATCCCTACATTCTTTGGGCGATCACTAAAGGAGAAATTCCCGTAGCTTCAGATGTACTTGCCTTAGGGGAGTCAACTGCTATTTTTGAATCTCTGGGAATTACGTTTGACGGCTACGATTATTATACAGGTTTGCAGATTAAATTTGATCCCGGTATTCCTGTTATTTTTGCCGGTTTCTTTCTGGTCTGTATAGGACTAATGATTAGATATGTTTTTGTAAAAAAACAGAGTGAATAAAAGGAGTATATATTTTATGGTAACGTTAACGGAAAATCTTGATTATCTGGCATTTATACTGACCATTATGGCAACAGCCTGTATGTTTTTGCAGATTTGGCTGAAAATAAAATGGTTGCCTAAGGCAGGTGTGCTTCTGACTTCGGCAGCAGCTGTTCTGCTGTTGGTTACTGTGATTATGCGTATGCAGAAAACAGGAAGCTTGCCGGTAAACAGTGTATATGAATTCATTTTGTTTTTCTGTCTGGTCATGTTGGTATTTACTGTTTTCTGGTTAATTAAGGTAAAGATTTACGGATTGTCAGCATTTACTCTCTTGGTGACGGTGATCCTGTTGGGGGTAAGTTTCAGTCTGTCCGACAATGCCACCCCTCTGATGCCTGCATTGCAGAGTAATTGGAGAGTTGCACATGTGTTAACAGCAATCATTTCCTACAGTGCATTTGCTGTTGCATTTGGTCTGGGTATTTGCTATCTGTTAACGATTCCTGCAAAGATACCTGCGGGTGGACTGCCTGCAGAAAAGCTGGAAAGAGGGGAGTTTCTGGAAAAGCTGATGTACAATTCTGTCATTGTTGGTTTTATTTTTCTGACTCTTCTTCTGGTAACCGGTTCCATCTGGGCAGAGGATGCATGGGGCTCCTGGTGGAGCTGGGATCCTAAGGAAACGTGGGCGTTAATCACCTGGATTATCTATGCAGTTTATCTGCATCTTCATCCGAAAAAAGAATGGCGCGGGCGTAAGGGATGCTACCTGTCTGTTATCGGATTTGCATGTGTCCTGTTTACTCTTTTAGGTGTTTCCTTCCTCATGGGTGGTTTACATAGTTACGGGGTTTAAGCAGTTCAAGCTGACTTCAGTTTTTTGTAATTTTTTGCCTTTTTTTATGATGTTTTTCTAGTGAAAGATACGCATAGACTGGGTTAAAAAAAGGTGATAAAATGTAATATATTGCATGTATAATGTATAAGGAGGATTTAAGTCGATGAGTAATGAAGAAAGATTTGACGTCATCGTCGTAGGTGCCGGTCTTGCGGGTAATACTGCAGCCTATCTTATGGCGAAAGCAGGACTCGAGGTTCTGGTTATCGAACGTGCAGAGACTATTGGTGGTAAGAACGTTACCGGTGGTCGTATGTACAGCCACAGTCTGGAGAAGATTTTCCCCGACTTTGCAAAAGAAGCTCCTGTTGAGCGTAAGATTACCAAGGAAAGAATTTCTTTCATGACCGGTGATACTGCTACAACCGTTGAGTATGCAGCAGATAAGCTGGGCGAGCAGGGTAAGGCTACATATTCTATCTGTCGTGGACATTTCGATCCCTGGCTGGCAGGAAAGGCTGAGGAAGCCGGTGCAATGTATGTTACCGGTATTCGCGTAGATGAGGTTCTTCTTCAGGACGGTAAAGTAGTAGGGGTAATTGCCGGTGGAGAAGAGATGTTTGCAGATGTGGTTCTCCTTGCAGATGGTGTTAACTCCCTTCTGGCTCAGCAGCTTGGTATGAAGAAGGAACTGGATCCCCATGAGGTTGCTGTAGGTGTTAAAGAAATTATCCGTTTAGGTGAAGAAAAGATCAATGATCGTTTTGGTGCTGCTTCCAGTGAGGAAGGAACCGCATGGCTCTTTGCCGGTGATGTTTCCGGCGGTAACGTAGGTGGTGGTTTCCTTTATACCAATAAGGACAGCTTATCCCTTGGTATTGTTACCACGATTGCAGATATCGGTCGTGTAGATCTTGCACCCCGTGACATGCTTGAGAGACTGAAAGCTCATCCTACCGTTGCTCCTTTGATCAAAGGTGGAGAGACAATCGAATATGCAGCTCATCTGGTAACTGAGGGTGGATATAATATGATTCCTACTCTGTACAGAGATAATGTACTCGTTGCCGGTGATGCAGCAGCTCTGGTAATGAACCTTGGTTTCACTATCCGTGGTATGGACCTCGTTATCGAGTCCGGTCGTCTTGCAGCCGAGACCATTATCGCAGCAAAAGAAGCCGGTGATTACAGTGCGGCTACCCTTTCCAAGTACAAAACTGCATTGGATAACAGCTTTGTAATGAAGGATATGAAGCATTTCAGCAAGATGCCTAAGTTCATCGAAAATCATCGTATTTTTGAGCAGTATCCCGGCATGATGGATGAAATTATGTCTGAACTCTTCATTATGTATGGTCAGGAGCCTGTTAAATTCAAGAAGAAGGCCATGACAGCAGTGAAGAAAGTCGGAATTATGAACCTGTTAAAAGATGGAATGAATGGATTGGGGGCGATGTAAAATGGCAATGTCAATTGATGATAAGTTAGGATTAAACCGATTCCGTGCGGATAAGAGTTATCCTCATATTACTGTAAATCAGAGCTTTACTGATGTAAAAGAAATTGAACGTGTAGTTATGGCTTGTCCTGCTAAGCTTTACAGCTACGAAAATGGTGTAATCGGATTTAACCATGAAGGCTGTCTGGAATGTGGAACCTGTCGTGTTCTTAGTGGTGGAAAGGTTGTAGAGACCTGGAACCATCCTCAGGGTGGAATGGGTGTAGAATTCCGTCACGGCTAAATTGCACACAAAATAAATAAATTATTATGGGGAGGGGAAACTAAGCCCTCCCCATGATACTTTTTTCATAACTGTGAAAGCAATGAACAGTTACTATTTTCTATATATTCACTGTCTACAGTCCAAACTGCTTATCGACTGAACGGTTTCTGTCTTGGATAAAAATATAATCAGGAGATGCTTCTATGTTTTTTAATGCCCTTCCCGGCTTACAGAATGATTTAAAACATGTTTCAAGTGAAATGGAAAAGTTGCTCCCTTCTGAATGGAATCAGGGGAGAGTAGGAGAAGTTGTGCAGGCTGTTCTGGCCGGAAGAGGAAAGGGATATCGACCCAGTCTGCTTCTTTTAATGGCACGAATAGGTCCTAATTATTCCGCCTGTAAAGAACGCTTATATCGGCTCGGAGCGTTGGTAGAATTCGTACATATGGCCTCTCTCATTCATGATGATATCATTGATGATTCAGTTCTTAGAAGGGGTAAGCCTACCATTCAGGCACGATTTGGGAAAGAAACTGCTGTTTTCTCCGGTGATCTGATCCTCGGACAGGTGATGTCCATTCTGTTGAAGGATGGAATGCGGGAATCCGGTATTTTAATTGCTGGTACAGTGCAGGATATGTGCAGAGGGGAAATTACCCAGTCAGACTGTAGATACCGGTCAGAGGTCTCTCAGGAAGAATATTATGCAAACATCTATGGCAAGACTGCATCCATGTTTGTTACTGTTTGTAAAATTGGTGGATTGGAAAGCGGATGCTCAGAAGAAATGATAGAAAAGCTGGGGGAAATAGGGCTACATCTTGGCTATTTATTTCAGATACGGGACGATTTATTGGATTTTCTTCCTAAAAATGAAGAAGATGGAAAACCGGTTCGTATGGATTTCAGAGAAGGTGTTCTTACTCTTCCTGTGATCTATACTTTAGAAAAGGCTGAATTCAGGCCGGAAATGGAAGAGCTTATCAAATCTGCAAAAGAGGATAATCTGTCCAAGGAACAGCTTGACAGACTTGATCAACTGATACTTAAGGCAGATGGATTTAAACGGACTGTGGAGGCCGCAGAGAGGCATAGAAGCAGGATTAAAGAATTACTTTCTGAGTTACCTAAGGGAAAGGAAGTTAAGGCAATCAGTCATCTGATCTCTCTTTTATCCTTGCCGGTATTTTCTTGATATGTTTGTCTATGGAGGGAAGAAAAAATGAATTGGTATGGTATTGTAATTGGAGTGTGTTCGTTTCTTATCATAGGGATTTTTCATCCCATTGTCATTAAGTGTGAATACTATTTTTCAAAGAATGTATGGCCTTTATTTGTATTGGGAGGGCTTGTTTCGGCAGTTATCTCCATTATGGTAGATAATTTTCTTGCATCTGCTCTATTGGGATCACTGGCCTGTTCCTTCTTCTGGAGCATAGGAGAGCTTAAGGAGCAGGAGGAAAGAGTGCAGAAGGGATGGTTTCCCCGTAATCCCAAAAGGACCTACCCTTTTGATTCTGTAGAAGAGAAGAAAGATTAAGAAAGAAAATTATAAATATTTACAATAGCATAGATAAATACTAAAAGCTCCGGAGCGATTGCTCCGGAGCTCTTTTATCTTTTGTAAAGTGATATCAACCTTCAGGAAAGATTATTTAACACCCATCCATCCGGAGATAACCATCTTCTGAACTTCGCTGGTTCCTTCGTAGATTTCAGTGATCTTAGCATCACGCATGAATCTTTCGAAAGGATACTCACGAGTATATCCGTAACCACCAACTAACTGGAGACAACGACGGGTAACATCACTTGCAACTTCAGAAGCTTTTAATTTACCCATTGCTGCTAAGTGTCCATAAGGCTCATGATCCTGTTTAGCCTGAGCTGCACGATAGATTAACAGACGAGCTGCATCTACTTCAGTCTGCATAGCAGCTAATTCGAACTGGGTGTTCTGGAACTGGCTGATACGTTTGCCAAACTGCTCACGCTCTTTAACATATTTTACACACTCATCAATAGCGCCCTGAGCGATACCAAGAGCCTGAGCACCGATACCGATACGTCCGCCATCAAGAGTAGTCATAGCGATCTTGAAACCTTTGTTCAGTTCGCCAAGTAAGTTCTCCTTGGGAACCTTAACATCTTCTAATACTAATTCACAGGTAGAAGAACCACGGATACCCATCTTCTTCTCATGTGCGCCTACGCTGAAGCCAGGGAAGTCTCTTTCCACGATGAAAGCAGAGATTCCTTTGGTTCCTAAGGACTTGTCAGTCATGGCAAAGATAACAAATACATTGGCAAAACCAGCATTGGTGATAAAAATCTTGGAACCATTCAGTAACCAGTGATCACCTTTATCTACAGCGGTAGTCTTCTGACCAGCTGCATCAGTACCTGCACCGGGCTCGGTAAGGCCAAAGGAGCCTAACCATTCGCCACTTGCAAGTTTGCTGAGGTATTTTTTCTTCTGCTCTTCGGTACCATATTCATAAATAGGCCATGCACAAAGAGAAGAATGAGCAGATACAAGAACGGAAGTGGTAGCACAGTATTTTGCCAATTCTTCACATACAGCAATGTAGGTAACATAAGACATACCTGCACCATTGTACTCTTCAGGATACATAACACCCATCATTCCCATATCAGCAAGGGAGTGCCAGGTTTCCTCAGGGAAACGCTCATTTTCATCAACTTCAGCTGCGATAGGAGCTACTTCGTTAGCTGCAAAGTCTTTGAGCATATCAATTACAGACTGCTCGTCTTCAGTGAATTTGAAATTCATACCATTCTCCTTTTCTCTTTATATATTTATTTTGTTTGCTTCCGGCTGCTATAAGCAACCGGAAGACAGTACCACAAGAATAAAAATTAAGCACGCGCTTTCTTGATTTCTTCAAGCAATACAGGAAGTACATCATGAAGATTACCAACAACACCATAGTCTGCTCTGTCGAAGATAGGAGCTTCAGGATCCTTGTTGATAGCAACTACACAGTCAGCACCGCCGATACCGGCAAGGTGCTGGATAGCACCGGAGATACCACAAGCTATGTATAATTTAGGGGAAACGGTTTTACCGGTCTGTCCAACCTGATGAGCATGAGGCATCCAGCCTGCATCAACAGCAGCACGGGAAGCACCAATGGTAGCACCCAGTTCGTTAGCAAGAGCACGAAGAGTATCAAAGCCTTCTGCACTTCCTACACCACGGCCGCCGGATACGATGATCTCAGCACCTTCAAGGTCAACTTTCTCAGCACCCATTTCATTGATGATCTCAAGAACCTGAGTACGAATCTGATCAGCTGCCACATGAATATCTTCGCGGATAACTTCTGCGTTTCCGCCAACAGGATTCTTCTTGAAGACACCAGGACGGATAGTACCGATCTCAGGATGGTGGTCAGGACAGATGATGGTAGCCATCAGGTTTCCGCCGAATGCGGGACGGGTCCAAAGGATGATGTCTTTTTCATCGCTATAGTCAAGTGAAGTACAGTCTGCAGTCAAACCGGTACCTAAACGGCAGCTCACACGAGGACCAAGGTCACGACCATTGTTGGTGGAACCGATCATCATGCTCTTAGGACCGTACTTTTCCACTAATGCTACTAAGGCATTGGTATAAGCATCGGTAGTATATTTTGCATACTCTTCGCCTTCAACTACGATTACCTTGTCTGCGCCGTGCTCAGAGGCTGCATCAATTGCAGAAGCTACATTGTTACCGATGATAACGGCTACAAGGCTTCCGCCCTGTTTTCCGGCAAGAGTTTTACCGGGATTAAGCAGTTCCAGACCGACATTTTTCGCGGAACCGTCTTCGTTAGTCTCAATAAATACCCAAAGGTCTTTGGTCTTTGCTTCCATTGTTAATCCTCCCTTTCCTTACATAACACCTGCATCATTAAGCATGGTAAACAGCTTCTTAGCAGAAGCAGCTGCGTCTTCTTCTTCAATCTTCACACCGCCGCTTCTCTTAGGAGGTACAAAGCTCTTGAAAACTTTGGTAGGAGAACCGTTAAGTCCGGCACGGGTAAGGTCGATAGAAGGAAGTTCAACTTCACTAAGTACAGGGATCTCAGCACGGTTAGCAGCTAATTTACGCTTAATACTGGGATAACGAACCTCGAAAGGAGGCTGGGTAAAGGTAACCAGACCAGGTAATTTGATTCCGAGTACTTCGAAACCATCATCAGTCATCTTCTTAACCTTTAAGCCATCACCGTCGACTTCAACTTCGATTGCGTTGGTAACCTGAGGTAAACCAAGATGCTCGGCAATTTCAGGCCCCACCTGGGCGGTATCACCGTCGATAGCCTGTTTTCCGCAGAAGATTACATCAAATTTGCCTTCGGTCTCTTCAATCTTAGCGATAGCCTGGCTGATGATGTAACTGGTAGCAAGAGTGTCAGAACCACCAAAAGGACGTCCGGAAACGAGGTATGCCTTGTCAGCTGCGATTGCAAGACACTCTTTCAGAGCGTTAACAGCCTGGGCAGGTCCCATAGACATAACCACGATCTTGGTGTCAGGATCCTTGTCCTTGATGCGGGCTGCGTTCTCAAGAGCGTAGCCGTCATAAGGATTTACGATACTGGGCACACCGTCACGGATAAGGGTGTTTTTTACCGGATCGATCTTGATTTCGGTTGTATCCGGTACTTGTTTGACACAGACGAGAATATTCATATTGTTTTCCTCCTCTAACATAATTTTTGCTGATATCTCGCTAATATAAATGGAGTTGCGTCTAGGGATAATTCTACCATTATATTGTAGAAAAGGCAAGGAAAAATGAAAATTATAATAATAAAAACAGTAATCAATCTCAAGATGGGGAAAATATGGATAAATAGATCGAAATTTAAGAGTTGATTTTGTGCAAAACAACAGAGCTGATGTATTTTGATATACATCAGCTCTGTCCTCATTGTTCCATTTGCTTGCCTAAAAAACCTGCAGCTGCCTGGATCAGTTTAAGATCTCCCTCATTCATTTTACGTTTTTGCTCCTGCTCCAGGAGGACGACTGCTCCAATCATGTCACCTTCGCTTAAAATCGGACAGACCGCCTGGTAGAGATATTCTTCCGGCATATTTTCTACCACGGGAGTGAATTCCCGTTCCCCCCTGGTGGCAAGAAAACAATCTCTTTTTTCCATTCTGTTCTCCATTTCCCGGGAAAGGGATTTCCCCAATACATTGCGGTAGCCGCCTGCTGCAGCGATGATCTGATCCCGGTCGGCCACAAGGGTAACTCTTCCGGAAACCTGGCTCAGGCTTTCCGCATATTGTCTGGCAAAGTCGGTAAGCTCACTGATGGGGGAGTATTTTTTCAGGATGATTTCACCTTCTTTTCCGGTATATATTTCCAAGGGCTCCGATTCACGGATTCTCATGGTCCGCCTTATTTCCTTGGGGATAACGACCCTGCCCAGATCGTCTATTCTTCTTACAATTCCGGTTGCTTTCATGTAATTTTACTCCTTTTTGAATATTGGTTTATTGTGTGTAATCATTAAAGAAAGAAATTTCCTGCTCTTAGTATCACTCATTTTTTAGAAATTATGAGTAGTTACTAAAATTCAAAAAGACCTGTTTTATTGTTTTTTTCATAAAAAAATGCTATAAATATAGAAAGCACCAAGGAGAAAATGTAATGGAAAATAATTACAAAAGACATATTGCCATTCTTTTCACGACGATCATAGTATTTTGTATATTTACCACAGGATATGTTTTCTTTGCCATTCAGATCATTGTGAATCATAATGGAAAGCTTTTGCAGGAGCTGGCACTTGAAGCTGCCTGCCAGGAGCAGGAACGGATGGTGGATAATGTCATCACCAGGATTGACAGCCGTCGTACTGCGGTAGAGCAGGATATCCGGAATGAGGTAAAGAATCTGGTAGAAGATCTTGACCATCAGAAAATAGCAGTATCAGACATAAATGAGCTTTTAAGAGGGATGGAAAGGGTGAAGTATGGCTCTGCCATCCAGGCAGTTTTGATCAATGCTGAGGACAGTGCAAATTCGCTCCATTTATCCTCCGGCCTGAGAACGGTGGTCGAAGGAAATGACCGAATGCTCATGGATCGGATGGAAAACAGCACCATTCATATGATCACCCGGTTTGGGGAAAATAAAATTTATTTTTTTGTAGAAAAAGAATCCATAAAAAAAATTGTGGAAGAGGACATGCGCCAGGAAATCTATGAGACTCATTATGGCGAGGATCGCTATGTGTGGATCAGTGAGATCCTGAATTATGAAGGTGGAGACGACTATGCTATTCGGCTGATCCATCCCTATTATAGTGAAACAGAAGGAAGCTATCTGTCTACGAATGTTTCCGATGCAGCAGGCAATCTTCCTTACTGGGATGAATTGAATGGGATAAAAAGAGAAGGTGAGATTTTCCATACCTACTATTTTAAAAGGATGAATTCCGATGAAGTTGAGGAAAAGGTATCTTATGCAAGGCTGTATGAATATTATGACTGGATCGTAGCAACAGAAGAGCCTAAGGAGGATATTCTGAAAACGATCGTCGAAGCAGGGGCTGATGGCGAAGGGATTAAAATGAAACTGATCTGTCTCTTTATTCTGGCAGATGTTCTTCTGGTTCTCTGGGTGATTCATCTGCAGAAAAACTACAGGAAAAATATTGATTCCTATGTGAAAAAAGAAACGGAGCTGGATCCTCTGACCGGTGCACTGACGAGAAAGGCCGGTCAGGCAGAGCTGGAGGAATTGTTTGGAAGCTTCCAGAAGCAGGGTGGTGCCTATATGCTGGCCATGTTCGACGTGGATAAGTTTAAATCCATCAACGATACCTTTGGCCATGCTACGGGAGACAAGGTATTAAGACAGGTTTCGCAGGTGATCATGGCAAATATCCGGGGAAACGACCGCCTGATTCGCTGGGGTGGGGACGAGTTTGTCCTGGTTTGTAACGGAGTGGAGGAAAAAGATCAGGTACAGGTGGCCAATAAGCTGTTGAATTGTATCCGTGCCCTGCAGATGGGAACCGTGCTGCAGCCTATTCGGGTTACTCTGTCTATGGGCTTTACCTCCTTTGCTTTTTCGGATAACAGCTACCAGCAAACGCTGGAAAGAGTGGATGAAGCCCTGTATCATTCCAAAACTACTGGAAGAAATAAGTATACCAACTATGAACGGATGGTGGAGGAACAGAAAGAAAAAGAAGGAAATCCGAAATAACTAAAGGGACTGTTGCATTAAAAAAGAATTATGCAACAGCCCCTTTTTCAATCTGGTCTTGATCAGAGCAGGACGTATTGGAAAATGGTAATAAACTGCATGGCACTTCCGACCACCACAAAAAGATGGAACCAGGAGTGCATATACCGGCGTTTTTTTCCAAGACCATATAAAACAGCTCCCAGAGTGTAAGAAATACCACCGGCAAGGAGCCAGAGAAGTCCGGGAAGAGGAACAGCTTCCATGGTGGGTTTGATGGCCAGAACCACACACCAGCCCATACCAATGTAACAGGTCATGGAAAATTTTGCATATTTTTTTAAATCTATGGCGGTGAGGATGATGGCGATAATGGCACAGCCCCAGACCAGCCCAAGTATAGCCCATGCCCAGACGGAAGAACTCTCGCGGACGGCACAGAGCATAACCGGAGTATAACTGCCGCCGATCAGAATATAAATGGTACAATGGTCGATCACCTGCATCACCTTTTTGGCCATTCCGTTGGGGAGTCCATGATAAACACTGGACATCGTATAGAGAAGGATTAAAGATATCCCATAAATGGCGCTGCTGACGATGGCCCAGTTATCCTGTTTGGAAAGAGAAACTGCCAGGCACATGATCAATGCAGCCACACCAAAAGCGGCACCGATAATGTGGGACCAGGTATTTAAGAGTTCTTCTCCTTTTGTGTAATCAGGAAGAACCCGGTCACATAATTTTGTTCGTGTCATAATTTTGTCATACCTTTCTGTCTTGATAAAAAAAGTATAGGTTGCAGATGGGAAAACTACTACCTATTTTAGAATTCTACCACTCTCCCAGCAGGAGAGAAGCTTGTAAAATTGAGGGTTTTAGGAGAAAAAACTTTTATTTATGGTGATGCATAAGTTTTAGTAGAGTTTAGATGAAATGGTGGGTGACAGAAGACATAATGACAGTAAAATGGTGGGCATGTAGAAGGCATATAGAAGGGACAATGGGGCATAGAGAATATTTTGAGCTGTATATACCCCCCCTAAATGCTCTAAAAAAAGAAAAATGGGGTATTAGAAAAAGATTTTTTTCTCTATGCCCCAAGGCATTCTATAAAAGCATTATTTTTAAAAAAATTCAATAGATATGGAGGAAATAGGGGCACTGAGAATATATTTTCATGTCTATACCCAGATAATTAGGATATGACAGACGGCAGGAGGAATGTTATAATAGGCTCATTCATTTGGAATGGTTTTGAAAGTTGAGAAGTGCCGGGCTAGCGTTTGGCGAAGTTGTTTAATGGAGTATTCATGCAGGAATTGAAGTTTATTATTGCTAAAAATATACAGGCTCTACGTCAGAATAAAGGGATGACTCAGGTGGATCTGGCTCAGAAGCTGAGCTACTCGGATAAGTCTGTGTCCAAGTGGGAGAGGGGAGAGTCTCTGCCGGACATCACAGTATTAAAGGCAGTTGCAGATCTCTTTGAGGTTTCTCTGGATTATCTGGTGGAAGCGGAACATGCGGAAAAAACGGCTTTGGCGGGAATGTCGAAGGCAGAAGTGGAGAAAAAACAGAAAAGAAATTACTATATTATCACCTGTACCAGTATTTTGATCGTAGCCATCATTGCCAGCCTGCTCTATGTCATTCTGACCATGGTTTTTCCGGGGACGGCTTATCCCTGGCTCTGTTATGCCTATGCTGTACCGGCAGCAATGATCGTCTGGCTGGTGTTTAATTCGATTTGGTTTAATCCACACCTTAATTTTATTATTGTATCGGTGATGATCTGGTCTTTATTGGCTGCCCTGTACTTTACCTTTTCCATGCAGGGTTACAGGATCTGGCCAATCCTTCTTTTGGGGATTCCTATACAGGTAATTATCTGGATGTGGTCCAATTTAAGAAAAAAGAAATAAAAAGGGATGTTGCAAAAGACTTTTTTAGCTTACTGTTATCCCTTGTTCGTTTGTTGCTACGCACACTTTCTGTGATTATCAGTGAATATCGGACCAGGGTCCGCTCTTCACCGACACTCACGGAAAGTGTCTTCGCAAATGCGTACAAGTGGATAAACAGTAAGCTCTTTCAAGACTTTTGCAACATCCCTTTTTAAACTATAGAGAAAGAAAGGTCTATTGATCATTTTAAAATCATCGTTCACTCATCTTGTCTAGCAGATTGATCTTCATGTCGTACAGCTTGGCTGACAGGTCCACATAAATCTTATGGGGATTCACCAGTCGTCTGGTTTCATCCCAAAGAGTATTCAACTCTTTCTGGCAGATCTCGCGGATCTCCATTACGGAAGGAGAATCATAAACACATTTTCCCTTTAAAAAGATAGGGACCAGCAGCTCCTTCATGATATAGGTGCCGGCAGCCAGCTTCGTTTTTTTCCAGGGCTCCAGGGGGTCGAAAAGGAGTAAGGGTTTGTTTTCATCAAAACGTTCTCCTACAAGGCAGATCAGATCAGCCTTGATCTTTCCACTGTCCTTTTCATAGATACGATAGATGGTCTTATTGCCCGGATTGGTCACCTTTTCGGAATTTTCGGAAAGCTTGATCTTGGGAATGAATTCACCGTTATTATCCATAATGGCCGCCAGCTTATATACGCCACCAAAGGAAGGGCAGTCTCTGGAGGTAATCAGGTTGGTTCCCACACCCCAGGAGGTGATGGCAGCACCCTGGGCCTTCAGGCTGTCGATCAAAAACTCATCCAGATCATTGGAGGCGGAAATCACAGCATCGGTAAAACCGGCTTCATCCAGCATTTTTCTTGCTTTTTTTGACAGATAAGCCAGATCACCGCTGTCCAGGCGGATTCCGTAGAAGGTGAGGGGAATTCCCGCTTCCCGCATTTCCTTAAAGACCTTAATGGCATTGGGAACACCGGATTTTAGGGTGTCATAGGTATCCACCAGTAAAATACAGGCAGAAGGATACATACCGGCATAGGCCTTAAAGGCAGTATATTCATCGGGAAAGCTCATGATCCAGCTGTGGGCATGGGTTCCCTTGACCGGCACATCAAAAAGCTGGCCGGCAAGCACGTTGCTGGTTCCCACACAGCCTCCGATTATGGCTGCCCTGGCTCCGTAAATGCCCGCATCCGGACCCTGGGAACGGCGAAGGCCGAACTCCATGATTCCGTCTCCTTTGGCAGCATAGCAGATTCGGGAGGCCTTGGTGGCAATCAGGCTCTGATGGTTGATGATATTTAAGATTGCTGTTTCCACCAGCTGAGCCTCCATAATGGGGGCGATAACCTTGATCATCGGTTCTCTGGGAAACATCACGTTACCTTCGGTAATAGCGTAAATATCGCCGGAAAAATGGAAGGATTCCAGATAGTCCAGAAAATCCTGTTCAAAAATCCCAAGCCCGGCCAGATAGGCAATATCCTCTTTAGAAAAATGGAGATTCCTGATATAATCGACGACCTGTTCCAGGCCGGCGGAAATGGCATAGCCTCCGCCCTGGGGATTACTGCGGTAGAAGGCATCAAAAATTACGGTTTCGTTTTGTGCCTTGTGCTGAAAATAACCCTGCATCATCGTCAATTCATAGAGATCGGTCAACAGTGTCAGATTTTGTCCTGCCATGATAGATCCTTCTTTCTGTTCTCGGGTATGATACCGTCCCAAAGTAGAGTGTTCATAAGTCAGAGGGCGATAGGAATTAAGATACCCGGTTTTTAGCTATTTTACAATAAAAGGAGGAGAGTGGCAAGCCGGTTAGTAAGAGTTCAGCCTTCTGCGGAGCCAATACCAAACATTTGCTAAGGAGGGAATTTGGGGGTGTAGAAATATTGAGGGCAAAGAGGAAAATAAGTTGTTCTGATGCCCCATATATTGAGGAAAAATGATGAAGGCAGTTCTTTTCTTTTCGGGCTGGGGCATATACAAAAAAATATAAGTATTACATCTGGAGAAGGCCATTATTTGGGGTATAGCTTGTGAAAAATTTCTTATATACCCTCTCGGGTCATTTTAACTGCAAAAAAGTAGAGATTTTTTATATTTGCTGAAAAGAAAGGGGTAGAGAAGCTTAATTTTTTGCTCTTTGCCCAATTCAGGGAAATGAGTTCAACGTGGATGAAGACAGGGGAGAAAATGAATTCAGGAATATACAGACATACGTATCCGGCTTGGAAAAGTATTGTATGATGAAGCAGAGTCTGTATTATATGTAGATATGGTAAAGCTTATCGTAAAAATTTCTGATCATATTTTGAAGTCAGAGGAGGAAGTTAAGAAAGGAGTGGATAGTGCTATGGGTGAAAAACGGTAAAAAGGCTTTAAGCTATCCTCTGCAGCCACCCATGCCTGTTATGACAAGTAAATATTTATATGAAATAAGTTCTCAAAGTATTGATTTTTTTCAGGCTTTGAGAACTTTTTAGTTTACATAACGGCTTATTTTATTGTTTCAATTACAATTCGAGACGTTTTTTTACAATTCGAGTCACATGTATTGTAATGGAGGCCGGCAAACTATATAATGGTGGCACATTCGGGTAGCAATAAACTTATCGAATTATTTTTTTTATGGAAAGAAGCTGTATGTCCATAAAACAGGATTTTGGATGAAAAAGAGGGTTCATTTTTCCGGATACAGTGAAAAAAGGGTTGACAAATGAGAAATAGTGTATATGCTTTGACAGACAGACAGACAGACAGACAGAC
>JAFSIS010000016.1 GCA_017439665.1 Lachnospiraceae bacterium
CTCATGTTTAATCTCTCAAGCTAAACGTTAGCTTTTCCGTCGGTCTCCTTTTCTTTCAAAAAAGAAACCTTACTGTTTTTAGGTTTTGTTCTTACAAAAACTCTTCGCTTTTTTCAAAGCTGCTTTTCTCCCCTCTAAATGACCAGAGGAAAAAAGCTTCTCTTTAAGAATTTTCGAGATTGCATTACTGTTTATTTGTCAAGGTTCTCGCCTGAAGCAAAGCAGATCTGCTTCCTCAGGCTCTGCTGTTTTGGGGACTGTTCCCCGCGACAGCTTAATCATATTAGCATACCTTTTTTTTACTGTCAATTACTTTTTTCAATTTTTTTGCAACTATATTTTTTGTGACTGTTTGGCAACCATTCAGCCCTCTGCTGAACAGTTACTCCTTAACATATTTTCTCTCCTGACTTCATCCACTTCAAACTCATTTCCACCCAGGCGATAGATATTTACAGCATTTCCTTATCCTTTACCTTATTGATCGTATAATAAAAGATCAGGAACAGAAGAATAATTACATAAAGAATTTCTTCCCTTAAGCTCAACAACAGCATAGCTTACCTCTACTGTATCTGCATGCTCCATCACAGACTGCACTCTGTTTTCTTCCTATCATACACTTTTGTGACAGGTTTAGACAACAAAAAAACCATAATCTTTTGATAAAGACTATGGTTTCTGACGGAGAAGGAGGGATTTGAACCCTCGCGCCGCTATTAACGACCTGCACCCTTTCCAGGGGTGTCCCTTCAGCCTCTTGGGTACTTCTCCAAAATCCTGAATCTGCACTGCAGATATTCAATTAAAACGATACGAGTCAAAACCGAGATTCCTTTCAGTACCGTTTAACGGAGAGGATGGGATTCGAACCCATGCGCCCTTTCGGACAAACGGTTTTCAAGACCGCCTCGTTATGACCACTTCGATACCTCTCCATGTAAGTATCGCGTCATCGCTTTCAGACGCAAAATTGATTTTAACAAAGAAGGCATGTATTGTCAACCAGATTTTTTATTTTTTTAACTATTCAAAAAAAGCCTCTGCGATCTTCATGTCTTCCGGTGTAGTGATCTTAATATTTTTATAGCTTCCCTCCACCAGATGTACTTTTTTCTGTAAAAAATACTCTACTACCATGGCATCATCCGTAACGGTAACGGAAGGCTTTTCCCCTCTTTCCTCCAGTGCTGCCAGCCGTTCATAAGCTTCCCTGATCAAAGAAAAACGAAAAGCCTGGGGAGTCTGGACCATCCACACACGGCTTCTGTCAGGAGTAGTTTCTATATTCTGGTGCTCATCTGCCAGCTTAATGGTATCTTTTACCGGCATTCCAGCCACACAGGCCTCATATTTCATAGCCCCCTCTATACATCGGCTAAGAATCCCCTGAGTCAGAAAAGGGCGTGCCCCGTCATGGATGAGAACATACTCACAATTTTCCAGGGCCTGAAGTCCGTGATAGACAGAATGATAGCGTTCCTTCCCACCGGGAACGATTGCCTTTACCTTAGAAAAGCCATAAGCTTCCACGATTTCCTTGCGGCAATACTCCTCTTCTCCTTCTCCCACCACAAGAACAATTTCCTGTACAGAGCTGTTCTGCATGGCATTCAATGCATAGAAAAGGACCGGTTTTTCTTTTAGCTGAAGATATTGCTTTTGTAGCTTGCTCTGCATGCGTTTACCCTGTCCAGCTGCCAGACAGATCGCTGCAATCTTATTTTCCTGCATAAATCTCTTCTCCCAGCCTTAAATTCGGAATGGCATTCAGATCATATCCGTGGCGCACTCCCTTCAGATATTCATGATAGCCGGCCACGCCAATCATGGCGGCATTATCGGTACAATACACGGGGGAGGGCGAATAATAATGAACGCCTTCCTTTTTACAGGCTGCGATCAGCGCATCCCGCAGATGAGAATTAGAAGCAACTCCTCCGGCAATGGCAAAGTCCCTGAGTCCCTGATCTTTTACCGCCTTCATGGAATGCTCCACCAATACGTCTACCACTGCCTTTTGAAAGGAAGCTGCAACATCTGCCTGAGAAATCTCTTCTCCCTTCATTTCACAGGTATTCAGGTAGTTCAAGACCGCAGATTTCAGCCCACTGAAGCTGAAATCGTATTCGTTTTCTCCCACCTTTGCCCGGGGAAAATGGATAGCCTCCGGGTTTCCTTCCCTGGAGACCTTATCGATCTTGGGTCCTCCGGGATAACCCAGGCCAATGGCCCTGGCCACCTTGTCGAAAGCCTCTCCCGCTGCATCATCCCTGGTTCTTCCGAGAATTTCATATTCACCGTAGTCTGTGACTTTTACCAGATGGGAATGGCCTCCGGATACCACCAGACAGATATAGGGTGGCTTCAGTTCTTCGTGTTCAATATAATTGGCACTGATGTGACCTTCTATATGGTGGATACCGATCAGTGGTTTTTTCAGGGCAAAGGCCAATGCCTTGGCTGCCGAAACACCCACCAGCAATGCTCCCACCAGACCGGGCCCGCAGGTTACGGCAATGGCGGTAATCTCCTGAAGGGTCACTCCTGCCTCCTGAAGGGCTTCTTCAATGACCTGATTGATCTTCTCAATATGTTTCCGGGAGGCAATCTCCGGAACCACCCCGCCATAAACGGTATGCAGGGCAATCTGGGAAGAGATCACATTGGATAAAATTTCCCTTCCGTTTTTTACCACTGCTGCTGCCGTTTCATCACAGGAGCTTTCAATTGCCAGAATATATACATCACTACTGTTCATCATTCATCCTTCAATTTCTTTGGTCCCCCGGCCTATTCCACCAGGTCCCAGCCTAAAATTTTCCAATGCCCCTCCGCATCCTTACGCAGAACGAATATCTCTTCCACGATCTGCATGGAGGTTCCCGTACGAACATTAAAGGTACAGTACAGCCTTGCACACTCATAGCCCTCTTCCCAGAAGTAATCCACATCCGTACTGGCGGAGGTAGAATAAGAGGAAATGGCCCAATCGCTTTCTTTGTAAGTGCTGATCTCACTTTTCAGATCGGCCAGATAGCTCTCTTCATCCTTATTGGCAACCAGCTCATCATCATAGAGAGCCTGCACCTGCATTGCCAGATCGATGAGCTCTTCTTCCGTATAGTCCTCATTGTAAAAGCATTTGGTGATCTCGCTATAGTACCGTACCACTTCCTTGGGTGTCTGAGGATAATTGCGTTCCAGATCTCTTAGCAGCACGTTCTGTACTGCGGTCAGCTCCACCGCATCAGTATCCTTTTTTTCTCCCCGCATGGAAACTAAATAATAGGCGATCAGAATAATGATTACCAGTAAAGCCAGAAAAAATACTCCTCTGGGGCTGTTAAAACGTTTCATCCGTACCTCACTTTCTGCTGCCTTCAAAAGCAGTCTTATCCTTTGCAGTCATTGTCCCGCTCCCCTTCCCGGGATACTCCGCTCAGTCTTCTTCAAATTTCAGCGTGGTAGTCATCCCGTCACGGGCCGCCACAGCAGCCGGAAAAATCTCCCTCACCTTACCCATATATTCCTCCGGACGGGTAAGGGAAGGACTGTAATGGGTAAGCCAGAGTGCCTCCGGTTCTGCCTGCCTGGCCAGTTCTGCCGCCTCATAAAAGGTCATATGCTTGTACTCTCTGGCCTTGGCCTTCTTTTCCGGTTCACCATACATTCCTTCACAGATAAACAGATCTGCTCCTCTGGCATGCCGGACGATGGACTCTACCGGTCGGGTATCGGTGCAGTAGCACACCTTGATTCCTTTTCTCGTTTCCCCCATCACCATATCCGGTGTGTAGGTCTTACCTTCCAGCTCCAGAGTCTCTCCCTTCTGCAGCCGTCCCCAGTATCGTTTTTCCAGCCCCAGAGCCGCCGCCTTTACAGGATCAAACTTTCCTGCCCTGTGGACAGTGATGCTGTAACCGTAGCAGGGAACATTGTGATTTACCTTAAAGGCTTCTATCTGAAAACCATCAAAAGGAATCACTTCCTCCTTATCACTAAGCTCCATACACTGTATCTCGAAGGGAAGCTCCGGAGCAATGACCCTGAGAGCGCTGACTACTCTGGTCAAGCCCTTGGGACCGATCATCAAAAGGGGCTCCGTCCTCTCTGCATTTCCCATGGTCAGAAGCATTCCCGGCAGACCACTGATATGATCCGCATGAAAATGGGTAAAGCACATAATATCAATAGGCTTGGGGCTCCAGCCCTTTTCCTTCATGGCGATCTGTGTTCCTTCCCCGCAGTCAATGAGAATACTCTGCCCATTGTATCTTGCCATAAGAGAGGTCAGCCACCGATAGGGCAGGGGCATCATTCCTCCCGTACCCAGCAAACATATATCCAGCATTCTTACTTCCTTAACTCTTTCTCTGATTTTATCTATATCTGACTATTCAGGACAGGCTCGAAAATCCTGCATCCTTACAAAAATTCCCTGGTTTCACTGATCCGTACCGGCTCCTTAAACCCACGGGTCCAGGTGTCGAAACAACTCTCACACAGATCCAGGCTATAGATATAGCCGTCTTTTTCACTGAAATAATCGAAAGTATAGTCGATGGAAAAGCAGCCTTCCTTAAGTATGCCATCCTCCACCTTCAGCTTTTTTCCACACTGATTGCAGATCACCCGATCAAGTTCCGATTCCTGTACTTCTTTCTTTTTATAAATTCGCATTTGGCAGCTCCTTCCATCCACTGTATCCGGTTTTAACTGCTCGGTTTCTTCCAGTTGTACATCATCCCATCCACCAAACAGTCATAGCTTTCCTACAGTATACAATATCCGGCTTTCTCATGCAGTGGAAAATAATCCATATGCTGCCTATCTCTTCCACATGATCAGTGCATCTTCTCTTGGTTTTTCATAAAAGCCGGGGCGAACCCCCTCTTCCACAAATCCAAAGCTTTTATACAAGTCGATTGCTGCCTGATTGCTGCATCTTACCTCCAGAGTAAAAGCAGAAAGACCACGTTTTTTTCCTTCTTCCAGTATCTGTGCAAGCAACATCCTGCCTATACCCTGACGCCGGTAGTCTTTTGCCGTTACCACATTGGTAATCTCTCCTTCTCCGGCAATCTCCCTGAGCCCACAGCTGGCTAATACTTTTTCTCCTGAAAGTGCCACCAGATAACAGGCATCGGGATTTTCGATCATCTCTAAAAAGGATTCCTTATGCCAGGGCATGGAAAAGGCTTCCTCCTCCAGAACACATACCTGATCCACCCATTCCTCTGTAAGGGGACTAATTCTTATCTCCACTTAAGCTCCTCTTTTCTTTTCTCTCCCGCTCTGCCTGGGACATTCTCAGGTAATCCGGTTTATGGTCCTCTGCCTTCTCGATTTTCCCCTGCTGCAGATAAGAAAATGCCAGAGTACCCAGAGCAGCCGCCCGCTGGCGGTTACAGCTGGCAGGAGCAAAGCTGTATTCCCCCTGCATCAGCTCTTCAATCTGTTTTCTGAAAACAGGAACTCCATCTCCCAGAAAGATCACTTCTTTTCCCTGCTCATTGATCTTCTGCAGAATCTCTTCCAGAGGGACGGCACACTGCTCCTTTACGACCTGGAGCTGATAAGCCCCCTCCTTTCGTACAAAGGTATAAAGACCGGTATAGGCCTGATTTCTTCTGGCATCCATCAGGGGACAGATCAGTTTTGTACAGCCGTATAAATTATAGGCCATGGCATCCACCGTGGGAATACCGATCAGCGGTTTATTTAATGCCTGTCCCAGCCCCTTGGCTGTGGCACAGCCTATCCGCAGTCCGGTAAAGGAGCCCGGCCCCGCTGCTACAGCAATGGCATCCAGGGTGGACAGATCCAGCTCGATCATCCTGCTGATCTCATCCAGCATGGGAAGCAGAGTCTGGGAATGGGTCTTTTTATATTGTATGGTATATTCAGCTGTCAGATTCTCATCCTCTAAAACTGCCACCGAGGCCACCAGCCCGGAGCTGTCCAGCGCTAATATTTTCATGCGTTTGTCTACCCTTCTATTCTTTCTATGCAGATCCTTCGATAATCCAGCCCTTTTTTCAGGTTCTTTTCAATAGAGATCTGCACATAGCCGGCCGGCAGAATCTCCTCTATCCTGTCCGCCCATTCGATCAGACACACTCCGTCGGAATACACGTAATCCGAGAATCCGATCTCTTCCATTTCCTCCACATCTCCAATGCGGTATACGTCAAAATGATAGAGAGGAACCCTTCCTCCCCGGTATTCCTGAAGGATGGTAAAGGTAGGACTGGAAACTGGATCCTCCACCTCCAGCCCTGCTGCAAATCCTTTGGTAAAAGCCGTTTTTCCTACACCCAGGTCTCCCGTCAGGGCAAAAACCTGACCGCCGGCTGCTTCCCTTCCCAGGTTAACCCCCAGCGTATAAGTCTCTTCTTCACTGAAGCTTTCTACAATTCTTCTTACTTCCGTCATTTTTTCTCACTTTACTTTTTTCCCAACAGGCAGCTACTTATGCTTTGATTTTCACTTTCCGGGCAGGCATATGACAGGAAATCATCTCGATCACCGCCGCCTGCTTATCTTCCAGATCCCTCCGGGGAAAAATAGAAGCATTGACCGTGGAGGTATACAGGATAATGCTCTTTGCGGTGGAAGTCGCCTTATACATATTCTCCCATTTCTGGAATTCCCTGGCTTCTCCCTGGGAGATCTCTACCCCTTCCTCCGTCATCCTGTAATGCAGAGGCTCCTTGAAGGCCGACGTCGTCAACATCTGCTGTCTGCTTTTCAAAAAAAGGCTCCAGGGCAGATAGCCAAGAATGACCACTCCAGCAATCAGATAGATCACATATCCGGTGTAAGCAAAGGCCACTACAAGAAGGGCCCCCACTGCCGTTCCCAGAACACCGGAAAAACCGGAGTAGGTGTGATGCAGCATGTAATCATACAAGATACCGGCATCTATTTTTACATCAAATTCCAATTCCATAATCCTCACCCTTTTCTTAAGATTATAATATGTTTTTGTCCATCCGAAAAGTTTTTCCTGCTTAAAGTTCTTCTCATTTCCTGTCATCATTACCGTTTACAGTAACCTGTCATAAATCCTTTCCCCCCAGCGTAAGATGTTAAAAACACGGCGGTGGCATTGAACCAACGCCCAAGGAATGGAGCAGAAATGAATCGAAAAGCAAAAATTGTCGTACTACACTTAAAGGAGCTGATATATACCGCTATTTTTCTGGCTCTGGGAATACTGTTTGTTATTCTTCTGGTGATGATGTTTTCTCCCCGGAAAGAATCTGCCGATGCCGCCACTTATGTCCCCGGGCAATATACCACCACCCTTACCTTCAACGGAAATATGGTGGATGTAAAGGTTACCGTTGACGAACAGAATATCACATCAATTTCCCTGGAAAATCTGGAGGAAACCGTTTCCGTTATGTATCCTTTGATGGAGCCTGCACTGGAGGATCTGTCTGCTCAGATTCTGGCTTCCCAATCTCTGGATAACATCTCCTACTCAGAGGATAACCAGTATACCTCTATGCTTCTTCTGGATGCCATAGCCTCTTCTCTGGAGCAGGCAAAAGCAGAAACTGCGGAAGGGACTGATTAACAGTTCCCTCTCGCAATGAACCGATGCCTGCATCGGATTAACGCCTTGCTTTTTTTAAGATACGTTTTAACTCTTCTACGGAAAATACGTAGCTGCTGTTGCAGAAGTGGCAGTTTAATTCCACCTCTTTTCCTTCTGCAATGAGCTCCTCCAGTTCTTTTTTTCCTATACTGATGAGCGCTTTTTCCACCCTGTCTTTGTTGCAGTTACAGTAAAATTCCACAGGACCTCTGTCCACAATCTCGGGCTCCATCCCGGCCAGCAGAATTTCCAGGATCTGCTCCGGAGTATTGCCCTCTTCAAAAAGACCTGTAACCGAAGCAATACCGGACAGATTCTCTTCCAGTCTGGTGATCACCTCTTCTTCGGCAAAGGGCATGAGCTGGAGAATAAAGCCACCGGCCTGTTTCACCGTTCCCGTCTCCTTATCCAGCAGTACACCCAGACCTACAGAGGAAGCTACCTGTTCACTGGTGGCAAAATAATAGGTCAGATCTTCCGCAATCTCTCCCGTCTGCAGAGCCGTCTGTCCCACATAGGGTTCCTTCAGACCCATATCCTTGATCACCCGCAAAAAGCCATTGCCTACAGCCTTAGCCACGTCCAGCTTTCCCCTGTCATTGGCACCCACCATTACCTGTGGATTTTGGACATATCCTTTTACCCGGCCTTTGGCATCTGCAGTTACGGTGATTCCTCCCAAAGGGCCGTCACCGTTAATCTGAAGAGTAAGGATATCCTTCTCCCCTTTAAGCATAACCCCCATCATGGCTCCTGCAGCAAGCAGCCTTCCCAGGGCGGCTGTTGCCACCGGGCTGGTATCATGTGCCTGTCTGGCTGTTTCCACCGTCTCCTTTGTTTTTACGGCAAAGGCACGGATCTGTGCATTTGCTGCAGTTGCTCTTACAAAATAATCTGTCATTTTTTCTTTCCTTTTTCCCGGGCAGATCACAGGTGATGCTGCTCACGCCCGTTGTTTCCCTTTTTCCCGGGCTATACAGTAGATCCGCTCACTGTCCGCCCTCACCGGCTCCCTTCCATTTTCATCGTAGGCTTCCACAAATTCCAGTCCTGCCGCTTTCAGGCAGCACTTTATCTGTTCGAGCGTATAGCCCCTCTGGTAATGGGTTTCCTGAAAACGGGAAAACCGGCCCTCCTGATCCTTAACGAAGATGGTCAGATCATATTCGTTGATCTGCTTCTTATCATGGTAGTAATTTTCCCAGATGAAGCTGCAGTCCTCCCTGTTTTCCGCTATGGTCTGATCTCCGATGATCTCCTGATATTTATATGTGGTATTAAAATCGAATACAAACAACCCACCGGGATCCAGATAATTGTTCACCAGGCGGAAGGTTTCTGTCACTTCCTCTTCTTCCAGCAGATAATTAATACAGTCACAGACGCTGACCACTGCAGCCACCGTCCCGTAAAGCTCAAACTCACGCATATCCTGCAAAAGATACAGAATATCAGTTCCGGATCGGCTTCGTTTTTCCATAGCCACATTCAGCATGGCCTCAGAATGATCCACACCGATCATATCATAACCGGCTTTAGCCAGGAGCTCCGTCAGGGTTCCCGTTCCGCAGCCCAGATCCAGAACCAGTCCTTTTTCTACCTGGTATTCATCCAGTGTGGCAATCAGGCGGTCACACCATTCCCGGTAAGGTGTCTGATCCATGAACACATCATAAACCTGTGCAAAATCCGTATAAGCTTCCATACTTCCTCTTCTATATGCCTTAATCTTCTCCCAGCTTTCCGGCAATGATAAAGCCGATAATAAAGGTGATCAGGCGATCAATTATCCCTTCTGACGTTTGTGTCAGATTCTTCTTAATGGTTTGCTACATACTCCCTTAAAAAATCAAGTAAAATATCCATCTCCTCATCGGTTCCAATGGAAATCCTCAGATAATTATCGATCCTCTCTTTGGCAAAATAGCGCACGTAGATCTGCTCTGCCCGGCAGGCCTCAAAAAGCTCCTTCGCCGGGATCCGTTCATGGGTAGCAAAGAGAAAATTGGCCCTGGAATCGGGGAAGGAAAAGCCCAGCTTTCTTAATTCTGCCTTCGTTCTTTCCCTGGTGTTCACTACCTTCTCCACAATTTCCCTGAAATACGCATCATCTTTTACACAGGCAACGCCCATGGCAATGGCCGGCCGGCTCATAGTATAGGAGTTAAAGGAAAATTTCACATCATTCAGATAACCGATCAGCTTCTCATTTCCAATAGCAAAGCCGATACGTGCTCCCGCCATAGCTCTGGATTTGGAAAAGGTCTGCACCACGAGAAGGTTGTCATATTCCTCAAGCAGAGGCAGGGCACTCACTCCTCCAAAGTCCACATAGGCTTCATCCACAATCACTACCACATCCCGATTGGCCTCTAAAATCTCTCTGACTACCGACAATTCCTCAAAAATGCCCGTAGGTGCATTAGGATTGGGAAAAATAATTCCCCCGTTTTCCCGCCGGTAATCCTCTGCCACGATCCTCAGTTCATCATTTAACGGAACCCTCTCATAGTTGATTCCGAAAAGCTCTGCCCAGACATCATAAAAGGAATAGGTAATGTCCGGAAACAGAAGAGGCTTTTCACTGTTAAAAAAGGCCAGAAAGGCATTGGCCAGCACATCATCTGACCCTACGCCCACAAAGACCTGCTCTTTTTTCACTCTATAGCGGTCTGCCAGTACCTGTCGAAGTTCACCTGTCTCAGGATCGGGATAAAGGCGCAGACTGTCTGCCTCCACTGCCCTGAGGGCCTCCACCACGCGGGGGCTTGCCGGATAAGGACACTCATTGGTATTCAGCTTTACCAGCCGACTTCCCTCAGGCTGCTCTCCGGGAACATAGGGAACCACCCGTCTGACATTTTCTTCCCACTTCATTTTCATTTCTTTCTCATCCTTTCGAAACTGTTTTAGAGTATACTATAGCCGGCTTCAAGTTGCAACGTGGTTTTTGGCGATCATTTCCCGCTCTATGGGAAGGCAGATGTCATACTCTTTTCCGAAACGAATACACAAAAGCTCCTCCTCATGGAGCCGGGCAAAGAGCCAGCCGGTGCGGATTTTATACCTGGTGGTAACAGACCGGTCGATCACATCCCTGGGAATATGTAATGTATACTGTCCTCTTTTCCTCTCAATCCAGAGATTGTCCAGGTGGATATAATGTTTTCCTTCCTGCAGATTATAGACCTGCACTGCCCCGTAAAACAAAAAAACAAACAGCCAGCACAGATTGGCTATGAGCAGCCCCAACCCAAGAAGAAGCAGGGGAAGCTTTCCCGATTCCCATAAAAAAGATAACTGATTCATTATTTGATAAAATTGGTTCATTGATCTACCTCCATAAACTAATTGTTTTTCGTCATGTTCCAGTGTTTCCTCCAGCCCTCACCAAAGGCATACCGGCCTCAGGCTGACGACCTTACAGACACAGGAAAAAGCACTGCCTGTGACAATGCTTTTCCAACGATTATGCAGGTAAATTTTTTCCAACTATAGAATACAACAGGAGATAAGGGCTATCCATTATCTCCTGCTAAATTTTTATTAAGATTTTATAAACTACTTCTCCAGACTCAGCCACTTCAGATAGCCGTTAATAAACTGATCCAGGCTGCCGTCCATGACTGCATCCACATTTCCGCTCTCCACTCCGGTACGATGATCCTTTACCATAGTGTAAGGCTGAAAAACATAGGAACGGATCTGGTTGCCCCAGCCGATCTCCGTCACCTCACCACGAATGTCGGAAAGCTTCTCTGCATTGGCCTCCTGCTTTAAAAGATAGAGCTTGGACTTCAGCATCTGCATGGCCTTATCCTTGTTCATATGCTGGCTTCGTTCGTTCTGACACTGAACCACGATTCCCGTGGGAAGGTGGGTGATACGAATAGCCGAAGAGGTCTTATTGATATGCTGTCCACCTGCACCACTGCTTCGGTAGGTATCGATCCTCAGATCCTTATCCTCAATCTCTACCTCCAGATCCTCTTCAATATCCGGCATTACATCCAAAGATACAAAGGAGGTCTGCCGTTTGCCCTGAGCATTAAAAGGAGAAATCCTAACCAGACGGTGCACACCCTTTTCCGATTTCAGATACCCGTAGGCATTTTCTCCGTTTACCTGGAAGGTAACGGATTTAATTCCTGCCTCATCTCCATCAAGATAATCCAGTACCTCTACAGAAAAGCCTTTTTTCTCTGCCCAGCGGGTATACATCCGATAGAGCATGGCTGCCCAGTCACAGGACTCCGTACCTCCGGCTCCTGCATTCAGCTTCAAAATGGCGTTATCCTGATCAAACTCTCCAGACAAAAGGGTGGTGATCCGGATATTCTCCAGCGTTTCGATGAACTCATCCAGCTCCTGTCGGATTTCTCCCACCATTTCCTCATCCTCAGCTTCATAGCCCATTTCGATAAGGGTTTCAATATCTTCATACTGACTCTCCAGCTTATGGCAGGTATCCACCGTATCCTTAAGCGTCTTCATTTCTTTCATCTTCTGATTGGAGACAGCAGGATTATCCCAGAAATCCGGGGCCTGCATTTCCTGCTCCAATTCTTCCATCCGTTTTACCTTACCGGCAAGGTCAAAGTGAATCCCTCACTTCCGCCAATGGAGTTTTATAGGATTGAAGTTCTGTCTTCATCTGGTCTAATTCAACCACTTGCGTTCACCACACTTTCTACATCATTTTTATCACTATTCCTATTGGATAGATCGGGAGCACAAGGAAATCCGCAGGATTTTCGAGCCCGTCCCGAATAGTTACCTATTTCTTTATTTACGCCCACAGCACTGCTTATACTTTTTGCCGCTGCCACAGGGACAGGGATCATTGGGATAGACTTTTGATTCCTCACGTTTCACTGGTGCCTTGGCAAGGGACTCGTCCTTGTTGGTTCCGGTCACCTTGGCTACCTGCTCTCTTTCTACCTTCTGCTCCACTCTCACATGCAGGAGAAGCTTTACCGTATCCTCCTGAATGTTGGCGGTCATACTGTCAAACATTTCGTAGCCACTCATCTTGTATTCGATCAGAGGATCCTTCTGACCGTAGGCCTGCAGGCCGATGCCCTGGCGAAGCTGATCCATATCATCAATATGATCCATCCACTTTTTATCGATCACCTTCAAAAGAATCACTCTCTCCAGCTCACGGATCGCTTCCGGTTCAGGGAACTGTGCTTCCTTGGCCTCATACAGTTTTACTGCCTTTTCCTTAAGCATCTGCTTTAAGCTGTTCTTCTTTATGTCGGAAATCTCTTCTTTTTTTACCGGTTCAAGGGGAATGATGGGTAAAAGAAGGGAATTTAATTCCTTCAGATCCCATTCGCTGCTGTCCGCATCATCTCCCACAACCATGTCTACCGTATTATCCACGATGTCGGTGATCATCTTATAGATCACATCACGCATGCTTTCGCCATCCAATACACGGCGGCGCTCCGCATAGATGATCTCTCTCTGCTCATTCATTACCTGGTCGTATTCCAGCAGGTTTTTACGGATACCAAAGTTGTTGTTCTCTATCTTCTTCTGGGCCGTTTCCACAGCATTACTCAGGGTCTTATGCTCAATTTCCTGATCCTCGGGAATCCCCAGTGCCGTAAACATGCTCATCATACGGTCAGAACCGAAAAGGCGCATCAGATCATCCTCCAAAGAGATATAGAACTTGGACTCACCGGGATCTCCCTGACGTCCCGAACGGCCTCGCAGCTGATTGTCGATACGTCTGGATTCATGACGCTCGGTACCGATGATCTTCAGTCCTCCTGCAGCCTTTGCCGCATCATCCAGCTTAATATCGGTACCACGTCCGGCCATATTGGTGGCAATGGTAACGGCTCCGTGAATACCTGCATCTGCCACGATCTCAGCTTCCATTTCGTGGAATTTGGCATTCAATACCTTGTGGGGAATGCCTTTCTTTCGGAGCAGACCACTGATCTCTTCAGAGGATTCGATGGTAATGGTACCTACCAGTACCGGCTGTCCTTTGGCATGGGCCTGGGCTACTGCTTCCACGATGGCATTCAGCTTGCCTCGTTTCGTCTTATATACAGCATCCTGCAAATCCTTACGGGCTACCGGCTTATTGGTAGGAATCTCCACTACGTCCATTCCGTAAATATCCCGGAATTCTTTTTCTTCTGTTAAAGCCGTACCGGTCATGCCGGATTTTTTCGTAAATTTATTAAAGAAGTTCTGGAAGGTAATGGTAGCCAGGGTCTTGCTTTCCCGTTTTACCTTTACATGCTCCTTGGCCTCAATGGCCTGGTGCAGACCGTCGGAATAACGGCGGCCCGGCATGATACGTCCGGTAAACTCATCTACGATCAGTACCTGGTCATCCTTTACCACATAGTCCTGATCCCTGAACATCAGATTATGGGCTCTCAGGGCCAGAATAATATTGTGCTGGATCTCCAGATTCTCAGGGTCTGCCAGATTCTCTATATGGAAGAACTTCTCCACTTTGGAAACACCCTGTTCCGTCAGATTAACGATCTTATCCTTTTCATTTACGATAAAGTCGCCGGTCTCCTCCTGGGTAAGACCCATGATGGCATCCATCTTGGACAGGTCTTCCATATCATTTCCCCGCTCCAGCTGACGGGCGAGGATATCACAGGCCTCATAAAGCTTGGTGGACTTGCCGCTCTGTCCGGAAATGATCAGGGGCGTTCTGGCTTCATCGATGAGTACCGAGTCCACCTCATCGATGATGGCATAGTGCAGATCCCTGAGCACCAGCTGTTCCTTATAGATGACCATATTATCTCTCAGATAATCGAAGCCCAGCTCATTGTTGGTTACATAAGTGATATCACACTGGTACTGCTCTCTTCTCTCCTCCGGCGTCAGGCCATTTAAGACCACACCTACCTTCAGTCCCAAAAACTCATGTACCTGGCCCATCCACTCTGCGTCACGCTTGGCCAGATAGTCATTTACCGTAACTACATGTACACCCTTGCCTTCCAGGGCATTAAGATAGGCCGGAAGGGTGGAAACCAGAGTCTTACCTTCACCGGTTCTCATTTCGGCAATACGCCCCTGATGAAGGATGATACCACCGATCAGCTGTACCCGGTAGTGTTCCATATTCAGTACACGCCTTGCCGCCTCTCTTATGGTAGCATAAGCCTCCGGAAGCAGGTCATCCAAAGTCTCTCCCTGGGTCAGCCTCTCTTTATATTCCCTGGTCTTTCCTTTAAGGGCTTCATCGGATAAAGCCTCCATGGCAGGCTTCAGACTTTCGATCTTCTCTACCAGGGGCATGATTCTCTTCAGCTCCCTTTCACTATGGGTTCCAAACATCTTATCAAAAATCTTCATTCTACGTTTCTACCTCTCGTGAACAAAACTATAAAACTTTAATAACTATTCAGGACAGGCTCGAAAATCCTTCGGATCTCCAAAGCTCGAAAATCCTTCGGATTTCCTCGCTTTGGAGATCCATCCAATAGAAATATTTATAAACAGCCCTTAGAAAGCGAGCTTTCACGGTCTGTTTATAAATATTTCTGCTGTCCTGAATAGTTACAAACACTATCGTCTATTGTAGCAGATTCGATTGTTTTATTCAACAACCACACTTTATTGCAAAATCTTAAGTTTTTATGAACAGTTAGTGAACATTTTATCAAGGATTTTATAGACAATTTGTACAAATATTTGCCCTTCCTTTTTTCTTGACCATAAATATCCATAATGCTATAATTGCCACGAGAAGCAAAAAACTATTTCTACTATATTTTAAAGGAGGGTATTTACTCATGGATTTTTCAGCTGAATACAGCAAAAAATTAGTCTCCGCTGATGAGGCGGTAAAGGTAGTTCAGTCCGGTGACTGGGTTGACTACGGCTGGTGTACCGGTACTCCCGATGCACTGGATAAGGCTCTTGCAAGACGTACTGATGAGCTCAAGGATGTAAATTTAAGAGGCGGCGTTATTATGAGACCCCTTGCTGTTATGGAGAGAGAAGATGCAGGGGAGCACTTCACCTGGAACTCCTGGCATATGTCCGGTCTGGAAAGAAAATTAATCGCTAAAGGCTGTGCTTTCTATGCACCCATCCGTTACTCTGAGCTGCCCAGATACTGTGCAGAGGTGGCTACTCCCAGTGACGTAGTAATGATTCAGGTTACCCCTATGGATAAGCACGGATTCTTCAACTTTGGTCCTAACGCTTCCCATCTTTCCGTAATCTGTGACAGAGCAAGAACCGTTATCGTGGAAGTAAATGAAAATATGCCCCGCTGTCTTGGTGGTATCCAGAACGGCATCCATATTTCTGAGGTAGATTACATCGTTCAGGGTGAGAACCCCTCCATCGCAGAGCTTGGCGCAGGCGCTCCTTCCGATATCGATAAGGCTGTTGCTAAACTGATCGTTGAGCAGATTCCCAATGGTGCATGTCTGCAGCTTGGTATCGGCGGTATGCCCAATGCTGTAGGTTCCATGATCGCTGAGTCCGATCTGAAGGATCTGGGTGTACATACTGAAATGTATGTTGACGCTTTCGTTGACATCGCAAAAGCCGGCAAGATCACCGGTGCTAAGAAGAACATCGACCGTTTCCGTCAGACCTACGCTTTCGGTGCAGGTACCAAGAAATTATATGATTACATCGATGACAATCCGGAGTTAATGAGTGCTCCTGTTGACTATACCAACGATATTCGTTCCATCTCTGCATTAGATAACTTCATCTCCATCAACAATGCAGTAGATATCGACTTATTCGGCCAGGTTGGCGCTGAGTCTTCCGGTGTTAAGCACATCAGCGGTGCTGGCGGACAGCTTGACTTTGTACTGGGTGCATACCTTTCCAACGGTGGTAAGAGCTTCATCTGCCTTTCCTCCACTTTCAAGGATAAGGATGGCAACCTGAAGTCCAGAATTATGCCTACCCTGAACACCGGTTCCGTAGTAACCGATACCCGTACCAATGTTCATTACGTAGTAACCGAGCACGGTATGGTAAACCTGAAGGGTCTGTCCAGCTGGCAGAGAGCAGAAGCTCTGATCTCCATCGCTCATCCTGATTTCAGAGATCAGCTGATCAAGGATGCAGAAAAGATGAACATCTGGAGAAGAAGCAATAAATAGTTTTTTCGTTTAAAACCAACCCCCACTTGTTTAACACAAGTGGGGGCTTTTTTTATTTCCTTCCTCAAGGTGGAAGTTCGTCGAATCCCGGCTGCAAAGCAGCCGCTTCCCTGCCTGTCTTTTTATTTATACTTTATCCATGCCGCAGGGAAAAGCTTTCTCGGCTGCAGCTTTTTCCCGGATTATGGTTTCATAAAGACGGTAACCGCCGGAAAAATTATAGCAGGTATATCCTTTCTGATCCAGGATCCGACAGGCCAGATAGCTTCTGAGTCCGCTCTGACAAATCACATAAACCGGTTTTCCCGCTTCCAGCTCATCCATTCGTTCTCTCAACTCATCTACCGGAATATTTTTAAAGCCTTCAATATGGCCTTTGCTGTACTCTCCTACAGTCCGGGTATCCAGCAGGGTCACGCTGCCATCTCCCGGAAGTTTCTCCACCTCATCCCAGAACCACTGCTTCAATCTTCCTTCCGCAATATTCTCAATCATAAATCCGGCCATATTTACCGGATCCTTGGCAGAAGAAAAAGGCGGTGCATAGGCCAGATCAAGATCCTTTAACTGCAGTGCCGACATACCTGCATGGATAGCTGTTGCCAGAACATCGATCCGTTTATCCACCCCCTCATAGCCTACAATCTGTGCTCCCAGGATCCGATAGCTTTCTTTTTCACAGATCACCTTCATGGTCATTACCTTGCCTCCGGGATAGTAACCCGCATGATTTAGGGGAGACAGGTAGACCTTATCGTAGTCAATTCCGGCTTTTTTTGCTGCTGCTTCGTTAATTCCCGTAGTCGCCACAGTAAGATCAAATATCTTGATCACGGAGCTGCCTTGAGAGCCTTTAAAGCGGCTGTCCAATCCACAGATATTATCTGCCGCTATGCGGCCCTGCTTATTGGCCGATCCTGCCAGAGAGATCAGGGCATTTTCACCGGTTACAAAATGCTTTACCTGAACTGCATCTCCTACTGCATAAATATCAGCTATGGAAGTCTCCATCCGGTCATTTACCACAATACTGTCTTTTATCCCAAGCTTCAGGCCGGCTGCCTTCGCCAGCCCAGTATCCGGAGTAACTCCGATAGCCAATACTACCATATCTGCAGCCAGAGACTTCTCTTCTTTTAGCAAAACATTGACACCAGTGTTGGTTTTTTCAAAGCCTTCTACCGTATGCCCCAGCATCAGGTTGATTCCTTTGCTGCGAAGCTTGCTGTGAACAAAGGCAGCCATCTCCTGATCCAGAGGATTCAACAGTTGCTTCGGCCTCTGGATGATGGTTACTTCCATTCCCAGCTTACTCAGATTTTCCGCCAGCTCCAGGCCGATGTAGCCGCCACCGGCCAAAACTACGGATTTCGGACTGTTATTCTGAATATATTCATGAATACGCAGGGTATCCTCCACCGTTCTTAGGGTAAACAGATTTTCCATATCCGTTCCCGGAAGCTTCGGCATGGCTGGCTTTGCTCCGGGAGAAAGAAGAAGCTTATCGTAGCTTTCTTCAAAGCTCTCCCCGGTCTGCAGATTTTTCACAGTCACCTTTTTTTCCTCCGAATGAATAGCCGTTACTTCATGGTTCACCCGCATATCTACCCGAAACCTTTCCCGGAAACTTTCCGGTGTCTGCAAAGTAAGCTCTTCTCTGTCAGTGATCACTCCACCAATATAATAGGGCAGACCACAGTTGGCATAGGAAACATATCCTGAACGTTCAAATACGATCACCTCTATCTCTTCATTTAAACGGCGTATGCGGGCCGCCGCCGTAGCTCCTCCAGCCACGCCTCCAATGATCACAACCTTCATCCTACTTTACCGCCTTTCCCTTATAATTCATGATTCCTCCAAGATTTTCCACCTTTGTATAGCCCATTTTTTTCAGTAGAGAAACGGCCTGTCCACTTCTTGCTCCACTATGGCAGTAGGCGAATATCGGTGTTTCCTTATCTCTGATCACTCCTGCTGCTTTATGATGAAGCTCCTGCAAAGGAAGATTTACGCTGTTGGGAATATGTCCTTCCCGATATTCTTCAGAGGTGCGTACATCCAGAAGCAGTGCTCTCGGCATTCCCTCATATTCTTTGATCTTTTCATTAATATTGCCACCTATGATAAAACTGAATAATCCCATCTCTTTTTCTCCTTCTTAATTATTGTCTCTGTGATGAAATAATCACTTATTTTGTCTGATCTCCCTTCCATCTTCTCCTAATGGTGGAAGGTTTTCCAATATTCCTTCCGCCTTCGTCTGAATACGGTTTATTTTTCGATCTTCCTTCCATCTTCGCCTGAAGACGGTTGGTTTTCCTGTTCACTCTATACTTACGGAGGGGGATTTTCTGTGATGACATCACAAAAAAAGCTGTCTTGACGGCATCATTTTGTGATGTAGTCACGGGACAGCTTTTTTGACCTTTCCAGGATGGTTCACGGCATATATAAGCTTGATTATCTTGATCTTTATATGCCTGAATTGGTCCTGATGGAGGCTTTCGGGCATATAGAAACTTCTATTTCCTGCTTTCTATATGCTCAGAAGAACCTCATCGAGGAATTTCAGACATATACATATGAAGCTTAGTACAACCAGTGCACTCTTCCTACTTACTCTTACTTATTCTTTCCCTGTCCTCGGCAGCACGTTGAAAGATTTCCTCGAAGGCCTCCCGGTAAGAGGCACGGGCAATTCCATACTCCGTTACGATGGCGGTAATCAGATCATGGTCGGTAACATCAAAGGCGGGATTAAAAACTTTCACTCCCTCTGGTGCCATCCGCTC
>JAFSIS010000017.1 GCA_017439665.1 Lachnospiraceae bacterium
CGCAATACTATAACAAGTTCAAGATTAAATACCCTATATCGTTTGATACTACAGGTTCAACACTTAAGCCGCTCTATGGCATAGTTGGAACGTAGGATATTTAAATGTAGTTACCAAATAGGGTGAGGAATTCAAGATTACAAAAAAAGTGTGAGCTTGAATTTATGGTAGTACATAAATTGTATGGAAATTTGGTCAAAAAAGTAAGGTAAGGGTGAAAATAGAATGATATATGTCAAAAAAATAAAAAAACTGATTCAGCACAGGAAACTGATGGGACTGGCGAAGCTGGCAGTGGTCTATTATCTTGTTTTTTTCCTGTTGGAGCAAAGGGAAGGAAGGTTGAACATTATTGAGGTATCCCTGGATAGGATGATTCCTTTTTGTGAATATTTTATTATTCCCTATCTTCTATGGTTTCCGTTTATTGCCATATGTGTAGTCTGGTTCTGTTTAAAGGGCAGGGAGGAAGAGTACACGAAGCTTTTAAAAAGCCTTTTTACAGGAATGGTGGTTTTTGTGCTGTTTTCCCTCTTGTATCCCAACGGACAGGAGTTGAGGCCCATTCTGCCGGGAGACAATATTTTTGAGCAGATGGTGATGAAGCTTTATGAGGTGGATACTTCCACTAATATTTTTCCCAGCCTGCATGTATTCAATTCCATTGCCTGCTGTATAGCTGTTTTTCGCCATATAAAGGGAGGGCGTATTTTGCTTCTGCGCATGGCAAGTCTCGTGCTGACCTTTTTGATCATACTGGCAACCATGTTCTTAAAGCAGCATAGTGTGTTGGATGTATTGGGAGCGATTCTGCTGAACCTGCTCTGTTACCGATATTATTATGATGGAAGCTTTTCCTTCCAGCCTTTGGAAAAAATCCGTCAGATCTTTCGAAGAGGCAGATTTCGGCGGGTACGGGAATAGAAGCCAGTACGCTGACGCGTTGATAAACCTGGAAAGGATGAGGAACCGGGGGGATACATACGCAGAGGGATATAAGGGAGCAGCGGCGGAAGGAATTTCCGCCGCTGTCTGTTTGTCAGCTCTTTCGGGAAGGAAGTGATGACCAGTCCGGGGGCTGACAAAATTTTCCGCTATTACCTATTTGTCAGCTCTTTCGAGAGCTTTTTTTTATTTATCCGGCATCCGCAGGAGGGGGCAGAAGGGGATGCAGTAACGGCTGTGGCACAGCATTCAAAGTCATGATCCACATAGTGGGCAATCAGTCTGGCCCGCAGCTTTCGTTCATTACAGATGCAGGAACATCCGGTATTTTCGTCCAGATCCTGGGGAAGGACGAATTTGATACAGCGTACGATAACGTCCTGACAGCTGCTTTTATGGTGGGCAGGAATGGTCAGGGTTTTCAGGCCTCGCTTGTATTCATTGTCGTATTCATCCACTTCATTCAGGATGACCGCAAGTGCCACTCTTTTTTCCGGGCAGACATTTTTCAGGGTAACGTCCAGCTGAAGGATTTGGCCCAGAGATTCCAGCTCCAGATCGCCGGCATCGAATTCAATGGTATCCTCGCAGCCATCAATAGTGATGGAAACGATATCGGGACAGTCTTCACCGATCACCTCGGTACCACAGTCTACAAGGATGGAAGGGTCGGGGAAGGTGACCGTATTTCCTTCGTGGTCACTGTAGGTGATGGAGTCATTTACGATGACCTCACCGGTACAGATACCTTCATGGGAAACGGTGAAGGTAAAGGAAGCGCCCTCCGTCCCAGTGGTTCCCAAAGAGGAGATCTTCCACTGAACAAGATTGTTATTTAACAGGGTAGCCTGACCCTTGGTGGGGGAAGAAAGGGCAGTGATCTTAAAGCAGGAGGAAATCTGATCCTTGATGACGATATCGGTGGCACCCGGTTTGGTGATGTTGCGGGCCAGGTTTTCAAAAAGGTCTTCCAGCTCAGCATCATCCGGAGTAATGGCAAGGAAGGCCGAGTCGGGGTCGGAGGCCCAGTCCCTTAAGGCCTGTTCATCCAGTCCTCCGTTGCCGGAAAGGCCGATCACATAAATACTGATTCCCAGAGCCTTGGCAGCCGTCGCAACGGTGTTGGGATTGCCTCCTGCGGTGGTAACTCCGTCGGTAAACATGATCATGACCTTGATATTGGAGGAGATCATATCGAACAGTT
Organism: Lachnospiraceae bacterium; assembly: GCA_017439665.1. Taxonomy (GTDB): domain Bacteria; phylum Bacillota; class Clostridia; order Lachnospirales; family Lachnospiraceae; genus SFDP01. Next base: position 2,150 of record JAFSIS010000017.1, read on the forward strand.
CGAGAGCCTTGGTAAAAGCATCCTCGTGATTGGTGGAGCCTCCTGCATTCAGGCTGTTTACGGCAGCCTTCAGGTCAGCTACAGAGGTGATTAGCTGCGTATCCTGAGTGGCTGTATCGGAAAAGCTTACGATACCGATGCGACTTCCTCCCCCGATCTGTCCATCCATATTGCTGTCGGTGGCCTCATCAATAATATCGATGAATTTTTTTGCCCCGCTTTTTAAGTTGGCCAGGGGGCTTCCTGCCATACTTCCAGAGCGGTCCAGAATCAGAACGATGTCTGTAGGATTGGAAGTGATGTCGGGCTGGGCTGCCAGAGACAGGGTGACCTGAAAGGAGTCCCCACAGTTGATCTGGGTCTGGCTAAGCTCCTTGTTTGCATTAATAATACCCATAAATACCTCATTTCTGCCGCTTTTGTGGCTTTTTTGTTTGTCCGGATGCCGCTTTCGACATCCTTCTACAGGATATGCACAGACAGGGCAGGCTGATACAAAGGCTGCTTTTACCTATGAAGAAAGAGAGGAAGGTGGGCATATAGATCCATAAGAAACAAGCCTTCTATATGCCAAATGCAGGCAGGAAAGGGATGTATAGGCATATAGAAACACAAGAACTAAACTTTTTATATGCCAAATGTTGGCACAAAAGGAGTGTGTGGGCATATAGAAACACAAAAAATAAACATTTTATATGCCTAAAATGGCGAATGGAAGGTGATTTTGGCATATATGATAGGTAAAAGATAATTTTTTATATGCAGGAGAGCATTGGAAAGGTTTTACTCAGCGTTTTCCTAAAAAAAGTCTTAAATTCTTGTGGAGGGTATTGACCAAATAATCCAGCATGATATAATAGTTTAAAATTAAACTATTAAAGAAAAGAATCGTTTCAGAAAGAAAAGGAATCCAAGGAAACACTGATTAAATCAGTATTTCCTTAGATTTCTCCGGGGGATCACACGAATTTGCAATGGAAATTGCTGCTTCGCAGCTGAGAATCAGCGAGAGAAACTTTTCAGGAGGTGAATACATGAGAACGAGGCCAAAGGCCGGGATTGAAGAGCATATAGAAGCTATTCTTCGAGGAGGTCAGTTTAAGCAGCTGGTAGAGCTTTATTTCAATCATATCAAAGAAAGCTACGGGCTGAAGAAGATTGAGATGGAGATACTCTACTGCCTGTCCCGATGGGAAGAGCACAACACCTCCATCGATGTATGCAGAACCCTGAGAGCCAATAAGGGGCATGTTTCCCAGGCCATGGAGAATCTGCGAAAGCGTGGTCTGGTAGAGGCCATCCAGGATAAGGAGGACAGGCGCTACGTCCACTTTATTCTGTTGGAGGATGCCAGGGAGATCACAGAAGAGCTGACCAGTGAATTTCACAGATTGAATGCAAAGCTTTTTGAAGGCTTCAGTGAAGAAGAGCTGGAGGTCTTTAAGAGCATGATGGTCAGAGTGGGACAAAATATGGATGATATCATCCGTCAAACAGAAGAATGGTCATCGAAAAAATGAGAGATATATCTCTGCCAGGATGATGGCCGACAGACAGCAAATGAAGGAATGATATGTTCTTTTAGAGAATTTGTGACAATAACACGTTTGTCCGACGAACAGGGTGCTATTTACCGAAAAAGAGAACGGAGGAGAAATGATGAACGAAGTGCAAAACCCGAAAAAACCATTTTATTATTATTATGCAATCGCATTTATTCTGATCTTATTGTTTAATTCCCTGTTGATGCCGGAGATCGCCAAGCGCTCCATCCAGGAAGTGGACTACGGCACCTTTATGGAAATGACCTATGCTAAGGAAATCGGACAGGTACAGATACAGGACAATCAGATTCTTTTTACGGATAAAGAAGAAACCACGATCTATAAGGCAGCACCGGTACAGGATGCAGATCTGACTAAGCGGCTTTATGAAAATGGGGCCCAGTTTTCTGGTGAGATCGTGGAGGAGACCTCTCCTATCTTGGATATCTTTGTGGGATGGATCCTTCCCATGATCATTTTTATTGGACTTGGACAGCTTCTGTCCCGTCAGATGATGAAAAAAATGGGTGGAAACAATTCCATGATGTTCGGTATGGGAAACAGCAAGGCCAAGGTCTATGTGAAATCCTCCCAGGGCATCCATTTTTCCGATGTAGCCGGTGAGGATGAGGCGAAGGAAAATCTCGCTGAGATCGTAGACTATCTGCATAATCCGGACAAGTACAAGGACATAGGTGCCTCCATGCCCAAGGGTATTCTGTTGGTAGGCCCTCCCGGTACAGGTAAGACCATGTTGACCAAGGCTGTAGCCGGTGAGGCGGATGTCCCCTTCTTTTCCATGTCCGGTTCTGAATTTGTGGAGATGTTCGTAGGCATGGGTGCCTCCAAGGTTCGTGATCTGTTTAAGCAGGCCAAGGAAAAGGCCCCCTGTATCGTCTTTATCGATGAGATTGATGCTATCGGTAAAAAGAGGGATGGTCGTGTAGGCGGCAATGATGAGCGGGAGCAGACCCTGAACCAGCTCTTGACGGAG
>JAFSIS010000018.1 GCA_017439665.1 Lachnospiraceae bacterium
CTCCCGAATGGCTGACAGGACTTTCCGATGATAAGGAATACGATAGCTACACGCTCTGCCAAAAAGACATTGAGCAGCACATCAAGAAATATCTTGATACGGATGTCAAGTTAGCAGAAATCCAGTAAAATCAAGGGGTTTCGCTGATTATGTCCGAAAGAAAAACAGCTGTGAAAACAGCAAAAAAGAGTGAAAACAGATTTAATTTTTACTCTGAAAGGGAAAAAAGGATAACTTGACACTAAAATACCATAAGGGGTTCCTAGGTGAATTATTTTTATCTGATACATTCTATTTTCTTGAAGTCAAATCTTTGTTCTAGTGAAAGTATCTTTTTCCCAAACAGTAACTGAGTAAACAACAGGGGACAGATAATCAATAGAGGTTTCTCTGTCCTTTGCAGTAGAAAGGAGGCAAGTGTCTATCCTATCTTTTATCCAAAAGAAGAAAACGTAAACGTAACGAAAGGAAATCATAACTATGGGAAAAATTATCGGAGTAGTCAATAGAAAAGGGGGAGTCGGAAAAACAACTACGGCCACCACCCTATCTTACCTGTTGGCAAAAGAAGGGTGCCAAGTAGCTTTAATTGACTTTGATGGTCAGCGTCATACCACGAAGCTGTGTGGAGTGACTGCACCGGAGCAGCTTGCAGTCACTATCTATGATGTGCTCAAGTGTATTGTGATGGGTGAGGAACTGCCGGATAAAGAAAACTATGTTATCCGAACAGAAGCCGGAGTAGATTTAATTCCGGCTAATAACCGACTGGATAACTTTGACAAGCTGATGTGTGATACGGATTTTGCGGAATATAAGCTGAAGGAATATGTAGATACCATAAAAAGTGACTATGACTATGTGATTATTGATGGAATGCCGAAAATGGGAACTGCCATGATTAACGTGATGATCTGCTGCGACAGCCTGATTATCCCGGTGCAGTCAGAAACATTGGCGGTAGAGGGAATGGCAGAGTTTTTAAGGGCTTTTCACCGAATTAAAGGCCAGGCCAACAGGGGGCTGGAAATTGAAGGTATATTGGTGACAATGGACAATGAGCGGACAAGGGTATCCAAAGGAGTAAAAGCACAATTACAGCAGACACTGGGAGAAAAAGTGCGGATATTTACCAGCAGTATCCCCCGCTCCATTAAGGTGCCGGAGGCAGTGGAGTACGGGATGACGATTTGTGAGTATGAGCCGGATAATCCGGCAGCAAAAGCTTATGAAAAATTGGTAAAGGAGTTGAGGGAAAATGGCAGCCAGAATACCGAAGGTGCCCCAAAGAAAGACATTGCTTAGTTCCAGTTTGGAGGGAATGGATGATCTGTTTACTTTTCCGACCAAAGAGGAAACCAGCCAGCAAACAGTGGGAATAGAAAAAGAGGGTGAAACAGGAGTGGCAGAAATGGATTTTTCCGTTATGGAGCCACTGCCGGATCATAAATTTAAGCTGTATACAGGGCAAAGGCTAAAGGATATGGTAGAGAGTATTCGGGAGTTTGGAATCCTGGAGCCTTTGATTATCTGGGTTCATGAGGGAAAAAATACGATTTTAAGCGGCCATAATCGGCAAAATGCAGCACAACTGGCAGGGCTGACCAAGGGACCGGTCATCCTTCGCAAAGACTTGACCTATGAGGAGGCGGTGCTGATTGCTACAGAAACAAATCTGCGCCAGCGTTCTTTTGCGGATTTAAGTCCTTCCGAAAAGGCCTACTCACTCAAACAGCATTATGATGCAATTAAAAGCCAAGGCAGAAGAAATGACCTGATAAAAGAAATTGAAGAGCTCGTAAACCCGCATGAAATAAGGGAAAACCCAACTTCTTCTGAAATTCAGAAAAAGTTAAATACTCAGGAAAAAGTGAGTGAAGAGTATGGGCTAAGTAAAGACAAAATTGCTAAATATCTTCGTATAGCTACATTAATCCCTCCACTCATGGAGCTTTTGGATCAGAAAAAAATAGCCTTTGAAGTGGCTTATGACCTTTCCTTTATTCAGGAGGAGGCATATCAGATATTGGTGGCAGAATTGCTTGAACAGGGGGAGAAAGTGGATATTAGGAAATCAACCCTTATCCATGATTATGCAAAGAAAGGAAAACTGACGGAAGAATTGGTTAGGCAGATTATTGGTGGTGAAAAAACAAAGGCACCCAAAAGGAATAGTCCCGGCCCCATCAAAGTCAAAGGGACTGTGATTAGCCGATTTTTTGACCGGAAACAGAGTAAAAAGGAAATCGAGGAGATTATTGAAAAGGCATTGGAGAAGTACTTTGCCGAAAGGAGCGAAGCAGCGGGGCAAAGGATTGGGTAGAGAAACCTATCTCGCTGACTTGTACCGGCAGTCGGTACAGGCATTGACACAGAACCGGAGAGAGTGGATGGGGCTTTTATCCAGTGTGTCAAAATATTATAAGATGTCCTTCGATAAAAATGTATTGATTTATGTACAAAGACCGGATGCAGGGCTGATTGCTACAAAAGCAGGCTGGGAGAAGCAGACGGGAAGATATTTAAAGGCAGGCTCTAAAGGAATCGGTGTAGTGGATATGAATAATCCGAAAGCCACTCTGACCTATTACTTTGACCTGGCAGACACCCGTGGAGATTACGAAGGGTTTCTAAAGGCCATGGGTGCTGTCTGGTCCCTGGAAAGGCAGTATCAACCGGAAGTGCTAAGGCGTTTTCACCAGCGGTTTGGGACAGATGCCTCCAGTGTGGAAAATTGCCTATGCCAGTTAACCGGCAGGGAAGCAGAAGTTTTCCTGGGCAAGTACCTGACACAAATAGAGGTTAAGGATGAAAACAGCGTATTGTATGGACTTCCGACAGGTGCTGTACAGGCAGAGTTTGCCAAACTGGTAATCGACAGTGCCATGTATATCGTTTTTCAAAAGTGTGGAATAAAGACAGAGATATTCTCCGAAGCAGGAGCCTTTGAAAACATCAGCCACTTCGGCAGTCTGGAATTGTTTATGGGGCTAGGGGCGTTTGCCTGTGCCATTGCCAGACCGGTACTGTCTGAACTACATAAATCGATGGAGGAAATCAAGGAAGAAAGGAGCCGGGCAGATGAAGAGAGAACCGTTAACGAAACTGGAATACCGGATGGGCGAGGATGGGATGCTTTATCCCAACCTCCTGCTATCCAAGAATCTGGAATACGACCGGATACCGGTGGGCATCTTCGGACGAAGCTGGAAGGAGTACATGAAAGAGAAGCATCCCATGAGACTGTCAGAGTTAATCGCCCTGGGAAAAATCAACGAGATGATCACCAAAGTGGATCAGGAGGCAGAGGAAAAGAAAGAAGCACTGATCCAAAAACTTCTGGAAGTCCAGCCCCTGCCACAGACGGAGGATACCCTGAAACGGGCAGGACATATGGAGATGCTGACCAGACAGGCAGAGGAGATCATTTTCCAGGAAGTGGTTTACCAGCTAAGGTAATCGACACAAAGGAAGAAGCAGGAGCAGCTAAGAAGAAAGAAAACAAAGAAAAAGAGGAATCCAGGACAGAGGAAAAGTCTGGGGATTCCTCTTTTTTTCTTCTGCCTTTGGATGACGGGAAGGAACTTAGGGAACAGGAGGACTGGGAGTACATTCAACGTCTGCTGGTGGACACAGAGGTTTATCCACTGGAAATGTATGAGCGTATTGCCCGGTTATTTGATGAACATCCGGATGAAGCGAAAAGAAAGGAAGGAATGAGAGAAATCTATCTGGATTATGGAGAACAAAGTAATGGTGACAAAACCAGAGGGATTGTTCCCCATAAAACGGGTGCAGACTTCTTCTTTGGAGAGGAAAAACTTGTTCGTCTTTCTTGGGAAGTGATTACACAAGAGGTAACGACTTTAGTGGAAGAAGGAGCATATTTTTCTCACCAGGAGGAAAAAGAACCATGGGGAGAGTTTCTTATTCCTGATGAAGAGGAGGAAAGGCAAAGAGAAGAAAAGGAAAGGGAGGGAAATGGACAATTAAGTCTGTTTGCCCTTTACCCAGGTCCCTACGAGGAACCGCCAGGAGGGGGAGACCAGGTATTAGCAGGAGAGCAGGAGGAAGCCAAGGTAGGCCACAGACCCTTTCTGGTAGGCAGTAAAATCGCCTATGACGGTCGGCTAAATTATCGCTATCAGCCGGAACATCGGTTGTATGAGGGAGGACCAAAGGCAAAGTTTAAGCATAATGTAGAGGCCATTCGCCTATTGAAACAACTGCAGCAGGAAAATCGTATAGCTAGCCCAGAAGAGCAGATCGTATTGGCTCGTTTTGTGGGATGGGGAGGCCTGGCGGATGCATTGACACCGGGGAAGGAGGGCTGGGAGAAGGAATATGCCCAAATAGAAGGGCTGTTGACAGAAGAAGAACTGCAAGCGGCCAAGGCTTCTACTCTAACCTCTTATTATACGGATCAGAATATCATTCGGTATATATATGAGGCTCTTTGGCAGTTTGGTTTTCGGTCAGGAAATCTGTTAGACCCGGCCATGGGAACAGGAAATTTTTTCTCCGTCTTACCGGAAACCATGAAGCAGGCAAAACTCTATGGAGTGGAGCTGGAGCCCATTGCCGGTGAAATTGCCAGAAAGTTGTACCCACAGGCGGATATTCTTATCAAAGGATTTGAGGATACCCAGTTTTCAGACAGCTTCTTTGATGTGGTAGTAGGCAATGTGCCTTTCCATAACATCCGGGTCAGTGACCGGCGGTATGACCGTTTCCGCTTTAAGATCCACGATTATTTTTTGGCCAAAAGCCTGGATAAGCTAAGGGCAGGGGGAATCCTTGCGATGATTACCACCAAGTTTACGCTGGATAAGGGAAACCAGTCAGTAAGAAAGTACCTTGCCCAGAGGGCAGAGTTAATTGGGGCTATCCGGCTGCCGGACAATGCCTTTAAGCGGGTGGCAGGAACGGAAGCAACTACAGACATTCTGTTTTTCAAGAAGCGGGAACAGGAAATTGTTCCCGATGAAAAAAATACATCCTGGCTTTCGGTGGAGAAGGATGAACAGGGAATTGTCTATAATCGCTATTTTATTGACCACCCGGAAATGGTGTTAGGAACCATGGTACAGGAGACCGGAATGTATGGAAATCAGGATTTTGTTACCTGCAAACCTTATGGGGACAAAGCCTTGGAGGAGCTGTTAGGGGAAGCCATTAAAAAGCTTTACGGACAATATGAAGAACCCAAAAGCAGCCTGGAAGAAGATAAGAATACCAAAATCAGAGAATGGATACCGGCCACGCCGGAGGTGAAAAATTATAGTTACACAAAGGTGGGGGATGAGATTTATTATCGGGAAGATTCCCGGATGTATCGTCAGGAACTTTCCGAAAAAGTGGCCAGGCGGATAGAGGGAATGCTTCGTATCCGGTTGGCTCTAAGAATGCTAATGGATTTTCAGCTTCATGGTGACCCAAAGCTTGGGTGGGAATTGCCCACTAGGGAATATGAAACGAAACTAAGAGAATTACTGGAAAAGCTGAACAGGGAGTATGACAACTATGTCAAGGCGTATGGTTACCTGAATTTACCGGGAAATAGCAGAGCCTTTGCCAAAGATGCAGATGCACCCCTACTTCGCTCGATTGAAGAGGAAGTGAAGGATGAGCAGGGAAAGAAGATTAAGGGAGAATACAAAAAGACAGCCGTATTTTTCCATGCTACTATTCGTCCCAAGAGTATGCCAAAGACCGCAGATAGTCTGGAGGAGGCTTTGCGGATTACGTTAAATGCCAGAGGAAAGTTTGACTTGGATTACCTGCAATTTTTGTACCGAAAGAATGGCAGGATGTGCAGCAAGGAAGTGATTCTGGAAGAACTGGGGGATAGGGTATATCGGGATCCGGCAAAATGGCAAAAGGAAGATTCCTATTCCGGCTGGGTAATGGCAGAGGAATACTTAAGTGGCCAGGTAAAAGAAAAACTGGCAGGGGCTATGTTGGCGGCGGATACTCACCCGGAAGAATTTTCCAGAAATGTAAAAGCCTTAAAGCAGGTTCAGCCGCATCCCTTAACGCCGGAGGACATCAGCTTTGTTCTTGGTTCCACCTGGATACCGGTGGAGGTTTACCAGAAGTTTATGTATGAAAAGTTTGGAACAAAGGATCATCTGCAGGGAGCACATGTACATCTGGAATTTGCCCAATACACAGGAACCTACTTTATTACCGGAAAAGGGATGGAGAAAACTTCTGTTGCTATCAACCAGACTTACGGCACAGAACGGATAAACGCCTATGAAATCCTGGAGCAGACACTGAACCTGAAGACGGTGGAGGTAAGGGACAGACAGGAGTATGAGGATCCCCAGACCGGAGAAGAAAAGGTCCGGTATGTATTAAATAAACGGGAAACGCTACTGGCCAGAGAAAAACAGGCACAGCTTAAGCTGGAATTTGAGTCCTGGCTTTTTGCCGAAAGGGAAAGGGGAGCTGAGCTGACGGCTCTTTATAATGACCGCTTTAACAACCTTCGTCCCAGAACCTATAATGGGGACGATCTGATGCTGCCGGATATGAATGAAACCATTACCTTAAGAAAACATCAGCGTGATACGGTGGCCATGGGAATTTATGGGGAAGGAAATCTTCTGGTGGCCCATGAAGTAGGAGCGGGAAAAACCATGACTGCCTGTGCTATTGCGTATGAGAGAAAGCGGCTGGGTATCTGCAATAAGCCTTTGATTGCGGTTCCCAACCATACTCTGGAGCAGTGGGCAACGGAATTTATGCGTTTATACCCCAATGCTAATATTTTAGTAGCAACCAATAAAGATTTTGAAAAATCCAGACGGCGAAGATTTGTCAGCCGGATTGCCACCGGAGACTATGACTGCATTATTATGGGACACAGCTCCTTTGAACTGATTGCCTTATCCCGAGAACGGCAGTTAGCCGCCATGCAGGAAGAAATTAAGGAAATTACCGGAAAGATTGAGGAAATGAAGCTGTTGGAGGGAAAAAGCTGGAGTTTAAAGCAAATGGAAATCTTTCGGCATAACCTTCAGGAGCGGTTTGACCGGCTTTATAATGCAGCGAAAAAGGACGATACGATTTCCTTTGAGGAGCTGGGTGTGGACAACCTGTTTGTGGACGAAGCCCATGCCTATAAAAATAATTACAGCTATACCAAAATGCAGCGGGTGGCGGGAGTGGGTGGACAAAACAGTCAGAGAGCCATGGATATGCACATGAAGTGTCAATACATCAATGAGATAACGAATGAGCATGGAGTCGTGTATCTGACTGGAACACCCGTAGCAAACTCCATGTCAGAGCTGTATGTGATGCAAAAGACCCTACAGCCTTCAGAACTGAAACGAAGAGGACTTTTGCTGTTTGATTCCTGGGCCAGCACTTTTGGCCGGGTAGAATCTTCTTTGGAGATCCGCCCGGAAGGATCAGGGTATCAGATGAAGGCCAGATTTGCCAAGTTTCATAACTTGCCGGAGCTCATGTCTATGCTGTTTATGGTGGCTGATATTAAGACTTCGGATAGGTTAAACCTTCCTGTACCTAAACTGCAGACTGGTAAGATGCAAGTCATTAAGACCAGGATTACCCCAGACCAGAAACAAATCATGGAAGAGTTAGTAGAACGGGCAGAGGCAATCCGGAATAAAGAGGTGGACAGCAGCGAAGATAACTTTCTGAAATTGACCAATGAAGCGAGGCTTCTTTCGGTAGACCCCCGTATTCTGGATGAGACACTGGAAAATGATCCGGATACAAAGTTAAATACCTGTGCCAGAAAGGTAGCAGAGATTTATCATGCTACAGTGGAAAAACGCTCTACTCAGCTGATTTTCTGTGATAAAGGAACACCCAAGACAGACGGAAGCTTCAACTTTTATCAGGGGATGAAAGAGGAGCTGATTCATCAGGGAGTAGAGGCACAGGAAATTGCCTTTATTCATGATGCCAATACGGATACCAAGCGGGCAGAACTGCTGGAACAGGTGAGGAAAGGGGAAGTCCGTATTCTTATGGGCAGCACAGAAAAAATGGGAACAGGGCTAAATGTGCAGGATAAGCTGATCACCCTGCATAATCTGGATGCACCCTGGCGCCCGGCAGACCTGACCCAGCGTAATGGACGTATTCTGCGACAGGGGAATGAAAATGAGGAGGTATCCATTATTAATTACATTACCGAACAGACCTTTGATGCTTACCTGTGGCAGATTTTGGAGCAAAAACAACGCTATATCAGCCAGATCATGACCGGAAGAAGTGCTCTAAGAAGCTGCGAAGATGTGGACGAGGTGGTGTTACAGTATGCTGAGTTTAAGGCTCTTGCCGTGTCGGATCCGAAAATCAAGCGAAAAATGGAGGTGGATAATGAAATTTATCGTTTACAAACCTTAAAATCGGCCTGGAAAACCGGACAGAATGACCTGCAGGAAAAACTCCTTCACCTTTATCCCAAACAAATCAAACAGCACATAAAGAATATGGAAGCTTATGAAATGGATGTAAAACGCTATGAAGAACAAAAGCCAAAGGAATTTTCCATGACCTTAAACCATCGCTTGTTTGAGGAACGGGCAAAAGCCGGGGAATATCTGGCTTTGCAAATGAAGACCCTTGGCCATGGACCAGGCGATACCCTGTCCATAGGTACTTATGCCGGGTTTTCCCTGCTGCTGAAACGGGGAATTTTTCAGGGAGTGCTGCTTTGTCTAAAGGGTGAGGGAATGTATCAGGTGGATGCAGGAGAATCTGCCTTGGGCAATATCACCAGAGTGGAAAATCTTGCCAGAAAGTTAGGGGAGTATCTGGAACAGGAGAGGAAAGGGCTTGAGGAAGTTAAGGAACAAATGGAAGCGGCAAAAAAAGAAGCAGGGAAGCCTTTTTCGGAAGAAGAAAAGCTGGCAGAGCTATTGAAGGAACAGGTATCCCTTAATCTGGCTCTGGAATTTGAGGAAGAGGAGAAACCTGTGGCAACAAGTTATGGAGGCAGTATTTATCGAAAACTAGGTAAGTTGGCTCCGGGCCTGTTTGATGGAACCTATTTCTATCTGAAATTTAAGAAGGAGCACTTTGACGATCTGGTTATGGAAAAGATTGGGGAAAAGGAATACAGTATTGCCCATTATTATGCACAGAATGGAGATTTGATGAGGGATCCAGAAATTACCTTTAGGGTGGAGGAAGAACAGCAGGAGGTTTGTATTCTATCTTATACCCAGGATAATTTGGGAATTTACCAAGAAACAGCAGATAGAAGCGAGGAACAGATAGAGGAGCTTTTGGCGTTTTTTGACCAGTGGCTGGTAAACATCAGAAATCAGGGATTTGTTTTACATGAGGCCCGGGGAGAAAGAACGGAATATCAAAAAGAAAGGGAAAAGCGAGAAGAGGAACAGGAACGATAGGAAAGGAGGTTTACCGTGTACAGGCAGGAGAGAAAAAAGCCGATGCCCTTTACCGAGGAACAGATGCAGCAGATTTATGCAACCAATATCATTGATTTTGCTGTACAAAATGGATTTGAGATTGAAAAAAGTGATAAAGCTACGGTTCATGTGAAGAACAACGGAGGATTATTCCTGTTTAAGCATGGCCGTGGCTTTTATTCTTTTACCAGGGAAAAGGGAGGGGATATTGTTGCGTTTACCATGGAGTATTTGGGGATGGAGAAGTTAGCGGCCATGGAGTACATTTTGGGCTGTCGGGCTTATGAACAGACAACCCACGTAGTTGCCCCACAGGAAAAAGCGAAAAGAGGAAAGCTGGTTTTGCCCCCAAGGGATAGCGATGACCGCCGGGTGTTTGCCTATCTTACCAAAAGCAGAAGGATTGATGGAGAAATTGTACAGGCCATGATGAAACAGGGGAAGGTGTACCAGTCCAGACAGGAGATCAACGGCAAGGTGCGCAGAAATTGTGCCTTTGTCGGTTTCGATGAGGAAGGACAGCCCAGGTACTGCGCACTTCGTGGACCCAGTGCAGATAGTACGTTTAGACAGGACATAGAAAACTCAGATAAAACCTATGGATTTTTAATGGAAGGAAGAAGCAACCGGGTGTATGACTTTGAGGCACCGATTGACGCCATGAGCCATGCCACCCTTTGTAAACTCAGGGGAGAGGACTGGAGAAGGGATTACCGAATAGCGGAAGGTTGTCTTTCTGACCGGGCACTAAAGCGATTTTTAAAGCAGCATCCCCAGGTGAATGAGATCGTTTTTTGCTATGACAATGATCTGGAGGGAAGGTTGGCAGATGGAACACCCCATAATCATGGACAGGTAAGAGCAGCACAGGCAAAGGATTATTTTGCTTCTTTGGGGTATCGGGTAGCGATTTTGACCCCAAAGCAGAAAGACTTCAATCAGATGCTTATGGCACTTTATGAGCAGCCGACGGCTGGGGAAATGTCACCGGAAGAGGAAGAAGAGCAGGAGCGATGACAGACTGTTTTTCACTTTTAGAAAAAGGCCACTTAGGGGCCGAGAGTGCCTTTAGGCACCCTTCCTTACCCCAAATGGAAATTTGGCGGTTAAGGCAGGAATAGGCGGGTTCCACCCCGCCAAAAAACAGCTTACAGGCAAAGCCTGTAACGGGGTTCTGGTAGAATAAGCGGTGTTCTGGATAGAACCCCTTAACACTAAGTTGAAGGAGAGGAATTTTTCCTTGGAAGGAGGAAAGATGAAGAAGCTAACCCAGAAACGATCCATCAATTTTTCCACAGATACCTTGGAAACCTTAGATAAACTGGCAGCAAAAAAGCAGACCACTACATCAGAATTGGTGCGGGGCTATGTGGAAAAGGGGCTTTCTCTTGAAGGAAACCGTGAAGATATAGACTTTATTGCCAGTATCATCCGTCAGGAACTGATGGCAGTTTATCATGTAGAAGATATAAAAGGAATTTGTGACCATAACACGGATCGCTTGGCTAAGATGCTGATGAAAATAGGGAAAATCAATGGGGCTATCTTCTTTTTGCTAATTAAGGTGTTGATTAATCTTGCCAACGAAGGCAGCGAGGATGATTTTGACCAGATGCTTTCTGCGGCAGTAAAGCTGGGTGTGGATTATATGCAGAAAAAAGATTTTCAGATTAACAGTTTCTTACAGGATACAGGCCATTTACGGGATTTAGCAGAGAAATTATAGAAAGAAAGGAAGGAAAAAGATGATGTATCAGGAGTTTAGAGAAATTGTAAAAGTACAGATTAGACATTTTTTGCCACAGAAGTTGACTGATGCAGACATCCGTATTCAGGAGGTGACGAAAAATAACCATGTGAAATTGTATGGACTGGTGATCAAAGGTCAGGGGGATAGAATTGTTCCTACGCTTTATCTTGAGCCATACTATGAAAAATATAGGGACGAGATGGATATGGGAAGTATTTTAAGCTCCCTTGTGGCTCAATATGAACAGAGTAAAGAGAAAGGAAGTAATCTTTTACCCTTTTCGGTGGAGGATTATGAACAGGTAAAAGATAAGCTGTATCTTACGATACTTAGTCAGGATAATCAAGAGTATCTTAAGGAAACTGTGCATCAAGATATACCGGAGACTGACCTGACCAGCGTAGTTCGGGTCTTATGCGGAGAAAAAGAAGAACAGGGAATCGGCAGCTTTGCCTTAAAGGAATCCTTATTGGCCATATGGGGGCAAACCAAGGAAGAAGTTTACGGACAGGCGCTAACCAATACAGAGAGACTTTTTCCGGCAGAATTATTAACTATGCAGGAGGTAATTCGCTCCTTAGTTTCACCGTCAGATGTGATGGTTCAGAAAGAGGAAAATTCCTCAAGGGATCTGTTACCTTATGAACAATATGTACTGAGTAATACCGAAAAATTTCATGGAGCAACAGCCATTCTGTATCCGGGATTATTGCAGGAAATTGGAGAGGCCACAAAAAGTAATTTTTTCCTCCTTCCCAGCAGCCTGCATGAGGTGATTTTGATGAAGGATAACGGCGAAATGAGTGCCGAGGAGCTTCAGAGGATGGTTATGCAAATTAATCGAACAGAAGTGGCTCCCCAAGAGGTTCTTTCGGATGAAGTTTATTGCTACGATTATCGGGAGCAAAAGCTTACTATGGCAACGGATCCGGTGAAGACAAAGGAGTTGGTACGGCAGATGGAGGGAATGGAGGATCAGGAGAATGTTTTAGAGGAAGAAAGAGCAGGATTGGAGATAGACAGGTAGCTACAAAAAAGCAGTTTGTGTAACGAAAAGAAGCCGCCATAAATGACGGCTTCACGGTTACAAAATTACCAGGATTTCTCCCGCGTTTACAACATCATACTAGCATAGAGTAGGAGTGTTGTCAAAGCATAGTATTAGCCTAAGCCATAAAAATAATAGAGAAGGAGGAATCCATGTCCATCTTAGTCTATAAACAACGCCACCGCCATCCCAATAAAAAGTCTACACCGGGAGCCAATTACGCTCATATTCGTTATATTGCTACCAGACCAAGGGTACTTAAACAGGAAGGAGCAAAGCATGGTTTGTTTGGAAAGCTTGAACCGGGCCCGGTAAAGGAATTTGCCACCTGGGAGGAAATTGCCCGACTGGCCTATACCAATTCCCGAAAGGGAATAATTATGTATCGCAGTGTAGTGTCTTTTGCAGAAGATACCGCCAGAGAGCTTTTGTTAAAGGATCAGAAAAGCTGGCAAAGATATATGGAAAATCATGTAATGACCATTGCCGAAAAAAACAGAATCAAACGGGAAAATTTGCAGTGGGCGGCGGCAGTACATGGGGAAAAGAATCACCCTCATCTTCATCTCGTCTTCTGGGACAAGTCGGAAACCGTCAGAAACCCATTTACTCCACCTCAAGTACCGTCAGAAATAAGAAAACAGATGATTAAAGATACTTTTTGTGAAAAAATCCTTACCTATGCCAAAGAAAAAGATCTGGCAGTTAAGGAAATGCGGCAAGTTACGAATGAGCTGGTGGAACAGTTTGAACAGGAAATCCTCTTAAAGAATCCAGGAAGATATAAAGCAGCTAAGAAAAAGCTTGAAGAAGAATTAGGCCAAGAGCTGACCTTTGATAAACGTTTTTTAACTAAGTTGTCAGAGGAACTCTTTTTCCTTGGCAGGTTGATCCCGGAGAATGGGAGGATTTCCTATCAGTTATTGCCGCCGGAAAGTAAGGAAAAGACGGATGAGTTGGTGGAACTTCTGCTTTCAGAGGTAGTGCAGCTTAAAACTTGTGCCAAGCAATATGTGGAAGCTAAATGCAGTATGGCAAGATTATACAGCGATGATAAAAACCGACTGCTTAAGCAAAGAAAACAGTATGAAGAGGAAGCAAAAAAGATTTTGGCCAATCGGATTCTTTCCGGTATTAAGGCAATCTGTAGACTTGAGCAAGAAAAACGTGGTGAGGCATATCGAAAAAGCCATAAAGAATACCTGGCCTTTCAGATAATTTTAGAGGCTTTGGATATGTTGGCAAAAGCAGTAGAAATCCAGGAACAGGATTTAGAGGAACAGTTATCAAAAAAAGAGTTATCAAAGGAGGCAAAGAAAGAACTTGTATTAAAATATCAGGATAAAGGATATGAGCATTAAACAAAAAAAGAAGCATTATTTGGGGCATCCCTGTAGAGGATGCCCCTATGTATTTACCCGAGGCGGGACAGACTGCATTATGGGAGCTGTTCCAGGGGAGTGTGTCTGGTATTTTTACCTTTCTCTGCTGGGGCATCACTATACCCAGCAGGAGAAAAGGGAAATACAGAAAAGATACGAGCAGTATACACACAAATCAAAATATACAGAAAAAAGGCTGGAAAATACCATAGAGATGCTGCTTACCGTGGCAGAAATAAAGTATGGAAAGGAATATGCCGGCTATCTGAAACAGAAAATGGGAGGAGAAAAAACTTGAAATTAAAGGATATGTTGTTGATTACCCATAACCATAAGGGGACAGAAGGTAAGTATTTGTTAAGCATCCGGGATTACCTGTCCATTCTGTCTGTAGGTTCTGAAAGGACAGAACCGGAACTTGGCTACTGGATAGAGGAACTGCTCAATACAAAGGACAATCAGCTATGGACGGAGATTTATCTGGCAGCCAATAAAACTATTTGTGCCAGATTTTGTGAAAGTGAGCAGGAACTTCGGCAGTTTCTTCTGGGGCAGCATAGGATGCTGGATAAAGGGATTCCCTTTTTGCAGGAACATTGTTCCAAAGCCTGTCTGGAGGTACTGACCGCTTATGATATGGACACAGCCGGGCACCCTTTGGTAGGGAAATTGCACTATGAAGTCCAGCGTGATACTTTTCGGCAGGGAGAAGTTCTACATAATTTTAATGGAAGTGATTACGCTGTGCTTCAGGTATTGGATAGAGAGCATTTGCTGTTAATGGCTTTGGAAAGCGGGCAGTTTGTAATCGCAGCAGGAACAAGGGCTTATGCCCGTTACCCCAAAGAAAGTTTTTCATCGGAGGATAGTGTAATTCAGGGAATTTCATGGGAGCATGGCATTTATCTGGGAAATAATTTGTCAGCCATTGATCTGGAACGTATTCAACAAGAATATGGACAGGATGAAATCAGTGAGGAAGAAGAGATAGAACGTTAAAACGAGGAGGTTCATGATGAAATCAAAAGTAGAGTTTTATAGGGTGTTTTTTGAAGAATTGGAGAAAAAAGGTTTTGGCGTAGCTGAGCCATCTTCGCCGGATTATGTGGTGGATATTCAGTTTAAAGGCAAAACCATAGCTTTTTATACTAAGGCAGACCTGATTGAAAAAAATCCCTTTGTGGAGGTACCCCAAAAGCAAATGGAAAGGCTTTTTAGTATGGCAAGAGCTACCGCTAATCTGTGCGGAATCTGCTCGGATCAGCCTTATGAGGAAGAAAAAGTGCAGAAGCTAAAAAATGGAGTAGTAAAGGTAAATGAGCATAATGGAGTGGTCCTGGCCTGTAGGAAACACCCTCTGTTCGATTATGTACTTTCTACTTACAAGCAGGATGCACAAAATGAGAACAGACCTATTCAGCGGCAGTATTTTTATAATCGGGAGGAGGCCTTTGAAAGTTTTGTTACCCGAAGTGGCTTGATCGATGCAAGAAAACTGTTTACGGAAAGTCAGCTGCAGATCATTCATGCAGGCTTAGTAAAAATGCGTACTCAGGATGAGGGGCTTTCGGAAGAAGAATTAAAGGAAGCAGGTGAGTTGATTAACCAGATTGAAGAGCTGGTGCCGCAGTTTCATCAGGAGGAAAGAAAGTTTGATGTGACCAGACTGCTGGATGCCCTAAGTATTGGCAATGGTATAGAGCGGTAGGAAGGAGATAAGATGCAGCCACAGGGAGAAAGCATATGGGGAAATATCAATCTATGTATTGAGATTGCCCTGAACATTTATTACTTATTGGGAGAGCGGGGAGAGGGGATTGCTATTCCCAAAGACCATGCCAGCCAATATTTTTCGCCAGAAACCGTTTTGGCAGGAAAAGAGAAGGGGGAGTATCTATACTATCCCCAGGAAGAAACCATGGATATGGTTTTAGAAGAAATGGGAAAGAAAGAGGAAACCGAGATGGAGGAAGAGTATGGAGAAGAAGTGGACTATGGTTTTGAGCCATAAATATCGCTAAAGCCAAAATGGCAGCGACCAAAGGAAAATCCCATAGTACAGGAGGGAATAGAACCATAAAAAGAAACGAAAAACTTATTCTGGGAAGCATTCTTATGGTAGCAGGAACGGTGTTTAATCTGTTTTTTACCGGAACACTGCATCAGCTTTTATCCGGTGAAATTAAAACCCTTACCCTGCTGTCTTTTGGGGAATGTATAACCGGAATATTTAGGATAAAACAGCAGGGAATGCTCTTTTTGTCTTTTGAAGGGCTTTTGGTGCTTTGCTGTATTCTGTTTTTTATTGGAAATAGCAGAAGCTATCAGGCAGACTTGATACCGGTAACCGATGAAATCAAGATACCGGCACCGGTAGGGCAGTTTCAGCATGGTTCCTCCCGCTGGATGGAAGAAAAGGAAAAAGATAAATTATTTGGTGTATACCAGTTAAGCCCCACAAATTCGGTTATTAAGCAGTTGATTTCTACCGGCTATGAGGGGCTTGATTTTTTAAAAAAGAAAAAAGAGATGGATAGCGGTGGCGGAAAAGAACAGGAGGACAGAGAATGCTCTTCTGGCACCGTTCCCATAGAAGAAGCAGAAGAAAAGGAGGCGAAGGAAAAGGAGGAGGGAAATGAAGGCTATGAAACAGTAGAGTATGTTTTTAAGGAAGAGGAAGGAAACGTGAAAAAGGCGGAACAAAAGGAAGAACAGGAGAAAGCAGAAACCATAAGAGCTCCTTGCCCCTTATTAAAGGAGGGAGGGCTTGTGATTGGCATGGTAAAGTGTGGGAAACAGGAAAAAATTTATTATCTTTCGGAGGATACCCATACCCTGACCATTGGTGCCACACGATCCGGAAAAACCAGAACCCTGGTATTACAGTCTATCTGCCTGATGGCATTGGCAGGGGAAAGTCTGGTAATCAGTGATCCCAAGGCAGAGTTATACCAGTACACAGCGCCTTTTTTAAAGAAGCTGGGATATGAGGTGATTTGCCTGGATTTTAAGCATCCCCAGAAAAGCAGTCGCTATAACTTGCTGCAGCCGATTATTGATGCGGTCAATCAAAGGCAGATGGATAAGGCGGAAATGTATGCCTGGGATATCACCAATATTTTAGTAGGGGACAATACCAGTGGTGAAAAAATCTGGGAAAACGGAGAAAAGTCCATTATTGCTGCTGCAATTTTGTGTGTGGTGGTGGACAATGCCACAAGGCCACAGTATCAGAATCTGACCAATGTCTACTGGTTCGTGGCAGAGATGTGTAAGGCAGTGGGAAATAAAACGCCTATGCAGGAATATGTCAAAAAGCTTCGTCCAGGACATCCGGCAAGGGCACTTTTATCCATATCGGATGTGGCTCCCAGCAGAACCAAAGGAAGTTTTTATACTTCGGCCCTGACCACCTTGCGGCTCTTTACGTCCAGAGCAATCTATTCCATTACCCATACCAGTGATGGGAATATAGCGGATATGGGAAAGAAAAAACAGGCATTGTTTTTTCTCTTACCGGACGAAAAGACAACCTATTATCCCATTGCCAGCCTGATGGTCTCTCAGCTTTATGAGCTTTTGGTCCATCAGTCGGATGAGAGGGGAGGGCGTTTACTTAACCGGGTAAATTTTGTTTTGGAGGAGTTTGGTAACTTCACCAAAATCCAGGATCTGACCAACAAGCTGACGGTAGCAGGAGGCAGGGGAATGCGGTTTCATTTTTTCCTGCAAAGTCTGGAACAGCTTACGGAAAAATACAGTAAGGAAACAGCAGCTATTGTCAAATCAAACTGCCAGAGTTGGATTTATCTACAGGCAGATGACAAAGAAACCCTATCCGAGATTTGTGAAAAGCTGGGGAAATATACCTGTAGTGGTTATCAGCTTTCCAGCCAGCATGGGAGGTATGTCAATCCCTCTTCCAGCAGTACCGTAAGTTTGGTGGCCAGAGAACTTTTGACCACAGATGAAATACGCAGAGTATCACGACCTTACCAGATTGTGATTTCTCGTTCCCATCCGGCGATGATGGTATCGGAGGATTTATCCCGGTGGTATTTTAACCAGATGTTGGGACTGGGAGATAAAGAGCATAACCGAAAAGTCAGAGAGGAGAGGGAGAATAAGCGGCCAGTGGTAACCAAAGTAAAGGAAGAGATTCCTTTATGGAATATCTGGATTTATTACACAAAAGACCTTCAGATGAAAGAAGAAAGACAGAAACAGCAGCCTACTGCAGCAGCGGTAGGCTCTCTGTTTTCAGAGAAATTGATGAAAAGAGGAGGAAAAGGAGCAGACAGTGAAGAAGAAAATTAAAGGGAAAAAAATCCTAAAGGCGGCAGGAAGAACGGTTTCTGCCGCCTTTGTCCTGTTCTTTTGCATGGCACAAAGGGTCTATGCCAGCACAATAAGTGAGAGCAAACTGGCCAAAGGGACAGAACAGCTGATTAGTGATGCTACTACCTGGTTGATGATATTGGCACCGGTGGTAGCCGGACTTTTGATTATCTATTTTTGCATCCGAAGAAGTGCAGCGGATGAAATGGATCAGAAGAAATGGAATAACCGGATTGTGGTGGCCATTGTTTCCTGTATCGGGGCAGTGATTGGAAGTGCCACCTTAAATCTGATTATTGGTTATTATCAGTAACCTAAAACAAAATCAAAAAGAAAAAGTGGAGGAAAACACAATGAAAAATGTAAAGGAAATGATGAACAAATTAACCGTATCTGCTTACCTGAAAAAAGAGAGCGCAAAAAGAAAACTGACCACTATCCTTACCGGAAACGAAGGGGAAGGCTTTGTAGATACCGCTTTAAAAATCCTGATTTCTGTGGTGGTGGGTGCGTTGCTCTTAGCCGGACTGTATGCACTGTTTAAAGATACCATTTTACCTACCCTGACCCAGAAGGTGACTAACCTGTTTAATTATCAAGGATGAAGTTAACTGCTAAAGTAGTAGAATGAAGGAGAAAAAAGACAACATCATGCTGTCTGCCAAGGAACTGGTAGGCAGCACTTGTTGTAACAGAAGAAATAGATGGCTTTGCAGATAGTTGTCCTTTTTTAACAATAAACAAATAAAAATAGAAAAATCAACATTTAATTTACAAAAAAAATAAAAATAGATGTTGATTTATATGAAAGATTGAATATACTGAAATAAAAAGGTTTCATGAAAAGGACAGAACAAGGAGTATAATGTATTATGCTAATACAATTTAATTTTAAAAATTACAAATCTTTTAGAGATGAAGTATCACTGGACTTATCAGCCACTAAAATAACAGAGCATGAAAGTCATGTAGTAGAGATTGCTAACGATAAGCTATTAAAGGTAGCAGCAATTTATGGTGCTAATGCAAGTGGAAAGTCTAATGTGTACGATGCTTTTGATTATATGACTTACTATGTAGCAGAGTCCTTTAATTTTGGAGGTGAAGAGGATAGCCGTCGAAAAAAAGAAAATGAATATGTAAAAGTTGTTCCATTTTTGTTCGATGAGAAAAGCCGTAAAGAGGAAACTACTTTTGAAGTATTCTATGTGGACAATGCGGAAAATAGTGGAAGGACATATCAATATGGTTTTGCACTGAAAGAGGATGAGGTTGTTGAGGAGTGGCTATATTCTAAAGCAAAAACAGCAAGAAACAATTATAGAACGATTTTTTATCGAAAAAAAGGCGAAGAGCTGGAAATGAATGGATTTTCAAAGAACCATGTGGAAAATATCAAGGTATCCTTAAATAAAGAAACCTTGATTGTTTCGCTTGGGTCAAGATTAAAGATACCCAAATTAAAAAAAATCAGAGACTGGTTTCTAAATAATGAAATCCTTGATTTTGGTGATCCGGCAGAAAATTTTTTCCGTTCAAGGGTATTGCCGGAAGACTTTGTAGACAGCAAAGAAGTACAGTTGAATGTGGTAAAGTATTTTGCATCTTTTGATGAAGCAATTAAGGGCTTCAATGTAGAAAAGCTGCAACAGGAAGAGGAAAAGGACACTGGTAAGAGGTATAAGATTGATGCGCTTCATCAAATGACTAACAGTCAGAAGATGGCAGCCATTCCATTGAAATCAGAATCAAGTGGTACATTAAAAATGTTTGCACTCTATCCCTCTTTGAAGGATGTTTTGGATAATGGAGGAACATTATTTATTGATGAATTGAATGCCAGACTGCATCCATTGTTGGTGAGGAATATTGTCTTAACATTCTTATCACCGGAAATTAATACACAAAATGCCCAGTTGATTTTCACCACACATGATATTTGGCAATTCTCTAATGAGTTACTTCGGAGAGATGAAATTTGGCTGGTAAATAAAAATAGAGATGGCGTTTCAGAGCTGTATTCTTTGGTTGATTTTAAAGATGAGGAAGGAAATAAGGTACGTAGAGATGAAGCGCTCTCTAAGAAGTATTTGACAGGCAATTATGGTGCTATTCCGGCATTAAAACCGATGAAGATGTTAACGGGGAGGGCTGTGGATGGCAAATAAAAGAGAAAAAGCGAGTGATTACAGAGCCGGAAAAAGAAAGGATCGGAATCAACGGGCAGGGAAAAGAATACCAGAATTAGGGTATTATTTGATTATTACAGATACAAAGGAAACGGAGAAGAACTATTTTGAGGGGTTGCGCAACACTATTCCGAAAGAATTGAAAGATCATTTGGTAATTAAAGTTGAAAAGGCAAAAACAACAGAACTGGTAGAGCGTGCCAAGGAACTTATCGATACAGAATCTCAGTATAGAATTCCTTGGATTGTCTTTGATAGAGATCAGGTAAAAGATTTTGATAAGATTATACAGGCTGCGGAGAAGAGGGATATTAATGCTGGGTGGTCGAATCCATGTTTTGAAATCTGGATGTATGCATATTTTGGAGAGATGCCAGTAATTAGGGAGTCTTATACATGCTGTAATCGGTTTACGGAGAAGTTTGAGAAGGCTACAAAGCAGAGATATCTAAAAAATGATAAAGATATTTATCGAAAATTGGTGCAGTATGGGAATGAAGAAAAGGCTATTCAGATAGCAGAGCGATGCTATGAAAAATGTATAGATGATGGGAAAGAGAAACCATCAGAGATGTGGCCAGCCAGTATGGTACATCGGTTGGTGGATGAGATACAGAAGAAGATTAGAAAAAAGTAGGGGGGTATTTTATGGCAAGAACAAATACTAAAGAAGAAATTATTTCATTATTACCTGATGATACAACAAAACCACGTCCTCGATTAAGTAAATTGATAATTAAAAATTTTAGAACTATCGGTAGTGTCCCAGTTGAAATTTTTTTGGATGACATAGTCGTTTTAGTAGGAGCAAATAATGTTGGAAAGAGTTCAATTTTAAGAGCATACGAAGTAGCTATGAATGCAGGATCTAAAGCTGCTTATCTTACCATGGATGACTTCCCTAATAATAAAGTTGATTTAGAGAACCTTCCAGAAATTGAGGTGCATACAATTATATCGGAAAATAAACCAGGTGCTCAGTGGATAAAAACATTGCCAAATGGAGAAATGCTTATTCGAGAAAAGTGGACATGGAGTGGACCTGCCGTAGAGCCAAAGAGAAGAGGGTTTGATGTTGTTGAAAATGATTGGGTGGATAAAGTACCTTGGGGAGCCCCCAATGTAGCCAATGCTTATAGACCCAAAGTTCATAGGATTGGTGCATTTGCATCACCAGAAACACAGGAAGCTGAGATTACTGGCTTATTACAGACAATAATAAAAGATAGATTTAAAAACATTATAAGTCCAAGTAATACTTCAGGAAAGACAGATTATGAATTGTTGTTGGAACAGATAAAAGAATTTCAGAAATCAGTAGCGATGGCAGTTGATGAAGAAACGGATAAAATTGTAAAGAGTATTAACAAATATTTTGAAGGAGTATTTCACAATTATGTAATTTCTCTTGATGCAAAACCAGAAAGTAATGTTGAAAAGACATATACACCATTTAAAGATATACCTGATTTGTATATGGGGCTGGAGGGTGGTTTTATGTCGAGAATTTCTGCTCAAGGAAGCGGGGCAAGAAGAACTCTGATGTGGACTGCATTAAAATATATAGCTGAGAATGGAGACCGGGATGAAAGACCTCATGTTTTACTATTGGATGAACCCGAGCTTTGCTTACACCCGTCAGCAATAAGAGATGCACAAAAAACACTATATGATTTGCCCAAGTTAGGGAATTGGCAGGTTATGGTAACTACACATTCTCCAGTATTTATTGATTTATCAAGGGATAATACAACTATCATTAGAGTAAGTAGGGACGAGATGGATGCAATCAAGAGTACAGTTTTATTCAGACCAGAAAAAGCTCAATTAAGTGAAGATGATAAAGATAATTTGAAGCTGCTTAATATATGTGATCCATATGTCCATGAATTCTTTTTTGGAGGAAGAATAGTTGTTGTAGAAGGTGACACGGAGTATACTGCTTTTGCACAATTGAAACTTCTATACCCTAATGAATATGATGATGTGCACATTATTAGAGCAAGAGGGAAGGGAGTTATTCCATCAGTAGTCAAGATATTAAATCAGTTTACAGCTAATTATGGCGTATTGCATGATACTGATACAAAATTAACATCAAAGGGGACGGCAAATCCAGCGTGGACAGTTAATACAAGTATTTTAACAGAGATTAACAATAGTTCTGATTTGAGCAAAACAGTGCTAATAGCATGTAAATCAAATTTTGAAGTAGCACTTTTAGGTGAATCCGTAAGTAAAGAGAAACCATATCATACATTAGAAAAAATGAAAAATGATAAGGATTTTCGCGAGAAAGTAAAGGCATTATTGGATGCATTACTTGATAATAAGAAAGAACCACCTAAGAACTGTATTTGCTGGCAGCAGTTAAGTGATATTGAATAATTAGGATAAGGAACACGATTGAAATTAGAAATTCAATCGTGTTTTTTATATATAAAATTTAGAGAAAGAGAGGAATTACAATGAGAAAAGAAAATTGTAGGCTGAATTATTGGTACTACTTGACAGGTAATTTTCTTAATGGTGTAGACATACCATCAAAAAAAGTTATGCCAATCTTCATTAAGAAAATCTCTAATCTCTTTAACCATTAGGGTTAAGATTGACTAATAAAGCAATAGAACGAAGAAAAGAGTAGAGATAACACTTGCTGTCTGCCGAAGTCCGGCAGACAGTTTTCTCAAAAAGGAGGAAAAATTTGAAAGTAACAGCAAAAATTACCAGAAGTTTTGAAACAGCGGGAAGGTTAAAAGCCTTTGCAACAATCTGCCTGGCAGATGCCTTTTTAGTGACCGGTGTTCGTGTAGTGGAGGGGGAAAAAGGGTTAAATGTCTTTATGCCAAGCATGAAGGATAAGGAGGACGAGTATAGGGATGTTTGTTTTCCCATCAAACCGGAGCTTCGGCAACAGATCAATACGGTTGTTTTGAATGCCTATGATGCCAGTGTAAAGGAAAATGAAGGAGATGAGGGGTAACAGGCCTTTGGGACGTAAGGGAGGTGGAGCAGAATGGAAGTGATCCTGGTCCTTTTAATTGTGGCAGTATTAAACGGGGCTGTTGTCTATATTGATGAAATGCTTCAGGAACTGGTTCCCATGACCCTTTATGCTGACCGGTATATGCTGACAGGGGGAAATGTGGTAGACATCCTCTTTGACATCGTACTGGGTTTTGGTGTATCTTTGATTATTTTAAAGTTTTTGAAAAAGGGCTTTGCCTGTTATGTCTTATGGACCGATGGAGACCCGGATACAGAGCCCACCGCCTTGGTGATTCGCTTTATGGAAGCAGTTGCGGTGGCAGTCAGCTTTCCCCTTTTGTATGGCTGGCTGGCAGAGATTGTACAGGAATTTATTGGAGAGCTGATGGCAGCTGCCACCACAGCTACAAGCTACGATTGGCAAGCCTGGGTAAATGGAATTTCTTCTTTGGGACTTACTACGGCTATTTTTGGGCTGATATTTGTAGTCTGTTATTTTCTACTGTATTTCCAGTTTTTAATGCGTGGCCTGGAAATCCTGATTTTACGGATTGGTATGCCCATGGCTTGTGTGGGGCTTTTGGATAATGATAAGGGAATCTTTAACACCTATCTGAATAAATTTTTTCAAAGTACTCTGGCAGTGGTGATTCAGATTGTACTGTGCAAGTTGGGAGTAGGGATGATGTTAAATATTGGCATCAATATGAATGTATTCTGGGGGCTGGCCTGTATGGTGCTGGCGATCAAGACTCCGGCATTCCTTAGAGAATTTCTTGTGCCTGCAGGAGGAGGTGCAGGAGGTATCATCAATAATGTTTATCATTCTGTACGGTTAGTTGGAATGATAAAAGGAATAGGAAAGTAAAAGGCCAGAAAAAGGAAAGGTGAAATCAGGTGAAGATAGACGATATTTCCATGGCCCTGATTGGCCTGGTACGTGTAGGGGCAATTTTTCGTTTTGTTTACTGTATGGTTCGCCTACAGGCAGCACAAGAAGAACAGGCCCTCTACCAAAAAAGAGCCAAAAATACGGTTGTATTTTATGTGCTTGCAGAGAGCATCTGGCAGATTAAAGACATGGTTTTCTATTATTATGGATAGAGGATACCATGAAAGCAGGAAAGGAGCAGAAATCACTTTATGGAAGAACAAAAGTGGGAGTTGTATATTCCCAGTGGAGTGAAGGCAGAAAATGAATTATTTAATGGGTTTGGGCGAAGGGAGCTTTTGCAGAGTATGGCAGGCTCCCTCTTGGGGGCGGGTATTGCCTTCTTGCTATGGCTTTGCACCCGGAATGTAGCCTTTACCGTGGTGGCCGTTTTAACGGGTATCTTTGGCAGTGTAATGATGTGTACCAAAGATATGAATAACCAAAGTGTAGTGGATCAAATCGGAAATATGATCCGTTTTGCAAGAAACCAGCAAATTTATCCCTACCGGGCATTAAAGGAGTGGGGAGAGGTGTGAAACAAAATCTTTAGCAAAGGTTTAGGCATTAAGTAACGATTCTACCAATCGGGAAAGAGGAAGCTATTCTATCAACCAAGGAAAAAGAAGCAAGAATACCTGTCAAAAAACAGGAGGTCTGTTTGGAATTTTTAGATTTATTTAGTGGAATAGGTGGCTTTAGAAGAGGATTGGAACGAAGCGGACATAAATGTGTTGGTCATGTGGAACTGGATAAGTATGCGAATAAAAGCTATCTGGCTATGTATGAGCTTTTCCCCTGTAAGTATGAAGAAGAAGGGGAAAAAAACTACAGTCTGGTATGTCATAAGGAGGTGAATGAATATTGTGATGGAAAAACCTGTAAGGGCGAATGGTTCGCCAAAGACATTAAGCAGCTTAGAGCAGAAGAAATACCAAGAGCTGAAATCTGGACTTTTGGCTTTCCTTGCACAGACATTTCCCTTGCAGGAAAGCGAAAAGGTCTTGCCGGAGAACGAAGTGGACTCTTTTTTACGGTCGTTAGTCTCATCAAAAGCACAACTGCCGAAAATCGACCCAGGCGGCTTATCGTTGAGAACGTTAAGCATCTTTTGTCAAGCCAGAGAGGCGGGGATTTTACCGCCGTTTTATTTGCGCTATGGGAAGCAGGGTATGACCTGGAATGGCAGTGTGTCAACAGTAAAAATTTTGGAGTCCCCCAAAACCGAGAGCGAGTGTACCTTGTTGGACATCTTGGAGGAATCGGTAGCAGAAAAGTATTTCCTCTCACCGGAACAAACCAAGCGTCTGTTAAAAGAATTATAGATGGCTGCCAGGGACAGCGGGTTTATGACCCAAAAGGGCTTTCCATTACGCTGACGGCAGAAGGAGGAGGGATGGGCGGTAAAACCGGACTGTACCTTTGTGAAACAAAGAAGCCGGAAGAGTGGATAGAATGCCTGTATGAGTGGGAAGAAGGAAAATGTGGGTTTTTACGCTACGTGGGATTTCTTACCCAGAGAAAAGATAAGCCGGATTTGACCCAGATTTCCCGTTGCCTGGTGAGCAAATATAATGCCGGAATTACCCGGTTTGGGGAAAGCTCAGGTGTACTGGAATGTAGAGCCTGTAAACGGCAATGTGTGGAAGTGAGGGCAGTCCTTACGCCCGACAGGAAGAATAAACGGCAGGAAGGAAGGCGGTTTAAAGAAGAAGGGGAAACGGGATTTACCCTAACCGGCATTGACCACCATGGGGTAATGCTGATGGAGTGCCCTTACAGAGGCGGCATACCAATCCGGGAAGCCACAAAACAGGGCTATGTACTGGCCAGGCATGGAGATGGAATCAATCTTTCTTATCCCAATAGCAGACTTAGCCGGGGACGGGTAGGAAAGCAGTGTGCACAGACACTTTTAACGGAAGGAAATATGGGGGTAGTGGTGTATTGCCGTATCCGCAGATTGACACCAAAAGAGTGCTTTCGGTTACAGGCCTTTGAAGATTGTTTGTTTGAGCGGGCGAAAGCAGCAGGGGTCAGTGATGCACAGCTTTACAAACAGGCAGGAAATACAGTAACGGTAAACATTGTCTACGAGATTGGAATGCGCCTTAAAGAAAGTGAGGCGTATGTGGATGAAGTTTAATATTTTATACGTCGATCCTCCATGGCAGTATGAGCAGAAACGATTGTCAGGAGCAGCAGAAAAGCATTATCGAACCCTATCGGATGAAGAATTATACCACTTACCGGTACAGGATATTGCAGCAGATAACAGCATTCTGTTTTTGTGGATTACCTATCCTAAGCTAAAAGAGGCACTGAAAGCCATTGAAAACTGGGGATTTTTCTATAAAACAGTAGGGTTTGTCTGGCTTAAGCAAAATCGTAAAGCACCTACATGGTTTTTCGGGTTGGGGTTTTGGACACGAGGGAATACGGAAATCTGTCTGCTGGCCATAAAAGGAAAACCCAAGCGAATGTCGGCAAGAGTCAGTCAGTTGGTGGTCAGCCCAGTAGAGGCCCATAGCAAGAAACCGGATATTGTACGGGAAAAAATTGTGGAACTGGCAGGGGATTTACCGAGAGCAGAGTTGTTTGCCAGAAAACAGTCTCCTGGCTGGGTTTGTGTGGGAAATGAAATCGATGGCATGGACATCCGAGAGAGTATTGAAGCGTTAAAGAAAAGGAAGGAGTAAGTGTTGATATGGATAACTGAGACAAAAGCCTGTATAACAGCGGTATTAGCCAGTTTTCTTTTTGGGATGCTGATGGATATGCTGTTAAAAAAATTAACCGGCTCTGAACAGATTCGGTATGTAGCGGTAGTGGCAGCCACCATTACGGCTACCTTTATCGGAGCTTATGGGATGAGCCAGGAAGCACTTGTCTGTATTCTTATTGGACAGGTGCTTTTATTTGCGGCAGAGTATGATTATGCGACTCACCTGGTACCGGATTATCTTCCGGTACTTCTTCTATTAGTGGGATTAATTCAGGTGGACTTTTCTCATGCTTTGCCGGGTCTTTTTGTAGTGCCGCTGCCTTTTTTGGTGGCGGCATTTCTTAAAGAAGGAAGCATTGGCGGCGGAGACATTAAACTGATGGGAGCCTGTGGATTTATTCTGGGTGTGAAAAAAGGCTATGCAGCTTTGCTTGCAGGTCTGTTTTTGGCGGTTTTGCTTCAGGCAACTTTTGGGAAAAAAGAAGATAAGGGTTTTGCCTTGGTGCCTTACCTGTCGGTGGGCTGTTTACTTGCCATGCTGCCAACACAGTAAAAAAGAAAGTGAGGATAAAGAAGTGAAAAATTTATTCAAAAATCGAATTGTATTGGGACTAAGCTGCATGATTATTTCGTTGTTGATTTGTTTTGGACTTACGCCCATGTTTAATGATGCTTTAACAGCGAAGGTTGCTTTGGTACGTGTGAATACAGAAATCAAAAAAGGTAACCAGATAACGGAAAAAATGCTGACGACTGTGGAAGTAGGAGGCTATAACCTGCCAGGTAACGTGGTTTATGAGGCGAAAGATGTCATTGGTAAGTATGCCAATACGGACTTGTATAAGGGGGACTATATTCTGGCCAGTAAGCTGTCCGATACCCCCATGTTAAAAAATACTTATTTAAGCAAGCTAAATGGAGAGAATCGTGCCATTTCCGTTAGCATCAAGACCTTTGCAGCAGGACTTTCCGGTAAGCTGGAGGCAGGAGATATTGTAACACTCATTGCTTCTGAGGTAGGGGAAAAGCGGGAAACCCTTATGCTGCCGGAGTTACAGTATGTGGAGATTATAGCTACCACAGCCAGCAGCGGAACAGACCAGGATGTACAGGCAGAGGCAGAAGAGGGAGAAGAACAGGAATTGGCTTCTACCATCACGGTACTGGCTACCCCACAACAGGCCAGACTTTTGGCTGAGCTTGAACAGGGAGGAAAACTTCATGCGGCACTGGTTTTTCGGGGAGACAGTACACAGGCCGGACAGTTTTTGGAAGAGCAAAAAAGGGTATTGGAGGAATTGTACCCGGAAGAAAATGAGACAGTAGAAAAGGCAGAAGAAAGCGAAGCTGACTTAACGAAAGGAGAGTAGAATGGAGCAGAAGAATACCCTTGCTATTGTGGGAAGTCCCGGAAGTGGAAAGACTACGTTAGCCGTAAAACTGGCCCTGGAGCTTGCCAGAAGAAAAAAGAATGTAGTAGTGGTGTGTGCCGATCCTTTTGTTCCCTGCCTTCCCTTTTTGCTGCCTTTAGGTTATGAGCAGGAGGTTTCTTTGGGGGCACTTCTTACGGCACCGGTTTTGACCCAGGAAAAACTGTTAAAGGCCTGTGTGCCGGTGGAAGAAAATCCTTATCTTAGCTTTTTGGGCTATAAGTTTGGCGAGAATCTGATGTTTTATCCCAAAGTGACCAGAGAAAAAGCAGTAGAATTTCTGGTTTGCCTGCGGCATCTGGCTGACTATGCCATCCTGGACTGCAGCAGTATTGTTGAGGCCGATGTGTTTTCCATTCTTGCCTTAGAAATGGCAGATGGAATCCTTCAGGTGGGAACCTCTAATCTTAGAGGCATATCCTACTATCAGTCCCATGCCGGGATTCTTTCTACAGGAAGGGAAAGAAACAAGGTGGTGAGTGCCATAGGAAACTTTAAAACGGGACAGGAATGGGAGGCGGCAGCAAGCCAGTATGGGGGTGTGGATTTTGTCTTTCCCTATGTGGCAGAACTGGAAAAACAATACGATGCAGCCAGCCTTTTTTTGCCTCTTGTGGCAAAGGAGGCAGATGTCTTCCAACAGGAGATCAAAAAGCTGGTGAGGCAGGTTTTTGGTTTGTCAGACCCAAAGCCGGAGAAACAAGAAGAAGCAGCAGAGCGGAAAAAACTGGTGGTCAGAAGCCCCTTTGTGTGGACGAAAAAGGGAGAATTTTAAGAGGAGGAAGAAAAGGTGCAGGAAATCATCAATGTACATGAGATGGCAGGACTGCTGGGGGAAGGTATGGTGTATCGTACCTTCCCGGAGGTGTTAAAGGATGTGCAGGAATACATTTCCAAGAATTTTGCCACAGTACTCAGGGATGACCCGGAAGAAAACCGGGAGCTGATTGAGTCTTACATCAGTAAGTATCTACAGCAAAAGAAGGTAGGTGTGGAAGGAATGGAGCAAGGGGAGCTGGCAGAGCTTCTTTATGGGGAAATGACCGGCTTTTCCTTTCTGACCCGGTATTTGTATCGGGAAGATGTGGAAGAAATCAATATTAATCAATGGCGAGACGTGAAAATCACGTATTCTACGGGCGAGATTCTTCCCACAAAAGAAAAATTTAACAGTGCCGGTCATGCCGTAGACGTAATCCGAAGGCTCTTACATAAATCCGGGATGATTTTTGACAGTGCCCAAACCATTGTGGTAGGCCACTTGAATAATAAAATCCGAATTACGGTTATGGGGGATGGGGTAATCGATCGGGAAAAAGGACTGGCTGTGTCCATCCGTATTGTCAATCCCAAGAAACTGACCAAAGAGCAGTTCGTAAAGTTCGGCACAGCCACAGCAGAAATGTTGGATCTATTATCCATGTGTTTTATTTACGGGGTATCCATGTGTATTACCGGGGCAACTTCTTCCGGAAAAACTACTTTGATGAGTTGGATTTTGGGAGAAGTGCCTTACCATAAGCGAATTGTGACCATTGAGCAGGGATGTAGGGAGTTTGACTTAACGGCAACCGATGAAGAGGGAAATGTGGAAAACAACGTGGTTCATCTGGTGACCAGATTTTCCGATGACCCCAAGCAAAACATCGATATGGTAAAGCTATTGGAAACCACACTGACCATTAATCCAGACTGTATTGCCGTGGCAGAGATGAAGGGGGGAGAAAGTATGCAGGCCATTAATGCGGCAAATACCGGTCATGCGGTAATTACCACGACCCACGCCAATTCCTGCGAGGACACCTATCACCGTATGGTAACGTTGTGTAAACAGGAGCAGCCGGGAATGGATGATGCTACCCTAACGAATCTTGCAACGAAAGCCTTTCCCATTGTGGCCTTTGCCAAACGTCTGGAGGATAATTCCAGACGGATCATGGAGATAACGGAGTGTGAAACTCTTGCTGATGGCAGAAAAAGAATGCGTACCCTGTATCGGTATAACATTACGGATAACCGGATGGTAGAAGGAAAACCAAGGATTGTTGGGCATTATGAAAAAGTGGAGAATCTCTCGGAAGGCTTACAAAAGAGGCTTCGGGAGAATGGGCTGCCCTTAAAGCTGCAGGAGCAGCTTATGGCCAGAGGGTAAACCAATGAGAGAGGAAAGGAGGGAGAACTAATGACCTTACTGGTAACGATTGCT
Organism: Lachnospiraceae bacterium; assembly: GCA_017439665.1. Taxonomy (GTDB): domain Bacteria; phylum Bacillota; class Clostridia; order Lachnospirales; family Lachnospiraceae; genus SFDP01. The sequence goes on from JAFSIS010000018.1 coordinate 30,407, forward strand.
TTTTTTCTGGCAGTAACAGGCGGATTTCTGATGCTTGAACTGTCACCCTTTGCCTTTTTGGAAGGAATGGCAAACTACATGAAACCAAAGAACAGCAGCATGAAAAGCCGGATCAAAGAAAGCAAAAAGAAAAAGGAGCCAAAAGGGCTGAAGCTTCTGTTTGAGGAAGTTAAGGAAATCTTGCGGCTGAGTGGGAAAAGCGAACAGTTTGCCATGCTGTGTGTACTGTCCATGATTTTATTTGTGCTGGGGGTAATGATTGCCTTGACCATGAACAATTCCCTGATGGTGCCGGTGCTGGCAGTGGGCTTTGCCCTATTGCCCTTTTATTACATCAAATTTACGGCATCTAAGCACAAAAAGCAGATTAATACAGAGTTGGAAACGGCGCTTTCCATGATTACCACAAGTTATTTAAGAAACAAAAATACCATTATTCGGGCAATCGAAGAAAATCTGCCTTATTTAAACCCTCCTGTATCGGAAGTGTTTCGCCACTTTCTGATGGAGGCAAAGTTAATTAATTCCAATCTGGCAGAAGCTTTAGAGGGGTTAAAAAAGGGTATGGATAATCGAGTATTCCATGAATGGGTGGATGCTCTCATTGCCAGCCAGGAAGATTACAACCTGAAAAATACCCTGCCGCCCATTGTAGCAAAACTATCCGATATGCGTGTGGTATCGGCAGAGCTGGATCTGCTCCTTTATGAACCAGTAAAAGAATACATTACCATGGTGATTTTGCTCCTTGGCAGTATTCCCCTATTGTATTTTTTAAATCAGGAATGGTATAAGACACTGATATTTACCGGCTTTGGAAAGGTATTGCTGGCTATTTGTGCCACAGTCATTTTTATTTCCGTAGCGGCAGTATCCAAACATATGCGGCCCATTGAGTACAAACGATAGGAGGATGCAGGTATGCAAAATGTAATTTTACTGCTCTTTGCCCTATTCTTTGGGGCAGGGAGCTATTTTCTTTTGGCTCAGCTTCTTCAGGTTCCTACTTACCGTACCAGCAGGGCTATGTTAAGTGTGGGAAAAAAGCAAAGGAAACAGGCCAGAAGTTCAGATGCGTTTATTCTGGAGCTTTCGGCAAAGCTGGCTCCCTTTCTTCCTATGGACGAATATAAGAAGAGGAAACTTTCTGCCACTCTTCGGTCTGCGGAAATTGCCATGACACCGCAGCTTTATCTAGCCCAGGCCTATGTGAAGGCGGGGCTGGTGTTTCTTAGTATTATTCCGTCAATCCTTATTTTTCCCCTGATCTTTCCGGTATTTATTATTTTGGGAATAGGAATCTTTTTTTCGGAAAGCACAAGGGCAGAAAAGTTGGTGAAACAGCGAAGGGAAGAAATTGAATTTGAACTGCCCCGATTTGTGGCAACCATCACCCAGGAGTTGATGGCAAGCCGGGATATTCTTTCCTTATTGGAAAGCTACCAGAAGAATGCCGGTGGTGCCTTGAAAAATGAATTGGCTATTACCACCGCCGATATGCGGACAGGAAACTATGAAGCTGCGCTTATGCGACTGGAGGGAAGGGTGTCCAGTGCCCAGCTTTCGGATGTGGTCAGAGGACTGATTGGCTGCATTCGAGGGGATGATGGGGTAGCCTTTTTTCGGATGCTTTCCCATGATATGAAACAGCTTGAGCTACAGAGGCTGAAACGACTGGCTTTGGAAAGGCCGCCAAAAATCCGGCGTTATTCCTTTCTTTTGTTGGCCTGTATGTTACTGGTTTACATGGGGGTAATGGGGTATCAGATTTTAGGCACCATGTCAGGAATGTTTTAAGGAAGAGAGGTAACCATGAAAAGATTGAAAAAGATTGGTAAAGATCGCCGGGGAGAGGGCTATATGGATATCGCCATTGGGGTATTTTGCCTGATGCTTGTGGTGGCACTGGCTACCACCCTGTTTCCTCTCTTTTTAAAGAAACAGCAGCTGGACTCTTTTGCCGATGAAATCGTAAGACAGGCAGAAATTGTAGGAAGTACGGATGTTTCGGAAAGAATTGCCCAGCTAAAACAGGAAACGGGGCTTGACCCACAGATCTACTGGGAGTGTGACTATTACAGTGGAAACAAGGTGCAGCTTAATGGAGATATTCAAGTAACCCTTATCCAGAAGGCAGACCTTGGTTTTTTTGTCTTTGGTTCTTTTCCCATCGAACTAAAGGCGAAAGCCAGTGGAAAAAGTGAAGTTTACTATAAATAAGGAGAAGCAAATGGAAAAAGCAAAAAGGCTGTGGTTCAATAAGCAGGGACTTTCCTATCCCCTTACAGTAGCTTTGATTTTGGCATTATTGCTGGTTATATGCGTACTGGCAGAATTTTTCCGCCTGTCCATTATCGCCTATGGAGTGAGAAATGCCTTGCAGGAGGCGGTCATTTCCGTAACCACCACCAATTACAATGAGGTATATGACGGATTGCGGGAAGGGTATAGCGGAGGGTACTTTATGACCGGAGAGGCTTGGGAAGAAACCCTGGATTATGGGGATGTGTATACCCAGCTTGACCGTGTGCTGGGAACCGGGCCGGATGGAGATTACCATGTCAAGTGGCAAACAAATGGATATGAATATCGGTTGAGTCATCTACAGGTATCTATCCGAAATGCTCCCTTTGCCCCGGGAAATGCCAGCCAGAATTTTGAAGCGGATGTTTCTATTAAATTGGAGATACCCCTGTCTTTTGGGTGGCAGTCTTTGCCACCGGTAGAAATGATGATACAGACAAAAGCTGCCTACATGCCAAAGTTTTAAGAACAGAAAACAATGGACAAAACTAACGGACTCATGTTAGATTGGGCTTACTGCCTACCATAATCAGGAATTTCACAACACACAAAAAGATAACCTGGACGCGGGGGAAAGTCTGTTGTATGATGAAGTTGGATAAAAGTAGGACAGCATTTGCCGTAAAGAAAATTTATGGAAAGTGAGGTCTTTTAGATGAAAAATGAATATGAAAAGAAAAAGAAACTGGTCATTGTGACGCTCGCCCTAGTGGCTCTATGCCTTGCAGGAGGATTGGGTTTTTATCTGTACCAAAAAAACATTCCTTCCACACCTAAGAAAGAGTTTGTGGAGGAGGAGCCAGTACAGACAGAAGTGGCTGTACCGGAGATTTCCCTTTCAGATAAAAAGAAAGAAGTACCGGAAGCAGAAACAGCGATCTATGAGGAAATGACAGAAACCTTAGAAACACAGACCAGTGTGGATGAAGAAGGGGCAGATGCAGGAAAGCCTCGGACAGAGGAAGAAGCAAAGGCGCCGGAGGAAAAGCCGGAGATTTTCGATACAGGAGAAGAAAATCCGGCCGAACCACCCCAGTATGCCCCGGAGGTAACAGAGCCAAAAGAAAAGCCAGAAGAGCCCACAGGGGGAAGTACCAACGAGGAGGGCCAAATTTATGTTCCCGGTTTTGGCTATATGGACGCACCGGTGGCACCAGTGTCTGAGGATGCCGGTTCTACAGGGGATTGGGATAAACAAATCGGAGATATGTAATTGAAGCAAAAAAAGAGTATGGTGAAGGCCATGCTCTTTTTTATCGTGCGCCTAGCGGCGCACGTTTCCAACAGGTGTAAGTCCTGAATCCGCCCGGTAGTGGGAAGGATATAGTCGAAGGCAAGGGTGTCCGCCGTGAGGCGGAATCTGAAGGAAGCTGGATGTGGGGAATATACTACCCCACGGACAAATCTCTGGTCTGACGAACAGAAATCACATATGAGGTTATGCATGAGGGTAAGCCTGCGGTACAAGTCAAAGCCCAATAACTACACGGAATCATGCATGATAGATGTGGCAGATATATGGAGAGAAGGAAACGTGTGGTACCTAGGGAGGTCTGTGTGGAATGCTCTGAAAGGAGTAACCATAGCTGAAAGGCTATGCTGAACACACAGAAGTCAGCAGAGGTCATAGTAGTCAAAGGGGACAAGTCCCATTGCGATGAAGGGCCGAATCAGTAGGAGTCTTTAGTATGACCGAGAAAGGAGGAATGACCAATAATGACAGAAAACATAAATAATGGCTGTTTGCAAAGGGATAGTGCGGAACATGAAGAGCATGCGA
>JAFSIS010000019.1 GCA_017439665.1 Lachnospiraceae bacterium
AGATCAAGGTCTCATGGTCGCGACAAAGTCGATTATACGATCAAAAAACAAAGCTGGAAAAAGTAAATTTTTCCCACATGTTTTGTTGATCGTGCACTTACTAAAGTTACAGGAATAATCCTCGATAGCTCAGCGGTAGAGCATTCGGCTGTAACCGAAGGGTCGTAGGTTCGAATCCTACTCGGGGAGTGCAGGAGATGAACATCTCTTGACAGGAACTCCATAAGGGAGAATGGCTCCATGGTCAAGCGGTTAAGACATCGCCCTTTCACGGCGGTAACACGGGTTCGATTCCCGTTGGAGTCATATGGCGACATAGCCAAGTGGTAAGGCACGGGTCTGCAACACCCTTATCATCGGTTCAAATCCGATTGTCGCCTCTAGAGATTCAGTTAAATGCTGGATCTCTTTTTTTTATTTACATAGAGATATTCATTTAAAATAGATGTATACTCATTCTTTTTCAGGCATATATATGAAGAAAAAAGAATGATGGCAGATATGAAAAAGAATAGAAGACCAATACTATTATTCTGTATTTTTTTATTAATTCTTCTGGGAATAGGAGTGAAAAGCTGTGGCACAAAAGAGGAAGAAGCGAGAGCAGTTATGGCTGCAGGAGCTATAAACTGGGGTTTGAGCTTTCAGGAAGAGGGGAAGCCACCCGTAATCGATGTAGACAGTGACAAGTTAAAAGAGTTGAATGGATTTTATATTGGGGACAGTACGAAAAAGAAGATATATATTACTTTTGATGCAGGATTCGAAAATGGCAATACACCAAAGATACTTGATGCGTTGAAGAAGCATAATGTGAAGGCAACATTTTTTCTTGTAGGAAACTATTTGGAAACCTGCCCGGATCTGGTAAAAAGAATGGAAGAGGAAGGCCATGCGGTAGGAAATCACACCTATCATCACAGGGATATGGCAGAAATTACTACAGAGGAAGTATTCCTGGAAGAGCTTCAGACTCTTGAGGAAAAGTATAAGGAGATAACAGGTAAAGAATTAAACAAATTCTATCGGCCGCCTCAGGGAAAGTTTTCTGAGGATCAACTGCTCTGGGCAAAGGATTGTGGGTATAAAACAATTTTCTGGAGCCTTGCTTATGTGGATTGGAATAAAGATGATCAGCCTTCCAAAGAGGAAGCCATGAAAAAATTGACCACAAGGATTCATCCCGGTGCCATCGTTCTTTTACACAGTACATCAGATACAAATGGAAATATTATGGATGATATTCTTACGGCATGGGAGGAGATGGGTTATTCCTTTGGTACATTAGATGAATTATAAGAAAAAAACAAAGTGGCTGCTGTAAAAGTCTTTTTAGTTTACTGTTATCTCTTGTTCACTTGTTGCTACGGACATTGTAGCCAAAATATCGGACTAAAGTCCGGTTTTATGTCTACGAAGTCTTCGCAAATGCGTACAAGCGGATAAACAGTAAGCTCTTTCAAGACTTTTGCAACAGACACTTTTTTTTATTATCGTTTATGATATTTTCTTTCGTTATATTCGTACTTAGGCTCACAGGTTAAACGAACACCCAGGCGTTTAAATACATTTTCGTCTACGGAAGAAAGAAGAACGGAAGAATGTGCCTCACAGTTTTTCAATTTAGGAATTTGAGCCAGTGCCAGGCGGGCATCTTCATTGGTGGCAGCGCTGATGGAAAGTGCGATCAGAATTTCGTCGGTATGAAGACGGGGATTTCTACTTCCCAGATAATTGGTTTTCAGTGCCTGAATGGGTTCAATGGCACTGGGAGCAACCAGGTGGAGGTCATGGTCAATTCCGCCTAACTCTTTCAGCGCATTCAGCAAGGCTGCTGCTGATGCACCGAGTAGATCTGTGGTCTTTCCGGTAACGATTCTTCCATCGTGTAATTCAAAGGCAACCGCAGGATGGGAGGTTAAGGCTTCTCTCTCTAATGCCGCATTCACCACAGCACGGTCGTCAACAGTTATATCGGCCTGCTTAAGTATTAATTCTAATTTATATAAAGCGTTCTTGCAGCCGATCCCTCGCTTGAGGTCACAAAGCTCCTGGTAATAACGGCGAATAATTTCCTGCTTACTTGCCTCGCAGCAGACATCATCATCAATAATGCAATTTCCCGCCATATTCACACCCATGTCAGTAGGCGACTTATAAGGGCTTTCTCCCAGTATTTTTTCGAACATGGCATTGAGAACAGGGAAAACCTCCACATCCCGATTGTAATTGACAGTAGTTTCCCCGTAGGCTTCCAGATGGAAGGGGTCGATCATATTAATATCGTTTAAGTCTGCCGTAGCAGCTTCATAAGCCATATTTACCGGATGCTTCAAAGGAAGATTCCAGATGGGGAAGGTTTCAAATTTGGCATAGCCGGCCTGGACTCCACGGATGTGTTCATGGTAAAGCTGGGAAAGGCAGGTAGCCATTTTTCCACTTCCCGGTCCCGGTGCCGTGATCACCACCAAAGGACGGCTGGTTTCGATATAGTCATTTTTTCCGTAGCCTTCATCACTGACGATAGTGGCAATATCGCTGGGGTATCCCGGAATTTTATAGTGAAGATAGGAGTGTATTCCCAGACTGTCCAGGCGCTGTCTGAATTGAATGGCAGCATTTTGACCGGTAAATTTGGTGATCACGATACTGCCGACATAAAGACCAAGACTCTGAAAAACATCCACCAGACGGAGAACATCCAGATCATAGGTGATGCCATAGTCCCCCCGAACTTTACTTCCCTCGATATCATCAGCACTGATGACGATCACAATTTCTGCCTGCTCTTTTAAGGTGAGCAGCATTTTTAACTTGCTGTCGGGTTCAAAGCCGGGAAGAACACGGGAAGCATGAAAATCATCAAATAATTTTCCGCCGAATTCCAGATAAAGCTTATTGCCGAAAAGGGCAATTCTTTCACGAATATGTTCAGACTGCATCTTCAAGTATTTTTCATTGTCAAAGCCAATTCTCATAAAGCCCCTCATTCTTTGTACCAATCATTGTCAACGGTTCAAAACATACATTGTATTGTAATATAAAATTTACATGTAGTAAATATAGACAGAAAAGTTTTTTCATATAATTCAGGAAAAAAGAAATACTATATAAGTAGCTATTCATACAGCCAAACAAAAAGGAGAAAAAAGATGAAAACAATAAATTATATTGTACTGGCAGTGGCCATTATCGGAGCAGTCAATTGGGGGTTGATCGGTATATTTAATTTCAACCTGGTGAGCTTTTTATTCGGTCAGATGACCTGGCTGTCCCGGATCGTTTATACACTGGTGGGATTAAGTGGTCTCTATCTGATCACATTTTATGGCCAACTGGGTGTAGAGGAATAACAGAAGGCTGCTGCACATTCAGGGTGCAGCAGCTTTTTACAGCTTGATCAGATAATTTCCTTCCACCTTCACTCCTTCATTGACAACCATGAAAGCAGCGGGATCGTAGTCTCTGACAATTTGCCTTAAATGGCGTACCTCATATTTGGAGAGCAGAATATAGAGTACTTTGCTGTTTTCCCCTGTGTATGCACCCACAGAATCAAGAATAGTAATTCCGCGGCCGAGTTCACGAAAAATCATGTTATTCAATGAGCTGCATTCTTTTTTGGTGATCACAGTTACTTCCACGCTGATATTCTGCTCATGGGATTTATCCATGGCAATGGAATAAACAGATGCATAGATCAGAGAATAGATTACGGTAGGAATATCAAACAGAAGGAAGCAGATAGCGTATAGTATGGCATTTATCCAAAGATTGACTTTGCCGACACTGAAATTTTTACGGAATTTAATCAGCAGCATACCGATAATATCCATTCCGCCACTGGAGCTTCCCATTTTTAACATGATTCCTACACCAAAGCCGGAGATCAAACCACCGATAATGGAAGAACCCAGAATATCCCCGGGTAAAACAGGGGTCTGTGGAACAGGAATGAAGGACATGGCAAGAGTAACCCAGGTTACACAGCACAGCGTTTTGACAAAAAAGCGTTTTCCGATCTTATTAAAAGAAAGAATGAAGATAGGAATATTGAGCAGGTAGTAAAAAATTCCGGTGAGCTCTATGTTTGAAAAGGGATAGCCTGGTAAAGAATGCAAAAAAAGATTGAAAAGCTGGCAAAATCCCATCAAGCCGCTGTTATAGAGACCACAGGGAACAATAAAGAGATTAATGGCAGCAGCATACAGGGTAGAGCCGAACAGTGCCCATAAAAGCCGGCTGAATTCACGCTTTTTCTCTTCTTTATTCATTGCAGAAAATCGGGACATGGTATCACCTCACTTTTGTCTGCTTAAAGTGTATCCAATCTGACATAATTATATAAATAGGAAGAAAAAAAGAAGGAAAAAATGTTTATAAATCTTTAAGAAAAGTAGAAAAGATTTCACAGAGCGGATATTGATTTCTTTTACGCAGGAAACTATAATGTAGTCTGTGAGCTTATACAAATCGGTAAAAAGGAGAGTTTACAGGATTTTGCAGGCACAAGAGAGAATAATGCGGAGGAAAAAATGGATAACAATAGAGAACATTTTGAGGGGAATCAAAATGGAAGCAATAACAGCGGAGGTGGAAATAACGGGAGAAATTCCAATAATCAGAGAAATTCGGGGCAGGATCCCAGAAAACAGAATCTGCTGGTTTTTTTAGTAGCTACTCTGATCAGCCTTGTGATGATGAGCTATTTTATGAAAAGTGTAAACGGTGCTACCACCCAGGAGGTTCCCTATGATCAGTTTATACAGATGGTGGAAGCCGGTGAGGTAGAAAGCGTATATATTTCTTCGGACCGGATCCAGTTTGTACCAGCTTCCCAGGAAAAGCAGCAGACCACGGTAATCGGGCTGTTAACGACGCAGACCGTTACCTATTATACGGGAAAAGCAGAAAGTGATACAGCTCTGACAGCAAGACTTTTGGAAGCTGGTGTGGAGATCAATCCGGAGATACCGGACAGTTCAAATATGATCCTTTCCTTTCTGTTCACCTATGTCTTCCCCCTGCTTTTGATCTGGGGAATTTTAGGCTTTGCCATGAAACGGATTTCCAAGGGTGGAGGCCCTATGGGAGTGGGAAAAAGCAATGCCAAGGTTTATGTGCAAAAGGAAACGGGAGTAACCTTTAAAGATGTGGCCGGTGAGGATGAAGCTAAGGAATCCTTGCAGGAAGTAGTAGATTTTCTGCATAATCCGGGGAAATATGCCTCCATTGGGGCGAAGCTCCCCAAGGGAGCCCTGCTGGTAGGACCTCCCGGTACGGGAAAAACCCTGCTGGCAAAAGCAGTTGCGGGAGAAGCGCATGTCCCCTTTTTCTCCTTGACCGGTTCTGATTTTATTGAATTATATGTAGGTGTAGGTGCATCCCGAGTAAGAGATCTGTTTCGGGAGGCCTCAAAAAATGCGCCTTGTATTGTGTTTATCGATGAGATAGATGCCATCGGAAGAAGCCGTGATTCCAAATACGGCGGTGGAAATGAGGAACGGGAGCAGACCCTGAATCAGCTTTTGTCTGAAATGGATGGTTTTGATACCTCCAAAGGAATTCTTATTCTGGGTGCTACCAACCGTCCGGAGATTTTGGATAAGGCTCTCTTAAGACCGGGGCGTTTTGACCGAAGAATCATTGTGGACAAACCGGATCTGAAGGGGCGTGTAGAGATTCTTAAGGTACATGGTAAGGATGTGAAGATGGATGAGACCGTGGATTTTGATGCCATTGCCCTGGCTACCAGCGGTGCAGTAGGCTCCGATCTTGCCAATATGATCAACGAAGCGGCTATTAATGCGGTAAAAGAAGGAAGGGAATACGTTTCCCAGAAGGATTTATTTGATGCAGTAGAGCAGGTACTGGTTGGAAAAGAAAAGAAGGACCGTATCATGAGTAAGGAGGAGAGAAAGATCGTTTCCTATCATGAGGTGGGTCACGCCCTGATCAGTGCTTTACAGAAAAATTCCGAGCCGGTGCAGAAGATCACCATCGTTCCCCGTACTATGGGAGCCCTGGGCTATGTTATGCATGTACCGGAGGAGGAAAAATACCTGAATACCGAGGCCGAACTGAGGGATCGTCTGGTAAGTATTTTTGGAGGTCGGGCTGCAGAGGAGCTGGTTTTTGATACAGTGACCACAGGAGCAGCAAACGATATTGAAAAGGCCACGGATATTGCCAAGGCTATGGTGACCCAATACGGTATGAGCAAGCGCTTCGGCCTTATGGGGCTGGCTACGGTTCAAAGCAGGTATCTGGACGGAACAGCCACCTTAAACTGCAGCGATGTTACAGCAGCGGCAGTGGATGAAGAGGTGAGAAAGCTTCTGGAGGAAAGCTATAATAAGGCCAAGGAGCTTTTGGGTGCAAACCGGGATGTGATGGATAAGCTGGCAGAGTTCCTGATTGAAAAAGAAACCATTACCGGAAAGGAATTTATGCGGATCTTCCGGGAGATCAAGGGAATACCCGAACCGGAAGAAAAGGAGAAGAAGGCCGATCTGACAGATAATAATGTCAAAGAGGAGGCTCGATCAGAAGTCACAGATGGCACTGCCAAAGGGGAGATTTGGTCCGAAGGAAGTATTTCTGAAAAAAAGAATGAACAAAATTCTCCAACCGACAGCTTGCCTATAGATAAGAAACCGGATGAGAAAAAAAGCGGACTGGATATAAAAGAAGCTGAGGATCTCCGACAGGTGATGAAAGAAACTGCTCAGCAGACCAGGGATAGGAAAGTGGCTCAAAGCAGCTTAGATACTCAAAATGAGCCGACTGGCTCAAACAGCCAATCCGGACGGAGCAGCCGTGGTGCTTATAGTAATGTAGATATTGACTGGACGTAAATATTTGATCATCCGGAAATTTACCACCGAAGGTATTGATACCTTCGGCGGTTTTTCTTATCACCTGACAGGTGCTGTCATTTTACGGAAAGATGACAGCACCTGTTTTTTGTGGTAATAGGATAGAAATATTTTTCTTACACATTTTATCCTATTAAAATTGCTGTTTGGGGATCGGATCAGAGAGTTTCAAGCAGTTTTCTAGGATAAGAAAGAAAAAACAAGCAGTCTTATCCTAAAAAAAAGAGCTAATAGATATATAAAGCAGAGAATTGGATGGATTTATAGGATAAGAGAAAAGAAATAGGTTTTTCTTATCCGATAAATTCAATAGTGAAGACTAAAATCAAGGAATTTCCTGTTAAATTATAGGATAATAGTATTGATTTTTTTAATCTTATCCTAAAGAAAACCATTTATAGGGCAATTGTTTAGGTATTATGGACGGGGAAAGATAAAATATTTACAAAGCCATATGTTTTGTGTTAGAATAATCCAATTTTAGCAGTACCGGAATGGATAAAAGTGAGGCGTAAGCGCCACGCTATCCGAATATCGAGCAGGATTGCGGGAGCGCGAAGCGCGGAGCAATCCGTAAGGTATCTTTTGCCCCCAATATCATCTTATAGGAATATAGAAAGAAAACAAAATGGAACCTAAATTCAACATACAGGAAGAACTAAAGAAGCTGCCGGATAAGCCCGGTGTATATTTAATGCATGATAAGGCAGACCGGATCATTTATGTGGGTAAGGCCATCATCCTGAAAAACAGGGTGAGGTCTTATTTCAGGGAAAGTGCCAACCATAGCCCCAAAATTGCCAGGATGGTCAGCCTGGTAGCCCGATTTGAGTACATCGTAACCGATTCAGAGCTGGAAGCACTGGTATTGGAAAACAACCTGATCAAGGAGCACAGGCCAAAGTACAACACCATGCTAAAGGATGATAAAACCTATCCCTATATTAAGGTAACGGTATCGGACACCTATCCCAGAGTCTTGTTTTCCCGGGAAATGAAGAAGGATAAGTCCAGATATTTCGGGCCTTTTACCAGTGCGGGGGCAGTTAAGGATACCATTGAGCTGATCAATAAGCTGTATAAATTAAGAACCTGCAACCGGAATCTGCCAAAGGACTGTGGTAAGGAGCGGCCTTGTCTCAACTACCATATCCATCAGTGCGATGCACCCTGCCAGGGCTGGATATCACCGGAAGACTACCAGCAGAAGGTAGAGGAAGCCCTGGAATTTTTAAATGGAAATTATGGAAAAATACTAAAGGATCTGCAAAGTAAGATGGAAGCAGCCTCTGAGGCCATGGATTTTGAGGCAGCCATCACCTATCGGGATCTGTATCAGAGTGTGAAACAGGTTTCCCAGAAACAGAAGATCACCGATTCCGAGGGAGAGGACAGGGATGTGATCGCTTTTTCCAAGGATGGAGAAGATGCAGTAGTCCAGGTATTTTTCGTAAGAGGCGGAAAGCTGATCGGACGGGAACATTTCTATATGACAAATGTGTCAGAAAATACAGATGGACAGATCCTCACCAGCTTTGTTAAGCAGTTTTACGCGGGAACCCCTTTTATTCCCAGGGAGCTACTGCTGCAGATGGAAATTGAGGAAGAAGAGATTATCAGCCAATGGCTGAAGGAGCGCAGGGGCAGCAGGGTGCATATCCGTGTACCCAAAAAGGGCAGTAAGGAGCGGCTGGTGGATCTGGCAGCCAGAAATGCAGCCCTGGTACTTTCCCAGGACAGGGAGAAGATCAAGCGGGAGGAAGGCCGTACCATCGGAGCAGTGAAGGAGCTGGCAGGGCTTTTGGGGCTGGAAAAGATCAGCCGCATGGAAGCCTTCGATATTTCCAATATCAATGGCTTTGAAAATGTGGGTTCCATGGTCGTTTATGAAAAAGGGAAACCTAAAAAAAGTGATTACCGTAAATTCAAGATCAAGTCCGTTTCGGGACCGGATGATTACGGCTGCATGAAAGAGGTTCTTACCAGGCGTTTCCTGCATGGAATGGAAGAGAGCCGGAGCCTGAAAGAAAAGGGAATGGATGAGCAGTTTGGCAGCTTCACCCGTTTTCCCGATCTTTTATTAATGGATGGAGGAAAAGGGCAGGTAAATATCGCACTTCAGGTACTTGATGAGCTGAAGCTTTCCATACCGGTATGCGGGATGGTAAAGGATGATCACCATCGGACCAGAGGACTGTATTTTCAGAATGAGGAGATTCCCCTGGAAAAAAACAGTGAAGGCTTCAAGCTGCTGACCCGGATCCAGGATGAGGCCCACCGTTTTGCCATTGAATACCATCGTTCGTTGAGAAGTAAGGAGCAGGTACACTCCCTGCTGGATGATATTCCGGGAGTAGGACCCACGAGGCGGAAAGCACTGATGAAGGCCTATAAAAATATCGGAGACATTCGTGAGGCCAGTGTGGAAGAGCTTGCGGGCATTCCCCAGATTCCTCTTTCGGTGGCCAAAGATATCTATTCTTTTTTTCATGAATCTATGATAAACTAGAAAAAATTGTGTTGACTGCCGGGGCATCGGCAGGCTGCAGATCCTGTCCTGTAACAGGAGAAACGGAGGGATGTAATGGCAAGTGTAAGCTTAACCAGAATAATCGAAAAAATGAAACTGGAGAATCTGACACCGGAGATTTCCGTGGATGGAATTGAGATCACTCAGCCGGATATCAACCGCCCGGCTCTTCAGCTGGCAGGTTATTTTGAGCATTTCGATTCTGCGCGGATCCAGGTGATCGGCTACGTGGAATTTACTTATATGGAGAGAATGACCGAGGAACGTAAAGAAGAAATTTATGAAAAGCTTCTTTCCTATCCTACGCCCTGTGTAGTATTCAGTCGGGAGCTTAACCCGGATCCCCTCTTTTTAAAGAAAGCAATAGAGAGAGAAATCCCGATTCTGAGGACAAAGAAATCCACCTCCGCTTTTACGGCAGAGGTTATTCGCTGGCTTAATGTTAAGCTGGCTCCCTGTATTTCCGTTCACGGAGTTTTAGTGGATGTCTATGGTGAAGGTGTGCTGATCACCGGTGAAAGCGGAATAGGTAAGTCAGAGGCTGCATTGGAGCTGATCAAGAGAGGCCATCGTCTGGTTACCGACGATGTGGTGGAAATCCGTAAGGTGAGTGACGATACACTGATCGGAACGGCGCCGGATATTACCAAGCATTTTATTGAGCTGAGAGGAATTGGAATCGTAGACGTGAAAGCTCTTTTTGGTGTTTCCTGTGTTAAGGATACCCAGAATATTGATCTGGTCATCCGCCTGGAGGAGTGGGATAAGGATAAGGAATACGACCGCCTGGGTCTGGAGGAAAATTACACAGAATATCTGGGAAATAAGATCGTCTGCCACAATATCCCCATCCGTCCCGGTCGGAGTCTGGCAATCATTTGTGAAACGGCAGCTGTAAACCATCGTCAGAAAAAAATGGGTTATAATGCCGCACAGGAGTTATATGCCCGTGTACAGCGCTCTCTTTCCAAAGGACAGCAGAGCAGCGATGAAAAGAAGGAATAATTTTAAATATAGATCGTAAACTTATGGTGTGCTCATAGATATCAGTTTTCTATGAGCACGCTTTCATCAAAATGGCAGGAGCGTTTCATGAGCAGAGAAGAGTGGATGGCCCATCTGAAAAAATGGGTGGCAGAAGAAAAAATTAAGCAGAATGAACCTATGAGTGAGCATACTTCCTTTCGTGTAGGAGGTCCTGCCGCGGTGTATATTAAGGTAGATACGAAAAAAGAGTTGAAAGACGTTGTTGCCTGTCTGCATTCCCGTCAAATCCCCTGTTTTATCCTGGGAAACGGAAGTAATCTTTTGGTTTCTGACAAAGGTTATGACGGAGTGGTCTTATCTTTAGGAAAAGAATTTGCAGAAATAGAAATAACCGGTCAACGGATGAAGGTGGGAGCGGCCATGCTTCTGGCAAAGGCTGCTGAAGCGGCTATGGAAGCTTCTCTGACAGGACTGGAGTTTGTATCAGGGATTCCCGGCAGTGTAGGTGGCGGTGTAGTTCAGAATGCCGGAGCCTACGGTGGAGAATTGAGCCAGGTGGTTGCAGGTGTCTATGCCATGAACGAGGCCGGAGAGGTGATTTTTCTGAAAAAAGAAGAGCTGGAGCTGGGATACCGGAGCAGTATCTTCAAAAAGAAGCCTTATATTGCCCTGGAAATCGTTTTGGAGCTTGAACCCGGAGACAAGGAAGAGATCCGTTGCCAAATGGAGGAATATAATCGATTAAGAGCCCAGAAGCAGCCTCTGGAATACCCCAGTGCGGGCAGTACCTTTAAACGGCCGGAAGGATATTTTGCAGGCAAGCTGATCATGGATGCGGGACTTAAGGGTTTTTCGGTAGGAGGAGCCCAGGTTTCGGAAAAACACTGTGGTTTTGTGATCAATAAAAATCAAGCGACAGCAGAAGATATTCATGGATTGATGGAAGAAATTCAGACACGGGTGAAGGATAAGTTCGGTGTCTGGCTGGAGCCGGAGATCATTTTTTTAGGAGAGAAATAGCCTGGATGGGCGGAAATGTGAGGATACATGAGATTTGTAGTCGTTACGGGAATGAGTGGGGGCGGTAAAAGTACAGCCCTAAAGATGTTGGAGGATATGGGATTTTACTGTGTGGATAATCTTCCGGTTCCTCTGATCGAAAAATTTGCAGAATTGATCGCGGGCCCCGGAGCCAAGCTGGAAAAGGCAGCATTGGGGCTGGATGTAAGGGGAGATCTGGACTTTGAGGATTCAGAAAAGGCTCTGGACCGGTTGCGAAAAGCTGGCTACAAGTTTGAGATCCTGTTCATGGATGCAAACGATACTACCCTGATCAAACGCTATAAAGAAACGAGAAGACTGCATCCTCTGGCTACAGAAGGGGATACCCGCATAGAGTCAGGAATAAGGAAGGAGAGGGAGATTCTTTCCAGTATTAAAAAGAAAGCAGACTATGTATTGGATACTTCCAAGCTGCTTACCAGAGAACTGAAGGAAGAGCTGGAAAGAATTTTTATCGGGAACGAAGAATACAACAGTCTTATGGTGAATATCCTATCCTTTGGATTTAAGAATGGCATTCCGGCAGATGCAGATCTGGTTTTTGATGTAAGGTTTTTGCCTAACCCTTTTTATATTGAAGAGTTAAAGTATATTACAGGAAATGAACCGGCAGTTCAGAATTATGTCATGGGTTTTCCTGAGGCAGGAGAATTTTTGGACAAGCTGGTGGACATGCTGGAGTTTCTACTGCCCGGATACCTTAAAGAAGGAAAATATCAGCTGGTCATTGCCATTGGCTGTACCGGAGGACAGCATCGAAGTGTGACTCTGGCCAATGCACTGTATCAGGCTATGAAGGATAAAGGAAACTATGGATTCAGTTTAAGCCATAGGGATATTAAATAGAAAGGGAAGAGCGGATGTCCTTTTCATCACAGGTAAAAGAAGAACTGGAAAAACATATCAGCTCCGGCCGCCATTGCCAGATTGCAGAAATGGCTGCGATCCTGCATTTTTCGGGGAAACTGGTACGCAGCCCGAAGGGAGAGCTTTTTCTACAGATTTTGACAGAAAACGTCTCTGTTGCCAGAAAATGCTTTACAATACTGGATAAAAGCTTTAATATAGAGACGTCGAGCCTGGAGCAGGAGTGTTTCGAGAACCGTAAAAATGCAGTATACACGATCACTCTCAAAAAAGAACAGGATATTCTTTCGCTTTTTCAGGGGATTAAGCTGATTGATTCCAGGGGGGTTCTGCATGAGCTGAAGGACAGGGTAAATCCACTGATCTTAAAACAAAGCTGCTGTCAGAGAGCCTTTTTAAGAGGTGCTTTTCTCACCATAGGTTCCATGAGTGATCCTGAGAAGAGTTATCATTTGGAACTGGTCTGTCCCAACCAGAATCAGGCCAGGCAGCTGCAGGAGCTGATCAGGGGCTTTGAGCTGGACGCCAAAATAGTCATCCGTAAAAAATATTTTGTAGTTTATCTGAAGGAAGGCTCGAATATTGTAGATTTTTTGAATATCTGTGAAGCTCATGTTTCCCTGATGAACCTGGAAAACACGCGGATTCTTAAGGAAATGCGTAATTCAGTTAACCGCAGGGTAAACTGCGAAACAGCCAATATAGCAAAAACGGTGAATGCAGCAACAAAACAGCTGGAGGATATTCTTTATATTAAGGAGTTTGTGGGATTATCCAGGCTTCCTCTGAATCTAAAGCAGATGGCTGAGGTAAGACTGGAGTATCCGGAGGCAACTCTCAAGGAGCTTGGGCAATATCTGGAACCACCGGTGGGCAAATCCGGTGTTAACCATAGATTAAGGAAGCTAAGTGAGATTGCAGACTTTCATAGAGGGCATGGAAAGGGATGAATCCATCCAGCCGGGAAAGCAAAGCTGAGGAATTATGGAAAATAAGGAGGAGTAAAGATGAGTCGGAAAGAAGTTACGGTACAGATTCCGGGGGGATTGGAAGCAAGACCTATTGCTGTATTGGTACAGGTTGCCAGCCAGTATGAAAGCAGTATCTATCTGGAGGTTGAAGGAAAAAGAGTAAATGCGAAGAGTATCATGGGGATGATGACTCTTGGACTGAATGCAGGGGAAAAGATTACCATTGAAGCTACCGGATCCGATGAGGAAGCAGCAGTGGAAGGAATAGAAAAATATATTACCGGTAAGGAAATGTAGGGGATACTGTGGAACAGAAAAAATTGACAATTTCTGTTCCATTTTTTTGTGAAATAGGTTATACTATGCCTGTATGTAAATTTATTTTATTAAAATGGAGGAATGGAATATGTTAGTATCAGCCAAAGAAATGCTCGACAAAGCAAAAGCTGGCCATTATGCAGTAGGACAGTTTAATATCAATAACCTGGAGTGGACGAAGGCAATTTTATTAACTGCTCAGGAATGTAACTCTCCCGTTATTCTGGGTGTATCCGAGGGAGCTGGAAAGTACATGACCGGTTATAAAACTGTAGTTGGTATGGTAAATGGTATGATCGAAGAATTAGGAATTACCGTTCCTGTAGCCCTTCATCTGGATCATGGTTCATTTGATCACTGTGTAAAATGTATTGAAGCAGGATTTTCTTCCGTAATGTTTGACGGTTCTCATGATCCCATTGATGTAAACGTAGAAAAGACTAAAGAAATCGTAGCACTTGCTCACTCCAAGGGTGTTTCCGTAGAAGCAGAAGTAGGCTCCATTGGTGGAGAAGAGGATGGAGTTGTAGGCATGGGCGAATGTGCTGATCCTAAGGAATGTAAGGCAATTGCTGATCTGGGAATCGACTTCCTGGCAGCAGGCATTGGAAATATTCATGGTAAATATCCTGAAAACTGGGCAGGTTTATCCTTTGAAACCCTGGATGCTATTCAGCAGCTGACAGGAGACATGCCTCTGGTTCTTCATGGTGGTACAGGTATTCCTGTAGATATGATCAAGAAAGCAATCTCTCTGGGTGTAGCAAAGATTAACGTAAATACTGAGTGCCAGTTATCTTTTGCGGCTGCTACCCGTGAGTATATTGAAGCCGGTAAAGATCAGCAGGGCAAAGGTTTTGACCCTCGTAAATTACTGGCACCCGGTACAGAAGCAATTAAGGCTACCGTAAAGGAGAAAATGGAAATTTTCGGTTCTATCGGCAAAGCTTAATCAGCTTAATGACGATAAAGCAAGGGCCATCCATAAGGATGGCTCTTTTTATACATACGGGAATACAGACGAATGGTTGAAATAAAACAGATTAAAAAGCGGTATGGAAAAAAGAGCATATTGGGGGATATTACTTTTCAGGTTGTTCCCGGAGAAGCTTTGGCCATCGTGGGAAGAAACGGCTGTGGAAAGACCACACTTTTGCAGATCATGGCAGGAGTGCTTAAGGCGGATGGAGGACAGCTCTCTTATTTTGGACATGAGATGACAAAGGAGACAAAAGCCTTCCGTAAGCTGTGCGGCTATGTGCCCCAGGAAAATCCGTTGCTGGAGGAGCTTTCGGTAAAAGATAATATCCGTCTCTGGGGAGGAGTACAAAGTGAAGCAGCCCGGGAGATACTCGCTTATTTTGAACTGGAAGAGCTGTTAAATACAAAAGTGGAAAAGCTGTCCGGAGGAATGAAAAGGCGACTGGCTATTGCCTGTGCACTGTTGGAAAGGCCACCCCTGCTTTTGCTGGATGAACCTACTGCTGCTCTGGATATCTACTATCAGGAAAGTATTCACCGATGGATGGCGGAGTATAAGAAACAGGGAGGAATCATCATTATGAGTACCCATGATGAGCATGAAATTTCCTGGGCAGACCGCTGTCTTTTCATACAGGAGGGAAGAGTAGAAGAGCTGACGAAAGAAGAAAAATCGATGGAAAGGATCCAAAGCCGCATATGCGGGAGAAGAATCCTGGGGAAATGCTGATTTAATCCTAATCAGTGTTTCCTTAAACCATTTCATATAGAATGATACGGGAAATATGGGAGGAACAAGAGGAGGAAACTAATGAGTGAAGTGAACAACACGACCAATGAAGAAACTATGGAAACACAGGCAGAAACAAATGGGGTATCTGTCGCAGCTGCAGAGACACAGACCGCACCTGCAGTCCAACTGATCCCGGAATCTCCTAAAAAGAAGAAGGGCTGGATCTGGGCTATCGTTGTGGCAGTGGTACTGGTTGCTGCTGTCATCCTGGGAGTAGCCCTGGGACGGTCTACACCGAAGGAGAAGGTGGAGGAAGCTGTAAAAAATACTTTTTCCCATAAATCTCTTCTGCTGGAGGAAATGAATCAGCTAAAGAAGCTGGGAGAAGATGATTACACTGCAGGTATGGATATTACCGTTGATGGTGAGCAGATTGCCTTTGAAGGAAGATTAACGGATGAAGTACTGCAGGTTTGGGCAAAAACGAATATCGAGGATATTCCTGAGATGGAATTCTGGGCAAACCTTACCAGGGATCGATTGGAGGTAAACATTTCGGAGCTTGAGGACGTATTATTTACCTATAAGTTCAGGGAGCCTAAAAGTGGTATTTTACTGGAGTATGTTACAAAAGAGGATCTGGAGCTGATCGATGAGATGTTCATCCAGTTTGCAGATCTGTTCTGGGGAGAGAATGAGGAGTCTTTAGCTGCCCAGCGGGAAGAAGCGAACGAGAAGCTGATGCAGATTTTCCTGGATGTATATGTGAATATGGAATTCGAAGAAACCGATTCTGCCACTTATGAGGTTAAAGGAAAAACACAGGAATGTAAGGGATATACATCTGTTCTTGCTTCAGAAACTCTCAGGAACATGATGAAAGAGATAGAGAGCGTTTATGAAGAGTATGAACTGGACTACTGGACGGAATATCAGGATTTTTATGAGGACTATTATGGGGATTATTACGAAGATTATTCTGTAGATCCCTTCGGTGATATGGATGAAGCTCTGCAGAGTATAGATGAGATGGAGGTTATTGTCTATCTGGCAGAAAAAGAGGTGGCAGCCATTGTGCTGGAAATTGAGGATGATCCCATAGAATTTTTCTTTGGCGGCGGTGATGCAGATACCTGGAGCATGGAACTGATCTATGAGGAAGAAAGCCAAATGAAGCTGGAAAGCAAGGTAGAGGGAGCGATGGAAACGATTACTGTCGAAGTGGAAGATGTGCCCGTTGCTATCCTTACCTATGATAGTGAAAGCGGTCGTTACGATCTGAGTATTGAATATTATATGCCTCTTCTGACTGCAAGCGGAATTATGGAATTTTCAGAAACAGAATTTACGGTCAGCGCAGAGGAGATCACAAGCGCTTATCTGCCTTATGAAATTGTCTTTAACTATTATGGAAAAACAGGGGCAGAGGTGAAAGAGCTTACAGGAGAGGAGTTCGACTTCACGGATGCTTCTGAAATGGATGTGATGGCATTGTATATGATGCTCGAACAGACCTCCCTGTTTTCGTATTAATTTATGAAGATTTTTTGGACCTATTTTTATTTAGAGTGGAAAAAAAGTATACAGATTTTGGGGAAGTCTCTTCTGGGACTTCTCCTTTTAGTATGCCTTTTGATCGTCGGTGTGGTAGCCATAAGTAATTTTTTTCTGGAGGCACAGACCTTTAATAAGGTACAGGTGGCAGTGGTGATCCCTGAGGAAGAAACTCTGGTCAGGCAGGCGGCAGACTTTGCCACAGCTATGGAAAGTGTAGAAAGTATCTGCCAGCTTCATTACTGTTCAGAAAAAGAAGCATGGAAGGGGATCGAAGAAGGAGAGGTTCAGGCGATTATAGATATACCTGAAAACTTCTATGCAGATGTCTACAGTGGGATAAATACACCGGCTCTGCTCTATCTTCCGGCGGAATCTGATCTGAATACACAGATATTTTGTGAACTGCTCTCACAGGCGGTTTCCCTTTTGCAGCATTCTGAGGCGGGAGTATATGCAGCCCTGGCAGCGGAAAGAGTCTGGGAAGCCGGAATGGACAGAGCTTCCATGGGAGACTTTCTGGCAAAGGAATATGCACTGGAGCTGTTGAAGCGGGAGAAAGTATTTGATGAAAACGTTTTGTCCGCTACGGGTGAGCTGAAGACAGAAGAATACTATCTGACAGCGGCCCTGCTGCTTATTTTACTGATCAGCGGTCTGCTGTTTGGGTTTCTTTATCAGCCAAAGAATCGTGCCGTAGAAGATAAGCTTGTGATGTACGGACTTAAGGCTAAAAAAGTGGCTTTGGTAAAAATTCTTACCATGACTGTTCTTCTATGGCTGGAAGCATTGTGTATTTATCTGGCTGTCTGGGGGGTGTTTCATCTGACAGGCTGGCAGGGCTTACCCTTTCAGATGGAGGTAATTCCCGGATTAGGATTGATCAGTCTTGCCATGGGGGCATGGCTGCATCTTTGGTTTTCTCTGGGAGGAAAAACAGTACAGTCTACGGTAATGATCCTGGGAATAAATCTGCTTATGATTCTTTGCTGCGGGCTTCTGATTCCTGTGGCTTATTTTCCTGAAGGTCTGGCAGCTGCGGGGAAAGTTCTTCCGCTATATTACTGGAGCAGCTATCTGCAGGGGATTATGTTTATAGGCGGTGCCGGGGGACAGGAACTTTTCATCCTCCTGCAAATTGCAGTTTGTACAGGATTGGGGGCATTTGTTTATGAGAAAATACGCTGACTGGTATATTCTTTGGCTGAAGATATATGGGACAAGAGTTTCTACCTGGCTGCAGCTTTTAGGAATGCTTCTTTTACTGCTGGTGATTTCGGCAATAAAGCTGCCTGACAGCAGCAATCTCAAGATAGGGATTGCGGGCAGTCAGGGGGATGATAACCGACGGATTATTGAAAGCCTGTTGGAGCAGGATGGTATATTTACGTTTATCCTGTATGCAGGGGAAGAAGAACTGAGACAGGATGTTCTCTGGGGAAAGCTGGAATGCGGCTTTCTTTTTTCCCAGGACCTGGCAGGGAAAATGGAAGAAGGAGAGCATAAGGGTTGTATCACCTATCTTTCCACTCCTTTTTCGGTAAAGGGTGAGGTGGCGAAGGAAACGGTCTATGCTCATTTTTTTGCGGTTTACAGTGAAGAGATGCTGAGACAGAAGGAGGAGAGGCTGTTTGTGGAGGAAGATCCTGAGAGAGCAGAAGAGCTGATTCGCCTAAAAAGGGAGTATGCAAACAGTGAAGCGGTCTTCTCTATGGAAATTCTTTCTGTAACTATAGAGGGAACGGGGAAGGAGGAGACTACTTCCGCCAAAGTCCGGCCTTTGCAGGGGATGACCGGATTCTTTGTTTTCTTTTTTATGCTTATGGCTGTGGGAAGAAAGTTTATTCCCGTAAAGACCCGGTTTGACCGGGCATTAAATCCTGTGGAGAGGTTTGGATTTGGTTTTCTCGAAAAGCTGGCAGCAGGAACCTTTCCGGCTCTGGCAGGCTGGATTCTGCTGGAATGGATGGGGGAAAGCCGTGGATTGCTGAAGGAAGGCTGTGCCCTGTTACTTCTTCTCTTCTTTGGCAGTTTGTGGTGCCAGCTGGCAGCAGGCTTATTTAAAAAAGAAACCTCCTTTATGGCAGGTGCGCTGGTAGTCCTTCTTGCCTGCCTGCTGATCTGCCCTGTATGGGTGGATGCAGGTACGGTGGTTCCGGCAGTGAGGTATCTGCGGCTGATCTTTCCTGTGGGAATTTATTTGCTGGGATAAAAATACCGCCTTCCGGCGGAGGGGAGATACCTCTGTCAGGAGACGGTAAAAAGGCTAAAAAGGGAGGATGCCAGGTAAATTTCTTTACCTGGCATTATTATGAAAAAGTTTATTGATATAAAAATTGGAATAATCTCATGAAGAAGTTTTTCTATACTGTAAGTATATCCATGAAAAATGGATATTTAATGATGATCAGATGAAAAAACATTAAATTAATTATGAACAAAATATGAACGGAGCTGCTGTTTTTTTACAGCAGCTCCGCTATATTATACTTTTTCGGGTTCGGGATAGTCCACACCGAAAGTATCTACGGTAACAGTCTGAATGCGCTGGGGCTTAAGGGGACGGTCAGAGTAATCGGTCTCGGTTTCCGCGATCCGATTTACCACATCCATGCCCTCAATGATCTTTCCAAAGGCGGCATAGGCACCATCCAGATGGGGAGAGTTTTTATGCATAATGAAGAACTGGCTTCCGGCAGAGTCGGGAACCACGGTTCTTGCCATAGAAAGAACACCCTCGGTATGCTTCAGATCATTGGCAACACCGTTCTGGGCAAATTCTCCCTTAATACAGTAGCCGGGGCCACCCATTCCATTCCCGTCGGGGCATCCGCCCTGAATCATAAAGCCGCGGATAACACGGTGGAAAATCAGTCCGTCATAGAAATTCTGCTTGATCAGACTGATAAAATTGTTAACGGATACAGGGGCAATTTCAGGATATAACTCTGCTTTCATTACAGAGCCATCCTCCATGGTAATGGTTACAATAGGATTTGTGCTCATAATACTTTCCTTTCTTCTCCTCTTGTTTTACAATGAGTGAGGAGCCTGTTCACAAGGCTTATTTTAACTGACTTTAGGTGGGAAGTAAAGAAGAAAGGCGCTGAGAGAAGGTGCTTAAGCATATTATTTTATTGACCCGGAAAGAAATGAAGACGGAAGAGCTTCTTCTGGAAGAAATAAAAGGGTGTGAAATCAAGTTATGGAAAGAAATGCCGGGGGAGGATCTGCTGGTGGAGGACTGCCTCTTTATCACCGATATGCCGTTGGTGGGAAAAGGTCTGCTGCAGGAAAAAGCAGCCGTTCTGTTCTGGCTTCATGAGGCCAACAGAGGAGAAGATACGGGATCTTTTCCTTTTGCCATAGAAAGACCGGAGGAGGCAGAATTTTCTTATCTGGATAAAGTCTACCGGCGGTTTCGGGGGATTCCCTGGGAAATAGCCCAAACAGACCGATGTATCCTTCGGGAAATGGAAGAAAAGGATCTGGATGCTCTATACGAGCTTTATCAGGATAAAGAGATCAGCCGCTATACGGAGGATTTATATGAAGACAGGCAGAAGGAAAGGGATTATATCCGCAGCTATATTGAGCACGCCTATACTTTCTGGGGATTTGGAACCTGGATCGTGGAGAGAAAAGAAGATCACAAACTGATCGGCCGGGTAGGCTTCAATCTGCGGGAGGGGTATGAGGATCCGGAGCTGGGCTTCGTTATCGGTCTTCCCTGGCAGAAACAGGGGCTGGCCTATGAGGTGTGTGCGGCAGCTTTGCGGACAGGAAAAGAGGAGTATGGGTTTACCCGGGTACAGGCCCTGGTGCGGGAAGAAAACCTGGCTTCTGTAAGACTTTGTGAAAAGCTGGGTTTTTCTTTACAGAAGAAAGTAAAGGAACAGGGACAGGAATACCTTTTCTATCAGATTCAGCTTGCATTCAGCTAAGAATTGTTTTATTTTGAATAGGTATTGGAGAAGATAAAGAAATGAAGGAAACGAACAGAAAATTATTCCGGTCCGGAATGCGGGATGGAATCCCCATCGGCCTGGGTTATTTTGCAGTATCCTTTACCCTGGGTATTGCAGCAAAAAATGCGGGAATGACAGCACTGCAGGCAGCTGTGACCAGTGCACTGATCAATGCCTCCGCAGGAGAATTTATCGGCTTTACCCTGATCGCTGCCCAGGCCGGCTATCTGGAGGTAATGGTGATGGAGGCTGTGGCCAATGCCAGATATCTGCTGATGTCCTGTGCACTGAGTCAGAAGATATCCCCATCTACAGGGCTGCTTCACCGGCTGCTGATCGGGTTTTATGTGACCGATGAAATCTTTGGTGTTTCCATTGCCGAAAAGGGAGAGCTGAAGCCGGCCTATTCTTACGGGGTAATCTCTATGGCTGCACCGGGTTGGACTCTGGGAACCTTTCTGGGCGTGTTGGTGGGCAATATCCTTCCACTCAGACTGGCCAGTGCCCTGAGTGTGGCATTGTATGGGATGTTTGCTGCTGTTTTTGTCCCGCCGGCGAAGGAAAACAGGATTGTGGCAGCCCTGATCGGCGTAAGCTTTGCTGCCAGCTTCTTTTTTCAAAAGCTGCCTCTTTTTTCCGGCATCTCCTCAGGAGTAAAAATTATCGTCCTGACGATAGTACTCTCCCTGGCAGCAGCCCTGCTGTTTCCGGTAGACAGGGCAGGTGAAGAATCCGGCAAAGATGGAATAAGTGGGGAGGCAGTAAAGTAGATGGAACGAAATGTATACCTTTATATTTTGATCATGGCAGTAACTACCTATTTGATTCGTGTACTGCCGCTGACCCTTATCCGCAAGGAAATCAAAAATGTCACTGTACGCTCCTTCCTGTATTATGTGCCCTATGTCACCCTTGCAGTAATGACCTTTCCGGCCATTCTGGAGTCTACCCAGACCTTTTTTTCCGGACTGGCGGCCCTGATCACGGCCTGGGGGCTGGCATGGAGGGGAAAAAGCCTGTTTACGGTTTCGGTATCCAGCTGTGTGATCGTTTTTATCCTGGAGCTTTTGCTTTGTTAGGGAGGACCTGATTTGGGACAAAAGAATAAGAAGGACGGATTCATTCTGCAGGCCGGTATTCTGGCAGCAGCAGGAATTATCGTAAGAATTATCGGAATTTTATATCGAAGTCCCCTGGTTGCCATTATCGGAGATGAAGGAAATGGGTACTATAATACGGCCTATACGATTTACACGATCATTCTTTTGGTTTCCTCCTACAGTATTCCTTCGGCGGTATCCAAGGTGATTGCGGCAAAGCTGGCCAAAAGGGAATACCAAAATGCGCATAAAATATTTATGGGTGCATTTTATTATGTGATCCTGGTGGGAGGACTGGCCAGTCTGGCCTGTTTTTTCTTTGCGGGAAACATGGTAGGAGAAAGCTCTGCCAGGGTACTTAGAATTTTCTCGCCCACCATATTTCTTTCCGGCCTGCTGGGAGTTTTACGAGGCTATTTTCAGGCTCATA
This sequence comes from Lachnospiraceae bacterium, assembly GCA_017439665.1. Classification (GTDB taxonomy): domain Bacteria; phylum Bacillota; class Clostridia; order Lachnospirales; family Lachnospiraceae; genus SFDP01. Next base: position 22,380 of record JAFSIS010000019.1, read on the forward strand.
GAAGTATGGTACAAACCTCTTTTTCACAAATACTGGAGCAGATCCTGAATGCGGTGGTGAGTATAGGGGCTGCCTATGGACTGATGGGCCTGGTAAATACAGAAGATACTACTACCCAGGCCATCTATGGGGCAATGGGAAGTGCAATGGGAACCGGTGCAGGGGTGCTTTCTGCTCTTTTGTTTATGGGGGCAGTATATCTGCTTAACCGAAAAATGTTTATCCGGAGAAGAAAAAAAGACAAAACGGATGGGGAAATGAGCTATGGTCAGGTTTTTAAACTGATTATCGGAATGGTGACACCGGTACTTTTAAGCACCTGTATTTATAATCTGAGCGGGGCAACCAACCTGAAGATTTATTGTGGGATTGTGGAAAATCTGAAGGGCTATACGGAGGCAGAGGCTACCACCCTGTATGGTTTATTTTCGGGAAAAGCCAATCAGATCACGAATATTCCCATTGCACTGGCAACGGCTATGTCATCGGCCATTATTCCCAGTATTGCAGGAAGCTTTGAACAGAAGGACAAAAAAGGCTGTCGAAAAAAGATTGGAAGTGCCATTAAGACGACCATGCTGATCTCTATTCCGGCAGCAGCAGGGATGGCCGTACTGGCAGAGGGGGTGGTGTATGTTCTCTATCCACAGCAGTATACATTGGCGACGGTTGCCACCTTGTTGAGGGCATTGTCTGTTTCCATTATTTTTTATGCCCTTTCCACCCTTTCCAATGGAGTGCTTCAGGGTACAGGTTACGTTAACCGGCCGGTAATCCACGCTGCCCTGTCCCTGATTCTGCAGACTCTGCTTTTGGTGGTATTGCTGCTGTATACGGATCTTGACCTTCTGGCACTTGCCCTGGCTGCTGTCTGCTATTCTTTCTGTATGTGTCTGATGAATGGAATGTGTATGCGAAAAAAGCTGGGTTATCGGCAGGAAATAAGGAGAACCTTTGTCATTCCCTTTTTTGCCGCCATCCCTATGGGGCTGATCGCATGGCTGGCTTATGCAGGCGTTTTAAAACTTTTTTCCTATTCTCCGACCAGGCTGGTGGGAGAGGTGGACTGGTTCTGTAATCTGCTGGCTCTGGCCATGGCCGTCTTAGTTGCCATACCGGTATATTTTGGGCTGGTGATCAAACTGGGAGGAGTCAGTAAAAAGGAGCTGGAGACTATTCCGGGAGGAAGAACGATCACAGGAATCGTGAAAAAACTGCATTTACTCAGTTGAGAAGGGAAGCGGATCTTGAAAAAGGGGTAGACTTTTGCAGAAGAAAAGTTGTACAATAACCTAGTATGTATAAAAAATATAAGGAAGAAAAAGAATGAGAAAATTTTTCAATAAAAGGACAGGCTGTGCCGTTCTGCTGGCAGCCCTTGTGGGACTTGCCGGCTGCGGAGGACCTAAGGAGCCGGAAAACAGTACGTCCGGGCAGATACAGCAGGAGGAAGGTACGGGGACTCAGAGTCAGGAAACAAAAGGAGAACAGCTCAGTTACCTGACAGGACTTCCTGTTTCTGATGAATTATATCATGCCAGACCACTGGCCGTAATGTTCAATAATATTGAAGCCGGTTGTCCCCAGGCGGGAATTGCCGAAGCATCTATTATCTATGAGGTTCCGGTGGAAGGACGGATTACCAGATTGATGGGAATTTTTGAGGATTACAGGAATCTGGAAAAAATCGGATCCATTCGAAGCAGCCGGGATTACTTCGTTTATTTTGCTCTGGAATATGATGCTTTGTATGCCCATTTCGGTCAGGCAACTCCTTATGTAGGGGATCTTTTAAACAGTGACCGTGTAGACAATATCAGCGGGGCAGTTTCCGGAATCAATAAACCGGCTCCCAATTCGTTTTACCGCAGTAGTGACCGGAAGGCACCCCATAATGTTTATCTGAGTCCCGAGGGAGTGGCTAAGGATATTGAAAAATTCCAGTATCGTACCACTCTCAGAGAGGACTATCAGGCGAAGTTTACCTTTGCCACAAAAGATCAGCCGGCAGATTATGCTAATCAGCCGGACGCTACCCTGCTTTATCCGGGAGGGAAGGGGACTACAGCAGCCAACGGCTTTGCCAAAACTCAGTCCCGTTTCGAGTATAATGCAGAAGATGGACTCTACTACCGCTTTCAGTATGGAGAAAAGCATATCGATGAGCTGACCGAAGAGCAGCTGGCTTATACAAATGTGGTCTTCCAGTACTGTCACGGAGAGGTTCGTGATGAAAATGATTATCTGGCTTTTGGCTGTCATGGAGATGACGGATATAAGGTACAGGTATTTACCGGAGGCAAGATGATCACCGGAACCTGGAGCCGGTCGGCAGATGAGGTTCCCGCATCCTATGTGGACGAGGAAGGAAATCCTATCGTATTGAATCCCGGAAAAACCTGGGTTTGTATCATCTGGGATGAATATGGACAGGATGTAGTCATTGAGTAAAATGGACTGCTAAGGGAGGTATGTGTGATGAAGAGTGTGATAAACAGTTTTCTGCTGGCGTTTTCCCTGTATTCTGTGAGTCCTAAGACAAAGGTGGAAAGAAACCATGAAAACAGCAGGTTTATTTTAATTTTTATCCCTCTGGTAGGCACAATTATCGGTTTTTGTATCAGTAAATGGGCGATTGCTTATCCCTATCTGTGCAGCTATGCTATTCTGCCGGCGGTGGTAGGGGCGGTTATTCCCAGTATTTTATCGGCAGGATCTCACTTAGATGGATTTTTCAGAACGATGGATGCCTTCTTTTCCAATGAGCCCAGGGAAGGAAAGCTGCAGATTCTGGAAGATACCCATGGGGGGTATTTTGCCATTATCGCCTGTGTCTGGTATTTTATGCTGGCTATCGGTATCTGGAGTGAGATGCCGGTGGACGGACTTTTCATTCTGGCTTATAGCTTTGTGATCTCCAGAGCACTGTATGGAATCGCTATCCTCAGTTTTAAACATGCCAAAGAAAGTAAATGTTCAACCTATGTACCGGAAGGCGGACTCAGAATAGCGGAGGTTCTGATTCTTCTGGTTTATGTGGTGATCTGCGGACTGCGGATGGTCCGCTTAAATATGGAAGTGGGACTGGCCTGTCTGGGCGGGGCAGTAATTGCCTTTCTGCTCCACCTATGTATAGCAAAAAGGCATTTCGGAGGAATTACAGAAGATTCTGCCAGTTTTTTTGTACATATCTGTGAGGTGCTTATGCCTTTGGCTGCCTTGATCGCATATAAGCAGTGGTGGCTATAAAAAGGAAATGGCATAACCTGAAATTATAGTAAGCATAACTTATTTTCATACATGCTATTCTTGACAAGAATAATACAAAAGCTTATTCTTAGTAGATAAAGATTTTACAATAAGGAGGATATTATGAAAAAATTAGTAAGTCTTTTACTGGTTCTTTCCATGCTTTCCGCTTTACTGATCGGCTGTGGCAGTACTTCAGCAGATAACAACGGTGCAGAGGCAGGAACCGACAGTGCAGCAGTTGAAGATACTGCAGCAGAAACTGATGGTACTACAGAGGGCGAAGGGTTCCGTGTAGGCGGTATCGGTCCTTTGACCGGTGGAGCAGCAGTTTATGGTATTGCTGTAAAAAATGGTGCTCAGATGGCAGTTGATGAGATTAATGCAGCAGGCGGAGTTAACGGAGTTCCCCTTGTATTTAGCTTTGAAGATGATGAGCATGATCCCGAGAAGGCAGTGAATGCATATAATACCTTAAAAGACTGGGATATGCAGCTTCTTATGGGTACTGTAACCAGTACTCCCTGTCTGGCAGTAGCAGAAGAGACCATGAACGACAATATGTATATGCTGACTCCCAGCGGTACAGCTGTAGAATGTGTTCAGTATGACAATGCTTTCCGCGTATGCTTCTCTGACCCTAATCAGGGAGCAAAGTCTGCAGAGTATATCGGAACCAACAAGATTGCTACCAAGGTAGCAGTTATCTATGACAGTTCTGATGTATATTCTTCCGGTATCTATACCGAGTTTGCAAACTCTGCTGCTGAATACGGAATTGAGATCGTAGCTGCTGAAGCTTTTACTTCCGACAACAAGACCGATTTTAGGATTCAGCTTCAGAAGGCAAAGGATGGTGGTGCAGAGCTGGTATTCCTTCCTATCTACTATCAGGAAGCAGCTTTGATCTTAAGTCAGGCTAACAGCATGGGATTTGCTCCTATTTTCTTTGGCTGTGACGGTCTGGACGGAATTCTTTCCGTAGAAGATTTTGATGCAGCTCTGGCAGAGGGTGTTATGCTCTTAACTCCTCTCGTAGCAGATGAAAACGATAAGACCAAAGCCTTCGTAGCAGCTTATGAGGCAGCTTACGGTGAAACTCCTATTCAGTTTGCAGCAAACGCTTATGATGCAATGTACATTATTAAAGCAGCTCTTGAGCAGTCCGGGGCAGCAGCTGATATGAGTGCAGAAGAGATCTGTGATCTGATGAAAGCAGCAATGCTTGAGATTACTGTTGACGGTATTACCGGTGAGATGACCTGGACCGAAGACGGTGAAGTAAATAAAGAGCCTAAAGCAGTTAAAATTGTAGATGGTGCTTATACAGCAATGTAAATACAGACTAGAAAGGGCCGATGATGTCGGCCCTTTTTTGCATAAATGATGAGAGATTGAGACGAAAAGTGAGATTTGGAGGAGTTTATGAGCAGTTTTTTCACCTTTTTAATTAACGGAATAAGCCTGGGGAGTATATATGCCATTATCGCCCTGGGCTATACCATGGTGTATGGTATTGCAAAAATGCTGAATTTTGCTCATGGTGATGTGATCATGGTGGGCAGCTATATGGTCTTTCTGTCCATGGGATCATTGGGATTACCACCCGTACTGGCGGTGCTTTTGGCGGTAGTGGTCTGTACCGTCCTGGGGATCACCATTGAAAAAATTGCTTATAAGCCCCTGCGAAAAGCCTCTCCGCTGGCCGTGTTGATCACGGCTATCGGTGTAAGTTATTTTTTACAGAATGCAGCCTTATTATTTTTTGGAGCAAATACCAAAATGTTTACTTCCGTCATTTCTCTTCCGGCCATCAGCCTGGCAGAGGGACAGATCAATATTACCGGAGAGACACAGGTGACGATCATCGTATGTATTATTATTATGATTGGCTTAAGCCTGTTTATTAAGAAGACAAAAGCAGGTCAGGCTATGCTGGCAGTATCTGAGGATAAGGGAGCGGCAGAGCTGATGGGCGTAAATGTAAATGGAACCATTTCCCTGACCTTTGCTATCGGATCGGCTTTGGCGGCTGTTGCCGGAGTATTGCTTTGCTCTACTTATCCTACCCTGAATCCCTATACCGGTTCCATGCCCGGTATTAAAGCCTTCACGGCTGCGGTATTCGGAGGGATCGGTTCCATTCCGGGTGCCTTTGTGGGAGGAATCCTTCTGGGAATCATTGAAAACCTGAGTAAGGCCTACATCTCTTCCCAGCTGTCGGATGCAATCGTATTCTCTGTACTGATCATTGTTTTACTGGTTAAGCCTACCGGTATTTTAGGAACGAAGATCAGTGAAAAGGTTTAATATTTCCATGGAAAGATTATAGAAAGGCAGAGAAATCATGAAGAAAGAAAGAATAGCAAAATCTACAAAGAGCACATGGATCACCCTGGGGATCGTGGTAGTTGCCTATGTGATCATGCAGACTCTGGCCGAGACCGGTGTATTATCCAGTCTGGTTAAAGGGCTTTTGGTGCCTTTGTGTACTTATGCCATTATGGCAGTTTCACTGAATCTGACGGTAGGAATTTTGGGAGAACTGAGTCTGGGCCATGCCGGCTTTATGTGCGTGGGTGCTTTTGCCAGTGCATTTTTTTCCGTATGCATGAAAGAAAGCCTGCCTGCAGGACCCCGGTTTTTTCTCGCACTCCTTATTGGGATCCTTGCAGCAGCTCTCAGCGGCTTTTTGATCGGTATTCCGGTACTTCGACTGAAGGGAGACTATCTGGCTATTGTGACCCTGGCCTTTGGAGAGATCATCAAGAACCTGGTGAATGTGCTCTATGTGGGAAGGGATGAAAACGGTTTTCATTTTTCCATTAAGGATGTTCTCTCTCTGGGAATGGGAAAGGAAGGTAAGGTACTTATAAATGGCGCTCAGGGAATTACGGGAACACCTAAGGATTCTAATTTCACCATAGCAGCCATTCTGTTGTTTCTTACTCTGATTATCGTATTGAATCTGGTAAATTCCCGGTCCGGCCGTGCCATTATGGCTATTCGTGACAACCGTATTGCAGCAGAGTCCATAGGAATCAATATCACCCGTTATAAATTACTGGCTTTTTCGATTTCTGCAGGTCTTGCCGGGATGGCAGGAGTATTGTATGCCCATAATCTGTCTACTCTTGCAGCCCAGCCCAAGAACTTTGGTTATAATATGTCCATTATGATCCTGGTATATGTAGTATTAGGAGGAATCGGAAATATTCGTGTATCCATGATTGCGGCAGTGATTCTGACCTTATTGCCGGAGCTTTTACGGGAGTTACAGGATTATCGAATGCTGATCTACTCCATCGTTCTGATCGTTATGATGCTTTTCAACTGGAGCCCAAAGGCAAAGGAGTGGAGAGAAAAATATTCCCTGAAACGATTTCTGGGAAAAAAAGCAGCAAAGGAGGAGGCATAAATGGCATTATTAGAGGTTAAGAATTTAGGCATCTCCTTTGGAGGCTTACGTGCTGTAGACAGTTTTGAAATCAATATTGAAAAGGGGCAGCTCTATGGTCTGATCGGCCCTAACGGAGCAGGAAAGACAACGGTATTCAATCTTTTGACCGGCGTTTATAAGCCCAGTGACGGCAAAGTTACTCTGGATGGAAAAAATATTACCGGAGCCAGAACCACCCAGATTAATCAGGCCGGCATTGCCAGAACCTTCCAGAATATCCGTCTGTTCAAGGAATTGACGGTTCTGGAAAATGTAAAGGCAGGACTCCACAACAACCACCCTTACTCCACTGTAGAAGGTATTTTACGTCTGCCCAGATTTTTTAAGGTGGAAAAAGAGATGGATCAAAAGGCCCTGGAGCTGTTAAAGGTTTTTGATCTGGATAAAGAGGCAGACTATCTGGCCTCCAATCTGCCCTATGGTAAGCAGAGAAAGCTGGAGATCGCAAGGGCTCTGGCTACTGATCCAAAGCTGCTTTTATTGGATGAGCCGGCAGCGGGTATGAATCCAAATGAGACCAGGGAACTGATGGATACCATCCGTTTTGTACGGGATAAATTTGAAATGACCATTCTCTTGATCGAGCATGATATGAAGCTGGTTTCCGGCATCTGTGAGGAATTGACGGTACTCAACTTCGGTCAGGTTCTGGCCCAGGGAAAAACCCAGGATGTATTAAATGATCCCCAGGTAATCAAGGCTTATCTTGGAGAATAAGAAAATGCTGCCAAAGGCAGCGGGAAAAAGAGGTAGGGAATGCTTAGTGTAAAAAATCTGGAAGTGCATTATGGAATGATCAAGGCCATTAAGGACGTCTCCTTTGAGGTGAATCAGGGAGAGGTCATCGCTCTGATCGGTGCAAATGGTGCGGGAAAAACGACGATTCTCCATACGGTAAGCGGCCTTTTGCAGCCCAGCCGAGGCCAGGTGATCTTTGAGGGAAAAGATATTACCAGAATACCGGCCCATAAGATCGTATCTCTGGGTATGGCACATGTACCGGAGGGAAGGCGTGTATTTTCCCAGCTGACCGTATTGGAAAATTTAAAGCTGGGTGCTTATACCCGTAAAGATAAAGGAGAGATGGAGGAAACTCTGAAGATGATCTATGGCCGGTTTCCTCGTCTGGAAGAGAGAAAAAACCAGATCGCAGGAACGCTTTCCGGTGGGGAACAGCAGATGCTGGCTATGGGAAGAGCCTTGATGAGCCATCCCAGGATCATTCTCATGGATGAGCCTTCTATGGGTCTGTCTCCCATTTTTGTGGAGGAGGTATTCAAGATTATCCGTGATATCTCTGCTACCGGAACCACGGTATTACTGGTGGAACAGAATGCGAAGAAGGCGCTTACCATAGCGGACAGGGCCTATGTACTGGAAACCGGAAATATCACTCTGGAAGGAGAAGCAGATAAACTGATGAATGATGAGTCGGTAAAGAAGGCTTATCTTGGAGAATAAGGTTTGTACTGACGCACAAACATCTTAGATGATAATGCTGCCTTTGGCAGCAGAAAGAGAGGTAGTATGGCAAGATTGGTGATTACAATAGCAAGAAGCTATGGAAGCGGTGGAAGAACCATGGGAAAGCTTTTGGCAAAGGAGCTGGGAATCGGCTACTATGACAGAGAGCTGGTGCGCCTTGCTTCCGATAAAAGCGGGGTAAACGAGGCTCTCTTTGGACAGGTGGATGAAAAGGTAAAATCCAATTCTCTTTTTGCAAGAGCAAAACGGGTAACCGCGAAGGAAGCACTGTCCCCGGACAGTGAGGATTTTGTCAGTGAGGACAATCTTTTTCTTTTACAGGCAGATGTGATCAAAGAACTGGCGGCTAAAGAGGACTGTGTGATCGTGGGAAGATGTGCGGATCATGTATTGAAGGACAATCCCGATGTTATCCGTCTGTATTGCTATGCTCCGCTAGAAGACTGTATGGAAAGAGAGCGTCAGCTCTCCGGTCTGGAGGACAGGGAAATTATTAAAAAGATCGAGAGAATCGACAGGGAGAGAGCAGAGTATTATAAACGTTATACGGGAAAGAACTGGAATGATGCAAGTAACTACGATCTTTGTCTGAATACGACGTCCATGAGCTATCCGGAACTGATCAGTGTAGTAAAGAGCTATATTAAGGTCTTTCAGGAAAGCCGCGGACGCAGATAGAGCCGGGGAAAAAGGAGAGTAAGATGCTGGTACAAAAATATGTGGATATGCTGCAGGGGAAGTCGGTGATTAGAACACTTTCTGAATTTGCGGCAAAAAGAGGTAAAGAGATCGGCTATGAAAATGTATTTGATTACAGCCTGGGAAATCCCTCCGTTCCTGTGCCTCAGGAATTTACAAAAACCTGTATCGAGCTGCTGACAAAGGAAGCACCGGTGAAGCTTCATGGCTACAGCCAGAGTCTTGGTATACCCGATGTGAGAAAAAAAGTGGCAGAATCCTTAAACAGAAGGTTTGGAATGGCCTATACAGCTGACCATATCTTTATGACCAGTGGAGCAGCGGGGGCGCTCTCCCATGCCTTCCGGCTGGTGGCGGAAGAAGGAGATGAGATTCTTACCTTTGCGCCTTTTTTTCCGGAATACAATCCTTATGTAAATCTGACAGGAGCTGTACTGAAGGTGGTACCTCCGCAAACGTCGGATTTTCAGATCAATATAGAAGCCTTTGAGGCTATGGTAGGAGAAAGAACCAAAGCGGTACTGATCAATACACCCAACAATCCTTCGGGGATCGTGTATTCCGGCAAAACCCTAAAGAAGCTGGCCGGGATTCTTGAAAGAAAGAGTAAGGAGCTGGGACACCGGATCTATCTGATCTCGGATGAACCTTATCGGGAGATCCTTTTTGCTGGTGTAGAGGCCACCTATGTGTCTAAGGTATATGACTATACGATTTCCTGCTATTCTTTTTCCAAATCCCTTTCCCTGCCGGGAGAGAGGATCGGTTATGTGGCAGTAAATCCGGCCTGTCCGGAGAGTAAGACCATGATCCAGATGTGTGGACAGATTTCCCGGGGAATAGGACATAACTGCCCCGCGTCCCTGATCCAGCTGGCAGTAGCCCGGCATCTGGATAAAACCTCGGATCTGTCTGTGTATGAGACCAACGCAATGCTCATTTATGAAGAACTGGTAAAGCTGGGCTTTACCTGTGTGAAACCGGGAGGAACCTTCTATATTTTCCCTAAAGCCCTGGAAGAGGATGCAAAGATCTTCTGTGAAAAGGCGATGAAATATGATCTGGTCATGGTGCCGGGAGATTCCTTCGGCTGCCCGGGATATTTCCGGATGGCCTATTGCATTGATACCGAAAAGGTGGAAAGAAGTCTGGAGGCATTCAGAAGATTTGTAAAAGAGGAGTATGGGAGGTAAAAAGAAATGTATCAGGCAGGCCTGGTTTTAGAGGGAGGAGGCATGAAGGGTGTCTACACCTCAGGAGTATTGGATTTTTTCCTGGAAAAAGATCTGGAATTCTCCCATTGCTACGGAGTATCAGCAGGAGCCTGCAACCTTTGTTCGTTTTTATCCAAACAGAAACGCAGGGGCTACAGAAGCCTGACGGAGTATATGGATAATAAGCGGTATTGTGGTGTCTACAGCCTGCTGACCGACGGAAATATTTTTAACAGTAAATTTGCTTATGATCTGGTGCCAAACTACCTTCTGCCCTTTGATTATGAAACCTATAAAGAGTATCCGGGAAAGGCCTATGCTGTGGCTACCAATCTGGAAACGGGCAGAGCAGAGTATTTATCCATGATGGACGCCGAGGATTCCATGAAGGCAGTACAGGCATCGGCTTCCCTGCCCCTGGTGTCCCGGAATGTGGAGTATCGGGGGAAATATTATCTGGATGGCGGAATTGCAGATTCTATTCCTATTCAGCGGTCCATTCTGGATGGAAACCGAAAAAATGTGGTTGTCCTGACCAAGGAAATGGGATACCGCAGAAAGCCTGGCAGCCATTTGGAACTGATTAAGGTCAGATATCGAAAATACCCAAAGGTCTATGAGCTCATGAAAGAGAGGCATACTGCATATAATGAGACTATGGACTATCTTATGGAGCAGGTGAAAAATGGGCAGGCATTTGTGATTCAGCCTAAACAGAAAAATACCATCGGCCGGATAGAAAAAGATTCAGCGAAGATGGAGGCTTTGTATCGCAGCGGCTATGAGGATGCCGAAAGCTGCTATGAAAAGCTGCTGGCCTACCTGGAGGGATAGGAGATATTCGGTTGCCCTGTTGAGGGCAGAGGATCAGGGAAAAGAGATTTTATCTCTACAGTAAAAGATATAGATATGGTAGAAGGAGCGTAAAAGAATGCTGGAATTGATCAAGGCAATTTTATTCGGTATTGTGGAGGGGATTACGGAATGGCTTCCCATCAGCAGCACCGGCCATATGATTCTGCTGAATGAATTTATTACCCTGAATGTATCAGACAAATTCTGGGAAATGTTTCTGGTAGTGATCCAGTTGGGGGCAATCCTGGCAGTAGTTTTGCTGTTTTGGAAGAAAATTTTCCCCTTTGATCTTAGTGGCGGGCAGGTGATCAAAAAAGATATTCTGGCCCTTTGGATGAAAATTATCGTAGCCTGTATACCGGCGGCAGTTGTGGGAATCCTGTTCGACGATATTCTGGATAAATATCTTTATAACTATACGGTGGTTTCCCTGGCACTCATCCTTTTTGGTATTGCTTTCATTATTATAGAAGAAAAAAATAAGGGGAAGATTTCCCGGATCAACTCTCTGGCAGAAATTACCTGGAATACGGCATTGATCATAGGATTTTTTCAGCTGATCGCAGCCATCTTTCCCGGAACCAGCCGGTCAGGAGCCACCATTGTGGGTGCACTACTGATCGGAGTATCCCGTACAGTAGCAGCTGAGTTTACCTTTTTTCTGGCCATTCCCGTTATGCTGGGAGCCAGCCTTTTAAAGCTGTTAAAGTTTGGCTTTGCGTTTTCCTCTTCTGAGGTTCTGATCCTTGTAAGCGGTATGCTAGTGGCCTTTCTGGTATCCATCGTAGTCATCCGGTTTTTGATGGATTACATTAAAAAGCATGACTTTAAGGTATTTGGCTGGTACCGTATCGTGCTGGGAGCATTGGTATTATGTTATTTTAGTCTATTTGCATAAAAATTAACAAATCTTTCATCATCCTTTGTCAAGAAAATTTATTGACGATATTTAAAAATAATAGTAAACTTTTCTCTATAAAATGAAAACTTGTAATGTTTAGTTACAAAAGTATGCACATGAAAATCGGTTGAGGGTATAATGCTGAATACAGTTTGCAGAATTCCCTGTACCAAAGTTTCGGATGGGAGAACAGATGAAAGCAAAAGTGATTAAGACTACAGCAGAAGCTGTAACCAAAGTACCTGAAGTGAAGGCAGCAGTGGCTGAGACAGCAGCAAGTGATAAGACAGCAGAAGTAAAGGAAGAAGCTAATGCAGACGTAAAGCCTGCCAAAGGAGCAAAGAAAACCACGACAAAGAAAGCAGCAGCTACCAAAGCAACTACTGCAAAGACTACTGCAGCTAAAAGTGCAGTAAAGAAGGAAGTTAAGGCCAGCATCACCGTTCAGTTTGAAGGTAAGTCCTATTCTCAGGAAGAATTGATGAAAATTGCTAAGGACGTTTGGAAATTCGATCTGAAGAAGAAGGTTGGCGATTTAAAGAGCGTTGAATTATACGTTAAACCTGAAGAGAACACCTGCTACTATGTCATGAATAATGAAATTGCAGGCAGCTTCAGTTTATAAGGATTAACTGGAATACATAAATCCCGGAATCTCTGTAAAGGTTCCGGGATTTTTTTAGATCCGTCCGGGTTTAATAATTATTTTAGAAATATTTTAGGCTTAACTTGTTGACAATAAGATAGGTAGATGCTATTTTATGGTAAGAAGATGTTAGCACTCAAAAGAAGAGAGTGCTAATAACAAAAGAAAGGGGTGATGGGGTTGCAATTGGATGAAAGAAAAATGAAGATTCTGCAGGCCATCATCCGAAATTATCTGGAGACAGGCGAACCGGTAGGAAGCAGAACCATTTCCAAGTACACGGATCTGAACCTAAGCAGTGCGACCATCCGCAATGAAATGGCAGATCTGGAGGAGATGGGCTATATTTTACAGCCTCATACCTCGGCAGGAAGGATTCCTTCCGATGCAGGTTATCGTCTCTATGTGGATCTGATGATGGCAGAGAAGGAACGGGAAGTGGAGGAGATGAAGGAGGTTCTTCTGGAAAAGGAAGACCGACTGGACAATCTCTTAAAACAGACCGCCAAGCTTCTTGCTGTGAATACCAATTATGCAACCATGATCTCGGCTCCCAGCCTTTATCACAACAAGCTGAAATTTCTGCAGCTTTCCCGGGTGGAAAAGAATCAGCTGCTGGCGGTCATCGTCATCGAAGGCAACGTGATCAAGAACACCATCCTGGATGTAGATGAGGTACTTACCGATGAGACGCTGCTGAAGCTGAATATTCTGCTGAATACCCATTTAAACGGGATGGCGGTTGAGGAGATCAATCTTCCGCTGATCACCGCTCTCAAGCGTCAGGCCGGAATTCACAGTGAGATCATCAGTGAGGTGATCGATGCGGTAGCAGAGGCCATTAAGGCAGATGATAACCTGGAGATTTACACCAGCGGAGCCAACAATATTTTTAAATATCCGGAGCTGGCTGATCATCAGAGGGCCAGCGAGCTTATTAATACTTTTGAAGAGAAAAAAGAACTCACCGAGCTGGTGAAGGAAACTCTGGCAGAGGAGAACCAGACCGGTATTCAGGTATATATCGGAAAGGAATCACCACTGGAAAACATGGATGACTGCAGTATTGTTACCGCAACCTATGAGCTGGGTGAGGGAATGAAAGGAACCATCGGCATCATCGGTCCCAAGCGAATGGATTATGACAAGGTAGTGGATAATCTGAAAAATGTAATGCGGCAGCTGGATGCAGTATACAGAAAAGATTAAGTGGCTGTGAAAAGATAAACGGCTGTAAGATATAGAAAGGAAAGAAGATCGTGCAGGATATTTTTGAGGAAGAATTAGAGGATATGGTGGCAGAGGAAATCGCAAGAGAAAGAGCAGAAGCTTCCCCTGTGGATGAAGCTGCCGAAAGTACGCAGGGAGAGGGGGAAACGGAGGCTGCAGACAGTGAACAGGAGGCAGAAGGAGCCGGGGAAGCTGTCGGAGAAGAAGCAGAAGAAGCTTCGGGAGAAAAGAAAGGCGAGAAAAAGTTTTTCCAGAAAAAAGCAGATAAGAAAACCGCAGCTCTGGAAGAAAAGATTGCCGAGCTGGAGGATAAGACCAAACGGCAGATGGCTGAATTTGATAATTTTCGTAAGCGTACGGAAAAAGAAAAATCCCAGATGTTTGAAACCGGTGCGAAAAGCATCATAGAGAAGATCTTACCCGTTATCGATAATTTTGAGCGGGGACTGGCAGCTGTAGGTGAGGATAATAAAGATTCCTTTTATGACGGCATGTGTATGATCCATAAGCAGATGCTGGCTGAACTGGAAAAGATCGGTGTTACTCCCATTGAAGCATTGGGACAGGAATTTGACCCCAATCTTCACAATGCGGTGATGCAGGTAGAAAGTGAAGAATTTGAATCAGGCTTCATAGCCCAGGAATTACAGAAGGGATATAAGTATAGAGATACTGTAGTTAGATACAGTATGGTGGCAGTAGTGCAATAATGCGATGTATTATTGCCAATGGATGCCGCTATTCGTGTCCATAGGTAATGCCTGGCATGGATATAAAGGATAAGAAAGTTTTCAATTGAATATTTAACTTGTGTAGAAGGAGGAAATAGTTATGAGTAAAATTATTGGTATTGACTTAGGAACAACCAACAGCTGTGTAGCTGTTATGGAAGGTGGTAAGCCCACCGTTATCGCAAATACAGAGGGAGCCAGAACCACTCCTTCCGTAGTGGCATTTACAAAAACAGGAGAGAGACTGGTAGGTGAGCCTGCAAAACGTCAGGCAGTTACCAATGCAGAAAAAACCATTTCCTCCATCAAGAGAGATATGGGTACTGACCGCGGCAGAACCATCGATGATAAGAAATATTCACCTCAGCAGATTTCTGCCATGATCTTACAGAAATTAAAGGCAGATGCAGAAAGCTATCTGGGAGAAAAGGTAACCGAGGCAGTGATCACCGTTCCTGCTTACTTCAACGATGCCCAGCGTCAGGCTACCAAGGATGCAGGCAAGATTGCCGGCCTGGATGTAAAGCGTATCATCAATGAGCCTACAGCAGCAGCTCTGGCTTATGGTCTGGACAATGAAAAAGAACAGAAGATCATGGTATACGACCTGGGTGGCGGTACCTTCGACGTTTCCATCATTGAGATTGGTGATGGTGTAATCGAAGTTCTGGCTACCAGCGGTGACAACCGTCTGGGTGGTGATGACTTTGATCAGAAGATTACTGATTACATGCTGGCAGAGTTCAAGAGAATGGAAGGGGTAGATCTTTCCAATGACAAGATGGCTCTTCAGCGTCTGAAAGAAGCAGCAGAGAAGGCCAAGAAGGAATTATCCTCTGCGACCACTACCAACATCAATCTGCCTTTCATCACCGCAACGGCAGAAGGCCCCAAGCATTTTGATATGAACCTGACCAGGGCAAAATTCGATGAACTGACCCATGATCTGGTAGAGCGTACAGCTGTGCCTGTGCAGAATGCATTAAAGGATGCCGGTCTGAACGCTTCTGAGCTGGGCAAGGTATTACTGGTAGGTGGTTCTACAAGAATCCCTGCCGTACAGGATAAAGTAAAACAGCTGACCGGCCATGAGCCCAGCAAGACTTTGAACCCGGATGAGTGTGTGGCTATCGGTGCCTCCATTCAGGGTGGTAAGCTGGCAGGCGATGCCGGTGCAGGCGAGATCCTTCTTCTGGATGTTACCCCTCTTTCCCTGTCTATTGAGACCATGGGTGGTGTAGCAACCAGACTGATCGAGAGAAATACCACCATTCCTACCAAGAAGAGCCAGATCTTCTCCACTGCGGCAGATAACCAGACTGCAGTAGATATCAACGTAGTACAGGGTGAAAGACAGTTTGCCAAGGATAACAAATCCCTTGGACAGTTCCGTCTGGATGGTATCCCTCCGGCAATGCGTGGTGTTCCTCAGATTGAAGTTACCTTCGATATCGATGCCAATGGTATCGTAAACGTTTCCGCGAAGGATCTGGGAACCGGTAAGGAACAGCATATTACCATTACTGCAGGTTCATCCATGTCTGATGATGAGATCGAAAAGGCAGTAAAGGAGGCTGCAGAGTACGAAGCGCAGGATAAGGTTAGAAAAGAAGCTATCGATGCAAGAAATGAAGCAGATTCCTTCGTTTTCCAGACCGAAAAGGCGTTAAATGAAGTAGGAGATAAGCTGGACGCTTCTGCAAAGGCTTCCGTAGAGGCTGATCTGAATGCTTTAAAAGAGATTCTGGAAAGAACCAAGGATCAGGAAATGACCCCTGATCAGGTATCTGAAATGAAGGCGGCTCAGGAGAAACTGATGACCGGTGCACAGGCTCTGTTCTCCAAAATGTATGAGCAGGCGCAGGGAGCAGCAGGTCCTGATATGGGTAACATGGGCGGAGCAGCAGATGCTTCCCAGGCTCCCGAAGACGATATTATCGACGGAGATTTCAGAGAAGTATAATTGAGGATGACTGCTTACAGATAAGCAGAGGTATCAAGAGACTATTTAAGGCTGCCGGGACATTTTACACCGGCAGCCATTAATGGGTTTTTAGAATGGAGAAATTAGTATGGCAGAGCAAAAGAGAGATTATTATGAGGTTCTGGGCGTAGATAAGAATGCCGATGATGCCGCCCTGAAGAAGGCGTATCGTGTTTTGGCAAAGAAATATCATCCCGATATGAATCCCGGAGATGCTGAGGCAGAAAAGAAATTTAAAGAGGCCTCTGAAGCCTATGCGGTATTAAGTGATCCGGATAAAAGGCGTCAGTACGATCAGTTCGGCCATGCTGCTTTTGATCAGGGAGCCGGTGGCGGTGGATTTGGAGGCTTTGATTTCAGTGGTGCTGACTTCGGGGATATCTTTGGTGATATTTTCGGTGATTTTTTTGGTGGCGGACGCAGCCGCGGAAGAACCAACAATGGCCCCATGAAGGGGAGCAATATCCGCACCAGCGTAAGAGTCACCTTTGAAGAAGCAGTGTTCGGCTGTGAAAAAGAAATTGAACTGAATACCAAGGATGAATGTAAGACCTGTCACGGTACCGGTGCAAAGCCGGGAACCAGTCCGGAAACCTGCAGTAAGTGTGGCGGTAAGGGGCAGGTGGTCTTCACCCAGCAGTCCTTCTTTGGTACGGTAAGAAATGTACAGGCCTGTCCTGACTGTCAGGGAACCGGTAAGGTGATCCGGGAAAAATGTCCCGACTGTCATGGTTCAGGATACATCCCCATGCGCAAACGTTTTGCCGTGGATATTCCGGCTGGTATCGATAATGGTCAGTGTAAACGGCTTACCGGACAGGGTGAACCGGGAGTAAATGGAGGACCCAGAGGTGATGTTCTGGTAGAAGTGATCGTAGGCCGTCATCCCATCTTCCAGAGACAGGAGTATAATATCTACTCTACCGTTCCCGTATCCTTTGCAGTAGCAGCCCTGGGCGGTGATGTGATCATCGATACCGTAGACGGAAAAGTGATCTACGAAGTAAAACCGGGAACCCAGACGGATACCCGTGTGCGGCTGAAGGGCAAGGGTGTGCCTTCCTTACGGAACCGTGAGGTCCGGGGAGATCATTATGTTACTCTTGTGGTACAGGTGCCGGATAAGCTTTCTCATGATGCCAAGGAGCTGCTTCGTAAATTTGATGAAGAGACCGGAGACAGTCTGAATGCAGCCAAGAGGTTAAGCGGCGAAGATCCGGATAAGCCCGGTGGACATAAAAAGAAAAAGGGATTATTTAATAAATGATCCTGACAAAATAGAAGGGGCTGCTGCAAGAATATTGCAGCAGCCCCTTCTATTTTGGTTATTTTCCCCGAGTAAATACACTATTGATTTACAAACAGGCTGTGGCAAGGTATAATGAAGCCGCAAGGAGTGCGTCGGTTTGACGCCTGAAATGATATGAAAACAAAAATCGTTGAGATTAAACATGATGGTGAGCAGAATCTTGTTCTGAAAGAAGCCGGTGAGATCATCAAAGCCGGTGGCCTGGTGGCCTTTCCCACGGAGACCGTTTACGGTCTGGGCGGAGATGCTCTGAATCCGGAAAGTGCCTGTAAAATTTATGCCGCCAAGGGACGTCCTTCAGATAATCCGCTGATTGTGCATATCAGTGATCTGGGGCAGCTGAATGAGCTGGCAGAAGATATTCCCGAGGAAGCCTGGAGGCTGGCGGAGGCCTTCTGGCCGGGGCCGCTGACCATGGTTTTGCAAAAGTCGGAAAGAGTACCGAAGGAAACTACAGGAGGGCTTGATACGGTGGCAGTGAGGATGCCTGATCACCCCGCAGCCCTGGAGTTTATCCGGCAGGCCGGAGGTTTCGTGGCTGCACCCAGTGCCAATCTGTCGGGACGGCCAAGTCCCACTTCCTTCAAATATGTGATAGAAGATATGAGCGGAAGGATCGAAATGATCCTGGCCGGAGAAGATAGTAGGATAGGGTTGGAATCTACCATTGTGGATCTGACTTCTGACACCTATGTCATATTAAGGCCGGGATATATTACCCGGGATATGCTGGAGAAGGTGTTAGGCAGGGTGGAAACGGATCCCACTCTTATGGATGGCAGCTGTACCACGGCCCCCAGGGCTCCGGGAATGCGGTATCGTCATTATGCACCCAAAGGGGAGCTGACCCTCGTGAAGGGAGAAGAAGGGGCAGTAGCCAGGCGGATCGCAGAAGAGATCAGGAAGGCAAAAGCTGCCGGGAAAAAAACGGGAATCATCTGTACGAAGGAGAGCTTTTCCCATTATCAGGCTGACAGTATAAAGTGTCTGGGCGGTCGCAGGGATGAGGAGGCCATTGCTCATCATCTTTACCGTATTTTACGGGAATTTGATGAGGAGGGTGTGGAAATTATTCTGTCTGAAAGCTTTTCGGAATATGGCATGGGACAGGCCATTATGAACCGGCTGCTGAAAGCGGCAGGCTACCGGGTGATACAGCTTTAAGAAAAAACTGTCAGCAAAAGAATTAACATATATTTACAGGCAAAAGGGAGGACAACTATGATAGCATTAGGCAGTGACCACGGTGGTTACGATATGAAAAAAGCAGTGATGGAGTATCTGGATGAACAGAAGATCCCTTATAAGGATTTTGGTTGTTATGACAAAACCTCCTGTGATTACCCTTTGTTTGGCCGGGCAGCAGCCCAGGCAGTAGCCAGCGGAGAATGTGAGAAGGGGATCGTGATCTGTACTACGGGAATCGGTATTTCCATGGTAGCCAATAAGGTGAAGGGAGTACGGGCCGCGCTGTGTACAGATCCCTACTCGGCAAAGATGACCAGACTTCATAATGATGCCAATGTACTTGCCCTGGGCGGCGGTGTGACCGGTAAAAATATGGCGCTGGAGATCGTAGAGGTCTTTTTAGCTACAGAATTTTCCGAAGGAGAAAATCATATCCGGAGGATCGGTTTGATCGAGGAGTAAATCCAAAAGCAGGAAAAGCAAAGAGTGATCATAAGGAATGGAGAGAACAGAGGATAAGCCTCTGGAAAAGGAGAATTACAATGGCAAAAACAGTAGTGATGAATCATCCCTTAATTCAGCATAAGATTGGTTATATCCGCAAAACGGACACAGGAACCAAAGATTTTAGAAATACCATCTCTGAAATTGCAGCACTGATCTGCTATGAGGCTACCAGAGAGCTTCCACTGGAGGATGTGGAGATCGAAACGCCCATCTGTAAGGCAACGGTAAAGCAGCTGAGGGGAAAAAAGATGGCGATCGTTCCCATTCTGCGGGCAGGCCTGGGAATGGTAGACGGTGTACTGAATCTGATTCCTGCAGCCAAAGTGGGACATATCGGTCTGTACAGAGATCCGGATAGCCTTCAGCCCGTGGAATACTATTGTAAGCTTCCCAGCGATTGTGCGGAACGGGAGGTTTTTGTGGTGGATCCTATGCTGGCTACCGGCGGTTCTTCCGTTGCGGCGATCCAGATGTTAAAGGACAGAGGCTGTAAGAAGATCCATTTTATGTGTATCATTGCTGCACCTGAAGGAGTAAAGGCCATGGAAGAGGCGCATCCGGATGTGGATATGTACATCGGTGCACTGGACGAAAAGCTGAACGACCACGGTTACATCGTTCCCGGTCTGGGCGATGCAGGTGACCGTATTTTTGGCACAAAATAAGGGCTGTTTATGGGTACTTAAGAAGGAAAAAGAGATGAAGCGAAAAGATTATATCAGTTGGGATGAGTATTTTATGGGAGTCTCCCTGCTTTCCGGCATGCGTTCCAAGGATCCCAATACCCAGGTGGGAGCCTGTATCGTGAGTGAAGATAATAAGATCCTTTCCATGGGTTACAACGGTTTTCCACTGGGGTGTTCGGATGAAGATTTTCCCTGGGAGCGAGAGGGAGAAATGCTGGATGCCAAGTATGCCTATGTAACCCACAGTGAGCTGAATGCCATCTTAAATTATCGGGGAGGAAGCCTGCAGGGGGCTAAACTGTACGTTTCTCTTTTTCCCTGTAATGAGTGTGCAAAGGCGATTATCCAGAGTGGGATCAGGACCGTAATTTATGATGATGATAAGTATGCTGACAGCCCTGCCAGTATTGCTTCCCGGAAAATGTTCGATGCAGCCGG
Source organism: Lachnospiraceae bacterium (assembly GCA_017439665.1). Lineage (GTDB taxonomy): Bacteria > Bacillota > Clostridia > Lachnospirales > Lachnospiraceae > SFDP01. The sequence goes on from JAFSIS010000019.1 coordinate 42,962, forward strand.
AGTGGTATACCGCAGATATAAACGGACAGGGCGCAGAATAGAGATGGAGCTATAGGTATTTTTATGAGAAAAAAAATCAAGCACCGACGCAGGATCAGTCTGCTTCTTGCGTTGATACTCTGTATTACGGCTATTCCTGTGGGACATGTTTATGCGACTACCACCAAAGAGAAGCTGGAGCAGGCCCAGCAGGAAAATAAAGAAACCCAGAATCAGCTGAACCAGACCAAGGAAGAACTGGATGACCTGAAGGAGGTCAAGGGCACCCTTGAAGAGGAGTTGGATGATCTGAATAATAAGCTGACCCAGGTAAGCAGTAATCTCAATGATCTGGATACTCAGATTGAGGAAAAAGAAGAAGAGATTACCATTACCACAGCTAATCTGGAGGCGGCCTATCAGACGGAAACTGAACAGTACGAAAGTATGAAGGCCAGGATCAGGTTCATGTATGAGAGGGGAGACTATGTCTTTCTGGAAACGATATTTGCCTCCGGCTCTTTCAGTGATGCTTTAAATAAAGCAGATTACATTGAACAGGTGACATTGTATGATCGTAAAAAACTGGAGGAATTTGAGGCTACCCGCATACTGATCGAAGAGGAAGAGGCCAGACTGCAGCAGGAAATGGCTGAACTGGATGAACTCAGACAAAAGGTGGAGGCTGAAAAGAAGATGGTGAATACCTATGTTCAACAGACAGCATCCAGTATTTCCAATTATTCCGGACAGATTTCGGATGCGGAGAAGAAGGTATTGGAGCAGGAGGCCAGGATCAAGGAGCAGGAAGCCAACATTGAATACCTGAAAAAGAAGCTGGCAGAGGAGCAGGCCATGTCCAAGTTGGCTGCCCAGTCCAGCTGGAGAGATATTTCTGAAGTGACCTTTGAGGAAGGGGACCGATATCTTCTTGCCAATCTGATCTACTGTGAGGCAGGAGGAGAACCCTATGCAGGACAGCTGGCGGTAGGAGCAGTGGTTATCAACCGGGTGCTCAGCAGCGTGTATCCCAATACCGTGGTGGAGGTTATCTACCAGAAGTCACAGTTTTCCCCAGCAGGCAGCGGACGTCTGGCACTGGCCCTGGCAGAGAACAGGGCAACTGCGTCCTGCTATAAAGCGGCAGATGAGGCTATGGCAGGGCAGACCAATGTAGGGAATTGTGTATACTTCAGAACGCCCATACCCGGACTTACGGGTATTTCTATCGGGAATCACATATTCTACTAAAATTTTCTAAGGATTTGACGCTTTTGTCAGACTCTTTTTCTTTACAGTTTTTGGAAAAGTGGTATAATAAAAATTAGTACGAAAAAGAAAGGAAGCAACATGTGGATAATAAGAACAATAACGTATTTCGTTTATTAGCACTATTTAATCAGTTCGCTATGCACATGCTGGTTCCCATTTTTTTATGTTCCTTTTTGGGATACTGGCTGGACCAGAAGATGGAAACAGGCTTTTTGTTTATTCTCTTCTTTTTTCTGGGAGCCTTAGCAGGGGGAAGAAATGTATTTCTTTTGGCCAGAAGAGTGTACGACAGTGATTCTACCAGACCATCCGAAAGCTATGCTGCCAATCTAAAGAAGAAAAATAAAGAAAAAGAAAGGAAGCATAAAAGTGAAGTCTGAGAAAAAAAAATTTACTGTGAATGAGACATTAATGGAGATGCTTTTGGGCATTCTTCTTTTTGGAGGAGTGATCTGGCTGGCAGGAATCTGGCTGGCCAAGGACAAATTCCTTTTTTCTCTTGGCCTTGGCCTTGGATTACTTCTGGCCTGTTTTGCTTCCTGGCATATGTGGCGGGGGCTGGATACGGGTCTGGATCTTGGTGATGCAGCGATCAAATACATCACCAGACAGAATATGATACGTTACGGCATAATAGTGGTTTCCTACGGTATAATCTGCGTATTTAAACTGGGAGACCCTGTAGCTGCTTTTATCGGGATTATGGGGATAAAGGCAGGAGCCTACTTACAGCCGTTTACGCATAAATTATATACAAAACGAAAAAGGAGGTGAATGTATGGGACAAGGAATTTTGTTATCTGCAGCCGCGGATGTTGATTTTATGGTCCATGGACTTTTTTCCTATAAGTTCTTCGGTCATACGGTGTGGATAACGACCACGCATGTCTGTCTGCTGATCGTGATTCTGTTTTTGATCGGATTTTCTATCGTTGCAGGCAGGGTAATGAAGCATGCAACAGAAATACCTTCCGGATTCCAGAACGTAGTGGAGCTGATCGTAGAGATGCTGGATAAAATGGTGGGCTCGACCATGGGTAAACATGCCGGTCCGTTTTTAAATTATATCGGCACTATTTTTATCTTTATTCTGATCAGCAACTTTTCGGGTCTGTTCGGCTTAAGACCGCCGACAGCCGATTATGGGGTGACACTGCCGCTGGGTCTGGCAACCTTTACCCTGATTCATTACAACAAATTCAAGTATCAAAAGGTGAAGGGAGTAATAGAAGGTCTATGCAGCCCATGGCCATTCTGGGCACCGATCAACATGATCGGCGACATTGCAGTGCCTATCTCATTATCCTTACGTTTGTTTGCAAACGTTCTTTCCGGAACGGTAATGATGGCACTGGTATACGGACTTCTGTCCAAGATAGCCGTGATCTGGCCGGCAGTTTTACATGTCTATTTCGATCTGTTCTCCGGAGCGATCCAGACCTATGTATTCTGTATGCTGACCATGACCTATATTACAGATGCAAGAACAACAGAATAGAGAAAAGAACAAAAAACGTAACCATGAAGGGACTGAATAGTTACCAAAAAACAATAATCAGGAGGAAGACAAAATGGAATTTAATGAAAACTTTATCTTAGGATGTTCAGCAATCGGTGCAGGTTTAGCACTTATCGCAGGTATCGGCCCTGGTATCGGCCAGGGTATTGCAGCAGGACACGCAGCAGCAGCAGTAGGACGTAACCCGGGTGCAAAATCTGATATTACCTCTACCATGTTACTTGGACAGGCCGTTGCCGAGACAACTGGTTTGTACGGTCTGTTGATCGGTATGATTCTGTTATTCGTAAAACCTTTATTACCATAAGCCTCTTAAGGTTAAACCATAACGAAAGGAGGCAGCAACTTGAATACATTACTAAGTAGCGCCTGTGTACTGGCAGCTGCGGAAATGAGTCCCAGACTGTTTGATCTGGATATGCAGCTGATCGCAGATGCAGTGCTGACGATTATTGCTGTATTTGCTCTCTTTCTGGCAATGTCCTATTTCCTGTTCAATCCTGCAAGAGCCTTTTTGCAGAAGAGACAGGATAAGATCAAAAGCGAACTGGACGATGCCGAAGCCAATCAGGAAAAAGCAAATGCACTTCGTGAAGAATACGAGGCAAAACTGAAAAATATCAATAAGGAAGCTGAAGAAATCCTGAGTGAGGCCAGAAAGAAGGCTCTTGCCAATGAAAACCGCATTATCGCAGAGGCTAAGGAAGAGGCAGCAGCGATTCTCGAGCGGGCAAGACAGGAAGCTATTCTGGAAAAACAGAAGATGACGGATGAAGTGAAGAAGGAAATCGTTTCTGTGGCAGCACTGATGGCAGGCAAGGTGGTAGCATCCTCCATGGATGTGACCATTCAGGACCGCCTTATTGATGAAACGTTGAAAGAAATAGGTGACAGTACATGGCTAAGCTAATATCAAAAACATATGGTGAAGCTTTGTTTGAACTGGCCGTAGAAGAAGCCGCTGCCGATGGGATGCTGGAGGAGATCACCGGTATCCGTAAGGTACTGTGCGACAATCCGGAATACCTTCGTTTTTTGACTAATCCGAGGATTCCTGCTGAAGAAAAGGTAAAGACTACGACAGAGATCTTTACCGGAAGGGTCAGCAAGGAAGTGGTAGGCTTTATTTCTCTGATCATCCGAAAGGGCAGAAGTGATGCTCTTTTTGACATACTGGACTATTTTATCAGCCGGATGAAGGAGTATAAGGGGATAGGAGTTGCCTATGTAATCACTCCCCAGGTACTGAAGGAAGAGAAGAAGGAACGAATCCGGGAAAAATTACTGAGTACTACTTCTTTTAAGGAAATGGAGATGCATTATGAGATCAATCCTGACCTTTTGGGAGGAATGCAGATTCGAATCGGAGACCGAGTTGTAGACAGCAGTATTCAGACAAAACTGAACCAGTTACAAAAGGAACTGTTAAGCCTGCAGGTTTAACAGATATACTTAAGGTAACACTAAAGGTAAATAAAAAGAAAGGTGCGTAAGATCCATGAATTTAAGACCAGAAGAGATCAGTTCAGTCATTAAGGATCAGATTAAGAGATATGCCGCAGATATGGAAGTATCTGATGTGGGTACCGTTATCCAGGTAGCTGATGGTATAGCTCGTGTACACGGCCTGGGAAATGCAATGCAGGGAGAGCTTTTGGAGTTCCCCGGCGAAGTATACGGAATGGTATTGAACCTGGAAGAAGATAACGTTGGTGCGGTTTTATTAGGAAACCACAAAAACGTTAATGAAGGAGATATCGTAAAGACCACGGGACGAGTGGTAGAGGTTCCTGTAGGTGACGCATTATCCGGACGAGTAGTTAATTCCTTAGGACAGCCAATTGATGGAAAAGGACCCATTGCAACCGACAAATATCGTCAGATTGAGAGAGTTGCTTCCGGTGTTATTACAAGAAAATCTGTAGATACTCCTCTGCAGACCGGTATCAAAGCCATCGACTCCATGGTTCCCATCGGAAGAGGACAAAGAGAGTTGATCATCGGTGACAGACAGACCGGTAAGACGGCGATTGCCATCGATACGATCATCAACCAGAAGGGACAGGGGGTAAAATGTATTTACGTGGCAATCGGTCAGAAA
>JAFSIS010000003.1 GCA_017439665.1 Lachnospiraceae bacterium
ATATCGATAACGCTTCCTTCCGTCAGGTAGTGGAGGATATGACCGCCAGCTACGGTAAGAAGATGGCTCCTTTCCATCTGCCTATCCGTGAAAATGAGAAGTTTGTGGGCTATATCAACGTTATTTCTGAAAATGGTAACCGCTGGGAAGGTAAGAAGGTTGTGGAATGTGAGGTTCCCGATTACAGTAAGGATAATCTTCAGATCTGCAAAGATGCTTTATTGGAAGCAGTGGCAGAGACCAGTGAAGAATTTATGGAACGCTATTTCGGAGGAGATACCTTCTCTGAGGCAGAGATTCGTGCCGCCCTGCGGAATAATGTAATGGACGGTTCCATCGTTCCCATGACCATGGGTTCCAATATTCTTTGTCAGGGTATTTATACCCTTCTGGATGATGTGGTGAAATATTTCCCCAGTCCGGAAAGCAGAAGTATCAAGGGAATCAATCTAAAGACCAATGAAATTTTCGATGCGGATTACAATTTCTCCAAGGCAAAATCTGCTTACATCTGGAAAACCATCGTAGATCCCTTTATCGGCAAATACTCTCTGGTAAAGGTATGCTCCGGTGTATTGAAGTCCGATGATCTGATCTACAATAATGACAAGGACGAAGAGGAGAAGATCAGCAAGCTGTATATCATGCAGGGAAGCAAGGCCATTGAGGTAGGAGAGATCCATGCCGGTGATGTGGGAGCAATTGCCAAGCTGACAGGAGCAAAAACGGGAGATACCCTGTCTACCAAGGCTACTCCTATCCAGTATGGTAAGACAGAGATTTCCACTCCTTATACCTACAAGAGATATAAGGCAGTGAATAAAGGAGATATCGATAAGATTTCCCAGTCCTTACATAAAATGATGGATGAAGATCTTACCCTTAAGGTGATCAATGACGGTGCCAACAGACAGACTCTGTTGTGTGGTATCGGCGATCAGCATCTGGATGTGGTAGTAAGCCGTCTGCTGAACGAATACAAGGTACAGATCGAACTGGATAAGCCCAAGGTAGCTTACCGTGAAACCATCCGTAAGAAATCCGATGTGGAATACAAGTACAAGAAGCAGTCCGGCGGACACGGGCAGTATGGTCATGTAAAGATGACCTTTGAGCCCTCCGGTGATGTGGAAACTCCTTACGTATTTGAACAGATCGTCGTGGGTGGTGCGGTTCCCAAGAACTTCTTCCCGGCAGTAGAAAAGGGACTCCAGGATTCTGTAGTGAAAGGCCCTATGGCTGCTTATCCGGTAGTGGGGGTTAAAGCAGTTCTCTACGATGGTTCCTACCATCCTGTAGATTCTTCAGAAATGGCCTTTAAGATGGCTACTATTCAGGCCTTCAAGAAGGGCTTTATGGAGGCTACACCGGTATTGCTGGAGCCTATTTACTCCTTAAAGGTGACTGCACCTGATGCTTACACCGGAGATATTATGGGTGATCTGAACAAGAGAAGAGGCCGTGTACTGGGAATGACTCCTGTAGCCGGCGGAAAACAGATTATTGAAGCAGATATTCCTATGTCCAGTCTGGATGGCTACTGTACCGACTTACGTTCCATGACCGGCGGACGGGGTGATTATTCCTATACCTTTGCCCGTTATGAGCAGGCTCCCAGTGATGTACAGGAGAAAGAAGTGGCAGCGAGAGCAGCCAAGGTTGCAGAAGGCAATGAGGATGCTTAACGCGATCATGCTGATACAGAGGAAGCTTTTAGCACAACTCGTTTGAAATTCATATTGTGAGAAATGCTTACAAATGCAGACCCTTCATATTGTCTAAAAGAATGGATGGTATGAAGGGTTTTTCTTGTCGAAAATTGCTGCGTTTAAGGAAGGACGGGAGCTGGCAGTATAGGTAGGAATGCGTTGAAATAAATGGAGAATGTGAGGAAAAATGAAGAATAAAGAAAGAACGATGGAAGCCATAGAGAGATTCATTGGAATTGTAGAAGAGCTGCGAAGTGACCATGGTTGTCCATGGGATAAAGCACAGACTCATGGGAGCATCCGAATGGAGCTGATCGAGGAAGCCTATGAGGCGGCAGAGGCCATGCAGCGGTTTGAAGCCACGGGAGAATATGAAAATCTGAGAGAAGAACTGGGAGATCTGCTTTTACATGTGATCATGCATGGTGTTATTGCGGAAGAAGAGGGAATCTTCACCATAGGTGATATTGCAGAGGAGATCAGTGCCAAGATGATCCATCGCCATCCCCATGTCTTTAATGCAGAAGAATGGCAGAAGCAGGAAAAAAAGAAATCCTGGGAAGAACTGAAGGCAGAGGAAAAGGGACATGCAGATAGTAAGAACCGCCCCCTTCACCAGGTGCCGGCCTCCCTTCCGGCATTGATCAGAGCCCAAAAGCTGTTAAAGAAAGCAAGTAATCATTATGCCAGTCGGGTAGAAAAGGAAGTATCCCTGGAGCAGCTTGTTCTGCTGGGACTGCAGCTGGGTCAGGTAGAGGCTGCCTGGCAGAAAGAAAAAATGATGACCTCCATGCTTTACCATATGGCTAATATTGCCTGGCAGGAGGGGATCAATCTGGAAAAAGGCCTGATGGACAGAATGGGTGTCATGGTGGAGGCTCTGGAGAAGGAATAGGGAAATGAGAGTGGCAGATATTTCCGCCACCTTGACAGACAACCCGGGAAAGGATAAAATGACTAGGGCAACGTACGCTTTCATGACGTTGTCCTAAAAGTATATAAAGACTTATTGAGGAAAAAATAGGTAGAAAGAAGGACGAAATGGCACAACCCTATAATCACAAAGAGCTGGAGCAGAAATGGCAGAAGATCTGGGATGACGAGAAAGCTTTTGCTACCTCCAGAGATTATTCCAAACCCAAATATTACGCACTGGTAGAGTTTCCTTACCCTTCAGGACAGGGACTTCACGTAGGGCATCCGAGACCCTATACCGCACTGGATATTGTTGCCCGTAAGAGGAGGATGCAGGGCTATAACGTACTTTATCCCATGGGCTGGGATGCCTTTGGTCTTCCTACGGAAAATTATGCGATTCAGAATCATATTCATCCCAGGATCGTTACCAAAAACAATGTAGAACGCTTCAAGAAACAGCTTCATTCTCTGGGCTATTCCTTTGACTGGGACAGAGAGGTGAATACTACCGATCCGGGCTACTATAAATGGACTCAGTGGATCTTCCTGAAGCTGTTCAAAGCCGGTCTGGCTTACAAGTCGGAGATGCCCATTAACTGGTGTACCTCCTGTAAGGTAGGTCTGGCAAACGAAGAGGTGGTAAACGGTGTCTGCGAACGCTGTGGTTCTGAGGTTGTTCGTAAGGTAAAGAGCCAGTGGATGTTAAAGATCACTGAATATGCGGATAAGCTGATCCAGGATCTGGATACCGTAGACTATATTGAACGGGTAAAGGTTTCCCAGAAAAACTGGATCGGAAAATCACAGGGTGCAGAAGTGGACTTTGCCATTTCCGGAAAGGAAGATAAGCTGCGTGTCTATACCACCAGACCGGATACCCTCTTTGGTGCTACCTATATGGTTGTTTCTCCGGAACATCCTCTGATTGATAAATATAAAGACGAGATTAAGAACTATGCAGCTCTGGTGGAATATCGTGAGCAGGCTGCCCGTAAGTCGGATTTTGAGCGTACAGAACTGGCAAAGGATAAGACCGGTGTGGCAATTGAGGGTCTGGCAGCCATTAATCCAGTAAACAATAAGGAGATTCCCATCTGGATCTCTGACTATGTCCTGATGACCTATGGAACCGGTGCCATTATGGCGGTTCCCGCCCATGATGAAAGAGACTGGGATTTTGCAAAGAAATTTGATCTGCCCATTATTGAAGTAGTGGCAGGCAGCGATGTAAGTGTCCAGGAAGCAGTATATACCGATGTGGCTACCGGAACCCTGGTAAACTCTGAATTTCTGAATGGACTTTCTGTAGCCGATGCCAAGGCAAAGATCATTGCCTTTTTAGAAGAAAAAGGAATCGGAACGGCAAAAACCAATTTTAAGCTGCGTGACTGGGTATTTTCCAGACAGCGTTACTGGGGTGAGCCTATTCCCATTGTAAAATGTGAGAAATGCGGTTTTGTAGCCATTGATGAAAAAGAACTTCCCCTGGAGTTGCCGGATGTAGACAGCTATATGCCTACGGATAACGGGGAGTCACCTCTTGCAGCTATGACTGACTGGGTCAACACCACCTGTCCCTGCTGTGGAGGTCCTGCCCAGAGAGAAACCGATACCATGCCCCAGTGGGCCGGATCTTCCTGGTATTTCCTGCGTTATACCGACCCGGACAATACAGAGGCGTTGGCCAGCAAAGAGGCACTTGACTACTGGATGCCGGTAGACTGGTATAACGGCGGTATGGAGCACACCACTCTGCATCTGCTGTATTCCCGCTTCTGGCATAAATTCCTCTATGATGAAGGAGTGGTTCCCTGTGCAGAACCTTACCAGAAGAGAACCTCCCACGGGATGATTCTGGGTTCCAATGGGGAAAAAATGTCCAAATCCAGAGGCAACGTAGTCAATCCTGATGACATCGTACAGGATTATGGTGCAGATACCTTGAGAACCTATGAAATGTTTATTGGTGCCTTCGATCTGAGTGCTTCCTGGTCCGAGGATGGAGTAAAGGGCTGCAGACGCTTCCTGGATCGTGTGTGGAAATTGCAGGATCTTCTGGTAGATGGTGATGCTTACAGCGCAGATCTGGAAACGAAGATGCACCAGACCATCAAAAAGGTAAGCAGTGATTTTGAAAATCTGAAATATAATACGGCTATTGCGTCCATGATGGCGCTGATCAATGATTTTTACAAGAAAAATGAAGTCAACCGGGCAGAATACAGGACCCTGCTGCTTTTGTTAAATCCTGTGGCACCTCACATTACGGAAGAACTGTGGCAGCTTACGGGAAATGAGGGCAGGGCTTATCAGGCTTCCTGGCCGGAATATGATGAGGCCAAAACGGTGGAGGCAACCGTTGAAATTGCGGTTCAGGTAAATGGAAAGACCAGAGCCCTGATCAATGTGGCTGCAGATGTAGATAAGGATACGGCCATTGCCGCTGCAAAAGAGGCTTTGGGAGATAAACTTACCGGAAACATTATCAAGGAAATCTATGTTCCCGGCAGAATTGTGAACATTGTAGCAAAATAAAGCTGTTTGGAGAGACTGCATTTACGACCAGGTAAACAAAAGCAAAAGGAAGGGGAAGCAGAAAATGAAAATGAGAAAACTGGAAATAGAGTTACAGGGCAATGCCTATCCCGGAAGAGGGATCATCATTGGCAAAACACCGGATGGAAAGAAGGCTGTTACCGCTTATTTCATCATGGGAAGAAGTGAGAACAGCAGAAACCGTATTTTTGTGGAAGATGGAGAGGGAATCCGTACCCAGGCCTTTGATCCTTCGAAAATGACTGACCCTTCCCTGATCATCTATGCTCCCGTAAGAGTTCTGGGAAATAAGACCATTGTGACCAATGGCGATCAGACGGACACGATTTATGAAGGTATGGATAAGCAGCTGACCTTTGAACAGAGCTTAAGAAGCAGAAAGTTCGAGCCGGATGCCCCCAATTATACCCCCAGAATCTCCGGAATCATGCATATTGAAGGAGGAAGCTTCAACTATGCCATGTCCATTTTAAAGAGCAATAACGGCAATCCGGATGCCTGCAACCGCTATACCTTCGCTTATCAGAATCCCGTGGCAGGAGAGGGACACTTCATTCATACCTATATGGAGGATGGAAATCCCCTGCCCAGCTTTGAGGGAGAGCCCAAGCTGGTGGAGATTACAGGAGATATTGATGGATTTACGGATATGCTCTGGAGCAGCCTGAATGAAGAGAACAAGGTATCTCTGTTTGTCCGCTATATTGATCTGGAAAGCGGGAAGTGGGAAACCAGAATCGTAAACAAAAACCAATAGTGAGCCAATGAACGAAAGCAGATAAAGCAAAATGGAGGAAGAGAAGTGAAAGAACTGGAATTAAAGTATGGCTGTAACCCCAATCAGAAGCCCTCAAAAATCTATATGCAGGATGGCAGAGAACTGCCCATTAAGGTTCTTTGCGGTAAGCCGGGCTATATCAATTTTCTGGATGCCTTTAATGGCTGGCAGCTGGTAAAAGAGCTGAAGGAGGCTACAGGTATTCCGGCAGCCACCTCCTTTAAACATGTATCACCGGCAGGTGCAGCAGTGGGGCTGCCCTTAAGTGAAACCCTGGCTAAGATCTATTGGGTAGATGATCTGGGAGAGCTTTCTCCCCTGGCCTGTGCCTATGCAAGAGCCAGAGGTGCAGACCGAATGTCTTCCTTCGGAGATTTTATCGCTTTATCCGATATCTGTGATGAATCTACGGCAAAGATCATTAAAAGAGAGGTTTCTGATGGAGTGATCGCTCCCGGCTATACAGATGAGGCGCTGGAAATCTTAAAATCCAAGAAAAACGGAAACTATAATGTGGTCGAGATCGATCCTTCCTATGTACCGGCACCCATTGAGCATAAGGATGTCTTTGGTATTACCTTTGAGCAGGGAAGGAATGAGCTGCCCATCAATGAAGAGCTGCTGGGTAATGTAGTGACCGCAAATAAAGAACTGTCCAAAGAAGCAAAGATCGATCTCTTGATCTCTCTGATCACCCTGAAATATACCCAGTCCAATTCCGTCTGCTTCGTTAAGGACGGACAGGCCATTGGTATCGGTGCGGGACAGCAGTCCAGAGTCCACTGTACCAGACTGGCAGGCAATAAGGCGGATAACTGGTGGTTAAGACAGGCTCCCCAGGTAATGAATCTGCCCTTTAAAGAGGGAATCGGCAGAGCAGACAGAGACAATGCCATTGATAATTATATTGGTGAGGAATACATGGATGTGCTGGCAGAAGGTGCATGGCAGAGAGTCTTTACCGAAAAGCCGGCAGTATTTTCCAGAGAAGAGAAGCGGGAATGGCTGGATAAGATGGAAGGAGTGGCTTTGGGTTCTGATGCCTTCTTCCCCTTCAGCGATAATATTGAAAGAGCCAAAAAGAGCGGTGTAAGCTATGTGGCCCAGCCGGGTGGCTCTGTAAGAGATGATCTGGTGATCCAGTGCTGTGATAAATACGGTATGGTCATGGCCTTTACCGGAATCCGCCTTTTCCATCACTAAAAGGTGTTTGTGATGGCTGCAGCCGTGCAGCTGATCGAATAGGTATATCATAAAAAAGTAAAATGTCCCCGGGATCGGCAGGATAAAGAGTTTCCTGCCGGTATCCGGGGACTTTCAGTTGAAGAAAGGGAAATATCAGCCCTGTCGTTTTTTGAACATAGTGATGGCCTGATTCATTTTTTGGATCTCATCCTCAGAAGCATATCTTTTCAGCACGGGGATGATGGTATCCAGTTCCTCCTGAGAAAAGGTAATGTTTCTGGCACGACTTTTTGCTGCCAGAGACATAAAAAAAGGCAGAAGCTCTTTTCTGCTGTATTTTTTACTCTCAAAAAACATCTGCTGTAAAAATTCCAGTTTAAAGTCAGGAATATTTCTTAAGGATGCATCCTGCATCCATTCTGTTTCATGGGTCATGTGTACCTCCTTCCATAAACATAGAAAATAGATCCTGCTGCTCGGGAGACAGCATGGTTTTTAACATATCCATCATGGCTCCGGAACCACCGCCGGAACCGCTGCCAAAGGGGGGCTGTTCAGCGGAAAAGTTCCCCATCATTTCCTGAATCAGGGGAAGATACTGGGCCATATCCTTATAAGTATTCATCATTCCCTGCATTTGGGAGAACTGAGTGAGCATAGATTTCTCCCGTTCGCTGCAGTAGGGGGACAGAAGAGGGATGAGGCTGGAAATATCGGGCTCTTTTTTGCCAGGGCAGTTTCCGCCCGAACAGGAGTAGTGGTGCATGAAGTTCATGGTATATATGAGCTCCTGCCATTTGATGAACATAGCCAGCTTATGCCTGCTTTCTACATCCAGATATGGGGAAAGCAGCTTCAGCATTTGCATGTGATTGGTGGTATATAGGGTGTCAAAGGCTACGATAGCCTCAGCCAGTTGTCCGGCCTGGTCACATTTTTCCATAGTTATCCCCGGGCTAAAGATTATAATTTATCCTATGCGTCAGGTGAGAAAATATGATGATACCAGGATCAAAATATGCCTTACGTATTGAGATAAAGAAAGACACCGGAGTACCGGTGCCTTTCAAAAACTGGATAATTAGCATCCGCAGGAGTTGTTTCCGCAGCAGCTGAAAAGAACGAGGAGCAGGATCAGCCATTCGCAGCAGCTGTTGTTGTCGTTGTCACAGCCACAGCCGTTGTTGCCCATGTTGAATAATCCTCCGTTGTTGCCATTGCAGAAGAATAACAGGATTAAAATCCAGATCCAGCTTCCGCATCCGTTTGAATTGTTGCTGCAGGAAGAGCAGCCTGTTGCTGTTAAATCACTCATTGTAAAACCTCCAAAGTTTTGGTTATGATGTAAGGTATGTATAAAAGCCTGTCAAGGTTTCTGAAAAAAGAAAAAATTTCAGTAAGGTTTTGGTAACAGTTAATCAAAGGCTGAATCGTTGTGCTTTTTAGTAATAGTTCAGTCTTGTACTAAACTGTTACTCTTGAATTCATTCTCTTTCCTGTATTTATCCGCTTTGTGCTCATTTCCCCTGAATTGGGCAAAGAGCAAAAAATTAAGTTTCTCTGCCCCTTTTTTCTATAAAAACAAGAAAATCTTTATTTTTTAGCAGTTAAAATTAGCTGAGAGGGCATATAAGATTTTTTTCACACGCTCTGCCCCAAATAATGGTTTTCTTCGGGTGTAATACTTATATTATTTTGTATATGCCCCCAGCCTAAAATAAAAGAGTTGTATTCATCATTTTTTCTCAGTATATGGGGTATCAGAACAACTTATTTTCCTCTTTGCCCTCAAAAATTTCTGCATCCCAAATTCCCTCTTCCTCAACTATTTGGTATTGATTCAGCAGAAGGCTGAACTGTTACGTATTTTTATGCAGTATTTCATCTTTTAATTGACAAAAAAACATGTGAATGTTATAGTGATAAAAAGCATATTTTCTCAAGTTGAATCTAAGAGATGTAAGTCTCTCTAATCCAATCAACAATTCTCTGGCAGGAATCTTCCTGCTCCTATCAGAAAATTCGTGCTTTTACCATACCAGAACAAGCGGGAGTTTTCTGTATAGTAGAAAATCTATAGAGAAAATCTCCTGAATCAAAAGAAAAGGAGGTTTTCATGAGCAAAAAACTGAATAATCAGTACCATCCCCCTGTCTGTGCCAGTCTGCACATTATTTTGGAGGAGGATGAGAAGTCTCTTCATTTTGAAGAGGAGCATCAGCTGGGAACTGGATTCAAGTCCATCGACTGTCTGATCATCAAAAAGGAGCCAAAAGTGAAGATCCGAAAGAGGATCGGTCAGATCTTTCTGGGATATAACCTGATCGAGATCAAAGGCTACGGGGATACCCTCAGCATTGATGACTACTACAAGGCTTTAGGCTACTGCTTCTTTTACAAGGCAGATACAGGCAAAGCGGACAGTATTAAGATTCAGGATCTTACCCTGACCTTTATCTGTCCTGCCTTGCCAAGGAAGCTGCTGGCTCATTTAAAGAAGGTTTGGAAGATTGAATGTGTGGAGAAGTGGAAGGGAATCTACTATCTGGAAGGCTTCGTTCTTCCTATGCAGCTGATTGTGGCATCCCGGCTTGATGGGGAGGAGAACCTGTGGCTGAGAAGTATATTGATGCCAATAGATAGTGCAGAAGCCGAAGAATTAACAGAAATTTATAAGGGTAGTAAGGACAACAATTATTACAACAGAGCCTATGGGTTTATTTTTGGAAAAAGTAAGAAGCTAAAGGAGGAAGCAAAGATGAGAGAAGCGATTCACATTATCTATTCGGAGGAATTTGAAGAGTTGGAGAAAAAACTGTCAACTGAAACAGCAGTAAAAATGTTGAGAGATGACCTCCCTCTTAAAAAAATTAAAGAATATACAGGACTAAGTATAAAAGAAATAAAAAAACTACAGGAAGAATTAATGCAGTCTGTATAGTATACAAATAAAAAAGGACGATTATCTTAGAACTATGGAGAAGTTTAAGCAGTGTGATTTAATCAATACCACCTATGATTATATTAATTGTTATGGGGGAGATGATCATGGATTTTACGGTATGAACTTCCATGGTGATTTAAATGATAATAATTCGGAATATAAACATTTTGATATGTCTTTTGGAATAATTAATTTCCCTATGCCGATAGAAAAAATCAATAAATATCAGGAAGGTATCCTTGAGAATATTACAGTTGAGGGTAACAAAGAGCAGGGATTCCATATACATATGGAGATAAAAAACTGTGAAGAGAGGCTTGTTTTAGAGTTTTCCTGTAAAAGTTGCTCCATCCACTTTCTGCGGTATAGGGGGATTGATTATACCAATGTATTCGGTAGTGACAGGTATAATGAGGAGGTTAAAAAATACTTCTACTTAGAGGATGCGCAGTATTTTGAAAATGAATGTGAGATAGAAATTGAAGATGGTATTTTGCTTCTTCAGAAAAATTATCTGCACAAAGATGGAATAAGACGTCTTTCTCTATCACGATACTATATTCAAAGGAAGGGAGAAATTGTATATAGCTATCTTTCTATTGACGGACATCATATTCCACACAAAAAATTAATTCATCATAAAAACGGACACAGATATTATCCGCACCATATAGACCTGTATGGTATCAGCTACATTGATGTAGATACACTTGAAGTATTTAATTATGTTCCCAGAGGATACGACAACGATTATGGTGTTTCTTGTGGAGAGTCATTTATTATTACTGGTATTCACTATGATAGGAATACCAATTTAGTGGCATATGAGGGATGCTATTGGGGAGGACCTATGGATGTCATGGTAGGCGAACTGACGAATCCGTTGGATTTCAATCCTGAGTTGATCAGCATACATGAGCTCGTGGATCCTGAATATGATGAAGTAGACGATATAGACTTTTATCAATGGAATGAAGATTCATTGAGTGTAAAGCTTGACCAGCAGGAAGTCAGGAATATTGAACTACAAAGGCTGCGATATTGTGTGTGAGAAGAATACTTTACATCCCAGGCACTAATGTGTATAATGTTCCGGTGCACCTTGATAAGTAAATATGGCAAACAATAAATCGTTATCATTTTCCTCATCCAGCGCCAGAGCCTTTATTTTTTTCAAAGGACGACGAGGTGGAGGGTTAATCGAAAATTCGGCGGATGCCCTTCCGTACGGCTTCGGTGCGAGATATATCGGCAAATATGCGGGTAACTGCAAAACAAATACGATATAACGAAGTGAGGAGTGTTGCAAAATTCTTTTTAGCATACAAGAGGATAAACAGTAAGCCCTTTCAAGAATTATGCAACAACCCCAGAAAATAGACTACGAACCATTAAAGACAAAAATAGATTGATGAGGAAAAGAGATATGTGTGGAATTATAGGATATACAGGAAAAAAGGATGCTCTCGATTTTTTATTGGATTCTATGGAGCTGTTGGAATACAGGGGCTATGACAGTGCAGGTATTGCCCTGACGGAAGAGAGAAGTGCTGATAACAGCTCTCAGGAAACCAAAGGGGTTCCCAGAATCATGAAATGCACAGGGAGAGTCAGTGAGCTTAGGAAACTCTGCCACGAGGAAAAGCTTTCCGGAAGCTGTGGAATAGGCCATACCCGATGGTCCACCCATGGAAAAGTAACCGTAGAAAATGCCCATCCCCACCGCTTTGGAAGAGTGACTCTTGTGCACAATGGAATTATTGAAAATGCACCGGCATTGATTGAAAAATACGATTTGGAAGGAAGGCTTGTTTCAGAGACTGACAGCGAGGTTGCTGCAGCAGTATTGGATCATTTTTACCGAAAAGACCCGTTGGAGGCTATCCGGAAGATGACACTGAAGTTAAAGGGTACCTTTGGCTTTGCCATTCTGTTCGAGGATATTCCCGGAAAAATTTTTTCTGTTCGAAACGTCAGCCCTATTGTAGTGGCGGGTACTGAAGAGGCCAAGATCCTGTCTTCGGATGTGGCTGCCATTGTTCCCTTTACCAATCGTTATTTTGTCATCCCTGAGCTATCTGTTGCTGTTTTGTCTAAAGAGGATATTGAATTGTACGATATGGCAGGAGAGGCAGTAGAAATTGACTGGCTGACGGTAGATTGGGATATTCACCACAGTGACAAGGGCGGCTATCCCTTTTATATGGAAAAAGAGATCATGGAGCAGCCAAGGGTGATCGGTGAAACCATCAATGCTTATGTTAAAGAGGGAAAACCGGATTTTGGTAAAGAAGGAATTCAGGATGAGATTCTGGCAGACTGTAAGCGGATATGCATTATTGCCTGTGGAACAGCACTGCATGCAGGGCTGGTGGCAAAAAGTCTGATCCAGGCTATGATCGGCATCCATGTAGATGTGGTTATGGCTTCTGAATTTATGTATAATGATCCGGTGGTGGATAAGGAGACGCTTGTCCTTGCCATTTCTCAGTCCGGAGAGACCATCGATACTCTGGAGGCACTTAAGTTTGCAAGAAGCTGTGGCTCACCTACCATTGCCATCGTCAATGTAAAGGGTTCCTCCATTGCCATGGCAGCCGAGCATGTGATCTATACTCTGGCAGGAATGGAGATCGCAGTGGCCAGTACCAAAGCCTATACCACCCAGTTGGCAGTTTTATATCTTTTGACTGCCCGTATGGCTCTGGCCAGAAAACTGTGGCCGCAAGAGAAGCTGGGAGAGTACATGAAGGAATTGCTTCGTGTACCGGAAGTGATCGAAGGGATTCTGGCACGAAAAGAGGAGATTCATCATCTTGCTGATACCATGTTAAATGCCAGGGACGTATTTATGATCGGACGAGGATTGGATTATTCCATTCTTTTGGAAGGATCGCTTAAGCTGAAGGAGGTTTCCTATATTCACTCCGAGGCCTATGCTTCGGGAGAGTTGAAACATGGAACCATTGCTCTGATCACAGAGGAAACACCGGTGATCGCAGTGGTGACTCAGGATAAGTTAAAGGATAAGGAACTGTCCAATATCCGGGAAGTACAGGCCAGGGGAGCAAAGGTTATCCTTCTGATCAAAGAAGAAAAAGAAGAGCAGTGTGAGAATTACTGGAAGATCTTTTATCTGCCGGTTATGCAGGATGAATTTATGGTCATGCCCACATCAGTAGTGTTGCAGTTGATCGCCTATTATGTATCGGCGGACAAGGGACTGGATGTAGATAAGCCAAGAAATCTGGCTAAGGTAGTGACCGTAGAGTGATTCGGTTTTAAATATTTAAAATACGATGTGAAAATGATAACGGTTTGGTGCATATATTTACGTTAATGGGACTGCCCCTCAGCCTAAAGCTGGGGTGACAGTCCCATTTCTTTTGCCAGATCTTCAATCTGAAGTATATTTTCTTTTTTCAAAGCAGACATAATCGTGACAGTGGTATCTGCATAGGTCAGATTTTTGCTTTTTTCCAGCATGGAAGCCATAACCTTTGCAGCAGTAGGGGCCCAGCTGCCATTTTCGATAAAGGCTACCTTACGTTTCTGGAAATTCCGTTCAGTCAAATGTTCAATAAAGCTTTTCATAAAGGGAAAGACATCCCCATTATAAGTAGGAGTAGCCAGGATCAGTGTGCTGTACCGAAAGGCATCGGTTACTGCCAGAGAAATATCACAGCGGGACAGATCATATACCACAATGTTGTTTTCTCCCTGTACTCTTAGCTTTTCCACTAAAAGGTCAACGGCTTTTTTTGTATTTCCATAGATAGAAGTATAGGCAATCACCACACCTTCTTCCTCCGGTTCATAGGAGGACCAGGTATTATACAGTTTTAAACAGGTATCCAGACTTTTATCAATTACTGCACCATGGAGAGAGCAGATCTTTTGAATATCCAGCCCGGACAGCTTTTTTAAGAGACTCTGTACCTGTGGACCATATTTGGCAACGATCCCCATGTAGTAGCGACGGCCTCGGGGAATCCATTCCCTGATGTTGTTCGGATAACCAAAACAGCCGAAGCCATCAGCAGAAAACAGTACTTTGTCGAAGCTGTCATAGGTAACGATAACCTCCGGCCAGTGCACCATAGGGGCAGTATAGAAGGTAAGGGTATGCTGCCCCAGGCTGAGAGTATCACCGTCGGCCACAACGATACGACGATCTGCATAATCGGTTCCGAAGAAGTTTTTGATCATAGTAAATGCTTTTTCGGAAGCAACGATCTTTGCCTCAGGATAGCTGCTCATAAAATAGCGGATATTTGCCGAATGATCCGGCTCCATATGCTGGATCACCAGATAATCCGGTGTTCGTCCATTAAGTACGACACCCATATTTTCATGCCACTGTTCCACAAAATCTGCCTCCACAGTGTCCATGACGGCGATCTTTTCATCTAAGATTACATAAGAATTATAGGTCATTCCGTCGGGGACAGGGTACTGGGATTCGAATAGATCGATTTTGGTGTCATTTACACCGATATATTTGATCGATTCTGAAATATACATAGATAAATCCTCCGTTTCTGATTATATTCGACAAGATCAAACATATCATTTCCCAGTAAAACAGTAGGAAATGATATTAACAGGGCTTATTATACTGGATGAAATTGGAATTGACAATATTTTATCATGTCTTTTTTGGGAAACAATCATGGAACAGACAAGCTCGAAAATCCTTGGGATTTCCTCGCTTGAAGGGCTCCACCCAATAAAAAAGAGAAAGAGAGCAGCCTTGCAAGCAAGCTTGCGGCCGCTTTCTTTCCCCTTTTTTCTGTTCCAAGCTGCAAACAAAATAGAAGAACCGCCGTATTTCTACGACGGTTCAGATAGATCAATCTTAAGCTCTTTCAACTTTACCAGACTTTAAGCAGCTGGTGCAAACGTGAAGCTTCTTTGCAGCTCCGTTTACCTTACATTTAATACTCTTAACGTTTGACTTCCAAATATGATTGGATCTTCTATGAGAATGGCTAACGTTATTACCGAAATGTACGCCCTTACCACAAATATCGCATTTTGCCATGTTGACACCTCCTAACCGTAAAATAATCCTTACGAATCACAACATTAATATAATAGCAGAAGAAATATACAATTGCAAGCAGAAAATATAGAAAATATACAAAATCTTGTAAAACATATATTTTTTAGTTTATTTTTTTCGGTGAAACGAGTATAATAGGCATGTTATATTAGTTTAAAATCATGAAGGAGGTACGATATGAAAGGATCTTCTATGAATACTCATATGGGTAAAATCACCATTGATAAGGAAGTAGTGAGCCGCTATGCAGGCAGCGTTGCCGTAGAATGTTTTGGCATTGTCGGTATGGCTGGTATTAATGTGAAGGATGGATTGGTTAAGCTTCTTAAGATGGACAGTATTACCCGCGGCATCGTGGTTAAGATGGACAATAACAAGCTTGTTCTGGATTTTCATGTGATCGTAGCCTATGGAGTGAGCATTGTTGCGGTTTCTGACAATCTGATTGAAAATGTAAAATATAAGGTGGAGGAATTCACCGGCATAGACGTTGGCAGGATCAATGTCTATGTAGAAGGCGTAAGAGCGATTGATTAAGGAGGATATTCAAGTGGCTTCAAATACAATTGATGTAAGTATGCTTTCCAAAATGTTTCTGGCAGGAGCCCAGAATCTGGAAGCTAAGAAGGAATGGATCAACGAGCTCAATGTTTTTCCTGTTCCGGACGGGGATACGGGAACCAATATGTCACTGACCATTATGTCGGCAGCAAAAGAGGTTTCCGGACTCATTGATGATGATATGGAAAGCCTGGCCAAAGCGATTTCATCCGGTTCTTTGCGGGGAGCCAGAGGAAATTCCGGTGTAATCCTTTCCCAGCTGTTTCGTGGATTTTGTAAGGTGATCAAAACCCATAGCAAGCTGGATGTGGCTATCTTGACCCAGGCAGCTGAATCAGCAGTGGAAACTGCCTATAAGGCAGTAATGAAGCCCAAGGAGGGAACCATTCTTACCGTTGCCAAGGGAGCAGCCATCAAGGCAAGGGAACTTCATGAGTCAGGTGTCACCGACATTGCCAAATTTCTGGAGGAAGTGATCCAGCATGCGGACTATGTACTTTCCCAGACTCCTGAGATGCTTCCCGTTCTGAAACAGGCCGGCGTAGTAGACTCCGGCGGTCAGGGCCTTTTGGAGGTGTTGAGGGGAGCCAACGATGCTTTCCTGGGAAAAGAGCTGAATTTCAAGCTGGGAGCAGTCACCTCCGGTGCAGCAGTGATCAAGATGGATCCCGAGGCTTCCTGTGATATCAAATTTGGCTATTGTACTGAATTTATTATCATGCTCAGCAAGACCTTTAATATTAAGCAGGAAATGGATTTTAAGTCCTATCTGGAATCTATTGGTGATTCTATCGTGGTGGTTGCTGATGATGATATCGTTAAAGTACATGTGCATACCAACGATCCTGGTATGGCCATCCAGAGAGCGCTGATGTATGGAGAGCTTTCCAATCTGAAGATTGACAATATGCGTCTTGAGCATCAGGAAAAGGTGATCAAGATGTCAGAAGGTAAGGCTTCTACGGAGGAGGTAAAGAAGGAAGAGGGGCCGAGAAAGGATTATGGCTTTATTTCTGTTTCTGTGGGAGCCGGTATGGATGAAATTTTCACCGGTCTGGGGGTAGATCATATGATCGCCGGTGGACAGACCATGAATCCAAGTACTGAAGATATGCTGAATGCCATTGATCAGGTAAATGCAGATAATATTTTTATTTTCCCCAATAACAGCAATATCATCCTTGCGGCAAACCAGGCAAAATCCCTGGTGGAGGATAAGAATATCATCGTTATCCCTACTAAAACGGTGGCTCAGGGAATTACTGCGGTGATCAATTTTGTACCGGATCTGTCGGTGGAAGAGAATGAAGCCATTATGCTGGAAGAAATTACCCGGGTAAAAACCGGTCAGGTAACCTATGCGGTAAGAGATACGCAGATTGATGATAAAGAGATCCGTCAGGGAGATTACATGGGTATCGGTGACAGTGGTATTCTTTCCGTGGGAACCGATATGGAAGAGGTTATCCTGAAAATGGTAGAGGAAATGATGGATGAGGATAAGGAATTGATCAGCATCTATTATGGAGAAGAGATTACTGCCAATCAGGCACAGCTTCTGGCAGATAAGATTGAAGAAAAATATGATACCTGTGATGTTGAGCTGCAGTATGGCGGCCAGCCGGTATATTATTATATTATTTCGGTAGAATAAGCAATATCTGTTTAAGAACCGTTGCAAAATTTGGCAAAAGAATTTTGCAGCGGTTTTTCTCTTACCAGGGTCAAAAGCAATAAGCCCTACGATGTCTGCACATTAGTGGTGAAGAAGGAGAAACTCATGCGATTAGATTCGGATTTACGGGAAGTAAAAGGAATAGGAGAGAAAACGGTTCAGCTTTTTCACCGGCTGGAGCTGTATACGGTCAGGGATCTTCTCTATTATCTGCCCAGAAACTATGAACATTTTGAAAAACCAAAGCCTGCGGCAGAATGGAAAAAGAACTCCATGGCAGTGTTGAGAGTAAAACTGCCCTATCAGCGGATAGAAGTGAGGAAGTCAGCAAGGTATACCCTTTTACAATTTTATCTTGAGGATGGCAATGACCGTATTTATCTTACCTATTTTAATATGCCTTTTTTAAAAAATTCCCTTCATCCGGGCCAGGAATATATCTTTCGGGGAAAGCTTGAGGAAAAGAAGGGCAGACTTACTATGGATCAGCCCAAATGCTATCTGCCGGGAGAATATGAGAAGCTGTTGGATACTCTGCAGCCGGTGTATGCACTGACGAAAGGGCTGACCAGTGCATTTATCCAGAAAGCATTAAAAACCATTTTTCAAAATGTCTCCTTAGATGAAGAAATATTTCCGGAAGAAATCATTAATAAATACGAACTTATTCCTTCAGAAGAAGCCTTTAAAACCCTGCATTTTCCTCAGAATGAAGATCAGGTTATAAAAGCCAGAAAACGTCTGGTATTCGAGGAATTTCTTGCCTTTTGTCTGGAGGTGAAGCTGCGGAAGCAGGAGAGTATCCAATTGGCCTTCCCCAATCCGCTGCTGAAGGTTTCGGATACGAAAAGACTTTTGGCGCAGCTTCCCTATTCACTGACAGGTGCACAGAAAAAGGTTTGGGAACAGATTGAAGAGGATCTCGCCCGGGATGTAGCTATGAACCGTATGGTGCAGGGGGATGTGGGAAGTGGAAAAACCATCCTGGCTATTCTGGCCCTTTTGCTCTGTGCCGCCAATGGCCGTCAGGGGGCCTTTATGGCACCTACAGAGGTTTTAGCCAGACAGCATTATGAAGCGCTGAAAGAAATGGCGGAGCAGTACGGGCTGTGTATCCGGCCTATCCTTCTGGTAGGTTCTTTAACGGCAAAGGAAAAAAGAAGAATTTATGAAGAGATTGCGTCAGGTCAGGTAAATGTTATTGTAGGCACCCATGCCCTGATCCAGGAAAAGGTAAATTATCAGAATCTGGCCCTGGTAATCACCGATGAGCAGCATAGGTTCGGCGTGCGGCAGCGCACCTGTCTGCAGGAAAAGGGAGAAAATACTCATATTCTGGTAATGAGTGCCACCCCCATTCCCCGCACCCTGGCCATCATTTTATTCGGTGATCTGCATCTGTCCGTTCTGGATGAAATGCCGGTGGGACGCCTCCCCATCAAAAACTGTGTAGTGGATCCTTCTTACCGCCCCAAGGCCTATCGGTTTATGGAAAAGGAAATTGAGGCCGGCCACCAGATCTATTGTATCTGTCCCATGGTGGAAGAGGGGGGAATGGAAAATCTGGAAAACGTGGTAGATTATGCCGGAAAGCTTGCTGATCATTTTGGCCCAAAGGCCCGTGTGGCCTATCTGCATGGAAAAATGAAGCCGGCGCAGAAAACACAGGTAATGGAAGATTTCGGAGATCACAAAATCGATATCCTTGTTTCCACTACGGTAATCGAGGTGGGAATCAATGTTCCCAATGCAACGGTGATGATGGTGGAGAATGCGGAGCGTTTCGGACTTGCCCAGCTGCATCAGCTTCGGGGCAGGGTAGGCCGTGGAAAAGACCAGTCCTACTGTATTTTTATCAATGGAAACCAAAATGAAAATACTTCCAAAAGGCTGGAGCTGTTAAACCATTCCAATGACGGCTTTTATCTGGCAAATGAAGACATGAAACTGAGAGGCCCCGGAGATATTTTCGGAATCCGCCAGAGCGGAGATATGGAATTTGCCATCGGAGATATCTATAGTGATGCAGATATCCTTTTGGAAACAGCAGCACTGGCAGACGAAATCTTAAAAGACAGCGAATCGGAAAAACGCTTCCCCGGATTGGGAGAGTTTCTTGCCCGGCGGGCGGCCAGGGTTGACTTTAGAAGCATTTAAAAGTAAAATGATACTACTCAGACTTTTTGGACAGGAAGTCTGTACAGAATACTCAGTAAAGAAAATGATAGGGAGAATAGTTCAATGCAAAAAGTAGCAATTATGACAGACAGCAACAGTGGCATTACCCAGAAAGAAGGAAAAGAACTGGGGATTTCTGTACTTCCCATGCCCTTTTTGATGGATGAAGAAACCTATTTTGAAGATATAACCCTTACTCAGGAGGATTTTTATACCCGTCTTAAAGGAGACAGCAATATCAGCACCTCCCAGCCATCACCTGAGTCTGTGACCAAGATGTTTGATGAGCTTTTGAAAGAGTATGATGCGGTTGTGCATATTCCCATGAGCAGCGGTTTAAGTGGCTCATGTCAGACTGCTCATATGCTGGCACAGGACTATGAGGGAAAGGTGGAGGTTGTAAATAATCAGCGTATTTCCGTCATCCAGCGTCAGGCTGTGCTGGATGCGATCCAGCTGGTAAAAGCCGGAAAAACAGCTGCTGAAATTAGGCAGATATTAGAAGAAGATAAACTCAATTGCAGCGTCTATATTATGCTGGACACCTTGTATTATCTGAAAAAAGGAGGCAGGATCACTCCTGCCGCAGCAGCATTGGGAACCATTTTAAAGTTGAAGCCTGTCCTCACTATTCAGGGAGACAAGCTGGATGCCTTTGCCAAGGCAAGAACCTCTTCCCAGGGCAAAAAGCTGATGATCAATGCCATCAAAAATGATATTGATACCCGCTTTGGTGGAATCACTAACGTTCGTCTGCAGATAGCTTATACCTATGATAAGGAAGCGGCTATGCAGTTTAAGGCAGAGGTGGAGCAGGAATTTCCCGGAATGGACATTGTGCTGGATCCACTTTCTTTGAGTGTGGCCTGCCATATCGGACCGGGTGCGCTTGCTCTTGCCTGTACACAGAAATTACCCACCAATTAAAACGAATCCTGTATGAACCAAGCTGTTTATACAGGATTTTATCTCTCATAGAGACAGAAAGGAACTGCAATATGGCAGCGAAGACTACCTATGATGCTTCCAGCATTACCGTCCTGGAGGGACTGGAAGCAGTAAGAAAAAGACCGGGAATGTATATCGGCAGTGTGTCTACCAAGGGACTGAACCATCTGATCTATGAAATCGTTGACAATTCCGTGGATGAGCATCTGGCCGGCTTCTGTGATAAAATTTACGTCACTCTGGAAGCAGACGGAAGCTGTACCGTTATGGATAACGGGAGGGGAATTCCGGTTGAAATGCATGAAAAGGGGATCAGTGCGGAGCGTCTGGTCTTTACCACTTTGCATGCAGGCGGTAAATTTGATGATTCTGCCTATAAAACCAGTGGCGGTCTCCATGGAGTGGGTTCTTCAGTGGTGAATGCCCTTTCTACTAGATTGACCGTAAGGGTCAAGAAGAATGGTTTCATCTATGAAGATAAATATGAAAGAGGAAATCCTGTAATTCCCTTGGAAAACGGCCTGCTTCCCGTAGTGGGGAAAACCAGGGAAACAGGAACGGCAGTCAACTTTCTTCCCGATGATACTATTTTTGATAAAACCCGTTTTAAGGAGGATGAGGTAAAAAGCCGTCTCCATGAAACGGCCTATTTGAATCCCAGACTTACCATTATCTATGAGGACAAGCGTAAGACTGAAGGAGAATACATAGAATTTCATGAGCCACAGGGATTGATCGGTTATTTAAAGGACTTAAACAAGTCAAAGGAAACCGTTCATGAGGTGATCTATTATACCGGGGAAAGTGAAGGGGTGAGTGTAGAGGTCGCCTTCCAGTACGTGAATGAGTTTCACGAAACAGTACTGGGCTTTTGCAACAATATCTACAACGCAGAGGGCGGAACCCATTTAACCGGTTTTAAGACCATGTTCACTACGGTGATCAATAACTATGCCAGACAGCTGAATATCTTAAAGGAAAAGGACGCTAATTTTACGGGATCTGATGTACGAAACGGGATGACAGCGGTGATCTCTGTTAAACATCCTGATCCCCGGTTTGAAGGTCAGACAAAAACAAAGCTGGATAATCAGGATGCGGCCAAGGTGGTCAGCAAGGTGACCGGAGAGGAGATCGTTCACTTTTTTGACCGGAATCTGGAAACCTTAAAAGCCGTCATCGGTTGTGCGGAAAAGGCAGCAAAAATCCGTAAGTCAGAGGAAAAGGCAAAGACCAATCTTCTCACCAAACAGAAGTTTTCCTTTGACTCCAACGGAAAGCTGGCCAACTGTGAGTCCAGGGATCCTTCCAAATGTGAGATTTTTATCGTAGAGGGAGACTCTGCAGGAGGCAGTGCAAAAACTGCCAGAAACCGTGCTTACCAGGCTATTTTGCCCATTCGGGGAAAAATCCTGAATGTGGAAAAAGCCAGTATTGACAAGGTTCTGGCCAATGCGGAGATCAAGACCATGATCAATGCCTTTGGCTGCGGGTTTAAGGAGGGCTATGGAAATGATTTTGATATTTCAAAACTTCGTTACGATAAGATCATCATCATGGCCGATGCAGATGTGGACGGTGCTCATATTTCTACTTTGCTGCTTACTCTGTTTTACCGTCATATGCCGGAGCTGATCTTTGAGGGTCATGTTTATCTTGCCATGCCGCCTTTATACAAGGCTATGCCTTCTAAGGGAAAAGAAGAGTATTTATATGACGATAAGGCCCTGGAAAAATACCGAAAAACCCATAAAGGCCCTTTCACCTTACAGCGTTATAAGGGACTGGGAGAAATGGATGCAGATCAGCTTTGGGAAACTACCCTGAACCCGGCTACCAGAAAACTGAAGCTGGTGGAGATTGAAGATGCACTGATGGCAGCCCAGGTAACAGAGATGCTGATGGGGAACGATGTCCCACCCAGAAAAGCCTTTATTTATGAGCATGCCCACGATGCCGAGCTGGATATATAGTACAATATTTTCCTAAATGAGAAAAGAAGAAATGATGAGAGAAAAAATGGACGAAAATATTATCAAAACGGAGTACTCCGAAATCATGCAGAAATCCTATATTGACTATGCCATGAGTGTAATCGTTGCCAGAGCTTTACCGGACGTAAGGGACGGGTTAAAGCCGGTGCAGCGCCGTACCCTCTATGATATGCATGAGCTGGGTATCCGTTATGACCGCCCCTACCGGAAAAGTGCCCGTATTGTAGGAGATACTATGGGTAAATACCATCCCCATGGGGATGCCTCCATTTATGATGCCCTGGTGGTCATGACCCAGGACTTTAAAAAGGGGCTTCCTCTGGTTGACGGCCACGGTAATTTTGGCAATATCGAGGGGGATGGAGCAGCCGCCATGCGTTATACGGAGGCCAGGCTCCAGAAGGTTACCCAGGAGGGGCTGTTAGCCGATCTGGATAAGGATGTGGTGGATTTTGTTCCTAATTTTGATGAAACGGAAAAAGAGCCTTCGGTTCTTCCTGCCAAATTTCCCAATCTTTTGGTGAATGGCTCAGAAGGTATTGCCGTAGGTATGGCCACCAGTATTCCTCCCCACAATCTGGGAGAGGTAATCGAAGCCACCAAAGCCTATATGAAAAATGAACAAATTTCCACCAAAGAGCTTATGCGTTATGTCAAAGGTCCGGATTTTCCTACCGGAGGCATCGTCACTAACAAGGATGAGCTGTTGGCCATTTACCGCACGGGAATGGGAAAGATTAAGATCCGGGGTAAGGTGGAGATTGAGAAGGCCAGGGGGGGCAGGACCAATGTAGTTATCACGGAAATTCCCTATCCCATGATCGGTGCCAATATCTCTAAATTTCTTTCTGATATTGCAGCCCTTTCTGAAAACAAAAAGACCATGGATATCGTCGATATCTCCAATCAGTCTTCCAAGGAAGGCATTCGCATCGTTATTGAGCTGAAGAAGGACGCGGATGCAGATAACTTTGTCAATATGCTGTACAAAAAGACACGGCTGGAAGATACCTTTGGGGTCAATATGCTTGCCATCTGTGAAGGCAAACCGGAAACCATGGGATTAAAACAGATCATCCGCCAGAATGTGGATTTCCAGCTTCAGGTTGCCACCCGAAAATACAATAATCTCCTGGAAAAGGAGCGGGAAAAGAGGGAAATTCAGGAAGGCCTGATCAAGGCCTGCAATGTGATCGATCTGATCATTGAAATCCTCCGTGGCAGCAAGGATCGTACGATGGCGAAGAAATGCCTTGTGGAAGGAATTACGGAAGGCATCCGGTTTAAATCGAAGGAATCCAGGATCATGGCTTCCCAGCTGATGTTTTCTGAACGACAGGCCAATGCCATTCTGGATATGCGCTTGTATAAGCTGATCGGACTGGAGATCGAGGCACTGATCAAAGACCATGAGGACACGGTAGCCAATATTTACCGCTATGAGGATATTCTTTCCAGAAGAGATTCCATGATCCAGGTTCTGATCAATGATCTGGATACCTTGAAGAAGGAATTTTCCCGCAAACGTAAAACCCTGATCGACAACTGCGAAGAGGCTGTTTACGAAGAAAAGAAGCCGGAAGAAATGGAGCTGGTCTTTCTCATGGATCGGTTCGGCTATACCAAAACCATCGATCCTGCCACTCTGGAGAGGAACAAAGAGGCGGCCTATCAGGAAAGCCGTTTTATTTTCAACTGCAAGAATACCGGAAAAATCTGTATTTTTACGAATACAGGACAGCTTCACACCATAAAGGTTACGGATATTCCCTATGGAAAATTTCGGGATAAGGGTATCCCCATTGATAATATCAGTAATTTTTCCTCTGCAAAAGAAGAAATTGTACTGGTCACTTCTCAGACGGAGCTGAATCTTTACCGGGTAGTTTTTGCCACCAGGCAGGCCATGCTGAAGATTGTGGATGGCGGGGAGTTCGATGTCAGCAAACGTACCGTCAGTGCCACCAAACTGAGTGAGGATGATGAACTGGTCAGCGTGTATGTATTAAAGGATAAAACCAACATCATTCTTCGCACAAAGGAGGGATTTTTCCTCCGGTTTCCTCTGGCCGAGATTCCGGAAAAGAAGAAGGGAGCCGTGGGTGTGCGAGGAATGAAACTGGGAGCAAAGGACTGGGTGGAAGAGGTATATTATACCCTGAATTCTGTAGATTCTCCTGTTTTCATTCAGGATAAGGAGCTGAATCTGAATAGCCTGAAGCTGGGAAAACGGGATACGAAAGGAAGTAAGATCAAGCTATGAGAGTCATTGCAGGAACGGCCAGAAGCCTTCCTTTAAAAGCACCGGAGGGAATGGAAACTAGGCCTACCACGGACCGGATCAAGGAAACTCTGTTTAATATGCTGCAAAACCGTATAGGGGGTGCGGTTTTTGCAGATGTATTCAGCGGAAGCGGAGGGATTGGAATAGAGGCTTTAAGCCGGGGAGCATCCAAAGCTTATTTTATTGAAAATAATAAAAAAGCATTATCCTGCATTCAGGAAAATTTACGATTTACGAAACTTGAGAAATCGAGTATGATAATGAATACGGATGCCTGCGCCGCTATAGACCGCATAACGGAAGTAGTCGATATTATTTTCATGGATCCGCCCTATTCATCAGGGCTTGATCTTGCGGTATTGGAAAGGTTGAAAAGTACATCCTGTGTGGGGGAAGAAACGCTGATCATTATTGAAGCTGATCTGAAGAATGACAGCAGTAAATATGAAGCGTTGGGATTTACAAAAACAAAAGAGAAGGTATACAAGACCAATAAGCATGTCTTTTTGGTAAGAGGGGAGCAAAACGAATGAAGTCAGCAGTATATCCCGGAAGCTTTGATCCGGTTACTTTCGGCCACCTGGACATTATTGAACGGGCTGCCGCAATTTTTGATGAATTGACTGTAAGTGTACTGAATAACACAGCCAAGACACCATTGTTTTCTGTGGAAGAACGTGTTAATATACTGAAAGAAGCAACAAAGCATCTGCCTAATGTAAAGATTGATTCCTTCAGCGGACTTCTGGTAGATTATGCAGTCAGGAATGATATTCAGGTTTCGGTAAGAGGGTTAAGGGCGATTACCGACTTTGAGTATGAGCTACAGATTGCCCAGACGAACAATAAACTTTCAGGCGGTAAGCTGGATACGGTATTTTTAACCACCAATCTGGCATATTCCTATTTAAGTTCTTCCAGCGTAAGAGAGATTGGAAGCTTTAATGGGGATATTTCCCAATTTGTTCCTGAATTTGTGGTGGACATGGTATATAAGAAATTTGGGTTTTAGAAAGGATAGGGAGTACGGTGAGCAGTAAGATTGAACAGTTAATTGATGAAATTGAAGATTATATTGATAATTGTAAGTTTAAGGCCTTATCCAATACGCAGATTATCGTAAACAAAGAAGAAATTGATGAGCTTCTTAGAGAACTGCGGTTAAAAACACCGGAAGAGATCAAGAGATATCAGAAGATCATCAGTAATAAGGAAGCAATATTAAACGATGCCAGAGAGAAGGCTTCTGCCCTGATCAACGAAGCTACCCTGCATACCAATGAACTGATCAATGAACATGAGATCATGCAGCAGGCCTATGCCCAGGCCAATGAAGTGGTTACTCTGGCAACGAACCAGGCTCAGGAGATTCTGGATAATGCAACCATCGAGGCCAATACCATGCGTGAAGCGGCTATGCGCTATACCGATGATATGCTGGCCAATGTAGAGAACATTATTTCCCATTCCATGGAAAATGCCAGCTTCCGCTATAATGAGCTGATGAAGGGGCTTAATGAATGCTATGAGATCGTTAAGAACAATCGGGCGGAGCTTTTCCCCATGGCAGGGCTGGAGGATCTGGAAGAGGAGGCTTCTTCTGCCGGAGAGCCCGTTGCATTGGATATTATTTAAAGTTATCACATAAGCACTATAGAGCTGCAGCAAATACCTACTCGATGGAGGAAAAGGGATTTGTTACAGCTCTTTTTATTAATTCAGCTCCATAAAAAAGACAGAAGAAGGATGAGAGACACATGTACAAGCTTATGTTTAAGGTAGTTTCCGATGGAAAGTCCGGTACCTTTAATGATAAATAAAGTCTGCATGATACAGCTCAGTCCGCCCAGAGTAAGTAAGGCGGGAAAAAGAGGAAAACTGCCATTTTCCTGGCCTGAAGCAATAGATCCCGCTGCCTGTTCAGCCATCAGCTTTAGGCCACCGCCAATTTCCAGCAGACTGCAGAGGGGGGCAAAAAAATAATCCTCATAGAGCTGTTGTATTCCGACGGGAAGAACCATTTTGATCATTCTTGGATAAATCTGCAGGCAGTTAAAAAATACCATACAGCCACCCAAAAGAGTGATCTGAGTGAGGGCATTTTCCAAAGCCTCCCGAAAAGAAAGAAGATAATTTCCTGATGGTGGAACTTTTTCCCCATGAGCTTCATGTCTTGTCGACGAAAAATGATCCCTGTTCATAAAAGAGTAGGAGTTCATACTTGAGGCAAGAATGCTCTTTTTATAAGCAGATGAAAATTGAAGAAAACAGCCGTAAAGCAGAGGCACCCCATAAAAAATAAACAGAAGGCGAATTGGATCTTCAGGATTAAATAGAGGCAGAACGTAGCCTGTCATATACAAAGGGCCAATGTTATTACAGAAGGCCAGAAGATATTCTCCCTGCCTGGGGCTGATCTGTCTGCTTTCCAACAGATCAGCCACCACCTTGGCTCCCATGGGAAAGCCACATAAAAACCCCATAAAAATGGCATAGAGCATGGAATCCGGCAAAGGAAAGAAAAGTCCCAAAAGTGGTCTTAAATACCGGCTGAACCGGTTGGCCAGACCGCTTTTTACCAGAAAGCCGGACAGAACCATAAAGGGAAACAGGGAGGGAATCATCTTTTGATACCAGATAAGAAGCCCTGTCCCTGCAAGGGTCATGGTCTCATCGGAAAAAATCAGCAAAGTAAACAAAAAACTGACTACAAGAAGTTCAAAACTTCTTTTTTTTAATGTATTTTTCATGAATCCGTCCCCAAGAAAGAAAAAATGTAGTATACTCTACTCTATGAGAAAAGGAAGCGGTTATGATACGTTTAGATAAGTTTTTATGCATGATGGAGGCAGGCAGCCGAAGCCAGGTCAAGGAGCTGATCAGGAAGGGACAGGTAACGGTAAATGGCAGCGTGGTCAGGCAGGCAGATGTAAAGATCAATGAAGAAGAGGATCGGGTTTTCTGCCAGGGAAAAGAAGTTTTTTTCCTGCTTCATGTCTATTATATGCTGAACAAACCGGCAGGAGTGGTCAGTGCCACCAGAGACAATCGTGAAAAAACGGTTCTGGATCTGATGAAAGGGGTGACCGGAAAGAACCTTTTTCCGGTGGGAAGACTGGACAAGGATACGGAAGGACTCTTGCTGATCACCAATGACGGAGAGCTGAGCCACAACCTGTTATCTCCTGCAAAGCACGTTCCCAAAACCTACCTGGTAAAAACGCTAAAGCCATTTTCCCAGGAAATGAAGGAGAGTCTTGAAGCAGGAGTAGATATCGGGGAAGATAAGCCCACCCGGCCTGCAAAAGTTCATCTGATGGAGGAAAATCTGATCAGGCTGACCATTACCGAAGGGAAATATCATCAGGTAAAACGGATGCTGAAGGCGGTAGACAATGAGGTGATCTATTTGAAACGTCTTTCCATGGGAAGCCTTGAGCTGGATGAGCATCTTGCCCCGGGAGAATATCGTCAGCTCACAGAAGCTGAAGTAGAAAAATTAAAATAACGATTAAGGATAGATTATGTTAAGTAATATAGAAGCAGTTATTTTTGATCTGGATGGATCTTTGGTAGACTCCATGTGGATGTGGAGGCAGATCGACATCGAATATTTGGGAAAATACGGAATCCAGCTGCCGGAGGATTTACAAAAGAATATTGAGGGAATGAGTTTTTCCGAGACAGCAGTTTACTTTAAGGAAACCTTTTTGCTGCCCGATTCTCTGGAAGAGATCAAGGCAGAATGGAATCGGATGGCCTGGGATAAGTATACTCACGAGGTACCTTTAAAACGGGGTGTCAGATCCTTTTTGGACTACTGCAGGGCCAAAGGAATCGCCCTGGGGATCGCCACCAGTAATTCCAGAGAGCTGGTAGAAAATGTTATCCATTCCCTGGGTCTTAAGGAGTATTTTTCCTGTATTATGACAGGCTGTGATGTCAATAAGGGAAAGCCTTCACCGGATATTTATCTGGCTGTAGCGAAGGAATTGAAGGCAGCTCCCCAAAACTGCCTTGTGTTTGAAGATATCGTCATGGGGATCAAAGGCGGGAAAAGTGCCGGGATGAAGGTCTGTGCTGTGGAGGATGAATATTCCCTCTACCAGAAGGAAGAGAAGCTGGCTCTGGCAGATTATTATATTCGGGATTATTTTGACCTGAACTACCGTTTCCTGCCTGTTTGTCCGGAGGATATGGAGGAGAGGGGAATAAAACAGTTTGACTTTGTCTACGTGGTAGGAGATGCCTATGTGGATCATCCTTCCTTTGGTCATGCGGTGATCAGTCGGGTTCTGGAAGCCCATGGCTATACGGTGGGACTTATTTCCCAGCCGGACTGGAAGGACGAAAAAAGTATTGCCATTTACGGTGAACCACGGTTGGGATTTTTGATCAGTGCGGGAAATATGGATTCCATGGTCAATCACTATTTTGTGTCAAAAAAACACAGACCCATGGATGCCTATACTCCGGGAGGCGAGATTCATAAACGGCCTGACAGAGCTACTGCCGTTTATGGTAATCTGATTCGCAAAACCTACAAAAATACACCTATTATTATCGGTGGTATTGAAGCAAGCCTCAGACGGATGGCCCACTACGACTATTGGTCCGATTCCTTTAAACGCTCCGTTTTGCTGGATACTCAGGCGGATCTGCTGTTATACGGCATGGGAGAAAAATCCATTGTGGAGGTTGCAGATGCCTTGAACAGCGGTATCAAGGTTTCTGATATTACCTTTATCAAGGGAACGGTTTATAAGACCAAGGATCTGAGCGGCCTGTATAATGAGGTCTATCTGCCGGATTATGAGACCATGAAGCAGGATAAGCTGGAATATGCCAGAAGCTTCAATATTCAATATGAAAACACAGACCCTTTCTACGGAAAAGTCTTGGTGGAAGGCTATCCCGGAGGCATTTATGTAGTACAAAATCCTCCTCAGCCGCCTTTGAACCGGGAGGAAATGGATGCCGTTTATGAGCTTCCCTTTACCCGAACCTATCATCCTTCCTATCTTAAGAAGGGTGGCGTACCTGCCATTAATGAAATTCAGTTTTCTCTGATCAGTAACCGGGGCTGCTTTGGCGGCTGCAATTTCTGTGCCCTTACCTTCCATCAGGGAAGGATCGTGCAGAGCAGGAGCCATGAATCCATTTTGAAGGAAGCCCGGCAGATGACGACGGAGAAGGGCTTCAAAGGCTATATCCATGATGTGGGAGGTCCTACTGCCAATTTCCGCCATCCCTCCTGTGAAAAGCAGCTGGAGCACGGTGTCTGTAAACACAGACAGTGCCTTACACCCACGCCTTGTAAAAATCTGACCGTAGACCATACGGATTACCGGAATCTTTTGCGTAAATTGAGGGCTGTACCAGGAGTAAAAAAGGTCTTTATCCGCAGCGGGATCCGCTTTGATTATCTGATGGAGGATAAGGATGATTCCTTTTTCCGTGAACTGGTACAATACCATGTCAGCGGTCAGTTGAAGGTAGCACCTGAGCATATTTCCGATGCTGTTTTAAGAAAGATGGATAAGCCTGCCAACCGGGTATATGAGCGGTTTCAAAAAAAATATAAACAGCTGAATCAGGAATTGGGACTTAAGCAGTATCTGGTTCCCTATCTGATGTCTTCCCATCCTGGCTCAACGTTGAAGGAGGCCATAGAACTGGCAGAATATCTGCGTGATCTGGGATATATGCCTGAACAGGTACAGGATTTTTATCCCACCCCTTCTACCATGTCCACAGTGATGTATTATACGGAAGTGGATCCCCGAGATATGAAACCCGTATATATCTGCAAAAATCCTCATGAAAAGGCCATGCAGAGAGCATTGATCCAATACCGTAATCCGAAGAATTATGAGCTGGTAAAGGAAGCCTTGCTAAAGGCCGGGCGAGAGGATCTGATCGGCTTTGACAAGCACTGCCTGATCCGTCCCAGATCCATTCCCGGAGAAAAGGAACGGGCAAACAGCAAAGACCTCCGTAAAAAACAGGGAACAGGAGTGAAAAAAACAGCTTCAACAAAGCCTTCTTCTGTCGGAAAGTCTGTATCCAGGAAACCAAAGCAAAAGAAAACCATTCGAAACGTACACAAAAAGAAAGGATGAGTCTATGAAGATTGTGATCGTCACCGGAGCTTCCTCCGGAATAGGCGAAGAGTTTGTGAGACAATTGGATGAAAGCTTTTCCCGGATCGATGAAATCTGGATGATTGCCCGCAGTGAAAAGAAAATGGAAGCCATAGCAGAAACCCTGACCAATAAGGTGAGGATCCTGCATCTGGATCTTGAGCAGGAGAGTGATCGGAGAGAATTGCAGCATACTTTTAATACACAGAAACCGAATATCTGTATGCTGGTAAACTGTGCAGGCTATGGACTTATGGGCCCTTTTGATCAGCTTCCTTTGGAGGAGCAGATGGGAATGATCGAATTAAACTGTAAGGCATTGACAGCGGTTACTTATCTGGCTCTGCCCTTTATGGTCAGAAATGGTCGGATCATTCAGCTGGCCAGCTCAGCTGCCTTCGTTCCCCAGATGAACTTTGCGGTCTACGCGGCCACGAAATCCTATGTCCTTTCTTTTTCCCGTGCTCTGCAGGAGGAGGTAAGAAGCAGAGGGATTTTTATTACTGCAGTCTGCCCCGGACCGGTGGAAACTCCCTTTTTCCATCGGGCAGAGCATTATGGAGAAACCCTGCAGTCCAAGGAGAAATTTTCGGTTTCTCCCACACAGGTAGTAAAGGATGCCTTAAATGCCTCAAAAAAACGGAGAACCGTTTCTGTCAGCAGCCTGCCTATGAAGGCATTCCATGCAGCCTGTAAGCTGATTCCCCATGATTTTATGCTGGAGATTGTCCAGCATCTTTATAAAAAAGAAGGAAAACAGGAAAAATAACCATGAAAAAAGCCTTGAAAGGGGAGCTTCGCTGGCTCCCTTACAAAAAAAAGCTGGAAATACTGAAGACGGTTCTCTTTTTCGGACTTTCTGCAGCCCTTTTTCTCATCGGATGGCTGAGTACAGGAACGAAAAGCAACCTGTTGACCATCGTGGCCATATTGGGCTGCCTCCCGGCCAGTAAAAGCGCGGTGTCCATGATCATGTGCCTCAAAATACGGGGGATTTCCCCGGAGGATGCAGGGCAGATCGATCAAAGATACAAAGATGAGCCGGGATTTTATAATCTTTATTTCACCAGTTATCAGAAAAATTATGAAATTCATCATTTAGTCATCAGGGCAAAATCCGTAATTGCCTACAGCAGCGACCCGGAAACAGAAGCAGCCGGTTTTGAAGAGCATCTGAAAACCATCTTAAAGCAGGCAGGAATATCCGGCTTTAACGTAAAGCTTTACAAGGATCTGGACAAATATCTCGATCGGGTAGACCGGCTGGTAGAAATGAAAGAAGAAAAGGCAGGAGAGGATAGGGTGGTTTCTACCTTATTTTCCGTATCACTATAGAGTATGCAGCAATTTACTATTGAAAAAAATGAAGCCGGTCAACGCCTGGATAAGTTCCTCCATAAATATCTTAAGGAGGCTTCCTCCGGCTTTCTCTACAAAATGCTTCGCAGGAAAAATATTACGCTGAATGAGAAAAAGGCAGACGGAAAAGAGCAGCTGAAGGAAGGGGACTGTATTTGCTTCTTTTTTTCAGAAGAAACCTTTAACAAGTTCAGAGGCATGCCTAAAAAAAAGAGCAAAACAGATGACCCCATGAAGACAAATTCCGATTCAGCTATAAAAGGAGAATATGGCCATGCTTTTTCACAGCTGAAAGGAATCCAGG
Source organism: Lachnospiraceae bacterium (assembly GCA_017439665.1). GTDB lineage: Bacteria > Bacillota > Clostridia > Lachnospirales > Lachnospiraceae > SFDP01. The sequence goes on from JAFSIS010000003.1 coordinate 32,602, forward strand.
TTATCTATGAGGATGAACATATTCTTTTAGTGAACAAGCCCGCCGGCATCTTAAGTCAGAAAGCAGACAGGCATGAGCCTTCCCTGAACGAATGGCTGATCGGTTATCTGCTGGATCGTGGCAGTATTCAGCCTAAACAGTTGGAAACCTTTAAGCCTGCTGTCTGCAATCGCCTGGATCGAAATACCAGCGGACTGGTGATCTGCGGAAAATCTCTTTCCGGCAGCCAGAAAATGAGTGAACTTCTTCGGGAAAGAACGGTGCATAAATTTTACCGTACCTTTGTCCGGGGAGAAATCCGGGAAGGCTGCCATGTAAAAGGTTATCTGGCAAAGGATGAACGCTTCAACAAAGTCTTGTTCCGGGATCAGCCCGAAGATGGCAGAAAGGACTTTGAGGCAGTGGAAACCCGGTACTTTCCTTTGGACTGTTATGGAAAAATGACCTATCTGGAGGTGGAGCTGATCACCGGCAAGCCTCATCAGATCAGGGCTCATCTGTCTCATCTTGGACATCCCATTTTGGGGGATGCCAAATACGGAGACTTAAACTTTAATACCCATTTATCCGGCTTTAACCCCAAATGGCAGCTGCTCCACGCCTATCGACTGGAGTTTCCTTCTTTGGAAGCTCCTTTTGAACAGCTTTCCGGAAAGATTTTTATTGCTCCGGAACCGGAATATTTTTCCCGGATAAAAAAAACAGCAGAAAGGAATTAAGAAACAGTATGTCCACCTGGAAGACCAGAGGTTTACGTGGCTCTACTCTGGAAGATTTGATCAATCGTACCAATGAAAAATACAGTGAGAACGGATTGGCCCTGATTCAGAAGATTCCCACACCTATCACTCCCATCAATATTGATAAAGAACATCGGCATATTACTCTGGCCTATTTTGACCAGAAGAGTACCGTTGACTACATTGGTGCTGTACAGGGAATACCCGTCTGCTTTGATGCAAAGGAGTGTGCAGCGGATACCTTTGCCCTCCAGAATATCCATGAACACCAGGTAGAGTTTATGAAAAAGCTGGAGATCCAGGGAGGAATTTCATTTTTACTGATCTATTATTCTCACAGAGACCTTTTTTATTATCTCAGCTTAAAGCAGCTTCTTGGCTTTTGGGAGAGAGCTTTAGGCGGCGGAAGAAAAAGCTTCCGTTTTGATGAACTGGATCCGGAATACTGTATTCCCAAAAAGCATGGGATTCTGGTTCCTTATCTGGATATGCTGAAAATGGATCTGGAAAGCCGGGAAGAATAGGTTGACAGACCTTACTTCCTCCATTATACTATTGTTAATTTAGCATAGTAGCACACTACTACACTAAAGTGACTTGATTACGTTTATTATGCTGATAGAGTAGTGTGACGGATGCAGGATGAGAGGGAAAAGGTTGAAAGTATGAAAACAGAATTGATTCATACACCGGAGGGTGTGCGAGATATTTACGGAAGAGAGTATGCCGAAAAGCAGCAGATTCAAAAGAAGCTGCAGGAAAGGATAGAGCTTTTCGGCTATCAGGGAATTCAGACACCGACTTTTGAATTTTTCGAAGTATTTGGTAAGGAGATCGGTACTACACCGGCCAAGGATTTATTTAAATTTTTTGATTCCGATGGTAATATCCTCTGTCTGCGGCCTGATTTTACCCCTTCTATGGCCAGGTGTGCAGCAAAATATTTTTCTAAAGAGGATATGCCTCTGCGTTTTACCTATCAGGGAAACACCTTCTCCAACACCAGTCTGTTGCAGGGAAAACTGAAGGAAACCACTCAGATGGGTGCAGAGCTTTTGGGAGATGACAGTGTAGAGGCTGATGGGGAGATCATCAGCATGCTGGTGGATGCCCTGCTGCATACAGGAGTAAAGGATTTTCAGGTCAGTATCGGTGAAGTAAACTTCTTTAAGGGAATCTGTGAACAGTTGTCCCTTTCCGAAGAAGAGGAAGATGCACTGCGGGAATACATATCCAATAAGAATTTTTTTGCTGCCAAGGAATATCTGGAAGCCCGGAATAAATCAGAAGCCGTAACGAATACCATTATGCAGATAGAAGATTTATTCGGTTCAGTGGAGGTGCTTTCTCAGGCCGGTGAGCTTTTGGATCACCCTCTCTGCCGTCAGGCCATTGAACGGCTTACTGCACTTTATCAGGTACTTTGTGCCTATGGAGTGGAAAAATATGTTTCCTTTGATCTGGGTATGCTCAGCAGCTACCATTATTATACGGGAATCATTTTTAAGGTATATACCTATGGTATCGGTGATGTGATCGTTAAGGGGGGCCGTTATGACCGGCTTTTGCCCTATTTCGGAAAGGATTCTGCGGCCATTGGCTTCGTCATCGTTATTGATGATCTGATGCAGGCTTTGAACCGACAGAAAATATCCATAAGTCTTCCGGTGAAGCTGATCACTCTGGTCTATGACCAGTCCCACTTCGGCCAGGCCCTCAGCATGGCTGAAATTTTAAGAAAAGAAGGGAAACCGGTACAGCTTCTTCCCTTCCGGTCTGAAAAGGGCAGGGCAGCCTATGAAGAGTATGGGAAAAAACAGAGAAGTCAGGAAGTGATTTTTCTGACGAAAGAGGGTGACCTGAAATGAAAGAGAATCAATATTTAACCTTTGCCCTGGGAAAGGGAAGACTGGCAAATCAGACACTGGAGCTTTTGGAAAAGATTGGGATCACCTGTGAGGAAATTAAGGATAAATCCTCCCGTAAGCTGGTCTTTGTTAATGAAGAACTGAAACTGAAATTTTTTCTGGCAAAGGGCCCCGATGTACCTACTTATGTAGAATATGGTGCAGCTGATATCGGTGTAGTGGGAAAGGACACCCTTTTGGAAGAAGGCCGGCAGGTTTATGAGGTTCTGGATCTGGGCTTTGGCAAGTGCCGGATGTGTGTCTGCGGACCTGCGAAAAGTCTGGAGCTTCTTAAGCATCATGAGATGATCCGGGTATGCAGTAAATATCCCAATATTGCCAAAGAATATTTTTATACCAAAAAACATCAGACGGTAGACATTATCAAGCTGAACGGCTCTGTGGAGCTGGGTCCCATAGTGGAGCTGGGGGATGTGATCGTAGATATTGTGGAAACCGGCTCTACCTTAAAGGAGAATGGTCTGGAGGTATTGGAGGAAATCTGTCCTCTGTCGGCCAGAATGATCGTTAACCAGGTCAGCATGCAGATGAATGCAGACCGGATCAAGCCTTTGATCAGCCGCTTAAAAGAAGAATTGGAGAAGGAAAAGAATAAATGCGAATAGTCAGATTAACTGAAGAAAGCCGCCGGAATCTTCTGGAGGAATTATTGAAGCGAAGCCCCAATCAGTATGGAGAATTTGAGACTATAGTCAACGAGATCATCGCACAGGTAAGAGAAAAGAAGGATGAAGCCATTCTGGAATATACAGCCCGTTTTGACGGATGGCAGCCCACTGCGGACAGTCTTCGTGTAACCAGGGAAGAAATTACTGAAGCCTATAGCCTGATGGAGCCTTCCCTGATCGAGGTAATGAAAAAAAGTGCTGCCAATATCCGAGCCTTTCATGAACGGCAGCTTACGAACAGCTGGTTTGATGCCAGACCGGATGGCACCATTTTGGGCATGAAGATCCTGCCTATTGAAAAAGCCGGGGTATATGTGCCCGGTGGAAAAGCTGCTTATCCCTCCAGCGTGTTGATGAACGTGCTGCCTGCCAGGGTTGCAGGGGTAGAACAGATCATCATGACCACTCCCGCGGGGGCAGACGGTAAGGTCAATCCGGGAACTCTTGTGGCGGCAGATATTGCCGGAGTGGAAGAAATTTATAAAATTGGAGGAGCCCAGGCTGTCGCGGCCATGGCTTTTGGTACGGAAACGGTTCCCAAAGTAGATAAGATCACCGGCCCCGGTAATATTTTTGTGGCTCTGGCTAAAAAAGCCTGCTTTGGATATGTCAGTATCGATTCCATTGCCGGCCCCAGTGAGATTCTGGTTATTGCAGATGAAACGGCTGATCCCCGTTATGTGGCAACGGATCTCTTATCCCAGGCCGAGCATGATGAACTGGCCAGTGCCATTCTGGTTACCACCAGTGAAGATCTGGCCCACCAGGTATCTGCACAGGTAGATCAGTTCGTAAAGGAGCTGTCCCGCACTGAGATCATGCAGAAATCCCTGGATAATTACGGCTATATTCTGGTGGTTAAGGATATGGAAGAAGCAGTGGAAACAGCCAATGCCATTGCCAGTGAGCACCTGGAGATTTTGACAAAGGATCCTTTTCATGTGATGACGAAGATCAGGCATGCCGGTGCTATTTTTCTGGGAGAATATTCTTCGGAACCACTGGGAGATTATTTTGCCGGCCCCAATCATGTTTTGCCTACTAATGGTACGGCCAGATTTTTCTCTCCCCTGAATGTGGATGACTTCAGAAAAAAAACCAGTATCATTTCCTATTCCCGGGAGGCTTTGGAGAAGGTACATACGGATATAGAGCTGTTTGCCGAAAAAGAGGGGCTGACGGCCCATGCCAAATCCATTGCTGTAAGATTTGAATAAGAAGAGAATTGATGAGAGGAAAAAAGATGTCAAGAAATGCAACGATTGAACGGAAAACGAAGGAAACTGCCATTTCTCTGTCTTTAGAGATAGATGGACAGGGAGAGAGCCGGATTTCTACCGGTGTGGGATTTTTTGACCATATGCTGGAGGGGTTCTCCAGGCATGGTTATTTTGATCTGGATCTTTCCGTCAAAGGAGATTTACAGGTGGATGCCCATCACACTGTGGAGGATACGGGGATCGTACTGGGGCAGGCCATCAAGGAGGCGGTAGGAGACAAGAAGGGAATACGCCGCTATGGCTATTTCATTCTTCCCATGGATGAAACCCTGGTACTCTGTGCCGTAGATCTTAGTGGACGTCCCTATTTCCAGTTTGATCTGGAACTTCCGGCAGCCAGAGTTGGTGACTTTGACACAGAACTTGTGAGAGAATTTTTTTATGCTGTTTCCTATAAAAGTGAGATGAATCTTCATTTTAAGCTTATTTCGGGAAGTAATACACACCATATTATTGAGGCTGCATTTAAAGCCTTTGCCAAAGCACTGGATATGGCTACCGGAATAGATGAACGTAATCAGGGGATTCTTTCCACGAAAGGAAGTCTGTAGAGGCATCCTCTGCTGGCAGAAGACCGACAAGTTTAAGGAGGATTTATGAACAAAAAGCTTGTAGCTTCAATTTTTCTTTATGAAAAAGAAGCCGTTACCAATTTTGATGATCTTACCGTGATCAGTAAGGATCCCGTTGCCCTTGCCAAATCCTACAGTGAACAGCATGCAGATGAACTGATCATTTTTGATCTGTCCATGGGAGATAAGGAGCATGAGGAGGCTCTGGATATTCTTAAGGAAATTTGTGAAGTGGCCGAGGTTCCGGTGATCGGTGCCGGAAATGTACGGCGTATCGAGGATATAAAAAAATTACTGTATGCGGGCTGTCATAAGGCGGTATTAAATTATTCCAAGGAATCCAATATCGCTCTTACCCAGGAGGTTTCGGAACGCTTTGGAAAAGAAAAAATTGCTGTTTCTACAGGGGAGATCAGCAATCTGACTGATTTTGCCGATATCATTGAAGGTTATGCTTCAGAAGTGATCTACCTGGGAAAAAGTGATTTTAAGGAGGCCTTCCTTGCCAGCCCTATTCCGTTAATCAGCTGGATTCCAGAAATTTCTCTGGATAAGCTGATCATTACCCTGCAGAATGAAAAGGTCTCCGGTGTTATGGGAACCATGGTCAATGAGAATGCTGCCCAGTTTGCCTCTTTAAAGATGCTGTTAAAGGACAATGGAATTCCCATGGCTGCTTTAGAGGCAAAGCTTGCCTGGGAGGAATTCAAAAAGAACAGTGATGGTATGGTTCCCGTGATCGTGCAGGATTACCGGACGGATGCCGTGCTGATGTTAGCCTATATGAACAAACAGGCTTATGAACGTACACTTTCCAGCGGGAAAATGACTTATTGGAGCAGAAGTCGTGATGAACTGTGGACCAAAGGCGAAACCAGCGGTAATTTCCAATATGTAAAAAGCCTTACTACAGACTGTGATAAGGATACGATTCTGGCAAAGGTATCGGCTGCAGGACCGGCCTGCCATACGGGAAAAACCAGCTGCTTTTTTAATACCATTATGGAGAAGGAGGATGCCAATACCTTAAATCCTTTAAAGGTATTCGAAGATGTGTTTGCAGTTATTCTGGACCGTAAGGAGCATCCCAGGGAAGGTTCCTATACCAACTATCTGTTTGATAAGGGAATCGATAAAATCCTGAAAAAGATGGGAGAGGAGGCTACCGAGATCGTGATCGCAGCCAAAAACCCCAATCCCAATGAGATCAAGTATGAGATTTGTGATTTTCTCTACCATATGATGGTTCTGATGGCAGAAAAGGGTGTTACCTGGGAGGAGATTACGGAAGAGCTGAGTAAACGTTAAAACCCTGTTCTTATATTCATAGTCTAAAAGGAAAAGCTTATACATAGAATTGCATAGTGACAAGCGGGCCCCGGATAATAAAAATACCGGATGGAAAAAGCCCGGAATAATCAGATAAGGAGACCGCACATGCAGTTAGAAGAAAAGCTTGCTCTGATTCAAAAAATGCGCCAAAACGAACAAAGAAATTATGAACGTATGGGAGTCTGTAACGACTCTTACCGATATACCAAAGGAGACCTGCAGGCCGATATCTGGCCGGGAGAGCAGATCTCCTTATTTTCTTCCTCATTCCGCCTTCGATTCCTATTGGCACTTTTTTTATTTCTTGCCTTTTTTTATCTGGATATCAGGCAGATCTCCCTGGGAAAGCTGGACAGTGAATGGATCCAGCATTATATCGGTGAAACCGTGAGTCTGCCTTTATCCAGCCTCACGATTAACCAGGTTGACTAGCCACACATTGCTTTTTATCATGAAAAAACCAATCACTGCCTTTACCAGCTCCATCGACTGCACGCACCAGAAAACAAGAGCAATGTTCCAGTCGGTAAAACGTGACAGGCAAAAAGCCAGAGGAATGATCATTACCCAGGTATATACGGAGTCGAAGAGAAAGGTAACTCCCGTTTTTCCCCCGGAACGGAGAGTAAAATAGGTACTGTGACAGAAGGCACAAAGGGGCATTACCAGGGCAGAGATAATGATAAACTGTCTGGCTAATGCCTTTATACTTTCCTCTGTATTATAAATTCCCGGAAAAGCACTGCCCAAAATAGCCATCAAAGCAGCCATTCCTGTGCAGGCAGCTACCACGAAAAACAGCATTTTATTGTCGGCCTCTTTGGCTTCCTTTAGCTTGCCGGCACCCAAAAGCTGTCCCACAACGATGGAAATAGAGCTTCCCAGCTGGATATATACCGTATTAAACAGATTGGTAATGGTGGAGGAGATATTCTGTGCAGCAACTACCTCCAAGCCTCTTACGGAATAGCACTGGACGATTACCGTCATTCCCGTTGCCCAGAATACCTCATTCAGCATTAAGGGTGTTCCTTTTTTCAAAATACCCTTGAGAATATGCCCGGGGATCCTGGAACTCCTGTAGGCGCCCACAATGAATCTGTTACGTTCGGGATGCAGATGGGTCCAGATAATTACGATGAGACACTCAATAATACGAGCTACTACTGTGGCCAGTGCTGCACCGGCTACTCCCATCTTCGGGAAAATACCTACCCCAAAGATCAGCAGATAGTCCAGGATCAGGTTGGTAAACACGGCTACCACACTGGCCAGCATGGGGGTAAAGGTATGTCCTGTTTCCCTGAGAGTATTTCCATAGGCCTGAAAGAGAGCAAAGGGGATCAGACCAACCAGCATAATGGCCAGATATTCCTTTCCATAGACTAAAGCTAAAGTAATATCTCCCACTGTACCGGTATCACTAAGATAGAGAGAAATCAGCTGTGTATCCAGAGTAAGTCCCAGAAAAAGGGCAATAGTGGTGATCACAGCACAGGCATAGAGCTTAAAACGGAAGGCATATTTCTGGCCTTCATAATCCCCTTTTCCAAAAAACTGGGTACCAAAAATACCGGCACTGGATACACCACCGAAGATACAGATATTGAAGACGAAGATCAGCTGGTTAACGATAGCCACTCCGGACATCTGTTCCGTACCGATCTGTCCCACCATAATATTGTCCAGAAAACTGACAAAGTTGGTAATCGTATTCTGAATGATCATAGGGACAGCAATTCCCAATACATATAGATAAAAGGCTTTATCACCAATAAATTTCTGTTTGAATTTCTTAAACATCATTTTTCATCCTTTCCGCAAGTCTGAATATTATAGACCCGGTGTATTTTTTTGTCAATATAATATCTGAAATCGTTTTCTCTGTCTTTTTCTGAAGAATACTGTCTTTTTTTGACATTCAGACTTCTGTTTTTGACAGATGGCAGTAGTTGTCTTTTCTTTATGATAAAATAGCCATAATCCCGAAGTCGATATTTCTTATCCACTTTACTGGGCAGGAAGAAACATCTCTAAAAGAGCTTTGAAAGGCTGAAGAATATTATTATCTAAGGAGAAAGTTTATGAACGAAGCAAAAAAAGAAAAATTGAAGCAAAAGCTGGTAAAGGCTAATCTGATGGACTCCAATGACACTATCATCGATTGTCTTCAGGCAAACTACAAAGAGAATTTACTGGGAAAAATAAAATCAGGATGGAAGCAGGGGTATATTTACTTTACCCAGGAAAAAATCGTTTTTGTTGCCATAGGCTCCATCAGCATTCCTTATCATAAAATTCGTAAGCTGGAAAAGTCCACTCAGTTTTTTCTGCCTCTGGGAATGGACGTAACCTATGAGGACCCGGATGGTAAAACGATCCTTCAGAAATTCTCTTTGCAGAAGAGAAATGATTGGATTGATTTTCTTGCGGAAAAATCCGGAATCACTGTTGAATAGTCGGGGAAGAGGCTCTGAATACGTCTTTGGATATAGGAAAACAGATACAGGAAAATTTTGCTTCCTGGGATGAGTATATGGAGAGTTATTTCCTGGGTTATGAATACTGGTCAGAAGAAAGCAGTGATGAACGAAGAACTGCTTATGAGGAATTGCGTGAAACACCCGACAGCCCTTATTCCATTAGACTGGAATACTGAGCTTGTGGAGTGTTGGTAATATTTTTGAGGGGGAGAATAGTTAATCTATTTTCAAGAAAAAGGGATGATAACGATAACGTATTCATCCCTTTTTCGATTTAAATTCTTCTTATTTTTCTAAACAGAGTAGCGTTGGTTAAACCTATCCAAAAGTAAAGAAGCAATCCCGCCCGCACCCAGGCAGCATATATTGATGAGAAGAGCTGTTTTAGATTCCAGAAAGCTGCTAAAGGGAATGATCAGTATGGTTGCCGCGATTACGACACCAATGATAGCATGAAAAGCAATAGAATAGTATCGTTCAAACAATCGGTTTATCAGTCGTGACAGGAGGATCACAGTAGCTAAAGCACCCAGTCCGGCGGGAAACAGAATGGAAAAATCCATATGTCCTATTCCGGATACGAAAGGGGTATAAAGCCCCAGGGGCATGAGCAGAGTAGAAAAACTCATTCCCGGAACGATAACGCTTAAAGCCAGACATACTCCACAGAAAATATAGGCAAAAAATCCCGGTTGTATCTCTATCGAAAAAATCTGCAGAGAGATCAGGAGAACAAAAGTAATCACCATGGAAATAAGTGTGGCTTTAAAATCATGCTTTGATTTTCCTTTTTCCCCGGCTTCCCGATAAAGTGAGGGGAGCATTCCACTGATCAGACCGATAAAGACACAGACAGAGGGAGCTGGATAACGTTCCAAAAGCACAGACAGCAGATTGGCTATTCCCATAAAACCGATCACTCCTCCAATTCCTATAGGAATCAGCTTAGGAACATGGGTTTTGAAATGGTGGATAGGATCGGCCAGAAGCTCCATAACGGTCTGATATATCCCGAATACCACGCAAAGAACACCTCCGGATATTCCGGGAAGAACGGCCCCCAGACCAATAAGAGCCCCCTGTACTATTTTTAATAAAAAAGGAGAGCGTGGAGAAGTAGTTTGTTTCGTTTGGCAGTTTGTTTTTTCCATAAATCACCTCATTTTTATAGGATTAAAGAAAATGCAGGTTCAGCATTTTACTGCTACAACATTAGCATAAAACAATTCCTGAAGCAATAAAAACATACGAGGGTTTACTAAAAAGATGAGCCGGATCAGTGTTAATAAGGAGAACAAAAAGATGAACAGATATGAAGACGAAGTGACTAAAGAGGATAAGGACGATAAGCGCAGTTCCAAATGGTATGGTATCCTCATTTTCATCCTTTATGTTGTGATACGTATTGGAATAAAGTATGGTGATAATTTTGCAGAATTAAAGGCCAGGACTGATCGTATCGAAGAAGCATCTAAAAAAGGTGTGTCCCTGGAAAATTGGCCGGATATGGTAGTCAGCCGGGGCTATACGGAAAAATTAACCATTAGGAAAAAACTGGCAGGTGAGTACTTCACCATGCTTGGAAGTGATGAACGGGAAGAAGAAAATATACTCTTCGAGATTGAAATGGGCTTTCCTTTACGGGATGGAGTGTATCTTTGCAAAGTAGACGAATATATTTCCTGGCCTGAAGTTTTCTGGGAAGAGTCGGAAACTGACATGGTGGACCAGAATTTCAATTCTTATGAGATCAGCTTCTGGGAAGAGAAAGAGGGCGGAATGTACATTCTCTACGTTGATCCTGTTGCACTGGATCTGTCGATAAACTGTAAGATCAGTATTGATGGTGAGCTTCCTTTGCTGTATACTTCTACCACAGTGGTTGATCCTAAGGTGGATTATTGCTATCGTATAGGCGACTATAGAGCCATAGCATTAGATATTCTGGCAGGAGAGGAAAATGCCTGCCATATTTCAATCTATTAGTTGGTTTTAGAGGAGAAGTGCTGATAAGAACAATAAAAATATTTCCTTTAAGTTTCTTCATGAATTTGGTAATTACCATTTTATTTACGCTGGTTTTTTATCAGGAAAGTTTTTTCCTTCTCATAATTTTCCTTGCGCTCTATCTGGCCACCTCTTATATGGTTATGGCAACAGGATGTCTTACTGTACTTGAGGCAAAGAAGCTGTTTATGGCACAAAAAACAGCAGCCCTGGCAGAGGGCTGGAACTATCTTAAAAGAAAGGTTCCCTTATTCTATCTGCTAAGAATATTCTGGAATATTTTTCTGGAATCTAATTTGTTAAGCAGATGGGATGACCTTCCCTATTATCTGCCGTTTCTTATGATTTGTGTTGTTCCGATAGAATATGGATGTATATTCAGATATTATCATAAAAGCCGGAAATTTTCAGCAGTGTCGGGAAAAACGGAGGTTGACAGTTTTAAAACTGAAAAAAAGAGAAAAGCCTTTTCTCCCGGTTTCTATGGTAAACTATATGGAATATCAGGCGGTATAGGCTGCTACTGTTATCTTAACTATCTCTTTATGGGTGTATTCGGGGAGCCTCATCTTCACCCTTATTCTTATCCCTTTTACAGAATCGTCAGTGCTCTTGCCTTTTGGTGTTTCATGCTTCTTTTGACCCATCATTATCTCCATTTTGAAAAAGGAGAAAAACCTGCAAAAAAGCTAATCATCGAAGTTGTATATATGATCGTGGTCTTCATCCTGACATTCTTTCTGTGGGGTGGTCTGCTGCAATCTATCGAATATTTAGATTATCAAAATAATATTTAAATCAATGGAAACAGGCTGATTTACAGCAGGGTATTTATTTGATAAAGTAGAATCAGCAAAAATTACTTTAGCGAAAGAGGACAGATGAAAACTGCAAAACTATTTTTCTTTGGATTATATACCCATTTATTATTAAGCATAGCCATACCCGTTATGCTTCTATATTATCTTGAAGAAGGTTGGAACGAATTTTCAGTAAAACTTCTATTATTTTACATAGGCATGATCGGGATCGTTTTGATTGCAGGTCTGATCGCCATGATGGATGGAATAAAATTATACAAAACAGGGGAGTTTGATGAGTTGAAAGAAGCATGGTGTCTACTGAAGCTGGATACCCTTCCTTTTTATCTTCTCAATTTTTTCTGGAGCCTTCTGGCCTGGGTTATGCTCATCGGTGGTACCAGAGGACTTATGGCCCTTCTGCTTCCCATTCCCATATTAATTACCTGTGGCTTTATTGTAGAGAGTGGTGTGATTGGGATCCTTTATATCAGGGCTTTAAAGAAAAAAGAAAATCAGGAATATAAGCCCGGAATAATCCATTATTTTCTGCAATTGTTTTCTATATTGGATATCATCAGCAGTATTCGCATCCTGTGGAAAACAGACAGGCAGTCTCTGCCAGAAAAGCTTAAACTCTTTATTCTTCCTTTGTTTACCGGACTAGCCGGTGGAGCGGGTTTTTATCTTGCTAATCAATCATTTTTTAGAAAACCAGTAGCCATCTTAGACCCATCTTCCCTTTCCTATCAGCCGAGACCGGAATTGATCATTGGGGATATCCTTTTGGGGCTGAGCTTACTGGGCCTGATATTCAGTCTTATTTTGATTTTCAGCAAAAAGAAAAACCGGATCACGGAGCTTGTCAAGCTGCTTACTTTACTGGTTGCAGGTATAGAGATAGAATTTGTAGCACTAACAATCAGTCCCATCTTACTTGGATGGTTTTAAGGAGGAAGATCTGTGGCTGAATTAACAACCATGATGAATATTGGAAAAGAAATGGCGAAAAAACTGACTTCTGTAGGTATTGATACTTCTGAAAAACTGGCAGAAGAAGGCTCCAAACAGGCATTTGTTAAATTAAAAACAGCATATCCTAGTGTATGCCTGGTGCATTTATATGCTCTGGAGGGAGCTATCACCAATGTGGAATTCAACCAGCTTTCCAAAGAGAAAAAGGAGGAATTGAAGGAATTCAGTGATTTTTTAAAGGGATAACTATACCGTTCTCTACATTTATCTAATAAAAATGACAAAAAGTTATTGCAATAACATTTAATTTGTGTTATTTTGATAAAAAGCATATTTTCTTAAGTTGAATCTAAGAGGGGATTAACCCTCTCCAATCCTGTCAACAATTCTTCAGCAGGTATTTTCCTGCTCCTATCAGAAAATTCATGCTTTTCAATACCATTTAAGCAGGAGTTTTCTGATTTTGAAAATCTCCTGACAATTGAATAAAGGAGGTTTTATGAAGAAACAAATGAGAAACCAGTATCACCCTTATGTCTGTGCAGGACTGCATATCCTGTTGGAGGAAGATGAAGACCATCTGATCTTTAATGAAGAGCATCAATTGGGAGTAGGATCAAAGGCCATTGACTGCCTGATCATAAAAAAAGAGCCTGATGTGCAGATAAAAAAGGATATCGGTCAACTTTTTCTGGGACATAACCTGGTAGAGATCAAAGGCTATAGGGACAGCTTAAGTATAGACGGCTTCTATAAGGCTTTTGGTTATGGACTTTTTTACAAGGCAGATACAGGCAGCGAAAATAGTATTGACATTAAGGACATTACTCTTACCTTTATCTGCAGCAGGAGACCCCTTAAGCTGCTTAAACATCTCAAGGAGACATGGAATGTAGTGTATATAAAAAAGTGGTCGGGGATCTATTATCTGGAAGGTATGATTATTCCCATGCAGCTGATCGTTGCCTCTCAGCTTGATCCCACTGAGTATCTGTGGCTTAGGAGCATTCTGCTTCCTCTGAAAACCAGGCAGGAGCTGCAGAAGATTTATACATCCTATGATCAGCACAGGGCAAATAATTTTTATGAAAAAGCGATGAACTTTATTACCAAAAAAGACCGGAAAATCATAAGGAGGTATGGAGATATGTGTGAAGAACTGCAAAAATTATTGTGGGAAATGGCTGGTGAACGGGCTGAAAAAATGGCTGAAGAAATGGCTGAAGAAAAAGCCAAAGAAATGGCTGAAGAAAAAGCCAAAGAAATGGCTGAAGAAAAAGCCAAAGAAATGGTTGAGGAAAAAGAGTTCAAAATAGTCAAAAATATGCTCCTCAAAGGACTATCCTGTAAGGAAATCGGTGAATATACCGGTATAAGCATAGAAGAGGTACAAAGGATTCAGAAGAGAATCGCATGCTGAACTGTTACTGTTGAATTCGCCAATTAGGATAATTTTCTTGACAAACCTATAAAAATACATTAGTCTGTGTAAAGGAATGAATCTAGGTAACGGAGTCTTTCCCAAGCGATTATTACGGACCACTCTGCACAACGGGTCTATGCCCGGATTAAGGTAAAGAGTTAAGGCCATACGGACAGCCGGGTCCACTGCCGATTGGCGGTTTACCGCCTTATTGATTGAACATATTCTTTTTTATAAGTTGGTTACTTTATAACCGAAATGCGCATTGTACGCAGACTTGTGAAACGGTCAATAAAGAGTAGTAAAAGTATTGTTGCTATATAGACTCTGTATCCCTTACATATCCAGTTCATTATTTATATCTGAGCCTATGCTTAAGAAAGATGCTTTTAACAAAAGAAAGCAGTCTGACTAATGTTTCCGGATATCACGCAAGCTGTGTAATTCAGCTTGCGTTTTTTTTGTTGAAGTTAAATAGTATTACAAACAAAGTTTGTATATGCATGGAGGATAAGATGGAAAGCAGAAGTGTAGATCAACATGAGGCTCCTATTTATGAGGCATTACAGACCTTCAGGCAGATGCGGGTGGTTCCCTTTGATGTACCTGGTCATAAGCATGGAAAGGGGAATCCGGAACTGACCGATTTCTTAGGGGAAAAATGCGTAACCATTGATGTTAACAGTATGAAACCTCTGGATAATCTCTGCCACCCTATTTCCGTTATCCATGAAGCAGAGGTTCTGGCGGCAGATGCATTTGGTGCAGCACATGCATTTTTGATGGTGGGGGGCACCACAAGCTCTGTACAAAGCATGATCCTTTCTACCTGTAAACGGGGTGACAAGATCATCCTGCCCCGTAATGTTCACCGCAGTGTGATCAATGCTCTGGTGCTTTGCGGTGCAGTACCGGTTTATGTAAATCCGGAGGTGGATCACCGCTTAGGGATAGCCCTGGGGATGCAGAGAGAACAGGTTAAAAAGGCTATCCGTGAACATCCTGATGCCGTAGCCGTTCTGGTCAACAATCCTACCTATTATGGGATCTGCAGTGATCTGAAAGCAATCGTAAAAATGGCCCATGATGCAGGGATGTACTGCCTGGCCGATGAAGCCCATGGAACCCATTTTTATTTTGGTGTGGGAATGCCCATTTCAGCAATGGAAGCAGGAGCAGATATGGCAGCTGTATCCATGCATAAAAGTGGGGGAAGTCTGACCCAGTCCAGCCTCCTGCTGATCGGCCCAAAGGTAAATGCGGGCCATGTCAGACAGATCATTAATCTTACCCAGACCACCTCCGGCAGCTATTTATTGATGTCCAGCCTGGATATCAGCCGCCGCAATCTGGCTTTAAGGGGCAGGGAGGTCTTTGCTAAGGTAGTGAACATGGCAGAATATGCCAGAGAAGAGATCAATGCCATCGGTGGATATTATGCCTTTGGAAGAGAGCTGGTTAACGGAAATTCCATCTTTGACTTTGATCCCACGAAGCTGAGTGTACATACCAGAGATATCGGACTGGCCGGTATCGAGGTCTATGATCTTTTGAGAGATGAGTATGATATTCAGATTGAGTTTGGAGACATCGGGAACATCCTGGCCTATCTCTCCATAGGAGACCGCCCCCAGGAGCTGGAACGTCTGGTCAGCGCTCTTGCGGAGATCAGGAGGAGATTCCAACGTGACTCCAGTGGCCTTTTAAGTCAGGAATATATTGATCCGGAAGTAGTGATGAGCCCTCAGGAAGCCTTCTATGCGGCAAAAAAAAGTATCCCTTTGGCAGATAGTGAAGGCTGTGTCTGTAGTGAGTTTGTCATGTGTTATCCTCCGGGAATCCCTATTTTGTCTCCCGGTGAACGGATCACGGCAGAAATTCTGGATTATATTGAATATGCCAGAGAAAAGGGCTGCTCCATGACCGGACCGGAAGATCCGGGAATCAGGAAGATTAACGTATTACAATAAATCCTGTCTGAATTTTGGCTCTTTGCAATGGAGGAAATCCCATGGAAATGTGGTTTAGCGAATTTCATGCACCGGATGTAAAACACAGTATCCGTGTACATAAGCATTTATATTCAAAAAAAAGTGATTATCAACAGATTGATATTTTTGACACTCCGGAATTTGGCCGGGTATTGGCACTGGACGGCAACGTCATGCTGACGGAACGGGATGAATTTATCTATGACGAAATGATCACCCATGTTCCTATGGCCGTTCATCCGGGAATTCAGGATGTGCTGGTGATCGGAGCAGGGGATGGGGGCGTAGTCCGTGAGCTGGCCCGTTATGAACAGATCAGGAGAATCGACCTGGTAGAAATGGATCCGGAGGTAGTAGATGCCTGCCGCATCTATCTGCCGGAAAATGCCTGCCGTCTGGATGACAGCCGGGTAAATATCTTTTTTGACAATGCCCTTAGATTTATTCGAAGACGAAAAGATGAATATGATCTGATCATCGTAGATTCCACCGATCCCTTTGGTCCATCAGAGGGCTATTTTACCCGGGAATTTTATGGAATCTGCTACAATGCCCTGCATGAGGATGGAATTATGGTCAATCAGCAGGGAAGTCCCTTTTATAAACATGATGCCCAGGCTATGCAAAGAAGCCATAAACGGATCGTGAATACCTTTCCCATCAGCCGGGTCTACCAGGCGCACATTCCGACCTATGCAGCCGGCTACTGGCTCTTTGGCTTTGCCAGTAAAAAATATCATCCTGTAGATGACTTTGATGCAAAAAAATGGTTGGGAATGAATTTAAGAACCCAGTATTACACCACAAAGCTGCATGTAGGTGCCTTTTACCTTCCTGCTTATCTGGAAAAAATGCTGGAAGAGGTAGAATGAGAGGAACTATGTTGAAGAAAAATATCGAAAATTTTATTGGCTGTGAGGCAGAATACGAAGAAGCGGACATCGTTCTTTATGGAGCACCCTTTGATTCTACCACCAGCTTTCGGCCGGGAGCCAGATTCGGTCCCTCCGCCATCCGCCACGAAAGCTTTGGACTGGAAACCTACAGCCCCTATCAGAATAAGGATCTGGAGGACTGTCGAATTTTTGACAGTGGAGATCTGGAGCTTTGTATTGGAGACAGCAATCTGGCTCTTAAGGCCATAGAAGAGAGAGCAGAAGAGATCATTAAGGATGGTAAATTCCCCTTTTTATTGGGCGGAGAGCATCTGGTAACTTTAAGTGCCATAAAAGCAGTATTGGCCGCCTATCCGGACCTGCACATTATCCAGTTTGATGCTCATGCTGATCTCAGGGAGGATTATCTGGGAGCAAAATTAAGCCATGCATGCGTGATGCGAAGGGCATATGACCTGGTGGGAGACGGGCGGATTCATCAGTTTTGCATCCGCAGTGGAGAAGGTTCAGAATTTGCATTTGCCCATAAACACACCGATATGCACCCTTTTGATTTTTCCGGATTAAAGGAGCTGGTCAGTTCTTTAAAAAAGGCCAATACCCCAGTCTATTTTACCATTGATCTTGACTGCCTTGATCCGTCGGCTTTTCCCGGTACTGGAACGCCAGAGGCCGGAGGTGTTACCTTTAAGGAGCTTTTGGATGCAGTATTAACGGTTTGTGAAGCCAATGTAGTAGGGGCAGACATCAACGAACTGGCTCCCATGCTGGATATGAGTGGAGTATCCACGGCCACTGCCTGCAAGGTGCTGCGGGAAATGCTGCTGGCCCTGTCGAAATAAGAAGTAAAAGAAATGGAGAATAAAAATGAGCAGAGTATTAGTCATCGGCTGCGGTGGAGTTGCCTCCGTTGCCATTCGTAAATGTTGTCAGGTAAGTGAAGTTTTTTCCGAAATCTGTATTGCCAGCAGAACCAAAGAAAAATGTGATGCTCTGGCAGAAAGTTTGAGGGGAAAAACCAATACTGTCATTACTACCGCCCAGGTGGATGCAGATAAAGTAGAGCAGGTCATCGATCTGATCAACTCCTACAAGCCTGATCTGGTAATGAATATTGCCCTTCCTTATCAGGATCTGACCATTATGGATGCCTGCCTGGCCTGTGGGGTGAACTATATGGATACGGCCAATTATGAGCCGGAGGATACAGAGGATCCACAATGGCGGGAAATATACGAAAAACGCTGTAAGGAAGCCGGTTTTTCTGCCTATTTTGATTACAGCTGGCAGTGGGCTTATCGGGAAAAATTTGAAAAGGCCGGGCTTACTGCACTCTTAGGCTGTGGCTTTGATCCGGGCGTTACTCAGGCTTACTGTGCCTATGCCAAAAAGCATGAGTTTGATACCATTGATACCATTGATATTCTGGACTGCAACGGCGGAGATCATGGCTATCCCTTTGCCACCAACTTTAATCCGGAGGTGAATCTGCGTGAGGTTTCTGCTCCCGGAAGCTACTGGGAAAACGGTCGCTGGATAGAGATTCCTGCCATGAGTATTAAAAGAGAATACGACTTTGACGGTGTGGGCATGAAGGATATGTATCTGCTTCATCATGAAGAAATTGAGTCCCTTGCTTTAAATCTTCCAGAAGTAAAACGGATCCGTTTCTTTATGACCTTTGGCCAGAGCTATCTGACCCATATGAAATGCCTGGAAAATGTAGGTATGCTTTCCACCACTCCGGTAAATTTTGAAGGACAGGAGATTATTCCCATTAAATTTTTAAAGGAGCTTCTGCCTGATCCTGCAAGCCTCGGTCCCCGTACCCATGGAAAAACCAATATCGGCTGTATTTTTACCGGAAAAAAAGACGGTAAGGAAAAAACCTACTACATTTATAACATCTGCGACCATCAGGAATGCTACCGGGAAGTGGAAAGTCAGGCCATCAGCTATACTACCGGTGTTCCGGCCATGTGCGGTGCCCTGATGCTTTTGACCGGAGAATGGAAAAAAGCCGGTGTATATACGGTTGAGGAATTTGATCCCGATCCCTTTTTAAAAGCACTGGATCAATACGGTCTTCCCCGTAAAGAAAGTCATAGTCCTGTTTTGGTAGACTAAGGCAGAAAAAATACCAGAGTCAACATTTTTGAGAGAAATAATCGGGTCAAATGAAAAAAATGATAACCATGAAAGAATTAAACAGTGATGAGAAATGAATGAAAGAATGGAAATCAAATGGGAACTGCAAAGAATATAAGTAACGAATCGGATCAAAGGCCGCCTTTTGCGGCCTTTACCAATCATCAAATTCCGGAGAAATTTCAAACTCTGCCCACCCCCTGTTACGTGATCGATGAAGGGCAGCTTCACCAAAATGGGCAGCTTCTGGCCGATATAGCCCAAAGATGCGGCTGCAAGATCCTGCTGGCACAGAAAGCCTTTTCCAACTACGATTTTTACCCCATTTTAAACGAGTATCTGGCAGGAACGGAGGCCAGCGGTCTGTTTGAAGCAAAGCTGGGAAAAGAAATGATGCCGGATAAGGAGGTTCATGTCTTCTGTGGCGCCTATCGGGAGGATGAGTTTGAGGAGCTGTTGAAAACGGCTGACCATATTGTATTCAATTCGCCCAGGCAGTTGGAAAAATTTGGCTTCAGGGCAAAAGCCTCCGGAAAGAGTATCGGCCTTCGGATCAATCCGGAATGCTCCACCCAGGAGGGCCATGACATCTATGATCCCTGTGCACAGGGAAGCCGCCTGGGCACCACCAGGGCAGTCTGGGATAATGAAATGACGCCGGAACTGATAGCTCTTCTGGATGGCCTTCATTTTCATACTCTCTGTGAGCAGGATTCCGATGCTTTAGAGACCACACTGAATGCCGTGGAAGAAAAGTTTGGATTTTTTTTATCACGGATGAAATGGTTGAATATGGGTGGCGGACACCACATCACCCGCCTCGATTATGATATTAAGCGGCTGGAAAAGTGCATAAAACGTGCACAGGATACCTGGAATCTACAGGTCTACCTGGAGCCGGGAGAGGCCTGTGCCTTAAATGCCGGCTTTCTGGTGACCAGAGTTCTGGATATTCTTACTAACGGAGACACCAGAATAGCCATTCTGGATTCCAGTGCTACCTGCCATATGCCGGATGTCATCGAGATGCCCTATACACCGCCGTTATTCGGGGCCAAAATATGGATAAATAAGGCACCAACAGATGCCGTATCTTCGGGCACAGAAGCAGGAAACATGATAAAAAAATCCAATTCCGAAGGATTAATCTACCGTCTGGCCGGACCTACCTGCCTGGCCGGAGATGTGATCGGAGAGTATTCCTTTTCCCATGAGCTAAGAGAAGGAGATCTGTTGGTCTTCGGAGATATGGCTATTTATACCACCTGCAAGAATAATACCTTCAATGGGATGCCTCTTCCCAATATCTGGAAGAGAAGCAAGGATGGCAGTCTGGTGCAGCTCACCCACTTTGGATATGGAGATTTTAAGATGAGGCTGGGAAGTTAACAGCCTCTTTTTCGTTCCCATTATTGCCTGAAAAAGTTTTTTCCCATGAGATTTTTTTCTCCTTTCAACCGTCTAATCTGTGTAGGGCAAAACAAAGCACCTTGTTTAAGTGCCCCAAACAGATCGTGCGCACAGGAGGTACTGCAATTATGCAGGAAAAACAAACAGCAACCTTAATAAAAAGAGCAAAAAGACGGGAAACCAACGCTTTCACCGAACTGATGCAGCTTTACATGAAGGATATGTACAGAGTAGGACTGGCCATCCTGATGAATGATGAGGATGTGGCCGATGCCATACAGGATACCATCCTGACCTGTTGGGAAAAGATACATACCTTGAAACATTCACGGTATTTTCAGACCTGGATGACGAGAATCCTGATGAATAAATGCTACGATATCCGAAGAAAAAAACAGCATTTTACCAGTCTTGATGAATGGGAGGAGCCTTCTGCAGAGGATCATTACAATCTGGAATTGAAAGAGGCTCTCGGCATACTGGATGAGAAGTACAGGATCATTCTGGTTCTTTTTTACAGTGAAGGCTACCATATTGATGAAATCGCCCAAATACTAAAAATTCCTAAAAGCACCGTTCAGACCAGGCTGCAGAGGGGGCGGAAGAAACTGGCAGATTATTATCTGGACGAAAAAGGAGGCACAAAATCATGAAAGATCAGAAAAAAAATGTATTTACCATGGATGTTGATGTCCCTGAAATTGTACAGCAGAAAGCAGATTCCGTCTTTTCACAGATTGAAAAGGAAGGAAAACTTATGAAAATTAAAGAAAAAAAATCTCCATTTACGAATCGCAAACTTATTGGACTTCTGGCTGCCGGAGCCGCCTGTATTCTTCTGGTATGCGCAGTCAGTCTTACCAATGACAGGGCAACAAATAATTTAGAGAATCCTCTTGAGCAAAGCGAAGATGACCCTTTCGCATTTTTACCTGATTTCAGTCTGACTGCCTATGCTGCTGAACCTAATATCGGTGATCTGAAGGATGGTCAGCTGATGCTTTTGAATGCCGACGCAGAAGACGGCTATACCGGATTTTTGTTCCGTCCGGAGGGAGAAGGAATCACCGGAATAAATCTTTCTCTGGATAAAGGAGAATTGTATTCGGTAACCATGGAACAGACCACAGAAGAAGCCCTAAAGGACTGGCTGGCACAGGGAATGCCGGA
Source organism: Lachnospiraceae bacterium (assembly GCA_017439665.1). GTDB lineage: Bacteria > Bacillota > Clostridia > Lachnospirales > Lachnospiraceae > SFDP01. The sequence continues at coordinate 54,425 of JAFSIS010000003.1, forward strand.
TATTAATCTGGATGATGATCCGGATACCCATACCATTATAGGCAATGTCGAAGTAAGTGGCACTGAGGAAGCTGCTTCTTTACAAACCTTGTACCACTGTAAAAAAAGAGGAACAAATGTCACAGACCTCTATAAGGATAGTGTTTATTATGGATTTTATCTGCCTGAGAATTTGGAAAATCTTATGAACAGTGAAACAGATCTTGCTGAAGCTTATCAGAACAGTCTTAAGATGTTTGAAGATGCCACGCTCACCGTCACTGTTAATTATGAGGATGGCAGCACATTAACTAAAGAATTTTCTCTTTCTGTCAGAAAACTCATGCAGGATGAAAACGGTGAAGTAACGCAGCAGGAATGGAAAAGCGAAGAAGAGGGAGCCTATGTGTATGGCATACTGCTTTCAGAAAAATAGTTTGATTCCGGGAAATAAATGTGCAATCAAACAGGAGGTCACGCTATTTCTTTCTTCTTTATCTGCCGATATAAAGTGTTAAAAGGGGGTGATTCCATTGGATATGGCTTAAACAACTTGATAAACTAACGAAAAAATCTGCACGGACCTTTCAGGAGTGCAGGTAGTTCGGAATGACAGAAGAACTACAGAAAGGAGCAACCAATGGCAATAGGCGTATTGTCTTCAAATTCCCGCAGACTGTACGAGGAATACCGTAAGAGCCTGTCTTCTTCGGAGGAAAACGGGAATTTCCAATGGCTGAATACTGTGGCCGGCCAGTCACAGTATGGAAGTGGCAAAGAAGCCTCCACACTAAAAGCTTCGCCACCGGTTTACTATTCAAAGGGCATGGAGGTAATTAGCCAGATCATTCAAGATTCTACCGAAGCAATGTCTAAATTCTCCGATTTTACCCGAACCACTTTTACAAGCAGTGATCCAACGATGATGAATTGGGTTTTTCATACCTATTATTCAGAGGAAAAAATCGTCTGTATCCAGGAAGGCAGACGGGCAGTGGCCAATCCGGAGGAAAAGCTCACTGCGGATGAGCTTGAATGGGAAATTCAGTTGAATAGTCCTTCACAATACTATAAATTAAAGGAATTTCTGGAGACCTTTCCCCAGGAGGATAATCTTGTGTTTACCGCAAATGAAACCTTCTGGAAGGACTTTTTAAATGATGAAATTGATATGGAAGGGTTTATGGACTTTTATGCCTGGACAAATCATGGGGTTCCCAATTTTGGAATGGGAGAGAATGGAGAGCCGGTAGGTCTTAATCAGGAAAGAATAAAGAACCCCATTGCTCAGTATTTTAATAACCAGCACTGGATTGCCAATGTATGGACAGAGGAAGAAATGTGGGAGATGCTGTGGAATGGTGATGTCAAAGCTGAGTGGATAGGAAATGGTCAGTCCTCCATCCCTGTGGGAGGAGCCGTGACAACTGAGAATCAAATCCGTTTCGCCGGAGCTCTGGGCAGCAAAAACACCTATTTTAAATATGCTGACGAGCTTGGTGTGATCAGCTACAAAAGTGCCACCTTTTACTGTGACACCGAAACGGATACACTAAAGCTTGGAGATTGCAGCAATCCTGCAAATTGCATCCAAATTGCCCTCACGGATGGCGGCTATCTTATGGTCAACCGGGACAATATCGATCAGCTTCTGGATGCCATTACCTTCTTTTCACCGGCAGATCAGGCACTCATCTTAAGAGCCATTCAGCAGGAAAGAATGAAGAAGAGTAACCTCACCCAGATGGAACGGGAGAAGGATAAGGTTCTGGAGCTGGTGCGAAACAGAGAAGAAGATGAGAAGAAAAAAACAGTTGAAGATAACCAATAAGCAGTAATCGTATATGTAAAATAAAAGCAGTATGGCCGGATTGGGGAAGATAAAAATACTCCTTGATCCGGCCATAAATTTTAGAAAAATTTAAGAAAATTTTTGTAGCCAAAACAGCCGTATCTCCGTCTAAGATATAGAGAGTTTAAATTTTTGATACAGGATTTTTTTTACATTCAGACTTCTATTTATTACATCTTACAGTATAAAACAGGAAAATTATATATAATATTATCAGAAAAAAGTGTTACTAAATGACATATATTAAGACTTTATAAAAGAAATGCTCCAATAAAACTGTTCTTTGTAATGTAAATGATGGAATCGGTTAATTTTCAGGAAAAGGAGGATGGCAGATGATCAATTTTTCTCTTGCAACAACAAAAGCAGATCGTGATGAGTCGAAGGAATTTCTTGCAATTACCATGGTGCCAAAAGAAGGTGATTCTGTGTTGTATGGAATGCGTGCAATGCTCTCCAGAAAATCTACACCTGGCAATCCCATCGTTCAGGTCATCTCCAACCTGGGTGGAAAGAGGGAGTTTTTCAATGTGGAGGTCAATAAGGTGGATCCGGCAAATGCCTCCCGAATTGAGATTTTTGCTCTCTGCAGTTATGCAGATAAACATAATGGTGGAAGTATATTCGGTAATTTCCACTCCTTTAAGATGCATGAAAAACTGGTAAGAAAAACTGATTTTACAGACTTGGATGAGGCGGCTGTATGGGAAGAATTCAAGCTGGAAAAACTGAACTGGATGGAATTATGTGAGGAAGTTTTATAGGCAATATGGACAGGAGAAAACAACAGGCTATGCAAAAGAAAACTATCATCCTCCTTCTTCTTCTCATTACCACAGCAATATCTATTGCTGGCTGTGGAAGAAAAAAAGAGGGGCTATATCTTGTATTCTATCAGGAGCAGAACGAGGTGTTTTATCCCTATCAGAGAGAATGGATCTATGGACAGGGAACTCTCTCTGCCACGGATGCTCCTTTGAGAATAACGATGCTTCCTTTAAGCTATCAGCCGGATCTTTTGTATGAAGGGCAGTGGTTTGCTTCATCTCCTTCGCCCCGGACAGGAAGAGATATTTTTATCAGGGCTGGAGAAACCCTTCATGATTTTCATATACAGACGACAGATGGACAATTTACAGATATTTCCCTTATCCGCCCTGGAAAAGTTTCAGTAGATGAGTGGGAAAAAACCAGACTGCTGAAGGCAGATTATGATCAAAAAACGAAAAACCTCACCCTGATTCTGGGCATTGATGGCTTTTTGGAGCAAAAGCAGCCTCTTTTACTGATTGGAAACACCTCAGTTTCTTCTCCTGATAAAATAACCTGGGAAAAAATTGAGATAGAGGCAGAAGAGTATTTCCATCTCCAATATGAAGATTATCTGATTCTGACAGATGGATGGCTCTATGGAACGAGCACCGATTTTCCTGTCAGAATTTCCCTGAAAACAGGTCAGCCGGAGGAACTGGATAAACTGCAGGCTACAGTTTTCTCTCTGCTCCCAAAGGACGCATTGGAAGCGGAAAATGATTACAGTAAACGACTTTTTCCGGTAGGAAGATACGGGGATATGGTCATCTGGGAATGGCCAGGATCAGGAGAGTTTAGTGGATTTTATTTCCTGTTTGATGAGCAGAATTTGATCGGTAGTATTGCTATGCAGGCGGATGGCAAATGGAATATCCGGGATGCAAAAGGAAACAGTTCCATTGTTGACATGAGTGCTGTGTATCAGAATACCTTATACTTTCCCCAATAGGATGATTCCTGTTGTATCAGTCTGGTGCTAAAGGAGAAACTTCATGAAAAATAACTGTATATTCCGTTTACTCTTCAGTGTTGTCCTCCTTCTTCTCATTGTATTTGGCCTGGCGTTTCTCTTTTCAACTGTACCCCAAACCATGAGCGGAAAGGATGATATTTTTCAAGAGAATCTTACAGCAAACCTCGAAAACAGTATAGAATATGCAGACGGTAAAATAATCTTTACAATTCCCGAAGATGGAGCAGAATGGAATATCCTGATTTCCGGTCGTATAGAAGCAGAAGGTTCAGGAGGCATGAGTATTCACTATCTGGAAGATACTGCCTGGGAAAACGGAAAAACCTATTCCTTTGATATTTCCGATGGGAATTATACAGAGCTTGGACTTACAGCTTACCAGAATGAAGAAGAGATTTTTATCGATCTTATGGCATATCTGCCTATTCCCCAACATGCGAGTACGGAATGACCGATTGTACCGGAGTGGAATTTAGAATGGTATCCGGTCTCATTTACTGAGTAAATCTTCATTAAATTATTTTATAGGTTTGGTGACTGCTGAGAATTCCGACTTTTCTCACAAAATAAAATTACTTGCGATATTTTATATCGTAATTTATAAGGTGTGAAAACCATCGCTATTATTTCCCATAACCATTATATCAGACTCTCATTTTATTATATTTCTATTATGTCTTCGAAAAAACATTAAGAATATGCAGATTATCTCAAAAATAATATAACCTTTAGATAGTCAGCTCATATTTTATAGTATTAAGTTTAAATTTAATATTTAAAATTCAACGGTTCATTCCCATAAAAGGCTGTCTGCTTCCCAAAGACTCATCCAGTTTTTTCCTCTGCCGATGTAGGAAGAGAAGAGGTACAAAAATCCTCTCGGAAAGGAGAAAAACTATGCAGCTCATGAGTATAGGAAATCAATTATCAACCTGTAATCTATCCGCAAAAGCGGGTAGGACAAGCCGTTATACGCAGGTTGCAAGCTTTAATTTTGGAAAAACCTTCCAGGAAAAGCAGATCAATCAGGTAAAGCAGGAGATTTATGAAAAGTTCGGGATCAGTGTAGGAAGCTATGGAAAATCTTTTTCCTGCTATATTCCTTCCAATGTTCTTTACCAGATCAGCTGTAACTCACAGATGAAGGAAAAGGTTTATGAACAGCTGGAATCCTACAGCCCGGAAAACTATGAAAAGAGTATTGCCGGATTAAATCCACCGGTAAAACGGTGTACCCTGATCTTTGATGAAGGCGGAGATGCCACAGCCACGATGGAAGCAGCAGCCTCAGAGGAGGATCTTGCTTCTTCTGTCATTAATAACAATGCTTATCTTAGCTATTTGAAAGGGCAATCAGCCATGCTTTCCTATAATAGCAACGGACTAAGCTCTCTATATGGTCTGAACTCTTTGTACGGAGGATCGGGGTATAATTTAAGCTCTTTATATGGTCTGAATTCCCCTTATACGACATCCTTTTACGGAAACCTTTCACGTTATAATACAAACTCCCTGTTTACCTCCATCATGAGCAGATTATCCTCACGTATCTAAAAAAAGGGCAAATGGATTGGAAAGTACTCCATTTGCCCTTTTTCTCTTCCTGGGATTTTTTTTACAACCAAAGTACTGTTTTTGACATATCACGGTAATTCTTCAAAATATCCTGTATAATTCAAATATCATTAAGCATTAACAGCAATATATGCAAAAGAGGTTGTAAATCTATGGAATCCAAAGAAGTATCTAAAAAAAGAAAACTATTCAATATTGCAGTTGCCATCCTTGTTTACGGAGGTTTGATCTGCATTGGTGTTTATTTTGCAAAGGGTAGTCCCAGCTTTTTAGCGCGGCTGCAATAGGAAGCTGTTTACCCTTTTACGGTGGGCAGACTGCTCAGATTATTATTTTCCTGATCATCAGGAAGAGCCTTCAGATATTCCGTGTCTTTTCGGTGGGCCACACCCACTCCCTGAATTTCTCCGGCCTTGGCCATAGCTACGCCTTCTTCCTTTGAAACGGTATTACCATCAGAAAGCTGATATCCCGAAATACGTCCTCCCGACTTCACCAGGCCCACAATTTCCTTTGCATCCGCTTTTGCCTGTGGAATTTCATCTAAGGCTGCATAAGCCAGTCTGGCTCCGGCCTCTTTTTTTTCTGTATTCATTCTTACCTCTCATTCTGCTGCCCGGGCAGCCTATTCCTGTTTTCATGAATCGATCCGTAAGGAACAAAGATAGTGTTTGAAAAAGTAATGAATCTATTCCTTTGTTTTTCTTCCTTATTTCCCCATAAATTTATTTGCTTTTCTCTCCCTATTCCCTTATACTTGTACTGCTGTAAAAAATAAGATGATGGTGTAAGATATCAGAACAGCTTCCTGACCATCATAATGCAACAAACGAGGTTTACATGAAAGAATACAAATTAGCCTTAAGTGATGAGGTATTGATGCAGGTAGAAAAGCCTGCCCGTTATATTGGAAACGAGGTAAATTCTGTCAATAAAGCAGGAGATGAGAGAGTGGCCATACGGTTTGCCATGTGCTTTCCCGATGTCTATGAGATTGGCATGTCCCACCTGGGTATCCAGATTCTTTATGATATGCTGAATGGATGGGAGGATGTCTGGTGTGAACGTGTCTATTCTCCCTGGCTGGATCTGGATAGGATCATGAGGAAGGAACATATTCCGCTTTTCGGACTGGAATCCCAGGATCCCATTAAGGATTTTGATTTTCTTGGGATAACCCTCCAATATGAAATGTGCTATACCAATATCCTTCAGCTTCTGGAGCTGGCCGGACTTCCTCTCTATGCCACGGAACGTACCGCAGAGCAGCCTATCGTGATCGGTGGCGGACCCTGCAGCTATAATCCTGAGCCTATTGCCGATTTTTTTGACCTTTTCTATATTGGTGAGGGAGAGACTCGGTATCGTGAGCTGCTGGATTTATACAAGGCCCACAAGGAAAAGGGCTTGGACAGAGATGCTTTCCTCCGGGAGGCTGCCTCTATTCCCGGGATGTACGTACCCAAATTTTACCGGACAGAGTATAAAGACGACGGAACCATTGCTTCTTTTTCTCCTGTTTATGAAGAACTGCCAAAAACCATTTCCAAGGAAATGGTTAAGGATGTGAGCAACACCTACTATCCCATGAAGCCGGTTGTCCCTTTCATCAAAGTTACCCAGGACAGAGTAGTATTGGAAATCCAGCGTGGCTGTATCCGTGGCTGCCGCTTCTGCCAGGCCGGACAGCTCTATCGTCCCGTTCGTGAACGTGATGTAGAGGTGATGAAACGATATGCCATGGAAATGTTGAAAAATACCGGCCATGAAGAAATATCCTTGAGCTCTTTAAGCTCCAGTGACTATACCGATCTGAAGGAACTGGTCTATTTTCTGATTGAGGAATGCAAGAAACGTTCCATCAATATTTCCCTGCCTTCTTTAAGAATCGACGCCTTTTCTCTGGATGTAATGAGTAAGGTGCAGGACATCAAAAAAAGCTCTCTTACCTTTGCTCCGGAAGCCGGAAGCCAGCGGTTAAGAGACGTAATTAATAAAGGCTTAAGTGAAGAAACCATTTTAAAGGGAAGCGCTCTGGCTTTCCAGGGTGGCTGGTCCAGAGTTAAGCTCTATTTCATGTTGGGTCTTCCTACGGAAACCGAAGAGGATATTCGGGGTATCGCTGACCTTTCCAACAAAATTGCAGCCACCTATTTTGAAGTGGTTCCCAAAGAAGAACGAAAGAACGGTTCTGTCCAGATTGTAGCCAGCTCCTCCTTCTTTATTCCCAAGCCCTTTACTCCCTTCCAGTGGTCTCCCATGAACACCAGAGAAGAGTTTATTGATAAGGCTCAGACGGTAAAAAAAGCAGTGAGAGAGCAGATCAACCAGAAGAGGATCAAATATAACTGGCACGAGGCCGACGTCAGTATGATTGAGGGGCTTCTGGCCAGAGGAGACAGAAAACTCTCCAAAGTTATCGAGAAGGTCTACCGAAAGGGAGCTCTTTTTGAGTCCTGGAGTGAGCATTTCCACTATGATCTCTGGCTGGAGGCTTTGAAGGAATGTGGATTAAGTCTGGATTTCTATACCACAAGGGAACGTTCCCTGGAGGAAATCTTTCCCTGGGACTTTCTGGATTGTGGTGTTACCAAAGCCTTTCTCATCCGGGAATGGAAGCAGGCATTGGAGGAGAAGGAAAGTCCCAACTGTAAACAAAAATGCCTGGGCTGTGGAGCGGCCCGCTATGGTGTAGGTGTCTGTGTGGAGGAAAAGGCTGCCAAAGCAGCAGAATGAGAGGAAAAATGCGCGTACGAATTAAATTCAGTAAGCATGGTGTGGTGAAATTCATTGGTCACCTGGACATTATGCGTTATTTTCAGAAGGCCATCCGCCGTTCCGGCATTGATATTGCCTATTCCTCCGGCTTCAGCCCCCACCAGATCATGAGCTTTGCTGCCCCCCTGGGTGTAGGCTATTGCAGCAACGGAGAGTATATGGATATTGAGGTAAACAGCCATCAGGGCAGTGATCAGATGCTTACTGCCTTAAATGAGGTTATGGTGGAAGGGATTGAAGTTTTAAGTGTGGTCGCCCTGCCTGACCATGCAGGCAACGCCATGGCCAGTGTTGCCGCCGCCGGTTACACTATTGAATGGAAAGAGGGATATGAACCTCTTGCTGACCTGGAAAAGACGGTGGAAGCTTTTCTAAACCGGGATACCATTCCTGTGGTCAAGCAGACCAAAAAAAGTGAGCTTTCTTTGGATCTGAAACCGGGAATCTATGAGCTTACCGCAAAAGAAAACTGCCTCTATTTTCTGGTGGATGCCAGCAGCAGCGGAAATATTAAACCCACCCTTTTACTGGAGGCTCTTTATCGTTTTGCGGGACAGGAATTTGATCCTCTGGCTGTGCAGATCACCCGGGAGGAAACCTATACTGCCTTAATCGATGGTGAACGCAGAACGTTGGTTCCTCTGGATGCCGTAGGAGAGAAGTTTTAATGCATAATCCTCTGATCATTCTTTCTCAATCCAATAAGATTCTGTCCCTGCTTTATCAGGAAAGCCGTCTGGTGCAGGCAAATGCTTATCCAAAAGAAGGTTCCGATCTGGAGGCCATCTATATCGGTAAGGTAAAAAACGTCGTTCCCTCTCTGGAAGCTGCCTTTGTCGAATATCAGGCCGGAGAAACAGGCTTTTTACCCTTGAAAAGAGTAAAAAACCCCCTGCTTACCAACCGAGCCTATGACGGCCGTCTGGTGGCAGGAGATGAACTTCTGGTTCAGGTAGAAAAGGAAGGAATCAAGACCAAGTCTCCCGGCCTTACCTGCAACCTGTCCTTTACGGGTAAATATGCAGTGCTCACCTTAGGAATACAGACTCTTGGATATAGCGGAAAGCTCTCCAAAACACAGAAAGAGTATCTTAGTTCAGCTCTTATGGAAAAGCTCCCTGAAGAGCGTCCTGGTGAGGAGAAAGCAGGGCTGATCATCCGTACCAATGCCGGTGAGCTGGAAGATTTACAGCCCTTATTTCAGGAACTGGATCAGCTTTTAGCATTAAAAAACCGGGTTTTAAAAGAAGCTATGCACAGAACCTGTTTCAGCTGTCTTTATCAGCCGGCCCCTGCCTGGCTTTGTGGCGTCCGGGATCTGTACGGCTTTTCCTATGATAAGATCCTGACGGATGATCCGGAAATCTTTAAACAGATCCGGGAATATCTTCCTGATGAAACGAGGCTGGAGCTGTATCAGGATCAGAGGATTTCTCTGGAAAGGCTCTACAATGTGAAAACCCGCATAGCGGAAGCCCTGGCTGAAAAGGTATGGCTGAAAAGCGGAGCATATCTGATCATTCAGCCTACTGAGGCGCTTACTGTAATCGATGTGAACAGTGGAAAACAGCAGAAAAAGAAGCCGGGGGATGATATTTTTTACCGGATCAATCAGGAGGCCGCCAAAGAGATTGCTCTGCAGCTAAGACTGAGAAACATTTCCGGTATTATTATCATTGACTTTATCAGTCAGGATTCTGACCGATTGGATAAACAGCTTTTACAGGAATTAACTAATCTAGTCAGAATGGATCCTGTGCAGACAGATGTGATCGACATAACACCTCTGGGTCTGGTTGAGCTTACCCGCAAAAAAATCAATAAATCTCTGAAAGAGCAGCTGGAAAGCGGAAAGTGAGAATAGTCTATGAAGCTTCTTCATATGAAAAAGGTTCGTAATGGAAAATATCTGAAAAACTACGAGCTGACCTATCTAAATAAAGCAGGCCGAAAAAAAACCTTTGAGCTGGTCAGTCGAAAGGATCTGGCCTCTCCTAAGGAACTGGGCACAAAGCCCAGTGGAGTATCCATTGTGGCTTACCAGGACAATAGAATCCTCTTATTAAAGGAATTTCGAATGAGCATCAACAAGAGTATCTTCAATCTCTGTGCCGGTATGCTGGAGGAAAATGAGTCTATTGAGGACTGTATACATCGGGAGCTTTTTGAGGAAACCGGCCTGCAGGTAAAGCGAATTATCTCTATTTTACCGCCTTCCTATTCTGCAGTAGGCTTTTCCGATACCACAACCTATATTGCCTTTGTAGAAACAGAAGGTATCCTTTCCGATAATTCTTCAGAAAATGAGCTGATCCATCCCTGTTTTTTCACCAAGGAGGAGCTGGCTAAAGCCATGGAAACGGAAGAGTTCAGCTCCCGTTCCCAGATGGCGGCCTGGTTTTTTCTGAATGGAAGCCCATATTAGGCTAAAGTCCGTATTTTTTACAAAACAACTGCTTGACAGTATAATTTTGACATGTTAATATACTTGAGTATGCCGCACAGTGGGGTTATAAGTCTGTCCTTTTGCAGCACCGAAGCTGGCGAGTAAACAAACAATAAGTTTGTAAATAGGAGGTGCCTTATGTACGCAATTATTGCAACAGGTGGAAAACAGTACAAGGTTTCTGAAGGCGATGTAATCAAAGTAGAAAAGCTGGATGTTGAGACCGGTAATACTGTAACCTTTGACCAGGTAATCGCAGTAAGTGATAACGGACTGAAGGTTGGCGATGCAGTAGCAAACGCAACCGTTTCCGCAACCGTATTGGATCAGGGAAAAGCTCGTAAAGTTATCGTTTACAAGTATAAGAGAAAAACCGGTTACCACAAGAAAAATGGTCATAGACAAGCATACACTCAGGTTAAAATTGACAAGATTAATGCTTAAGGTTACAAGATGACACATATTTCAGTTCGCAGGACCAGAAATGGGAAATACAGAGGGATTACCTGTATTGGTCACGCCGGATATGGTAATTCCGGTGAAGATATCGTCTGTGCTGCTATTTCCGTTTTAGTCATCAATACCAACAACTCCCTTGAACAGCTGGCAGGAATCAACCCTGCTGCAGTGATCAATGAGGAGGAGGGTCTGATGGATCTTCGATGGATTGATGATGATAACGAGAAGATGCAGCTTCTGATGGATTCCCTTATTCTTGGACTGACCGGAATCATGAATCAGTACGGTAAGACGTACATTGACTTAACATTCGAGGAGGTGTAATACCATGTTGAA